>DAHVQB010000014.1 GCA_027317945.1 Microcaldota archaeon
ATTCGCGCTGGGGCTGTTCAACTCCGGTGCAAACACGCCGAACTTCTGCGTATCCCAGTCTAATTTCAACTGCTGGAATCCTGCATATACGTCGAACGGCATAACGCTTACGATAAGCCAGAACACGGGGGAGGACATAATCGACTCGTGGGCCTTCGTGGTTTCGTCATCCGAGCGCATCGGACCCAGCGGGCTGCCTGAGAACTTCTCGACATCCAGTACCGCCAACATGCTGCATCTCGGCGCGATGACAGTAAGCCAGACCATTACGTTCAATTACTCGAATACTACGGCTGGCGATATACCTACCGGTAACAACATACCTGTAGGCTTGCAGTTCACAGGCTACGTCTGGCTCGCGTATTGCTCGGTGCCGTCATGCAATACTCCGACAAGTTTCGCGAAGGTCGGCACGATAAACGTGAAGAACAGCGGCCCTAGCACTTTCTCCCAGCCGGTCACCACATCGACATCCACGACCAGCACATCGACCACCACAAGCTCGACAACCTCTACCTCCACCAGCACATCGACAAGCAGCTCTACAACAACGTCCTCGACAACTTCAACAATGCCGCAATGCTTCAATCTTGCTAGCGGAGTCTGCAACGGCGATCTCTTTTACACCCAAAGCACTACGTTGACGGGCAATGTCTCGGCCGCAAACAGCCTCACCATACAATCAGGCGTTACAATAACAACTGACGGGGTGTCCTATATGCTGGCAAATACGATTTTTACCAATGGGGGCACAATAATCACGGGGAACCCTAGCAACGGAGGCGTGGATTGCTGCACGAACCCGGCAAACTATCAATATTCCTATGGCGGCAGCGGCGGAGGTGGCACAGGATTGGGAGGTGCAGCGAACGGCGGCGCTACGCTGGCTCCCGGAGGCACTAGCGCGGGTTGCTGCGGCGGCACCGGCGGAAACGGTGGAACGCCAAGCGCGTCTGGCATAACTGATTCTTTCATAGCGAATACCATGGTGCCAGGCGGGCTCATGAATTACCTAATAGGAGCGGGCGGTGGTTGGGGCTACGCATGCTGCGGCGGGGGCAGCGGAGGGAATGGCGCTTATGGGATCTACATACAGGGCAACACGGTGATAAATAGTGGCACTATAGAAGCCGCAGGAACCGATGGCGGAGGCAATTCCGGCGCCGGAGAAGCAGGCGGGGGAGGCGGCGGGGGCGCTGTATTGATAGCATATGGGAGCGGAGCGGCTCCTGGCGGCTCTTACTCCATTGGAGGAGGATCCGGAGGCTCATCGTGCTGTGGTTGGACAGGAGGGTTAGGGGGCAACGGACAAGTGATCAAGTATGAGTATGCCAATCCGCCGATAGCGCCGCCTTCTCCTTGATGCAAATCATGCAAAGTTTTCAAACATTGTTACGCATGGTGCACTTGAAAGCAAAAGTAAATTGAACGCAGGTAGGCGCGAAAATGGGCATTAAAGTATATAAACAAAGGTTATAAATACATTACTTATGTTAATACTAATTGAGCGCAATGCAGGCCAGCGAACTCGTAAGGAAGCTGATGGAACTGGACATGGCCGTCTTCACGACCAGGGACGTCTCGGCCCTTACTGGGAAGGCACCGGAGTATACTAAGGTCTTCTTGTCTTATCTTGTTAAAAGAGGGATTGTGGAAAAGGTAGAGCGAGGCAGGTATTGCTTGATAGGGACTTCCCCTTATGTCATTGCTTCAAGGATTACAAAGGACTCTTACATAGCGTTAATCAGCGCTGCCAGGTTCCATAACATCACTACCCAGCTGCCCAATACGATACTGGTATTTTCACCTGTTTACCACAGACCGATGTCGATAAAGGGTAATTATAGGGTCAGGTTCATAAAGGTGAATAATAAGGTGATCTACGGCTATAACGAGTATAATGGCGCGTACGTGTCGGATTTGGAGAAGATATTCGTGGATGACGTTTATTACCATAGGACATTATATTACACCGAGGAGCTGGAAACCGTGCTGACTCGTGGACTGCTTAATGCAGAAAAACTAAAAAAGTACATCAAAGCGTTGGGCAGGGAGGATATGGAAAAAGCGCTGCGGAGAAGCCTGAAGGCGTATAAGATATACATATAAGGTTGTTCGATGAGAAACGCGTACTTGGAACAGTGGTTTTCGGACGAACAGATAATACAGAGGAAGCTTCAGCTGTTCTTCCTGAATGCGCTCTTCGGGAGAGGCAGCGGCTTCGTGTTCAAGGGTGGCACTGCACTCGACCTATTTTACGGCTCCGGCAGATTCTCGGAGGACCTTGATTTCGATTGCAAAAACATGGATGTGATCACACTGGTAAACGATACGGTAAGCAGGCTCAAGGCGGAAGATGAGTATGCCGTATTAAATGATTGGAAGGCCGACAGGGAGCTGCACAGGAATTTCACTAGGTATGTGCTGCGCGTTTCTTCGGCAAAGCTAAGCGGGCTCGTGAATTTTGTTATAGACTGCACTATGGATGCCCCAAAATACCCTCCTGATAATTTTGTACTGAATTATAATGACTCGCTAGTCAATGTCAAAGTTATGAAAGCGGAGGAGATTCTGGCAGAAAAGGTTTCTGCCGTGATAAACAGGGAGAAAGCCAGGGACCTTTACGATATATATCACCTGGCCGTGGTCAAACATATCCCGATAAACATCAAGGATGTACATGAAAAATGCAAGAAGCCGTTCTCCACTGCTGCTCCTAAAGCATATTCATTCAGGGTTTTTGAGACTGCAGTAAAACGCCTAAAAATGCGGTGGGGTGAGATGGACGTGCTGCTGCAGAATGCTGAGAACTACCACTTTGATGAGGTTTCTGGCGCAGTGCTTGAATTGTTCAAGAGCTTATGAGCCGAACCATGAGGGAATGCCATTGCACCTTTTATTCTGATAACTTTAGCATTCTTTGCAATATGCTTATTATTTAAATAGTATGGACAAGCGGATGGATAAATAATATCGACATAGGAGCGGCCTTTTCTTGGGCATAAACCTAAAAACAGTCGAGCGTCAGATAGCATTGAGTAGGCTTTTTATTCCTACCTTTCTATTTATTGGTGCATGGCAATAGCAGTCAGTAACAGGAAGCGCAAAGGATCCGATAGGGCCCAATCGGCGATGGAGTACCTAATGACCTACGGATGGGCCATACTTGTAATTGCAATTATAGTATCAATCCTATTCGCTCTCGGCCTGTTCGGCGGAGGTGCAGGCACGCCGAGTGGATGTACGCCGCAATCCGGATTCTCATGCACTAATCCGTCGTACGGCACGAACGGAATAAGCGCAACGATAAGCCAGGACTCCGGGCAGTATTACCTGGGCGCATGGGTGTTCGTCGCATCTTCCAGCGAACACATCGGAAGTTCCGGTCTTCCTGTCAATTTCTCGGCTTCAAGTGCGAACAACATGCTGTACATAGGCCAATTAGGACCCAGCCAGTCGACCACTTTCTACTTCAAAAATACTTCTGCGGGCGAAATACCTACCGCGAACGTGCCAGTTGGTTATCCGTTCACCGGCGACATATGGATTGGA
>DAHVQB010000016.1 GCA_027317945.1 Microcaldota archaeon
ATGGTCTTTTTCGCGTTCTTCACCGCGTTGAAGCTGTTCCCGCAGATCGCGGCCGTTATCTCGTCCACCTTGTTCTGTAGGTCTTGCTTCTCTACCACGTAGTTCAGCAGGCCGAGCGACAGCGCCTCGTCTGCCTTGATCGACCCTCCTGTGAATATCAACTCCTTTGATTTGGTGGCGCCTATTAGCTGCGTCAGGCGCTGCGTTCCTCCTGCGCCTGGAATCACGCCTATCTTTATCTCAGGCTGACCGAATAGTGAATCCCTTGTGGCTATCCTGAGGTCGCACGACATTGCAATCTCATTCCCCAAGCCGAAACAGTAGCCGTCTATTGCGGCTATGACAACCTTCTGCAAAGACTCTATGGCGAATCCTATGCCCTGCACGGCATTTATGAATGCGCGGGCTTCGCCGCCGCCAGCCAAGCTGTTTAGATAGCTTATATCCGTGCCTGCACAGAAAGACTTGCCTCCTGCACCGGTTATGATTATGACGCGAATAGAGTCATCAGAACCAAGGTCCTTGAGCGCCATTGCCATGGATCCTATCGTCTCCTTGTCGAAAGCGTTAAGCTTGGCGGGTCTGTTTATTGTGATAACTGCTTTGCTGCCAGACTTTGTGATTACTAAGTTTTCTTCTGCCATTATAAACAGCTTGAAATCGGGATTGGCTGGGTGGCTTTAGTAGCCTATGTGCATTGAGTGATTCAACTGCGCCTTGAGTTGGCCTTGTACTTCTTTATGAGCTCGACTGCTTGTGCTACTGCCTTGTTCACATCGTTCGGAGTACGAGTTCCGGTGCATATTATCTTGCCGTTCTTGAAGAGCAGCAGAGCTGCCTTTGGCTCATGGACCTTCAATATCGCGCCTGGAAACTGCTCCGGCTCGTAGTCTATGTCGTGGGATGCGCTTGCAAGCCCATAAAGGTCCAGGTCGGTGTTAAGATCCGCACTGGCCACTATATTCTCCACCCTGTATGTGGGCTTTAGTATAACATGCTTATGAGGAGGAGCTATGGGCCTGTTTGAAGTGCCTTTTGCCATCGGTAACACCGTGAATCTATTGCAACTAAACTATATATATGTTACGCAGTTAAATACTATACATCTGATTTAGAGTGATATTGATGAGCGAACGTTCACACGGGTTGTTTGTTGGAAGGACGAGGCACTTGTCCAGGCACCATAAGCCATCTTCCCTGGGCATTACAAGCAGAATAAAAAGCTTTGAGATAGGAGACAAGGTAGCCATAGTGCCGAAAGGCAATGTAAAGAACATACCGCACCCGCGTTACAGGGGCAAAGTAGGCAGCATAATAGAGAAGAGGGGGTCTGCTTATGTGGTTGAAGTAAAGATGATGAGCGCCACAAGGCAGCTAGTCGTGCCAACCATACATCTCGAGAAAGTCGGAAAATAGCAAACCGACTTTCACAGCGGTTCCTCAAACCGGCTAAAGCCAAAAAACAGCTTTTATGGGCAGCCAGCTTGCATTCGGCGTGCCTATTGCTTTGCCATGAATTTGCAGTCTAGTACCTCTGCTCCTTCTTCACGTAAGGCTTGACGAACATGTAGAATCTCTGGTTACCCTGAAGCTCCATTATTATCCTGTCTGCTATCAGCTTGACAGGATCCTGCAGCAGTGCTACCCTAGAGGTTATATCGGCGAACGATTCGAACTTCTTCTCCTCGCGCGCCTTCAGCATGGCGGTTAAGTGCTTCTTTCCTATGCCAGGCAACAGTTCTAGCGAATGCTGCCTTATGTTTAGTGGGCCTGCATTGTTGAACAATTCTATGAATCTGGACTCGTTCGTCTTTATTATCTGCGTAACTATCAATGGCAGCTCGTTCTTGGCATTCTGGGTCAAATCGGAAAACTCTATCCTTGTCTTTATCATGGCTATCTTGTCGCGTTCCGCCCTTCCTATGTAGACTTTCTCGCCAGGCGCCATGGTTACGCTTGGCTTAGGCTCAGCCTCAAGAAGCGTGAACCAGGAATCGCCTATTATCTGGGCAACGGGCTCTGCCCTGTTGGAGAAAGACTTGCCAGTAAGCAAGAAGTCGAGGACAAATGCGTATTCCTCACGCCGCTCTTCATGCTTCTCTTCGTTTTCCATTCAACCAACTTTTCGCTCGACTGCATTCAAACACTAGCCTTCTTTACGATCTCAAATACCTTTGACACTTCATCGTCCTTCAGCGTCTTCTTCGTGCCCGCAAGCACCTGCTTGAGCGCCATCTCGCTCTTCGGCATCACGCTCAGCACGTTCGCTATTGCAGCGGCGTCCAGCATGCCCGTCTCTTCAAGGGCTTTCCTTGCTGATTCGTACTTGGCCTTTGAAGCAGCGAACTTCTTTGCATGGTCCATTGCTAGCTGCTGCTCGTATGTCAACTCCTTCCTCTCGCTCAGTATCTCCTCCACATCATTTATCGAAGCAGCACTCTCCAGCTTTGAATTCCTACCTATCATAAAAACACCCGCTTGCTTATATGAAAGCTTTGTCAGCCTGTTATTAAAGCCTTCTATGCGAATTGCATACTGCAACCCACGAATTATATTAATAATTTCCGTGATATATATAAAAAGGTTTTGAAATGGATGCCAAGGCTGCTTTCGATGCCGTTATGGGCGAGGTACAGAAGAAGATAGCAGGCAAGCTTGACGTCGTACAATTGATGTTCATAGCGATGCTGGCCAACGGCCACGTCATGCTTGAGGGAGTGCCTGGGGTTGCAAAGACCACCATGGCAAAGACCTTGGCCGACACCGTGCAGGCGCAGTTTGGCAGGGTGCAGGGAATGCCAGACCTGGACATAAGGGACATAATAGGGTACACATACATGGATGACGGCAATCAAGTGCAATTGAAGAAAGGGCCCATATTCTGCAATGTGCTGCTGATCGACGAGCTTAACAGAGCGGCCCCAAGAACCACCACGTCGCTCCTCGAAGCGCTTGAGGAGAGGCAGGTAACCATAGGGAGCCAGTCCATGCCATTGCCCAAACCATTCATGGCGATCGCGACGCAAAACCCGCTCAATATAGAGGGCACTACATCGCTGCCGAAGGTGCTGTGCGACAGGTTCCTTATGAGGCTGTCGGTCGATTATGCGAGCATGGAGGATGAACAGCAGATGCTCAGGATCAAAGAGAAGGAAGCTGAGATAGTCACGAAGAAGGTGCTTACCACAGATAACATAGTAGAGCTGCAAAAAGCAGTCAAGGAGGTTGTGGTGCCTGACGACGTAGTGGCTTACATAACCAGGGTCGTTGGTGCTACAAGGAAGAACATGCAGATCGTGATGGGCGCAAGCCCCAGGTCCGAGATAAGCTTCATGAATTGCGCAAAGGCGAAAGCCTTAGTAGACGGTAGGAAGGAAGCCACGATAGATGATATAAAATATCTTGCCAAGCCAGTACTTAGCCACAGGATAGTCGTAAGATCAACCGGCGGAGTAGGGGTAAACGGCGTGATAAACGGTATTATAGCAACGCTGAAATGATGCTTTGAGATAGCCAAAAGTGCTTGAGTGCAAAAGAACATATCCAATAGTAAAAGTAAGAAGGTAGGTGGCGCCCAGTCCGCCATGGAGTACTTGGTGACCTACGGATGGGCCATACTGGTTATAGCGATAGTGATCGCGGCTCTTTTTGCACTTGGAGTGTTTAAGGGCCCATCGGCAGCGAACGTGTGCCTCCTGCCCGCCAACTTCGGTTGCATTAATAGTTTTCTTTACGCTGACGGCGGCTTGACCATAAATCTGGTGCAGACCACATCCACGCCCATAAATATAACGTCCATAGGATGCAATACGAATGAGACCACAGAAAACATGATCTCCTTCCAACCACAACTCCAATTGCAGATAGATGGCAATCAGAGCATAGATGGAAATGCCACTACGGAATTGAGGTGCTACTCCGGAGGAAATATTTACACTGCACCTGTAGGAACGGTTTTCCATGGATATATAATACTTAATTATACGGACTTGGTAAGCGGACTTTCGCATACTGTGATAGGGCGTTTGACACAGACTATAGAGGAATCGAACAGCAATTTCGCGACCAGCACAACGATAACTGGTGGCACCTCGACAACATCGACTTCTACAACAACCAGCACATCGACGACTAGCTCTTCAAGTTCTTCCACTTCAACATCCACATCTTCATCAACTACGATAGCTTATGCACCTCTTACTCTAACTAATACACAACCTGCGAATCCTTATGTCACTATAAACATATCAAACGGCAATGGCGCCACAACAAGCAATTTTGACCAGATGGTAAATGTCACGGCATCATCATACAGCAGCTACGAATCAGCGGGATTGGGCAACATAAGGTTTTATAAAGGCTCTACAGAACTGCACAGCTGGTGCGAATCTGGTTGCAACTTGTCGTCCTCAAAGGCGATATTCTGGGTCCTAATGCCCAGCGGAGTGCCTTCCGGCAACAGCATCATCAACATGACATTCCTTTCGGTGGGAACCACTTATGATGGCAGCTACGCAGGCGAGGCGCCGCAGCTTAGCCCTACATATGCCGAGTATGATAATGGTGCATCGGTATTCCCACTATTTTACGATGATTTCAGCGGAAATAGCATTAACACCAATAATTGGCAGTATAGCGGAGTTTCGGCAACGCAGGACAATGGCGTATCTTTATCATCTATAGGTTCAAGTTCAGGATTCACTACAAAAGCAACTTATGGAGTAGGTAACACAATTGACATGTATGCCAACGTAATATACTCCAGTTCCACTGCGGCAGGCAGGAGTTCTACGACAAGTGCAGGTACGGACACTGGCACGCTGTCTGGTTCTTCATCAGGCACACAGGGAGTGTGGACAACATCAGTTCAAAATGGATCTTATACAACGTATTATGCATTCAACTATGGATCTCTTTTAAGCCAATCTTTAACGACAGATGAACCCACTTTCCCAATGTATGCAGCTGCAGAATGGTATGATTGCTATTGGGCAGAGTTTTCGGATGCGCCAGCCTCTAACACAAAAGGCGCAGATGGAATATTTTGCGTGAGCGGCACAATATCCTCTATTAGCAGTTTGAACTGGTTTAGGGTAAGAAGCACGCCGCCGTCCGGCGTTATGCCCGCCGTCACATTTGGCGCTCTCGTCAAGCCGCAGGCCACACCCGCGGACTTCCAACAGATGCTGGTGGTTGACAGCAATTTATACAGTAGCCTCGACGCAAACCTGAGCAACGTGGAGTTCACCACAGGACCGGGCGCGACGGGCAATGTGCTCGACTCATGGATTGAGTCGAACGCGACAAATACCGCGACGCACACCATAATATGGGTCAAGATTGCAAACCAGATATCTGCCGGTTCCAACACCGTAATATATATGGACTTCATGCCTACCAACTCGCCGTTGGCAAACGGTTACACGGGATATGCGCCGCAGATGTACTGCGCCGGCTGCGCACAGACGAGCTATGCGCAGTACGACAACGGCGGAAGCGTATTCAGTTATTACAATGTAAATCCGATATCTACTTCCGGTTGGACCGTATCTGGTGCGGCGGGGCAGACTAGCGCAGCTCCAAGCGGCTCTCATTACGCCACTACTAACGCGCTATACGCAGAGGGCTTGGGGTCTGATTACTTATATTCTGCCATATCTGGACTTAGTACAAATGAGATAATAACGTTTGATTTCTACACGGAGGACATTGGAGCCGTTGCTTTCTTAGATAATAATAATGGAGTAGGGCAAATGGCCAGGCTTTCAGGGAATGGAGGCATAAGCAGTGGTTTGGCTTCAACATCAAATTGGACGACTGCGACCAGCACGTTTACTGGAAGCCCAATGCCAATAAATAGCTGGACAAAATATGACATAGTGATTAATGGGACTACCGCAACATCATATTATGGGTCTGTTTCAAACGGCTTAGGCAATTTAGGTTCACTCCAACAGAGTATAATTATAACCGACAATGGGGATTACTTCGGATTGTTTGGCGACTCTGGACTTACTGGTTATGACACTTACATAAACGGGCTCGTAATACGTGCTTATCCGCCCGGTGGTGTCATGCCTGCGGTCTCTTATGGAAGCACACAATAATCTGCTTTTGTCTGAAGTGCTGGTAAGTAATAAAAGGCTGCATTGTTTTCATTTAGTGCGTATGACAAACTCACCAGTTAAGCAGCGTAGGATTGCACAGTCCGCCATGGAGTACTTGGTGACCTACGGATGGGCCATACTCGTAATAGCGATAGTTATAGCTGCTCTTTTTGCGCTCGGGGTATTCAACAACCAATCCACCCCTACTGTCTGCTTGTTTCCTAGCGATTTTGGCTGCCTGAACAGCTTTGTGTATGCAAATGGCGGACTTTCAATCAATATACAACAAACGTACTCCCCGCAGATAAATATAACCGCGATAGGATGCAATACGAACAAGACCACCCAGGACATGTTAAAAGTAAGTCCACAGATAACACTCAATGCCGGCGCAAACGCATCAATAGACGGCAACCTTACGCAGGCGTTGAAGTGCTATTCAGGAGGGAATGCGTACACATCTCCGGTAGGCACGACGTTCCATGGCTTCATAATGCTTAATTACACCAACACGCAGACGGGCTTGAAGTATACAGTTGTAGGCCAGCTGACGCAGAGGATAGAAGGCTCTAATCAGACTTGACTTTCCAACCCAATCCCATCTTTTAGCAGGCTGTGTGGCAATCTATATCGACAAATAGCTTCGGTACTTACAAAAATTTGTATACCCCATAATACTTAGGAGTTGCATGACTTCGATAATAAAGAAGAATGACCTCCTCCCACCCCTAAATGGATGGGTTTCCACCGCGTTTATGTAAGGCGCTTTTGGCGCGGATTGTTGTCTTCACGCACATATCTTCTCCAGTTTCATCATCTACATTGCTGACTAAGCAGTAGGAGTAACCACGGCCCCAGAAGTGTCCTCTCGTATATTGTAATCTGAATTTCGGATGCGAGCGAAGAGATCGTATGAACTTGCACCCTTCAAAATGTTTATCGTCTTCGAAACACTCGTTTCTGGAGGCAACACTACGACCATATGCACGTGATCCGGCATGATACCTGGTCCAAGCCAAAATGTTACATCAGTAATCAATATATCGAGTTATATGATTGTTCATAATATAACATCGTTAGGCAGTACAGGAGATGCAATCGCATTCGTTCCGGATGGTGGAGAAGCGTACATCGCGCAGGCAGTCCGTATGGAAAATGGGATTGTCATAATAAATGCGATAAGTTATAACTTATCTAAAAGCATAACTCTTGGCAGCAGCAAGGGGGCGAGAGGATATGGTGTGGCGATTTCGCCCGATGGTGCCAAGGCATTTGCTACATGAGTAGGGGCAAATAGATTTGGTGACTTCTGTAATAAACACGATATCTTACAAGGCCATAAAGAATATGACTTTTAGGAACTCGCTTTACAGCAGAGGCCATTATATAGCAATAACGCTGGATGGGAATCAAGCGTAGATAGCGCAACTTGTATATTGGCACCTACGGCATTTTATGGTCCTTCGGCTTCCGCGACTTATACCGTTCAGAATGAGCCTTATCGAACCGCAGGAATGAACGGTACAGGACCCGCAGCAGGTAATACGCCGACAACACTATCCACGCAAGGAATGGTAGGGCAGTATCCGCCACTTCTTGGTGGACAGTTATCTTTACAAGGAGGGGGTACACAAACAGCATTACAACTAGGTAACCAGACAACAAATAGTATATTATCCTCTCAAAACGCTCCATTTAATCCACTTCAATTATCTTCATACGAATCTTGGCTTTCAGGCATACCATCTAAAATAGGCAGCACATTCGGCGGCCTCCTCAATTACCTCATAACCCCACCGGGTTAAATACAGGGCGGTGCGCCATCCAATGATGTAATGCCGCTTTCAGATATTAATAGGTTAATCTCGGAGCTTTCCCCACGGATGGGAATAAGCATGGATAGCGCAAACAGGGATGAATCGCAATACAGTATCCATAATAGACGCCAAGAATTACACCGTAGTACACAATATAACGTTTAGTGGCATTTACTGGATGGCTTGGCCTTTCTTCAACCATAGCGGTTGCAAAGGGCTGGGCTGAGGTGTATCTACTGCTGACTGGCTCATCGAAAAACATAATTTCGATAATAAATACGACGCCATGCGGTGTTCGTAACATAACGCTACCGTGGGGTATGGTGGCGTAGGGATGGCAGTGACGCCTGATGGCACTACAGCATATATAACCCAGACATGCACAGGAGGAGATATGCGCCCGTGATGAATACTAGCAGCGGAGCAGTGTACAACATGCGCTTTGACGGAACAAACAGCGGAGGATTCTCGGCTGCACTGACAAGAGAACCGTAAACTCACTATGCGCTTATGCTTGCCATAGGACCAATGCCAATAATACTAGCGCTACAACTATTATTATGATGAGGTTTATGATCTTCAAGTTGCGCTTGAATTTCTTGAACGCTATTATATCGGCGTTGTCTTCCTCCATAGGATCAGACTTTATTTCTTAATTATGCAGTTCGTTTAAGCGCCTTTGCCTTTTGAGGCGAGCTTCTTCTTGACGTGCTTGAGCGCGGAGAACGTGTCCCTGTCAAGCTCCTCCAACCTCATCCTTATGTACTTGGACTGGGAAAGCATGCCTGGTATCACGCGGTAGTCAAGTGCGTTCACCCTCCTTTTGGTCTTGTCTATCTCTATGACCAGCCGCTTGAGGCCCTGCTCCCTCTGAGCTATGTCTATTATTGAGTTTGTAGCCTTAGAGAACGTGTCCCTTATGTCGTCCACTGCCAAACTTGACGGTATCAGCGAAAAAGTAAGGCTCTGCTTCTCTTGCGTCCTGCTTATCTGCGGTATCTTCACGCCCATTATGTTCCGTACTTTTATCTTTACGGGCTCGGCCTCGACCATGTACTGTGCGACGTTTTCCAGGTCGAAGTTTCCTATGTATGTTGATGCTGTGGTGACCATCTTGTAGGACTGCTGCATCATGTCGTTCAATGCGTTCCTGCTCTCCTTAGACTGCTTTAGCAGCTTTAGGAATTCTATGACCAGTATCTCCCGCTTCCTCTTCAGTATGTCATGCCCCTTCCTTGCGATGACTATCCTGCGGCGCAGGTTTATCAGGTTTATCCTTGTCGGGTTTATCATTATTTCACCTCAAGTCGCCGGATCCGCTTATGGTGCCGTTCTTCTTCCTTCTCAGCAACTTGTCGACGTTTGAGGCAGCGACCTCGCCTAAATCCAGCCCGAGATCGGAGGCCAGTGCGCTGATGTACCAAAGAACGTCGCCCAGTTCGGATTTCATGTCCTCCTTGTCCAGCTCTGCATTGTCCCTTATCCTCTTCTTTATCTTGTTGTTCAGCTCACCGACCTCGCCCGATAGCCCAAGAGCAGGGTAGTATATGCTGTATTCCTTGGGATATATCGCAGTGCTCATCGCTAGCTTCTGGTATTCGCTGAATCTTATATCCACGGACTTTTTAACGGACATTTAGTTGCCTTTGTAGTACTTGTCGACAAATTCCTTCTTTATCCTCGTAAGGTCTACCTTGGGCAGCGATGAAAGAAGCTCCCATCCAAGGTCTAGCGTCTCTTCTATGGTCCTGCGATCGTAGAAGCCCTGCTTGAGGAACTTGTTCTCGAAATCTTCTCCGAACTTAAGGTACTGCTTGTCCGTGTCGCTGAGAGCCTCGACCCCCACTATGGCGCTGAGGTTCTTTGCATCCTGCGCCTTCGCGTACGACCCGTAAAGCTGGTCTGCAACTCCCCTGTGATCCTCCCTTGTCTTGCCGGCCCCTATGCCCCCTCCCATAAGCCTCGAGAGCGAGCCTATTGGCTGCACTGGAGGGTATATGCCTTTGTTTACCAGGTCCCTGCTTAGGAATATCTGGCCTTCCGTTATGTAGCCTGTCAGGTCTGGTATCGGATGAGTAACGTCGTCGCTTGGCATCGTGACTATGTTAAGCTGGGTTATGCTCCCCTTCTTCCCTTTTATTATACCTGCCCTTTCGTATATGCTGGCAAGGTCCGTATACATGTAACCGGGGTAGCCCCTTCGTCCAGGGACTTCCTCCCTTGCGCTGGACAGCTCCCTCAGCGCCTCGGCATAATTCGTCATGTCGTCCAGTATTACAAGCACGTGCATCCCTTTCTCGTAAGCAAGGAACTCTGCCGTAGTCAGCGCCAGCCTTGGCGTTATTATTCTCTCTATGCTCGGATCGTCTGCCAGGTTTATGAACACCACTGCCCTCTTCAGCGCACCGGTTTTCCTGAACTCGTTGACGAAGTACGAGTAGTCGTCGTAAGTTATTCCTATTCCGGCGAATATTACAGCGAAGCTCTCCGATGAATTTTTGACGTTTGCCTGCCTCGTTATCTGCGCCACCAGTTGGTTGTGCGGCAGCCCGGAAGCGGAGAATATGGGCAGTTTCTGGCCCCTGACCAATGTATCCAAACCGTCTATCGAGGATATTCCGGTCTCTATGAAATCGCTAGGATAGGATCTTGAAGCCGGATTCATCGGCTCTCCGTTTATGTCCCTCCTCTGCTCGTACGCGACTGCGGCGCCGCCGTCCCTCGGGCGGCCCTGGCCGTCAAATACGCGGCCCAGCATATCCTCGCTTACGCCTATCATGAACGTCTCGCCAAGGAAGCTGACGGCAGTATCGCCTATGTTTATTCCATCGGTAGGACCGAATACCTGTACCACGGCGTTTGTATCGCTCGTGTCCAGCACCTGGCCCAGCCTCTCTTCCCCGCTGCGCAGCTTTATCTTGACTATCTCGTTGTACTTGGCATTGCCTACCTTCCCAACCACGACCAACGGTCCGGCTACGTTCTCTATAGTGTTATATTCCACTTCGAATTTCATGCTACCACCTTGTCCTTGTCGACCGCTTCCCTGTACTCCTCCATTATGGAGTCCAACTCGGAGTCGATTGCGGATTTTATTTTCTTCTCGGCCTGCTCTATATCGGCCTCCCTCGCCTCTTTCATCCTGGATATCTGCTCCCTGACTTTGAGCTTTGATATCCTGTCCACGCTTACGCCTGCGGAGACGGCCTCGTTCGCCTTCTTCCTGAAATAAAGCATGGTTGCTATCATGAACGCCTGCTTCTTCAAGCTCGTGTAGGCGTCGAGTTCGTCGAACGCGCTCTGCCTAAGGAAGTCCTCTCGTATCATCCTGCCGATCTCCAGCACGAGCCTTTCCTCGTCCGGAAGCGCTTCTGCGCCCACCAGCTGGACTATGTCTTTTAGTTCGGCCTCTTTCTGGAGTATCTTCATTGCTTCCCTCCTGTTAGCTATGAACTCCTCCCCATAGTGCTGCAGATACCACGGTTCAAGGTCGTCCAAATACAAAGAATAGCTTGTGAGCCAGTTTATCGAAGGGAAGTGACGCGAGCTTGCCAGGTTGAAGTCGAGGGCCCAGAATGTTTTGACCACTCTCAAGGTACCTTGCGAGACTGGCTCGGACAGGTCTCCTCCCGGAGGCGAGACTGCCCCGACTATTGTCACGGAACCGACCTTGCCGGATAATGCTTCGACCTTGCCGCTCCTTTCGTAGTATTCCGCGAGCCTCTTTGGCAGGTAAGCAGGATATCCCTCTTCCCCAGGCATCTCCTCTAGCCTTGCGGATATCTCTCTCATGGCCTCGGCCCACCTCGAAGTCGAGTCTGCCAGTATTGCCACGCTGTAGCCCATGTCCCTGAAGTATTCGGCTATCGTTATTCCCGTATACACGCTAGCTTCCCTTGCTGCCACCGGCATGTTGCTGGTGTTCGCTATGAGGATTGTCCTTTCTATCAGCGGCCTGTTGGTCTTTGGGTCCTTCAGCTCTGGGAATTCGTTCAGCACCTCGGTCATCTCGTTGCCGCGCTCGCCGCAACCGACGTATACTATTATGTCCGCGTCCGACCACTTGGCCAATTGGTGCTGTATTACTGTCTTGCCCGAACCGAAAGGCCCAGGTGCGGCTGCCGTACCTCCCTTGGCGACCGGGAACAGCATGTCTATTATCCTTTGGCCGGTTATCAGCGGCTCCTCCGCCCTGAACTTCTTGTTGTAGGGATTTGCGCGCCTTACGGATCTCTTCTGCGACAGCGTAAGATCATGCGTCTTGCTGCCTTTCTCTACTTTCGCTATTATGTCGTCCAGCTTGAACGTGCCGCTCTTCAGCCCTTTTATCTTGCCCTCTATCCCGACAGGAACCATGATGTAGTGCTTTATGAATTCCGTCTCCTGAACGTAGCCCAGCACCTCGCCCTGCTTGACCGTGGCGCCGTTCTTTATCTTTGGGTCGGCATTGAACTTCCATTTCTGGCCCCTGTCTATCGCATCGGCAGTTATTCCCCTGCCTATGAATGAGCCGCTCTTCGCCTTCAGCACCTCAAGCGGCCTCTGTATCCCGTCGTATATGTTGCCGAGTATTCCTGGCCCGAGCTCAACGGATAGGGGTGCGTCGGTAGAGACTACCTGTTCGCCCGGCTTCAGGCCCGTAGTATCCTCGTATACCTGTATGACCGCCTTCTCCTTCCTAAGCTGTATTATCTCGCCTACCAGGCCCTTTTCGCCGACCTTGACCACGTCATACATCTTGGTGCCAAGCATGCCATTAGCTACAACGAGCGGACCTGAAATCCTTTCAATCTTACCCATTTTATCACTCTTTTCAAACGTTCCTTGTTATATCGATGCCGATAGCCCTGAGTATGAGCTGGCGGAGGGTATCTTCCTCCTGCATCTGCTCGTTGAGCTCGGGCACTTCCACGACAAGTGGCATTATGCTTGTCGTTATTGACTCCGCAAGCCTTCTGTCCCTCACGAGCTTCCTGACGGATGATGTCATTATTATTATGCCGATGTCGTCGCTGCCCATGAGCTCCTTCAGCTTGGCCTCTGACCCCTCAGTGTCCGAAACGACGAATGCGTCTGTTATGCCGGCTATCTTGAAGCCTACGCCTAGCACGTTGTTGCCCATGTAGGCTATCTTCAGCGGCTTTTCTACTCTGTCTTCCAAACGATCAACCTCGAGGTCTCATCCTTGCTGAGCCCGTATATCCTGCTGTTTATCAGTATCCTTAGCGTGAATATCTCTATCTCCTTCATGTACGAGTACGCGAGTATAGTGCCGAACGTCAGCATGCTGTGCTTCAGCAGCTTGACGCTGTTCTCGAATATAGCGTTCCTCAGCCCTACCTCGAACACCAGCAGCTGCTTTATCTTGCTCTGCTTGTACGCTTCTACCGCGGGCTTCAGGTCGTACGCCTTTATCTGCAGCGCCATTGACTCTATATCCTTGGAGCCGTTGTATATCTGCTCCAGCTCATGCACCTGCATGTTGCCCCTTTCTATCATCATCGGGCTTATTTCGGTGAACTTAAGCCCGGCCCGCTTGGCCTTTATCATGTAGAGTATGTTCTTCATGTCTATGTCCATCTTGATTATCCTTGCCGATTCGTTGTGTATGACCCTCAGGCCCACTATCACGCCGCCCAGGCTCTTGAAATAGCTCTTGTCTATCTCCGCCACGGTATCTGGCACGCTGCGCGACTTCTTGTACGTCTCGAGCGCATCCCTGAATATGTCAACGTATGGAGAGTTTATCATGAGCTTGTTCAACAGCCCTTCTATCGAGTCTTCCCTCATTGCCTCCTTTATCGCTGCGGAATCGTACCTGCCGTAGTCTATCACGTAACGCGCTATTGCCTCGTAGCTTTGGCGCTTCTCCTTCGCCTCCAGTAGGAGCTTCACGTTGTATATGTCCCACTTGCCGACTATGGACCTTATGAGCTTCCGTTCGGTGGACGGCGCTATGTGGACCAGCTTCCCGGCATTCCTGGCGAGGTTCTTGCTGAGCGCGAAGTCTATGAGCTCCGCTTTTATCTCCATGCCGCCGAATTCCTCTATGTCCTCCTTGAATTCGCCATGCAACAACACAGATATTATGCTGCTCACGTCCTTGGCGTTTATTATGTCGCGCATTGTCTTCTCGTCTATTAGCTTGCTGCCCAGCGCTTTAGCCCTCGCGCTAGAGTAACCGTAGTGCCTCGCTGCAGCGGAACCTGATAACAAATCTTCACCTTTTCTTGCCTGACCTATACCTCTTTGCGCCTTTCGGCTTCTTCTTCGTGGAGGACCTTTGCGATGAATGCGGGAAAAGCTCCTCCCCTATGACCCTCCTGGCGTAATCCAGTTCCCCTTCGACCACGCTCTTAAGTGTGGCGTTCAAGGCCACCTTCCCGTCCCTGGTGTAGAGCATGAAGCCATCGATGTCCGTGTATTCGACCTCATATCCCAGCCCCTTAAGGAGCGGTGCGTTCTTCTTTGCGGTCCTGACCAGGATATCCTCAGATCCGGTCATTTCGGAGAATTGCTTGACGCTTTTCTCGAGTATTTTCTTCATGCCTTCCCTCTCGATTGCAGTGCAGACCTTGTCCATGACCGCTTTTACGGAGCGGTCAAGGGCCTTGCCTCTGGCGTCCAGCAGGATGGAATTGACCTCTATATCCACTCCAGAGCTGCTCTCCCTCTTCAGCCTCTCCACTTCCCTCGCTGCGTCGGACTCGGCCGACTTCAGTATCGTCTTGGAGCGTTCCAGAGCCTCCTTGGCTATACTCTCGGCCTTCTGCTTCGCTTCCTTAGCTATGGAGGCGGACTTGGAATCCGACTCATCGAGGATGGACTTCTTTATCGCGTCAAGGGCCATGTTCAACACTTCATACTATGCCGGCCTGCAGCATTATTAGTATAGCTATGACGAATCCGAATATCAACAGTGTTTCGGGTATGACGAAGAACAGGAGCACTATGCCCAAGTTCTCCTTCTTCTCAGCTATCAATCCAAGGCCGGCGCTGCCTATTCCAGACTGCGCCACTCCCGTACCGACTGCTCCTCCAGCTATTGCTACTCCGGCTCCTATTGCTGCTATTGCAGCATTTGGGTCTATTGCCACATAATTCACCGATTATTCTTTAGTATTAATTCTCTTGTAACTGAAGGGCTTGAACGGTATGCCATTGCCGATATAGAACTTGGAGAAGAACTCGACGAAGTTGAGCCTAACCCCCTGCACAAGCCCCTCGAATATGGCCAGCACCATATTGACTAGGTGCAGGCATATAAATATGATTGCATATATCGCGAAAATTATTATGCCGTCCTTTGGATTCGGCGTGAACGCCATGTCTATCAGGAAGGCTATTATGACGCTGCCGAGGCCGAAGCCCATAAGCCTCGCGTAGCTCAGCGGATGGGTTATCAGGTTCACTATCTCTGTAGCTTCGCTGCCGCTTAATGCCAGGGTCAGCAGCACGGATATTACGGCTATTATCGTAGCCATTGTGCTTGTCTGCGCATTGAATACGCTGAAGAACGCGCCAGCGACTGCTATCGTGCCGAAAACCACCACGAGTATGGAGAAGAACCTCGCAGCGGCAAGCTTTTTATGGCCGTGATTGTAGCTGTTTACTATGCCCAGGGCGAGCCCCAGGACAACCTGTAGCAGTCCGAATATCACGGTTATCGCTATTAGCAACGGTGTGTCCTTGAACCAATCGAAAAGCTGTGGCAGACCTATGTATCCGTTAAGCTGGAAGCCGAACCATTGGTTGGACAGCAGGCCGAAAAATATCGCTGCGACGGAGTTGAGCTGCCATAGCCTGGCTGCGTTGTACATCAAGCCGTCAGGGTTTGTCTTTTTGGTTATGAATGTTGCGAGCAGCAGGGATGCGAGTCCGTAGCCGACGTCGGTCACCATGAGGCCGTAGAAAATCGGGAATGATATTATGAATATCAATGTAGGGTCTATCTCATCGCTACGCTGTACGGAGTAGAATCCGACAAGATAATCGAAAGGCTTCAGTATGCCTGGCCTGTTGGTCTGCGTAGGCGCGAGCTCTCCGTCATTGAGTTCCTCGAAGTGCACCCTAGAATCCGTCAGCGCGCTTAGCTTATCCTTGAGGCCCTTGAGGTCGCGCTTCTGGACCCAGCCTTCCACAACGAATGTGAGGTCTGTCCTCTTGAACATGGAGCTTGCCTCTGCCCTGTCCAGCTCTATCTCGAGCATTTCCTTGATGTTTGCAAGCCTGGAGTAGTTCTTTTCGCTGAGGACTTTCAGCTCGGCGTTTATCTCATCAAGCCTCTTCAGGTTCGACGCGCGCTTCTCCTTCACGTTTTTTGTAATGTCTGCAGCTTTACCGTCTATGTACTTTGCGCCCAGGTCAAGCTCGTTCACTTTCAATCCTTTGTACAGGTCATCTATGCTCTTGCTTTTATCGTAAGCTATAAGTGCAAGCATTGTGCTTTTCTTGGCCTTGTTTATGCTTACGGTTATCTGAAGGCCAGATTCCGCTGCCCTTTTCGTGAATGCCTTCAGGCTTTTCTTGTCCGTTTCGAAGGCCCTGTAAGCGAGATACTCGCTCTTTAGCCTGCCGAAATCAATCTTGACATTGGAAAAAGATGAGGCTATGTACTCTGCGTAATCCAGCGCCTTCTGGTCCTCCTGAATCAATTTCCTCTCCTCACCAAGCGCATACGTCTTGTTGAGCACCGTCATGCCCTTTACCTGGTCTACAAGGGATTCAGCAGGTATGTGCTTCTCAGATTGCACGGTGCGCTTCTCCAGCAATTGCAGCGCTGCGGTTACCTTTATAAGTGCGTCGGAGATGTCTGTAGAATTGGAGGCAGGCCTGTCATCGCTTATCTCCAACTTGCTTTTTCGCAGGTCTATCGCCCCTATCGCATGCAATGCTGCGGTTACTGCCTGCTTGTCGCTATCGAGCGAAACGATCCTGACCTTCTGCATCGGCTCGGTGTGCAACAAAGGAATCAACTTCAAATCAACCTAGAATCTGCTTAGTTATCTTAGACGCCACCCTGTCGAGCGCATCCCTCCCAAGCGTCTTCTTTTCTATATCTTTCGCCATGGACCTCGCATTGACAAGCGCCTTGTGCCTATCGCTTTCGAGTTCAGCCGTTACCTTCTTTACGGCAGTTTCCCTTATGCCTTTCGTCTTTTGTTCGGCTTCCTCTACCGCGGATCTAGCATCTGCCTTCGCTTTCTCAATCCTTTCTGCCGCAGATTTCTGGGCAGCTTCAACGGCCTTCTTTGCCTTTGCTTCGGCATCCTGTACGTCTTCTATGGTCGAATTAGCCATGACAACACCATGTTTTGACCCGATAATGAAGTTACTGAATACACTTTAAGGCGAAGATCAGGGTCTCGCTAATATTGCTGGGCTAAGACTTAAAAGGTTTATGATATTAGATGCAATAGCTGCCTTTGGGGCAGGGGCCTTGCATATGCGTAATTCAGCCTTTAGCAACGCCCAGCGGGACAAGCCTTGCGACTATGTTTGATATAAGAGCGCCAGAAACGCTCGCCACCACGTCATCTACGTTTTTGTAGGCCCATTCCGCCTCCTCGCTCACTAGTTTGCGGTTCCGGACCCTTATCTCTATGCCCTTCTCCTTGAGGTCGCTGAATGTCCTTGATGCCGGTATCTCCCTTATGGCCTGGTGCCTGGACATCACCCTGCCGGAGCCGTGGCATGACGATCCGAATGTCTCCTTCATGGCCTCTTCCCTTCCGGCAAGCACATAGCTTGCTGAACCCATGCTGCCAGGTATCAAGACGGGCTGGCCGTAGCTCCTGTACATCTTAGGCACCTCCTGCCTTCCCGGGCCGAATGCGCGAGTCGCGCCTTTCCTGTGAACGTATAGATTCATGTTCCTGCCGTCTACCTCGTGCCTCTCCAGCTTGACTATGTTGTGCGCAAGGTCATAAACTATCTCCATCCCCATCGAATCGGCGCTTTTCATGAATACCTGCTCGAAGCTCTTCCTTATCGAGTTTGTCATTATCTGCCTGTTTGTGAAAGCGAAATTCACTGCGGAGCGCATCGCCCCCAAGTAGCCGTCGGCCTCCTTTGAGCCCACAGGAGCGTAGCACAGTTCGGGATCAACAAGCTTGATGTTGTGCACCCTTTGGTACTCCGATAACTTTTCTAAGTAGTCGCTGCACACCTGATGGCCGTAGCCGCGTGAGCCGCTGTGCACCATGACCACTGCTTGGTCCTGTTCCAGGCCGAATGCCTTGGCGAGCTTTGGATCTAGTATCCTGCTTACTTTTTGGACTTCGAGGAAATGGTTGCCAGCACCCAGCGTCCCCAGTTCATTCAGGCCGCGCTTCTTGGCGAAATCGCTGACGCTGTCAGGCTCGGCGCCGCCGATGCAGCCGCCTTCCTCTATCCGTTCGATGTCGCTGCTGAAGCCATACCCCTTCTCTATTGCAAAGGCTGCGCCCCTCATTGCCACCTCTTCAAGATCGCCTTTCGTGAACCCCAATTGTATCCTGCTGCCTACTCCGCTGGGTACGTTCTTAAAAAGCGTGTCTAGGAGTTGGGTAAGCTTAGGCCTTATATCCTTATCCGTCATGTTTGTTTTTATTAACCTTATGCCGCAATTTATGTCGAAACCGCAGATGCCGGGCGATATTATCCCATTGTCCGCATCGAAAGCAGCAACTCCGCCAACAGGAAAGCCGTAACCTTCATGTCCGTCTGGCATCACTAGCATCTGTTTTGCTATTGATGGCAACGTGGACGCATTGACCGCTTGCGAAAGCGTGCGATCCCTTTGCATCAGCTTCATTATATCGGAATTGGCGTATATGTGCACCGGCACGTTCATGCCCATGCTCTCGTCCGCCTTTACTTCCCATACAAAATCGCCTATCTTATTAACATCCATTTTAAAACCGCAGAATGGGCAAGCCTATGCCCAGGATAGTTATAATGTATTCTGATGGCTCAAGTATAAAAACAGGTTAAAAATAAGGTTAAGGCGGCAAAAAGCCGCCGTCCTGAAAACGAAAAATTAGGGCGCTTACTTCCTGATTTTGCTCTTCAGCTCCTCTATGGCGCTCTGGGATTGTTCTATGCTCTGGTATATTCCGCTTATCTGGACTAGCATTTCCTGCCTCATCGATACTTTGAGTATCAGCTTCTCGGCATCAGTGAAATCGATCCCATTTTCTACGGCTGTAGCTATCTCGTCCATAGTCGGGTTCTGAATGCCCTGATTAACCAGATCCATGTAAACCTTCTGGAGCTTGTTGTTCATTACCTGCATGACCTTGCCTATCTGGATTTCCAAATCAGGCGTAAGTATGTCATTCATCTTGGTCACAAAGTCATTGAACACGCCATTTACTGCGTCGATCTCATCTTTGTCGTACTTGTACGTTTGAACTGCTGACAGCTTGACAATTGTCTCGTCTATTAAACCATCTATGTTAGTAAAAACGTCTTTTACCTTGTCTGCAGAGTTTACTGCGTTAACTGGTGTTACAGTTTTTTGCGGCATATAAATGCACCTAGTCATATTGAGAGCCACTCAAGTATATAAACGTTCCTAACGGCATGCTCTCTGAAAATCGACAGTAAAATACTGGTTTTAAGAAAGCAATGTCCCACGTCACGCATACCCATCCAATGCCCCATATTTTACAATCAAATTGACATTTTTGATGTATTTAATTGCTCGTATGGCCATTTTGGATGGCACCAAGATCATAACTGTCGCAGAGCGTCTATCGGCTCCATTCGCGAAGCCCTGTACGCGGGATATATGCCCGCAAGCACGCTTACTATAATAGCTACAAGCATTGCTTCTATGAGTATGCCGAATGTGAATACGGGCTGGTATGACAAGAAACTGGATGAACTGGAGGCGGAAGGGCCCGAACCTGCGAAACCGAAGTTGCCTCCTCCGGCTGCCACCCTGACGTTTCCAGAAGATTCTGCTGGTGCGCTGCCTGCAGCAGGCGAAGTCACTGTGTGACTGCCAGCGGATGTTGCGCTTGATATTATAAAGGACAGCGAATATGAAGCACCTGCGCCCACTACTATGCCTATTGTGCCGCCCACAAATCCTATGATCATTGCTTGGAATAGGAATATACCGAGTATGTTCCTATTCTTGAAACCTAGGGACTTCATTATGCCTATTTCGTGTATCCTCTCATAAACCGCTATCAACATTATGTTCATTATGCCTATCGCTGCAACGACAAGCGATATGCCCGCTATTATAAGTAGAAGTATTGTTATGGAGCCTATTATCGAGGAAGTTGCCTGAATCAATTCCTGGGTCGTCAAAATCCTTGCGTTGCTGCCGTATACTGTGGTTATGAGCGAAGATAGGGCGGCTACGCTGCTGACGTTGTTGGCCTTTACGAGTATCATGTTGAAGGACGACCTATGCAAAAGTATCTGGGCTGCCTGCATCGATATTATCACTGCGCTATCTATTGGCACTACCGAAGTGCCGTACTCTTGTAGTACGCCTGATATTGGTATGGAGAGCGTTAGACCGTTTCTTCCTGGCAGCGTTATTGTGGCCGCTTGGCCCGCCATTATGTTCTGTCTGCCGGCTAGGGCAGAAGGGAATGCTATGCTGTATCCGATTATGGCAGCAGGGGTTATGGTATCCTGGTATATGGTGCCTTGATACAGATTTAAACTCCCGAGGAGATTGGTCAGATAACTTGAAGACACCCCTATCAAAGTCGCACTGGTATTCTGGTTATTTGCGGTTATTGCGACCGAACCTATCAATATTGGTATTACGCTGCTGACGTTTGGCAGAGATGAAAGCCTATCCGTATCTGCTATGGTAAAGCCAGTAGAACTTGTGGATGTAAGTATTATTGACGTTGGACCTAGCGTATTCAATGACGATTGGATGCTTTGGCTTATTCCTGCAGTCTGGGATGACAGGGCGACTATTGAGGCTACGCCTATCATGACCATTATTATGGTCAGTGAAGTCCTTACCTTCTTCTCCCTCAGGTCTTTGTAGCTAAGCCAGAGGATGTCTTTTAGATTCATTTTACATTCCTTTTCTTCCTACGCTCCATAATGTAAAGGACGAAAAACACTATCGTAGTTATTGCAAGGACGGGCACCAGTATGCCGCCTGATGTGGACCCTCCTGCAGCGGCGCTTCGCCTTATTATTACAGGAGATGACGAATTGTGGGATGACGAATTGAATTGCTGCGAACCTATCACATTTATTGATACATTGTTTACTTCGGTGCTAAGGCTGCTCCTTAGACTGTTCAGGTAGTCCACCTTTATCGGGATTTCGTATTCACCAGGTGCGGTATGATTGGAAACCGTAAAGCTCAGGGTTACCGGAACCTGACCGCCTTGGCTTATGGTACCTACGAATACGGAGTTTGATCCGAATGGAGATATTCCTTCAGGCTGCGAAGCGGTTACGGTTGCGGTAGTGGCGCTTTCCGTACCGAAATTGGTCAGTACAAATGATACAGAGAATATTCCGCCGGGTGATACTGCGACAGGGGATATTGTCATGCTAGATGGCGTGAGGTTTATCACCCCCGATGAAAGCAACATTATGTTATTGTATACCTGGCCGAGTTTTGTCCCGTTATAGAAGTTTGCTGATACATTGAGCGGGAAGAATTGCGATGCGTTGAACGACACGAAAACTGACTTGTTTATGATTAAGCTCGTATGAGGAGCCAATGAGGCTATCTCTATTGGTGCGCTGCCGTCCAGCCATGCAAGGTCGCCGCCAGATGCAGACACCTTCATCGAGATGTTGCTTATCTGATAGGCGCCGTTGTTGGTGAAATTGAATGACAGGTTCTGCCTCGTTGCAGTGGTAAGCGCCAGAGGACTCACGCTTATCGATAGAGGCGAGCCACATGTTTGGGTCGCAAAAGTCAGGTTACGTGTTTCGCTGTCCGAATAGAATATGTCAAAATAGTAGTTTATTGCAACCCCCAATGATATTACAGATGAAGCATTGGCGTCTAAGAAGAATGGCAGCATTACTTCGGTTGAATTTGTAGCATTTAGATCTTGTGCACTGACAGTGCCGTTACCGAAGGAATAGCCGCTTTTGGAAGCAGCGATGCTGAGCTGTATGTTCTGCATTGTTGGGCCGTTTAATGAATAGCCCCCTATATTAAACAACGGAGATATGCCAACGTTAGTAACGGTTACGGGTATGTAATTTATCTGCCCCCTGCAAAGATCCATCGGCGACGAGCTGATGTGAAAATTAGGCGGGATGGGTGCAGATGATGTGCTCACTCCTGCAAATGCAAATGGCATACTGGACAGCAACGAAAGGATCAACAATGCCATATTTTTTTTCATCATTTTACCACTTCTTCTTTCTCTATCCTACCATCCTTTATGTGAATTATTTTATCGCAATATTTTGTAGTGTCCAAATTATGTGTCACCATTATTATAGTTACTTTGTCTGCGTCACTTATCTTGCGTAAGAGTTTTACCACAGCCTCACCGGTCTTGGAATCCAAGTCGCCGGTCGGCTCATCAGCAAGTATAAGGGCAGGATTGTTTACAAGTGCTCTTGCAACTGCAACACGCTGCTGCTCGCCCCCACTAAGCTGTGGTGGATGCAGCTTTTGCCTGCCTGCCAATCCCAATTGCCCAAGAAGCGCTACGGCCCTGTCGCGGCGTGCGGCTTCTGATATTTGGCTCACCATTAATGGAAGTTCGACGTTCTTTTCTGCATCCAGCCCGTTTATTAGATTGAACGCTTGAAATATGAAACCTAGTTTCTTGTTGCGAAATTCCGCCAACTGATCGCCGTTCATTTTTGATGTTGGGGTACCGTCTATATAGACTTCGCCATTGGTTGGCTTGTCTACCGTGCCAAGCACATTCATAAGCGTTGATTTGCCGCTGCCTGATGGGCCCACTATCGCTGCGAACTCCCCTTTCCTAAGATTAAATGAGACTCCGTCCAGTGCTTTTACCTGAATGTCGCCCGACCTATAAACCTTGCTGACATTCTTGACCGATACGGCGTAATCCGTTATGCAAGCACCCTAGTTAACAATATTTTTATGAGGCAGATACAGTATAATTAGCAGTTGAACCTTCACTGCCCACTACGACTATTTTATACGAAGACCCGTTTATGAAATGGGCGGATATGAAGTCTGGACCAAGTGCTACGGTTCCGTTGAAGTTTAATACTGCAGTCTGCCCAGGATTGAGTATGAAACCAGGCGCAGTAATGGGCTCCGGAATCGGGTATTGTGTTTGGCTCGTTATGGTGCCATTGTCGTTTATGACCAAGTTTATCATGCCGATTCTCTGTTTGAATGTGCCTATGAAATATGCAGCGTCCATTCCAAGTCTTATCTTTGCATAGGCGTAGGTGCTATTGCCGATATCTTTTGGCACGAATATGCTGCCGATACGCGCCCATTCGGAGTTCTGTGAGCCAGATACGCTAGTCTGGCTTGCATTGTAACCAATCAATGAGCTATTCAACTTGCCGCTAGACCAATTGTATGCGATAAGCCAGTTTTCTGGTGCAGACCCATTCAAGTTATATTCGAATTTGTATCTAGATGCGTTCGCGCGGCCGTATACAGAATTGCGCTGTGTTATTATGCCAGAATTTGGCTCTTGAGGGCCGATTGACCTCGCTATGACTTGCCGGCTTTGGATCGGTATAGGAGGTAGCGAAAGCGAAGTCGTAGGGTTTATTGGCATTGGATAATTCATTATAGAATTTATATTGACATACAGGGCTTCGTTTCCGAATATTAACATATGATTGAGTTCTACGCTCCTGTTGGATATGTCCTTGACTGCCATGGATATGCGCGTATCATTGTTTGATGTTGTTATGTTCGCGTTTGCTATTGATATGCTGCTGTTTAATTCACCCAAATCCTCCAAAATACTATCGTTCAACTTGTTTAACTTGCCGATCATCTGCTTTCCGCTGATATCCCACTGCTGATTTATCGTACCACTTCCAACCATTATCGCCTTTATGGAAGGCACCATCTCGAATATTGTAGAATTATCGGTATAGAGCGTTATTATTGTCGGCGATATGTCAACCAACGCGCCAGTAGTCCCATTGAAAAGGACGGGCGTCGATATGTTTGCTATTATGTCATTTATTGGCATATCAACTGGATATGTTGTATTGCCTATTTTTATGCTGGCGTTTGATATGATGAACCCTATGCGGTCTACCGTTGCATTAGAAGGGATTTTTGCCTTGGTTATCAAACTGGATGTATTTACCAACGAAAGCAAGTCTATCGTGCCCGTAGCGTTTACGTTTATCCATGTACTTGATGCGTCCTTTGTCACCTGGATCTTAATCAGAGAGTAGGTGATGTTAAGGCTCTGCGTGCCTATCGGAACGTGGGGCGGATCCGTCATTAATATGGGCAGATACACCGACTGCGCCGATGCTGCGGATTGGGATTCAAATGCCATTATTGAAGCTGCTATTACGGCCATTATTACTATGGCGCTTATGCTTATCCTCAGAACCTGAGGCTTTATTTCATAGGGCATTTTCTTTACGGCATTTTTATTTGGGCCATTTTCAAGCGTATAGTATTTCATATTCTTGAAGTGCGAATTTTCTACCTCTCTTATTAGATGCATCCCTTTTAGCTCCTTTAAGTGCTGCGAAACAGTGGCAGGTGAAAGCCCAAGCTCAGGGTATATATCGCTTAGCCTCTTATCGCCCTCTTCAAGCAGTTTCAGTATCCTGCCCTTCATCTCCGAAGTCTTGCCCGTGTGAACACCATAAGCCTAAGACGCTCTTTGTATATCTTCCACGGACAATCTATATAGCTAACTGCCTATTTCGGTTTTGATTAGGTTAATTAATATGGCTTTTCAAGTCCCAATTATACGCAAAGAGATATCTGGTACGATATGTTTCATGCATAACCATAACTAACGGCGATATAAACGGAAATGTATAATGCACATTTGTGCAAAGGATAAACCCAGTATGTTAATGCACTTGAAATATTGGTGTAGGATGCGCCAATCAGCAGGCACATCGATTTGGATATGCCGACTTGACTTGCTGCCACATGTACTTTCTTGGAAGGCGTTATGGAAAGAGGCTTGTTGCATTGGTAATAAGAGTTGGCGGGGGCGGGATTTTAACCCGCGACCTCTAGATTTCTCGTCATCGCAAAAAGCTCATCACTCATAATGCTATGCATATGAGTCTAGCGCTCTAAACAGGCTGAGCTACCCCGCCGCTGTGCTACACTATAGGCACTTTAAGATTTATATACTTTTTATGAATGGATGCTAAGGCCCTTTTGTGCATTCATGGACCAGACCGCATCTCCTCCCTCTCTTTCTTTATCTTGCACATAACACATATGTTCATCTGCTGGTCAAAATGCTTATCACATATACCCCTATTGCAGCTCTTACAAACATGCTTCACCGGGTTGGGACACACAGAACACATTTCTGAGGTATGTGCATTGGGGCCCTGAGAGGCGTACAGATCGCGCGTTTTTCTTGAGGCGCATGCCGAACATAGGCTCATCTGTACGTTATAATGCACATCGCATACGCTCTTGTTGCAGTTTCTGCACACGTGCCTCGCATCCCTGCTGCAGATTTCGCATGGCCGCCCATGGATGCCGTATCTCCTTGGTTGCATTGGTTGCATTTCATCCTACCGGCAAATTTTAGATAAATATGCGATCGCCGGGATTTGAACCCGGGTCTCTGCCTTGGAGGGGCAGAGTCCTACCAGACTAGACTACAATCGCCCAGTTTATTTTGTACGGTAACCTTAAAATCCCTATCTTAGCACAACAGTGCATGACTAACGAAGACGCAAAACCTGCAAATGGTCGATAGCTACATAATTTATAGTTTTGCGTTGATATTTTGGTGCTTCACGTGTGTTTTGATGGACGAAGAACTGCTCGCTTTTGAGGAAAAACTGCTCGAAGAGCTAAAGGGCAAGTTCGTAAACGTGACAACGGAAAATAAGAGAAGGGCTCTTGTGACTTCAGTAGCCAAGAGGATGAACCCTGGCATAAGTCCGCACGATATAGATGAACTCATAGACGATATGCTCGACCTTGGCAAGGTAACCCCTATGCTAACGGATCAGCACATAGAGGACATAATGATAAACAATACGAACAACATATTCGTATATGATTCCAAGGCAGGCAACAAGAAGCTGGACATTTCTATATCCGATAGGGCGGAGTTGGACAGGTTTGTAAAGAAGCTGCAGCTTTATTCCACGAACGAGGCTGCCAAGGGGAACATAATGGACGTCCATCTGCCCCAAGGAGGCAGGGTAAATATAGTTACTTCGCCATTGGGATATGACATAACAATAAGGAATTTCAAAGCGAAAGCGCTCAGCATAATAGACCTAATAAACTACGGCGAGCTGGATTACCAGATCGCCTCAAGGCTATGGCTTTATGTAGACGGATTCAGGGTAAGGCCTGCCAACATGCTCATAGCAGGGATGCCAGGAGCCGGCAAGACTACGCTGCTCAATGCAATGTTCTCCTTCTTTAGGCCGGAAACAAGAGTAATCACTATAGAGGAGACTTACGAACTTGATACAAGCACGCAGGAGAACTGCGTCAAGCTGGAGACTAAGGACGACATGCCCATGGTGGAGCTGGTTAAGAACTCGCTCAGGATGAGGCCGGACCTTATAGTAATAGGGGAGGTCAGAGGTGCCGAGGCAAACGACATGATAACGGCCATGAACATCGGCAAGATAACCATGGGGACCATACACGCTTCATCTACAAGGGACATAATAAATAGGCTGCAGCACTCGCCCATGAACGTCCCGAAGGACATCCTGCACGTCATAGATGCATTAATGGTAGTATCCCAGGTCTGGGAACATGGCAGCATATCAAGGAAGGTGGTGCAGATGTCAGAGATATCTGGGCTAGAAACCCAAGTGCTTCTTTCGGACCTTTTCAAGTTTGATTATAAGACGCATCGGTCGAGCCCGATACTTCCAAGCATAACTTACAGGGATACACTGTCAAACCTGCTGGGAGTGCCCCCTCCGGATATACTCGAAGAGGAGAAGGTTAGGGCCGTCATATTGGCCAGGCTCAACCAACTAGGGAAGAGGGATCTCAGGAGCATAAACGAGACTGTCAGGGATTATTATGACAATCCCGAGGCCACACTGCAGAGGATGGGGCTCGTAAATGTGCATCCGATAATAAAGGTGTAGCACCGCGGTCAGGGAAGATATTCCTTGTTCTTTATCTTGTCCCTGATATAGTCGTCTATGAATGTCAGCCTTGGGCCCTGCAAGGTATCCTGTTCAAGCTTCACCTTGAGCTTTATGGCGGTCTTGAGCTCGTCCACCCATTCCTTGTGCCGGTTTATCCACTGGTAATCCATCATCTCTTGGGCGCGCTTGAGATCCACCTCGCTCGCTTTCATGGTCATCTTGTTAAGGAAATCGTAGCGTTTCAGGTCAGACAGCGTTACACCTATGAACTTGGCTTCCGGAGTGGCTATCTCGCTGCCGATATAAGCGAGGTTTATGCTTCCGGTCTTTATGGTCCAGTATATGTACCAGCCCCAGACGTCGCCATCGTTGAAAACATAGACAGGCAGGCCCATATCGGCAAACTTCTTTATCAGCCTCCTCGTCCCCCTCGTAGCCTGGCCTTGGGGCGATATCAATATGCAGTTATCCTTCTTCCAGAACCCGTCCTCGTTTAGCCTTTGCCATACTGCATCTTTCTCAACAACGAGAACGTATTTGGCCTTTACGTCAGTAAATTCAATGTCATTATCTACGTCGCTGGGTATGGCCCATCCGCTCCTCCCCAGCTTGCTCGTATCCGTTTCTGTCCTATCGTTACCAAATCTGTCCATGACGCGAAGGTTGCCTGCAAGCACTCCCCTCCTGTTGGCATTCAGGTTCAGGTATTCCCTCTTTGTGTTAAGCGCTGCCTCCAAGTCTTCTATAAGCGGGTTGGATTCTGCCTGCTCGTTGAATATGTTCTCATCCACATCTTCGCCAAGCGAATATTTTAGCTGGTAGAACAGACCCCTTATTGATGTGTGGAGGTTTTCCTTGACGAACTTGTGGCACTTTGCGGCTATCGCTATCGTTTGCATGAATCTCTTGCTCTGCGCTATGTTCAGGAAATTGCGATCCTCGGATTGCCTGCCAAGTGTAAGGAAGCCCTCCTTCTCGTTGAACAGTATGTTTGATTTTGCCCTGCTCAATGTGGTGAACGTAGGATTCTTACCATTATCGACGTCATGTAGTATCTCCTTGCCGAAGGATTCCAGCTGTTTCTGTGTCTCGGATGAAGGCATCTTTGAACCTGATTTATTAGTAGGCATGCCATCACATATGCTCTGATTTCCTGAGGTCCCTTATTATCGCGTTCCTCTTCTCGCTCTTCTTCATCGCGTTCTCAAGCACGTCCGCCAGCGTCTTGGCAGGTATGAGCTTTATCTTCTTAAGCATGTCCTTGCTGAGATACACGTCTTCCTTGTTGCTGCTCGGTATTATTACGGCTTTCATGCCTGCTGCTACGGCCGCCTCGACTTTGCTCGTGACTCCACCGACTGGCAACACCTCCCCCCTGACCGATAATGAGCCTGTCATGGCTATTGACTCGTCAACAGGGATTCCTTCCATTGCAGATATTATGCTCATGGCTACGGATATGCTTGCGCTATCGCCCTCTATGCCTTCGTATGTCTGCAGGAACTGGACGTGCATGTCATAGTTGGCAACGTCCTTGGCCATATGCTTCTTTATCACGGCGCTCACGTTCTTGACCGCCTCCGATGCTATCTTGCCTAGCCTGCCGGTAGGTATGAATTTGCCCTCGGCCCTAGAGCTTGCCGGCGTAACCTCTGCCACTATCGGGACCACTATCCCGGCGAAATGCGGCGGAGAGCCGATAACAGCAAGGCCATTGACCTTTCCTATGCTGTACCCCCTTGTCTTGAAAACCCTGTAGTCCTTCCTGTAATCTATAAGCTGGGACACCGCCTGCGCTTCTACCGGGCGAGCCATTTCCCTTGCTTGCATGACCTCTGCAGCCGTCACAATGCTCTTCTTCTTCTCAACAGCTATGTCTCCGGCAGCCCTTACTAAGCCGCCCAAGTCCCTTAGTATCAGTGATAATTTGTTCTTGCGACCGGACCTTCTCCTGGCCTCTTCTATTATCGCTTCTATGGCGCTGCGGTCGAACTGTGGTATCTTGCCGTCTTTCTTGACCTCCTGCGCTATGAACTGCGTAAGCTTTTGCCTGTTTGCGGAAGTGTCATTCATTACAGACTCCATGTATACCTCGTAGCCATAACCGCGCACCCTTGACCTAAGTGCTGGATGCATGTGCTGAAGATCCTGCATGTTGCCTGCAGCCACAAGTATGAAATCGCACGGCACGGGCTCCGTCTTAACTAGGGCCCCAGAGCTCATCTCGCTCTGCCCCGTAATCGAGTATTTTTTCTCCTGCATTGCAGTAAGGAGTTCCTGTTGGGCTTTGGGCTCAAGGCTGGAAACTTCGTCTATGAAAAGCACGCCCTTGTTAGCCTTGTGTATTGCGCCGCTCTCCACCCTGAGGTGCGCAGGTGTGCCCAATCCACCAGTCTGGAGCGGATCGTGTCTCACATCGCCGAATAATGCACCTGCCTTGGAGCCCGTTGCATCAAGAAAAGGTGCATGCGTCAATCCTGTGTTGTCCACTATTAGCTTAGGTTCATCAATCGCAGATGCCCCGCCTGGCAATCCGACCCTCTTTGTCACGCCGCCGAGGAACAGTGCCATGGAACCGAATATCATTATGCCTAACGCCAATGCAGCCAGGAATATTGTCTCATTCCCGCTGAAATAGCCGCTGAGCGACATTGCGAACAGTATTATGACAAGTACAAAAACTATCGGGGTGACAAGAGAACCGCCCCTGCCCATGTCAATCTTCGTATTGGCGCGCTCTTTCTGCAGCGTAAGCCTGCCTTGACCTGGGGTCACTTTCTCATTTGATGTGCCGTTAGGGTATGTTTTTATGCTTTTTATTATTGGTTTGTTCTCGTCGTTTGGATTCTTGTATACCAAAACGTCCTCAAGATCAGTGACCGGGAGAAGCTCTGCCATTGCCTGAGCAAGCATCGTCTTGCCGGTGCCAGGTTCGCCTATCAACAGGACGTTGCGCCTCTGCTTGGCAGCCTTCTTTATTATATCGACTGCCTTTTCTTGCCCTATGACTTGATCGACGAGCTTTTCTGGTATCCTGACGTCTTTTGTACTCTTTATGTTTGGCATCGAACCACACTGATAACAAGCGCGTTAATACTTACTCGGACACATTTAAATAGGACTCCGATTGCATTGATTGAATCAGATAAAAGGCATGCCATATAGCACGACCTTCAAAGACGGCAAAATCATTGCACATTTGAAGACGCTTGCCGCACAGGCATAGACTGTGTCCAATAATTCTGGTAAAACTCAGGGCTTTTAAACCCTGAGCTGCATGTTCTCTTGGCGACAACATGCAGTTCTACACTAGAAACTGGAAACTATATAATAAGCGGTTGATAGACCGCGGGAGACCTTCCACA
>DAHVQB010000019.1 GCA_027317945.1 Microcaldota archaeon
CATTTTCCAGAAACGTAAAAATGAAGAAGAAGGAACTGCTTTTGAAAGCAGTGGTCTACAATAGATTTTTGGCTTGAATCATAGGACTCCGCAAAAAGCGAGAGCAATTTTTGTTTATCGTGAATTATTGGACACAGTCCAGGCATAGAAACGCTTTAATATCTTTTATACACTATAAAGACAGGTGTTTGTCATAAAGATAAACGAACTGAGGGCAATGCAGGATGCCGCCCTGAAGGGCAAGCGCGGTGACCTAGAGCTAGAGCTAGCTATAGAGAAGAGGAAGATAGCCTCAACCGGCGTTTCAAGCAAGGTTGTCAAGACCAAGGAGATTAGGAGGACAATAGCCAGGATAAATACTATTCTTAAGGAGAGGGGTGCAGCGATCTAATGCCGGATATTTGCCCTAAATGCGGGTTGCCGAAGGAGCTATGCGTTTGCACCGTCTTAGAGAAGGAAACAGAGAACAAAATAAAGGTCTATACGAAGAAGGCCAAATTCGATAAATACGTCACTGTAGTCGAAGGCATAAGCCAAGAGGACGTAGAGCGCACCGCGAAAAGCCTTAAGCGGGTGCTTGCATGCGGCGGAACCTCAAAAGGCGCAGTTATAGAGCTGCAGGGAGAGCACAAAGACGCGGCGAAGAAAGCCCTTGTAGGCATAGGCTACAGGGAAGAGAACATTGATGTTGCCTAAAATATACATAAGGCGACCTGGCGCCAGGATATCGTGTATAAAAGTTCCATGCTATTATTTAGTGCGTGCTGAGCATGCCATCTTATTCCGATGAACTGAAGAGAACTGCCGTGGTTGAGAGCAGGGACGAGCTTACCGATTACACGATCTACAAGGCACTTTCAGCCATCGGAAACGACCAAGATATAAAGTCCATTTTCTCTAAACTGGCAGCGATGGAGCACACACACTATACGTTTTGGAAAAAATATTGCAATGACAAGACAGTTGAGCCGCACACTTCGAAGGTCCGATTTGTGCTATTGCTGCGCAGGCTCCTTGGCCCTTCTTTTCTCATCAAGTATTTGGAGGGCGGCGAAGCCTCGGCAATAAAAAAGTACGAAGCAATGAGGCACCTCATACCGCATGAGGACAAGGAGTTTTTCGAGCTGATGATAAAGGACGAGGAGAAACATGAAAGGGCGTTTGCAGATCAAATCGAGAGCAGCTACGTCAGGTACATGTCGTTCGTAGTGCTTGGTTTGGCTGATGCACTCGTGGAAGTGGCCGGCATACATGCCGGTTCGCTGGGAATCTATAACTCCACTTTCTTGACCGGACTGGCCGGGATAATTGCCGGTGCTGCAGCCTCTTTATCGATGGCTTCGGCGGCGTTCGCACAGGCAAAGCAGGGATTTGAGGGTTCTGCTTCAAAGGCCGCTGCTTACACCGGTTTTTCGTATTTCATCGGCGCAGTTATACTGGCTTCGCCGTATTTCGTAACTGGCAATCCGATAGCAGCGATAGTGACATCACTGGTATTCGGCATGATCATGATAGCGCTTGTGAGCTGGTACAATTCGGTCATGTCAAGCAGCAATATGAAAAGGGATTTCTCGGAATTGGCAGGAGTAATGATAGGAGCAACAATAGTGCTATTCGTTTTGGGCTTTGTCATACGGCACATATTCGGGATCTCTATTTAGAAAGCGATGCGTTTATATTTTACAAATCTGACGATATGTGAAGCAAATTACACGCGCTTTAGATTTTTTGATAAAATGTACCACGTGAAGTGGAATCTATTGTTCTTCAGAGTGGCGATTATGGAATAGCCATTGTGCTTATACAAAGAAAGTGCGGCTACGTTCTTTTCATGAGTCTCCAGATAAGCCAGATGGCATTTGTTGAGTCTCGCACAGCTTTCGAATTTCTTAAGGAGCGACGTGCCGATGCCCATTTCCCTCACAGCATCCGAAACTATCAGTTGCGAAAGGTAGGCTACGCCTCCGTTTATTTTTAGACTTATATATCCTGCAATTTTGTTATCGATGTATGCGGCAAAGGCGTATTTTTTTGTGACATGGTCATACTTATTTTTCTTGACCCATTTGTTCCACTCCTTTGCCACGAATGCATTGACCTTTATTTCTTTTTTCTGGGTTACCTTGGCCACGCGCAGTTCCATCGAATCAGGAATTTGGATTTTCATTTGCAGGGGGAGAGATTTGAACTCTCAAACCCGCTAAGGGTTTGAGAGTGCTTTCTAGCTGTTTAACGCCTATAGTTCTAGCCATATTTCACACCAAAAACAACATAAAATTCTAAGCCCAAGCAGGTTCATCTGAACCATACATAATGGCCAAGCAAGCTATTTAAGCAGCTAGCGTTCAGATTTCCGAAGATCTGAACCGGCCTAGACGGTACAGCAACTGAGCTTAGAAACATCCTCATAGAATGCCTGTGCTGATAGCTTAAATCCTTCACTTAGTGTCGGGAAAACGTGAACCGTATCTATGATATCGTCTATCGTGAGCCCGAATTTTACCGCGAGCACTCCCTCATGTATCAGATCCGCGGCATGTGGTGCGAGCATATGCACACCGAGTATCTTCTTTGTCCTGCCGTCTGCCACAATCTTGACCAAGCCCCGCGTGTCACCTATTAAGCTAGCCTTTGGAACCAGCTTTAACTCTAACGGGCTGCAGGCACACCTTATTTTGTTTTTTACTATCTGCTCTTCCGTTAAGCCTACCGCAGCAGCCTCAGGATAGGTAAAGATGGCGCTTGGTACTTCTGTTATGTTTATCTCTTTCTTTGCATTCTGGAAGATATTTACAGTTGCAATGTTGCCTTCCTTGGCTGCCAGAGTTTCTAGCATTGGCTCGCCGGTTACGTCGCCAGCGGCGTATATCCCTTTTGCGGTCGTTCTGAGCGTCTTGTCAATTTTTATGAAGTTGTGCGCGGTTAATTGAATGCCAGCGGAATTTAGGTTCAGGTCTTTGACATTTGCCGCTCTTCCTGTAGCAAACAATATCTCATTCGCTTCATACATTCCCTCAGCGCCATTGACCTGTGCAGTTATTGTTTTAACACCTTCTCTGGTCTCGATGCCGGTCAATTGAACGTTTGTTATCACTTTCACTCCGCTCTCTTCAAGGTATTTGGTGAGGTAGCTGCTTATCTCGGGCTCCCAGTCCGGTATAATCCTACTGCTTCTCTGCAATAATGTTACCCTTACCCCAAAATTTGCAAAAAGTTGTGCGAATTCCAATCCCAGCGCCCTGCCACCAACGACTATGAGTGATTCTGGAAGTTCTTTCATGGATAGGGCTTCCTCATTTGTAAGGTATTTAGCACCATCTATGCCTTTTATTTCGGGTACTGCTGCCTTAGCGCCGACAGCCACCAGGATATGCTCGGCATTTATTTCCCTACCCCCTACCTTTATCATATTTTTGTCAATGAATGATCCTGTTTCGTTTATGTAAGTGACATTCTCCAAATTCTCCAGCACGCTCTTGTATTTTTCGGTTCTGAGTTCATCTACAAGGCGATCTTTCTCTTCCACGATTTTTGCATAGTCAAACTTTCCTTTGGTATAATCCAAGCCTGCAAATTTTCTTCTCGCGAATTCATTTATGAATGTGCCTACTGTTATAAGCCTCTTACTCGGCACACAGCCTACATTAATGCAGGTTCCTCCCAAAATCGCGCCTTTTGTTACATTGTTGCCTATTATCACGATTTTTACCCCTAAGCTGTTGGCTTTTATCGCAGCTGCAAACGCAGCCGATCCCTGGCCCAGTATCGCGTATTCGAAATTCTCTATTCAATCACCTTTGAAATATACTCCGCGTTTGCTATATCGCAGGCAATTATGTTTGATCTGTACTTTTGTGCGTGCTTCACTATGCCGTTTATTATTGGCCTTGCTTCTTTATTCAGGCTGTAGATTCGTGCCGTGCCTTCTTTCCTAACGTTCACAAATCCACAGTTTAGCAGGCAGCTCATGTGATGCGATACATTACTCTGCTCTATGTCAGTTGCAGCTACTATCTCTGTTACGTTTAAGTCCTTTTTTGCCAACGCAGTCAGTATGCTAAACCTACTGTAGTTGCCAACCGCAAAAAAGAATGCTTTTATCCCTAGTTTATCCATTGAACCACTTATACGGAAGCGTTTATAGCCTGCTCAAGCTGACCCAGAGTGAATGCAAGCGAACCGTTTATGTACAGCACTTTGCCATCGCTTGACAGCAAGTAGTATATGTCCAGATAGCCCTTTGGGTCATAGGCTGCTGTAATGTTGTAGCCTGCAAGCGCAGGAATTATCGTACCGTTAGAAAATGCGTCTGGAGCATATGAATTCACCATGCTTTCTATAGATGGGCCTTGGTATCCTAAATCTTTGTAAAGTTCCAATTCAACAATCTTGATTCCACGCTGTTTGAAAAATTGGTAATTCTGATTTAGCGCTTCGTCTCCTTGCGCACATGTTGAGCACCATGTAGCCACAAACCAAAGAACTGTAAGATGGCCGCGCCATGCAGATAAATTAACCGACGAGCCATTGTACAATAGAAATCCATAATTCGGTGCCAGCGAGCCTATGGTAAAATTCCGCGTTTGAATATTCTGGTGATTTTGATTTAAGACAATAAACGACGCAACTGCAATTACTATGACCGCAATAATCACCAATATTGTTACTCTTTTTTTATTCATTTACCCACTCTGCAACATTTTGAAATTCTCCTGCCCGTTAAGATTATGCTTATCAGTAGCAAGCCTATCGAAATTGCAATGAGGGGCGCCTCATAGGTGGCGAATGGGCCTTGCAGCACCCCAGTTATGCCTATTATCGTAGGCGTCGATGCACCTAAAGCAGCCAAGATGGCAGGCACCACAAAGGTACAGCACAGGCTACCAGGAATTATTGCAGCCAGTATTGCACCGAAACTTAGCTTACTGCCCGAAGCATAAGCATTTTTAAATGCAAAGGCATTCATCGCCACAGACAGAGAGAGTAATGTGCCGATTAGTATTGACACAATCAAAGAATAGAAGTTCAAATTCAGCGCTACCTTGGGTTGCGCTAGATTTATCGAAGACGAGGCAAGCAAATATGAATAGGCAAGAAAGAATGCCGCAGCCATCGCAATGAATGCCATTAGATAAATCTTAGAACTGAGCACGAGTCGCAGCGCGCTTAATACTCCGTTACCTCTGTTCATGGTATATGAATGGTTATTCATATTTATAAAACTTTGTACGGCTTTCTTTAAAACATCCCGCCGCATTCACCGGCTCAAGATGGTCGTTCGTGCCTATCTCCATCTTTCTCAGTTCACGATGGGGTCGCTACAACTGGCTTTAAAATTGCAACCAAGCAGTGGAAGCTAGCCTTGAAGGAACCTGTAATCCTTTAGCTACGCCAGCTCGTTCAGAACTTCGTTCCTCACGGGGGCTAACGACCCAACGGTCTGTAAGCTAGCAACCTAGCAAGCGGCTGATTTTGTGGGGGGGGGTCAAAATCAGCCTTTACGCCGCCATGTCCTACAAAGTAGCCGCAGCGGCCGTAGCCCGCCGTGCGACATCCGAAGATGTCTTAAAGGCGGGCGGAGGCTGCGAGGCGGGAAAGTCTCTACACGACTCTCTACATGGACGGCTATAATATTGATGTGCAGTAGTCCGTCGTGAAAAAGCCCTGTTTTGAAGTATTACGTCGAGACTTTCCTCTACATGAAAACCCTAAAGCATGTAGAGAACTTTAGACCATGTAGAGACGCGGATAGTGCGGCATTTATTTAAGCTTTGAATTCGCTATGCTAAACATGAATATAGAGTTCGCCGCACACTCCTTGGAGCGCATGCGCAAGTACGGCGTGGATAAGGCGATGGTCGAAAAGACGCTTGAAGCGCCTGACTCAGTTACCAAAGGTCACACGGAGCGCAGGATATACCAAAGGAGGCTAAACGGTCACGTTCTCCGTGTGATAGTAGAAGAGCATAAAAGCTTTCTAGTCGTAATTACTACGTATAAGGCAAGGAGTGTTCGATATGATATATAGATATGATCCGAAGACCGATATACTAGTTCTAGTCTTAGGTAAGGGCAGGCTCGACTTCGGCGAGCAGAAGGAGAATATTATAACCCACTACGACAAGAAGGGCAAGCCGCTTGAAATCGAGATACTTGAGGCCAGTAAGACAGCCATGAAGATGATGAGCACAATCATGAGCGGCAAGAAGCGTGTAGCTGTTGCGACCGTTTAGGATTGAATGGAAAACAGGAATAATAGACATAGGATTACAATAACAGTAAGTGATAGCGAGCTCGATGCGCTTGAGGATTCTCAGATAGTCTGGAATCTCTGCAAAAAGCACAACGCCATGACATTTGATTTCAAGACTGGAAAGTCTAGGACAGAACAGGAGATATTCAAGATGCAAGACGAATGCAAGGCATGCCAGAGACAAAAGAAGCTCGTATTCGAGAAGGCATGGAGTGTAACTGGAAGACTATTTGAAGCCAGGTACAAGAGCTAAAACGGCTTGGAAAGCTTTGTTTTCAGGCTTAGGGCTTGGTCTAGGCCGAAGGCGTTGTCTATTTCCTTGTAAAGCTCGTCCTTTCGGGTGGTAATGTAGGTCATCGTGGTGCTTGGATCGCTATGCCTTGCAAAGCGGCTGGTAAGCACTAGGTTGCCGTTTGTCTGCTTGGCAAAGCTGGTTATGGCATAGTGCCGCAGGCTGTGGGTAGTCAGCCTATGGAGGTGCCTTACGCTCCTATTTGGGTTGGTTTCATCTGAGGTATCGTATACCTCGTCCAACCCAGCTAGTCGCACATAGTACCTGAACTTGTTGCGGACGTAGTCCTGCTCTAAAAATGGTTCAGGCCGCTTGGTTCTAAGCTTGTCAGCATAGAACAGATAGCCCTGCGCCTTCTCAATCTCCGCCTTGTGCTTCGAGATGAAGGCTATGGTATCCTTGAACAGCGGCATCGGAATCAATAACGAGTCAATTACCTGAGCCTTCTCTGTCTTCAAGGTAAGTTCCCTCGTTTCTAGGTCTATTGAGTTTATGTTTACTCTGACCACCTCGCCTATTCTAAGCCCAAGCTGCGCCTGATACCTGAATAGGAGGCTGAACCTGTCAGAGTCTATCACGTGCAGGAACCTTTGAAGCTGCGAATCGGAAAACGCCTTCGAGAGCGAGCCATATTTCGGCGTCTTCCTCTTTCCCGCAAACTTCTTGGTTTGCGTTTTATGAAGTACTGATTGAAGTTTCTGTAACTGGTGCCATGAAACGTTCATGGACACCTGCTTGAGGTTGTCGGAAAACCTGTTGAAATCTTCCTTCCTTTGAGATTTCAGTTTCGGATTTCCGAACCCTTGCTTGTCGCCGAAAATTGGATTTGCAGGGGGAGAGATTTGAACTCTCGAACCCGCTAAGGGAACGGGCCCTAAACCCGCCACATTTGACCATGCTTTGCTACCCCTGCTTTACAGGGTAGATTCTCGCCTTTTTTATAAATACTTTGCTGAAAGTAGGATAAACCTTTTATTTGTCACTAGAGAGAACATTATGTAATTTCATGCTAACTACGAAATACGCGAGGGACCACATCCAGGAGATAGTGGACTCGCTCAAGAAAAGAAAGAGCCAGTATCCGATAAACGAACTGCTCAAGCTCGACGAGGACTGGCGCAAGCTCAAGACAGACCTGCAGGGGCTGCAGGCGAGGCGCAACAAGGAAAGCCTTGAGATAGCGCAGCTGAAGAAAGCCAACGGCGACATAACCGCAAAGGTGGCCGAACTTGGCAAAGTCAAGGAGGGCATCGCAGCCATAGAGGCCGAATTGCCCACCTATGAGGCCAGGATAGAACAGCTTCTGTGGAACATGCCAAACGCCCTGCACGACACAGTGCCGTACGGCGAAAGCTCGGAGCAGAACGTCACGCTCAGGAAGTGGGGAGACATAAAAAAGACAAGCTCGCCGGGGCACGAGGAGATACTCACGAAGCTGGGGCTGCTTGACGTAGAGAGGGCGGCCAAGGTGGCAGGCGCGAGGTTCTACTACCTTAAGGGGGATATGGCGCTGCTAGAGCAGTCGCTTATACGCTTCGCCCTGGATACGCTAACCAAGAAAGGTTACACCGTAGTGGCGCCGCCTTACATGCTAAAGAAGAAATATTATAAGGGGGTGACCGCTCTGGGCGACTTTGAAGACGCCTTATACAGGATAGGGGACCCGAATGAGGTAGAAGCCAAGGCGGAGTACGAAAAGGTAGGCGAAGACCTATTCCTGATATCGACTTCGGAGCATGCGATGGCGGCCATGCATGCGGAGGAACTGTTCAACGGCAGCCAGTTGCCGTTGAGGTATGCAGGCATAAGCATGTGCTTCAGGCGCGAGGCTGGGGCCCATGGCAAGGACACCAAAGGCATGTTCAGGGTCCACCAGTTCTACAAGGTGGAGCAATTCATATTCTCCAAGCAAGACGATTCCTGGGGCTACTTCGATGAGCTTATAGGCAATGCAGAGGAGATCTTCCAGAAGCTCAACATACCGTACAGGGTGGTCGAGATATGCACCGGCGACATAGGCACCGTGGCGGCCAGGAAGAACGACATAGAGGCGTGGATGCCCAGCCAGGGCGATTACAGGGAGGTAGTGTCATGCTCCAACTGCACCGATTGGCAGGGAGTAAGGCTGGACATCAAGTATGACGACAAGGGCGAGAGGAAGTACGTCCATACGCTGAACAGCACGGCAGTGGCAACTACCAGGGCACTCGTAGCCATAGTGGAGAATTACGCGAACGAAGACGGTTCGATAACTGTTCCTGACGTCCTTGTGCCATACATGGGCAAGGCCAAGATAGGCTAGCGGCTGCCAGACGGGATAAACCCTGATCTTGAGTGATTATTATGAAGAATGAGTATGATATTAAAAAGGAGCTGAAAAGGCTGAGCTCGATAAAGGGCTCTGGAACGGAGCTGATAAGCATATACGTGCCGCCGGACTTCCAGATATCAGATGAGATTGCGAAGCTTAAGGAGGAGCACGGCCAGGCTTCGAACATAAAATCCAAGACGACGAAGCAGAATGTCCAGGGCGCCATAGAAAAGATAATACAGTACCTTAAGCTATACAAGACGCCGCCGAAAAACGGCCTGATAGTCTTCTGCGGCAACATATCCAGCATACAGGCCAATCCGGACATAGAGCTTTTCTCCATGGAGCCGCCGCAGCCGATAAAGATGAATATATACAGGTGCGATTCGAGCTTCCTGCTTGAGCCCATAGAGACCATGATGGAGGCCAAGGACATGTATGCGATCGTAGTGATGGACGGCAGGGATGCCACCATAGCGGTCCTCAGGGGCACGCACGTCACCGTTGACAAGAAGATAAGGTCATTCGCACACGCAAAGGTCAGGAAGGGTGGGCAGTCGGCAGCAAGATACGAGAGGGCCATAGAGGAGAGCATAGACGATTATTACAAGAGCGTTGGGGACACGATAAACGATCTGTTCGCGAAGCATAACTTCAAGCTCAAGGGGCTTCTGGTAGGCGGCCCGGGACCCACCAAGGAGAATTTCGCCAAGGCGAAGGTGCTAAATTACCAGATCAAGGTGGTCGGGATATTCGACACCGGTTATACCGACGAGCACATGGGCATAAACGAGCTGCTGGAGCGATCCAAGGAGCTGCTGTCCGAACAGGCAGCCGTGCAGGAGAGGAAGGTCATGGATCGCTTCCTTAGCGAAGTCTCAAGGGGGGGCCTGGCGGCATATGGGTACAAGGCCGTTAAGGATGCAGTTGACGTTGGAAACGTGGTAAAGCTCATAGTCAGCGACGACGCAGAGCTCACAGAGGTGAGCTATAAATGCACGGCGGACGGCACGACTTTCACGGCTGTCGAGGAAGGCGGTAACAGGCAGACCAAGCATAATTGCGGCAGCAACCTGAGCATAACTGGGGAGAAGGACGTCATAGAGGAGCTTATAGGCATGACGGACAACCTCGGGGTGGATACCGTTTTTGTGTCAGCGAACAGCCAGTATGGCAAGGAGCTGCTCATGGGATTCCACGGGCTGGCGGCCATGCTGAAGTACAAGCAATGAATGATATGCGCGCGGCTCTGCGAAAGGCGCATTGCAGCAGCTTATGAGGATATCTGCGCGGATATGCCGCATTGTGTGAGAAACCCTGCGTCGCCGCTCACATACAGGTTGCTGCCAATTACATCAGTATGGTTGCTATAGCTGTAGTTTATGAATATGCTGGGGGCGCCTACGCCGGCGGCCACGCACTGCAGCGAGGTCATGTTCGTGGTCGCATTTGCGCTTGAACCCAGGATGGATAGAGCACATTTGTCGGTTGCGGTGTCTATCTGTGCGAATGAGATCGTGCTGGCGTTCCTATGGGAGGACGGGCTCCCGATTATCTGCTCTACCATGTTGACCGCGCACGTTTCGGTATAACCGAATGTTGTCGCGTTGACGTATTCCGCGTATATGAATACGCGCGGCGCTGAGTTGAATGTATCCTTGAAGCGCTGGAAGCTGCCGGATCCGCCTGGCGCGGTTTGCGAGAGGCCGTAGTATGCGGCCCCTATTATTGCTATGATTATGATTATTATTGCTATGGCAGCTGCCACCTTCCTTCCCAGCAGCGATTTGGCCGCGGCCTTGGATGACTGCCTTGTCTTTTTCCTTGTAGCCATATCAATCACGCGGACTTGAGAAGCGATGCCAGCGGGCACGATGCACCGTATGCCGCAGTGCCTCCCGCATACAGTATGTTGCCGTACATCCCCTTGAAAGAGACATAGCTCTGGTTGGACATGCTAAGCATTATCACCGGGCCTTTTGACACAGCGCTGTTTAGGCACGCAGGCCCGGCCAGTTGGCCCGAGGTGCATGAATCATTTGTCACATATATCAGCTGCACGGTCTTGCCGCGCTGGCCCAAGGAATTCTGCAGGGCGACGCCGCACGGCGCCATCTGGCTGCTTGACGAGCCGTTGACGGCTATTGATACGTAGTTGCTCGACATTAGCGCACTCACGAAGCCGGTTGCCGGAAGGAATGAATTGGCGGATGAGGCTAGCGCGTAAGTCTCGTAAACGTAGGCCAGCACTATGATGAACAGTATGCCGAATAGTATGGTCCATGCCCTGTGCACGCTGGGCTTGAGCTTTATCTTCTTGTTCCTCTTGAGCCTTGCATACGTAAACTCATACAGCAGGCCCAATATTATCAGGCCGATTACCAATGATATCAGTGCTGCATATGCCGGTGCAGCCGCGGTCTTTGCCTGAAGAGGCTCCGTGGGGCTCGACTCAAGCATGGTTATGAGCCCGGAATCAATGCCCTTCACGAATGCCGCCAGGGTGTATGACGATGTCGACAGCGATCCTATGCCTGATGATATCACCGCCAAGGTGTTTGCTATGGATGAGAGCTGTGAGGCGTTAACCTTGCTATTGAGCTGCATATTGACCTGCTGCTGTTGCTGCGATAGCGTGGCAATGGATTGCGGCGGGGTGCCCTGGTAATCAAGATGCGCTGCAAGAAGAAGCGCAGTGTTGTTCTGCGCCAATGAGTATACTTCATCGTAATGGCCGCTGGCGTTCCTGTATATGGGCTGCAGCTTGCTTATCATGGCCCTTATGCTCGAGTTGAGCTCTGTTATGTTGATTGCATTTATTGACGCTTGGGCGGAGTCATTCAGCTTTATTACGTTGGCGCTGGCGTTTATAGAAGCCAGCGGCTGGAATGCGTATATCACGTTGGCCAATGCGCTGGAAAGCGGTGCGCTGGATAGCTTTAAGAGCAGCTCGGAAGCGTTTAAAACGGTTGAATTGTATAGCGCCGCAGTGGCATTCTTCAGGGACGTGACTAATTGGAACTTCGCTTCCAGGGCCTTTGGTGCATAAAGCATGTTGTTCTGCGCCACTGTTGCGTTGGCGCGCTGCATTATCACGTCGTAAGTAAGCGGCTCCTCAAGCAGCTGAGATATTGTTGAGTTTATGCTTGACAGCTTAGTCGCGTTGAACGATGTGTAGCCGCAGAAATTGACGGAGTTGCAGTACCACGGCCCGCTTGAAGTCGCTGCGTATGCAGAGCAGATCTGTGATAGATACGAGGGCGAAGCGTTTACCGGAGGAGGGAATAGCGGGTTCTGCGGTATGGAAATGGAAAGCCTGGATATATTCTGCACGGCGCCTGAAAGGGCAGAAAGCCTTGAAGCTATGTTATTCGGCGTTATGCCGTAAAGCTGGGAGAAGTATGACGTGTAGCTGGAGTTCAACGCGCCGTATGATATGGAGAAGTTCTGCACCCCTGTGGCGAAGAAGCTTGGAACGCCGAAGTTCTGCAGTTCAGACTTGAGGCCCGAGCTTGAAGGCAGAGCGCCTCCGCATATCGGCACATGCTGGCATGTGTTTTGCATGCATGCTGTTATGGAACTGAGCGAGCTGCTGGCATTGCATAAGAAGACCGAATTGTTAAGAGCAGACTTTATGCCTGTCTGCAGAAGGCAGTCGTTGATGACGCCTGACGAAGCGGATATGAACGCATTCATCGTGTCATTTAGGTAGCTTATTACGGAATTGCCGGGAAGGAACCTTTCAACGAAGTACGGCTCCATGACCGAATACGCCAACGATGGATTCAATACGAAGGAATAGCTGCCGTTTGTATGCCGAAGCAGGAGGTTCTTTCCAGTCGTCTCATTGACGATTATGAACTGCGAACCATTGTACTGCATCATGTGGTAGGATGATCCTGAAACCACTGAATTAGATACACCATAGGAGCTCAGATATGATTGCAGGGATGCATTTGCGGTGATGTTCGAGTAGACAGGGCCGGCATTCGCTGCCTGCAGGAAAACGCCGATTGAAAGCATAATAGCTAGCGGTAGAAGGTATCTCACATGGCCACCGTAGTTATTTGTACAAGAATATTTAAAAGCTTACCGCGTAGAGGAGATGACGGCAGCATCTTGTGTAGGATCAATCGCATATTGTATATACTACCGGCTCATTTGAATTTTAAAAATCAAGAAAAAGGAATTAAATAAAAAACAGAAAAGGAAAAGAAAAAAAGAAGCAGCTCAGGTTTATGAGCTGCTTGCTGCCTGGTACAGAGCCTGTATGAAGTTGTTCGCTGCCTGAGTTGTCTGCGCTGCAGTGTAACCAGCCACCAGTACCTTGCCTGTTCCATATGCCTGTGCTATCACAGGGCTGGATGGGCTGTCTATGGTGACGTTGTACTCACTCTGCAATGCGCCGCTCAGTGCGTTCACGTACCCGCTTCCTACCAATATCAGGCTGCTGCCTGAGCTGAGTGCAGTGCTGTTTGCCAGGACTACCAGTGGGTTTGTCACTAGGTTGCTGAGCAATACAGGCGTGTCTGCGCTCGTTATTGACGGTGTCGCGACTATGTTGCTTATGCCAGTTATGTTGTAGGTTGAGGTGCCGCTCAAGGCTATCGTGGCGTTAACATTCTCTATCGACACGTTTGCCAGGTTCGTTGCCTGTCCTATTCCATAAGGTCCATAAGTCTTGAACGACTTCGTTATGCTGCTGTTCGATCCAGCCACTGACGTTGCGAATTCCAGCGTGTCAACTGCCTTGGCGATATCGACCGTCAATGCTGTCGGCGTGATAGAGGCGACCTTGCTTCCGCGCTCTGTCCTGAAGCCTGCATTCGTACCAGTCGTCAATGGCGTGTTGTACGTGAAGCCGCTAGGCGTGTACGTCATGTTGTTCGAGTTGCCGACATTGAAGCCACTTCCTATAGAGTAGTTTATCTGGAAGAGGTTGCTCGGGACTGCAGGATTACCGGCAGTGCTGTTGACTATGCCGAATCCGAGTGAGTCCGTGTTGCTCTGTCCTGGCACAGCTATCTCGTTCATCGTGTACGAGAAGTACTGGGCTGCCTTACCAGACGGTGTCGTCGGATCACCCTCTGACACGAGGTTGAATGAGGACGTTGTCTGCCCATTCTGCTGGTTGTACAGCACGTTAGCGCTTGCAGTCAGGTAGTATGCCTTGCCAGACTGTGAGTACAGCACCTGCGGCGTCGATACCGGCGAAAGTGTTGCCAGCAAGACGTTGCCTGCAACGCCGTATGGCTGGTTTGCAGTCACGTAGACCGTCAATCCCGGTATTGCCTCGCTCAAGCCTATGCTCGTAACGTTGTACAGTCCGCTTGTCGGAGTGAGTGGCACATTTGCGACGGTTGTCCCTATCGCAGTGCTTATCACTGTGGCGTTACCGCCTGTTGCAGACTGGCCGGCACGGTTCGCTCCCTTGACTGTTATAGTCAGCGGGTCGTTCGTGTTGATCAGGTTGCCCTCTGCGCTTCCAGCGACCTTATAGTTCAAGAACGTCTCGTTTGTTGCGTACGTGTTTGAACCTGCAGATCCGCTCAACTGGTATGGCGTCAGGTCATATACCACTTTGTTGGATGACTGTGAGCCATAGCTGAACGCATCAGGTATCTGGCTTGTCACTACGAGCTCGTCCGCAGGCTCTGTCAAGTTAGAGCCTATGTTACCAGCGTTCTGGTACTGGACGTTGCTTGTGTAAGTGGTGCTTGCCTGTACTGCGTCGAAGTTTGACCCGAGCGTGTCGCCGACGAATGTCAGCTTGTATTCGGCAGGCTTTGTTATGAAGTTAAGGCTCTGTCCGGACACGAGTGTTGTCGGGGATACGTTGTAGGCTATTATCTGAGCCACAGCGTTAGGCAGTGTGCCGCTCGATGATGTCGAGTTGGTCCATGCTATCTCAGCCTCCCAGCCGTTGTCATAGCTTGAATTCCAGACATGGCCGCTGGTCAGGTTGAATACGTTGGAGTACAGCTGCATCTTGGCCCACTTCTGGTATCCGTACAAACCAGCTGCAGTGTTGTTAACCTTTACGTAAAGGTTGTGGCCGCTGACGTTGAATTGCTGTGCCTTTGATCCTGGGATTATCACGGACTGGTTCGTTGCTGCTCCATTATAGTATACTTGTATAATGGCCGGGTACAGGCTGTTTGCGTTAGCCTGGCCAAGGTCCTGCAACTGAACTGTGAACGGGCCCGATGTAAGGTTGTGGCCTACGTACACTGTAGTCATGTTGCCCAGTGACTGAGCAAGCTGCAATGAGCCTCCGAAAGCGACTGCTGTGCTTCCGACGTTGTTGACTCCAGAGTGTGAGTAGTTCAGTATGGTCCACGTCTGGCCCAGCAGGCTTATCTGCGCGTTGTTCAGGTTGCTGCCTGATCCCGTGTATTGTGGGATTGGCTTGTTGAATGTCACCTGGTATGCGCCACCAGCACCTACGAGTGCGAATGTCTTGTACCCTGAAGCCTGGTCGTATACAGGGAATCCTGTCAACCAGAGGTACTCGTTCTCGCCGTATGAGCCGCTGTTGCTAAGAAGTGCAGGCAACTCTGAGGAGTCTATCCTGAGTACGTTGTCTACGCTGCTCTTCCTGAACGCGCTGAACTGCACGCCTCCGCCGTTAGTAGCACCTGATACCGTCTGCGACGGGACAGATGAAACAGCCGAGTACGGGCTTATCGGTGTTGAGGACTGCAGTGATGTCCCGACCGGATATCCATATGTTGTGGATGTGGTCAGGTTCTTGGTGTTTATCAATGAGCTCTGTAGTATAGCCCTGTTCAACACTGATCCTATAAGTGCATAGAATGGATATGACGTTGATGTGCCGCCACCGACTACGCCTGACTCATTTAGCCAGACCTGAGCGTTTGAAAGCGCATAGTGCGGGTTGTTCACTGCAACATGTAGCACGCTCTGCGCCTGTGTTGCGCTTACGCTTGCTGTTACAGGGACACTTGTGAACGCCAGATTTCCTATCGCAGCAGCGATGTTTGCTGCAGCAACGCCGTCGCTCGGCTGTGCTGTCGCACCTACCACTATCTGCACTACGGGTTGCCCACTATTGCTTATAATAGGGACGTTCTGGAAGGTCACCGGGCCTGCAAAAGCAAGGCCTACCCCTAACAAAGCTGCGCCTGCAACTACAGCTGCTATCTTCTTTGCTTTTAGACTATTCATTCTATCTACCTTAAACATTTTGAGAAATATATTGAGTGAAAGGTATTTAAACCCATATGACATGCATAATAAAATTTTGATATAAAATTTTGCATATTTCGTCTTTTGTCGCATGGGCTTTCATTCATAGACGCAACGTTTCGAGGAATGATGTTTTTCCTCAAATATGCGCGAATATGATTTTCAGCGGGATCATAGCAGCGCATCGTAGCTGTGCCATACATAATATTTGTGACCATGGGTTAAAATGCCCGCCATTTCAAACCTTGATGTGGATTATGTAGTTCTCATATGTGACATCCTCCCACCCATGAATGGTGTGGGATTTGCCGCTCACTTTGTTAATGCACGGGCGATATTAGTATGCATTAATTATGCATAATTATAATTAAATAGCATATGCGTATTGTGCGCTGTGAAGCGCACATCAAATGCACCTCATTGCGGGCCTATTTCTTCTTGCCATAGAAGAAGTGTATCGGAGTGCCCAGTGCGGCCTCTGCGGCCTCCTGCACCGCCTCGCTGTAAGTGGGATGCGGGTGTATCGTTATTGCCAGGTCCTCAAGCGTTGCGCCCATCTCTATCGCGAGGACGGCCTCGCTTATCATGGAGCTCGCTTCGTCGGACACCATCTCTACGCCAACCACCACGCCATCCGCAGTGCTGGCTATTTTGACGAAGCCATCCTTCCTGTCCAGCGCTATGCTCCTGCCCAATGCGGTGAGCGGGAATTTGGTAACGGTAACGCCATCGGCCGGGCTGACATCGCCCGCAAGAGCGATCTCCGGGTCCGAGAATATTACTGCGGGTATGACCATGTTATCGAATGACGAGTTCTTGCCCATTGCAGATTCAGCGGCGACCACCCCCTGCCTTATTGCTTTGTGGGCGAGCATAGGCTCCCCTATCACATCGCCGATCGCCAATACGTTCGGGTCTGTGGTGCGCATCGATCCATCGACTTTTATGAAGCCCTTGTCATCCATATGGACCTTTGTCTGTTCCAGCCCCAAGTTATCAGTGTATGGCCTCAGCCCCACCGCGATCACTATTAGCTCGGCGTCTAGCTTTCTTCCGTCTGAAAGAGTGATTGATGAGGAGTCATGCGAAGCAGGAGTCACCCCGGTGCACACCTCCACACCCAAGGCGGACATGTGCTTTTTTATGAGGGCAACCGCATCCTGGTCGAAGTGCGACAGGACTTCCGACCTCGCGATTATCGATACCTTGCAGCCCAACTTGGCGTACAGCGTGCCTATCTCGACTGCCACGTAGCCTGCACCGATTATTGCCATAGAGCATGGAATCTTGTCGAGCATCAGGGCCTTTTTGTAATCTATCACATTGCCGCCGAATTCAAAGCCGTTCAATTGGACAGGTTCGGAACCTGTGGCCACTATGGCCTTCTTGAATTCCAACACCATTCCGTTTGTCATGAGGTTTATCTTGTTCGAATCCATGAAGGCGGCTTCATCCTTGAATACGTCTATGCCGTATGACTTGCACAGGAAGCCTACGCCGTCCTCCAGCTTCTTCGACACGGACATGCGCCAGTCGTACATCTTCTTTGCGTCGAGCGTTGCCGCACCGTTTATGCCGAACTTGTCGGAATGGGTCGCCTCGTACAGGATGTCGGATATCTTTATGAGCGTTTTCGACGGTATGCATGCGTAGTTCAGGCAGTGGCCGCCCAACTTCTCCTTCTCCACCAAAGCGACGCTTGCGCCCATCTGTGCCGCACGTATCGCGGCGACATAGCCGCCCACTCCGCCGCCTATAACCGCCACATCAACTTGTTGAGGTATAGAACCCATGACCATGTAATCACTTTTTCTTACGGCACGGCATTCTGCATGATGCAGTGCCGTGCGCACTGCTTATTATATGCTATATATGCATGCTAGTTACGCGCATACTACTGTCATTCGATTGCCGAGAGGAATTTCGGGTCCTCAAGAAGTCCCTTTATCTCGTTTGCGAACTTCACCGCGTCGGCGCCGTCTACGACCCTGTGGTCCAGCGTTATAGAGAACGGCAGTATCTTGCCGACCTTGACTTGGCCGTCCTCGACAACTGCAGCATCCCTTATGAGATGCACAGCAAGTATGGCCACCTCAGGATAGTTTATTGCTGGCACCGACAGGTAGCCGCCGCCCAAGCTGCCTATGTTTGTTATCGTAAAAGTGCTGTCCTTCATCTCGTCCGGGCTTATCGTCAGGCTTTTTACTTTCTGGCTGAGTTCCTTTATCTCGCCGGCCAGTTGCACTATGCTTTTTGAGTCCGCGGCCTTGACGACAGCTACCCTGAGGCCGTCTGGCGCCTCTGCCGCCAAACCTATGTTGTAGTATTTCTTGACTATTATCTCCTGCCGATCCTTGTCGTAAGTCGCGTTGAAGTAGGGGTTGTCCTTAAGCGCAAGCGCAGTTGCCTTTACTATGAAAGCCAGATAGTTCAACTTTATGCCCTTCTCGCTCTCTATCCTGGCTTTTTCGCGTTCGACGGTGCTATAGAGGGAGTTGGCGTTTATTATGTCCATATGCACTGCTTTTGGTATGGTCCATGAAGCCTCCATGTTCTTTGCTATCGCCTTCCTAGTCTGGCTCATGGGCACGCGCTCCACGGCGCCGCCGTATGCCTCTTTTTGCGGCTTAGGAGCAGCTACCGCAGCTTGAGGAGCCTGCGAGGAAGATTGGGCCGCCTTTACATCGCTCTCCTGTATCCTTCCGCCTGGACCGGTGCCGACTAGTTTCGATATGTCAACGTTAAGATCGCGTGCCAGCTTCCTTACTGCAGGCGTAGCGGTTATGCCATGTCCCTGCGATGATTGGGCGGGCTGTTGAGGTTGCACAGATGCTTGTATTGGGGCAGTAGGCTGCAGCTGTGGGGTTTGTTGATGCTCCGCGCCCTGCCTCCTCCCGACGGTTATTCCGGCCAGCTCCTGCGGATCGCCGATGTAAGCCAGAACTTCGCCCACCTTGACGTCGTTGTTCTCGCCTATGTTTATCTTTATGGTGCCGCTTATCGGCGCAGGTATATTGACGACAGCCTTGTCCGTCTCTATCTGGACGACTGCTTCGTCCGCCTTTACCATGTCGCCGTCTTTGAAGAGCCACTTCTGTATGTGGCCTTCTGTTATGCCCTCACCTATGTCAACAAAATTCAACTCCTTCATTCGTTCACTCTTGATACGCCATTGTGACTCGATTAGAATTGGTCGCCACTGTTTTTAAAGCGTAGCATGCTCTTTTATATAGCGATGGATACACGCTTATCCGCTTTTATATGCAGCCGTATTATTTGGTAGAACGATCATGCACAACTATGCATGCAGGATCCGCAGGTGCAGTAACCGCCATCAAGATGAAAGCAGCTTATCTATGGCCTTGGACACCTTCAGCTCATTAGGTACGTAGTAGTTCTCGTAGCCCGGGAACGGATACGGGAAGCTGTGCGATCCTATCCTGATTATAGGTGCTTTGAGGTCGTACATCGCCTTCTCCGCTATCCTGGCCGCTATCTCTGCACCGACTCCGAAGCTTAGCTCCGCCTCGTGAACGATGAGAACCTTTCCGGTTTTCCTCGCGGTTTCGAGCACTGCTTTCTCGTCCAGCGGGTTTATGGTCCTAAGGTCTAATATGTCTGCATTGATGTTCCTCTTCTGGACCACGTTCTTTACCACAGGAACCATGGTCCCGTAAGTTATTATCGAAAGATCGTTGCCTTCCTGTATAAGATTCGCCTTTCCTATAGGCACCTCGTACATATCTTCCGGCACTTCCTGCTTGAACAGCCTGTAGAGCTTTGTGGGCTCGAGGAATATCACAGGGTCGTTGGTATGCAGTGCTTTTATCAACAGGCCTTTCGCATCATACGGATTCGATGGCTCCACCACGACCAGTCCGCCTATGTGGGAGTATAACGCTTCCGGGCTGTCGGAATGGTGTTCAAGCGTCCTCACTCCGCCGCTTGCCGGAGTCCTTACGACCATGGGCACGCTCATACCGGACCTGGTCCTAGCCCTGTATCGTGCGGCATGGTTCAGCAGTTGCGCGAACCCTAGCAGCATGAAGCCGGCGAACTGTATCTCCGGCACGGGCCTGAGCCCTCCGAGGGCCATGCCTATGGAAGTGCCTATTATACTTGATTCAGCCAGAGGAGTATCGACGACACGATCGGACCCGAAGGCGTCCAGCAGGCCGTCGGTAACCCTGAAAACCCCTCCGTCCCTGCCAATGTCCTCACCGAGCAGGACCACGTCCTTATTCTCCTGCATACACAGCTTAAGCGCGTTGTTTATCGAAGCCACCATATTCATCTGCATTGCATCACCAATTCATACCTGCCAGTAGTTCGATGCTATTGCATCGTCCTCCTCATCCTTTAGCGTTTCCGGGATGTAGCTGTATATGTTTTCGAACATGCTGTTGGGGTCTGGCTTGAAAGCCTCGGCCTTCGCCACACCGTCGTCTATCAGGGCCCTGTATTCATCAGCCATCTTCTGCTCCATCGAATCATCCCACAGCCCCTTCTTGGCCAGGTACTTGCGCACCCTGACGAGCGGATCCTTCTTCTTCCATTCCTCGGTCTCCTCCGCGCTCCTGTACTTGAGAGGGTCGTCCGACGTGGTGTGCAGCCCGAGCCTGTAGGTGACGCATTCTATCACCTGCGGATCGCCCGTCGCGGCAAGCTTCGCGGCGTCGCTTACCGCCTTGTATACTGCTATAACATCATTGCCGTCAACCTGTAGGCCCTTCAATCCAGCTGCGAAAGCCTTCTGGGCCAATGTCACTGCGGCGGTCTGGTTCTTCCTAGGTATCGATATGGCCCATTGGTTGTTCTCTATTACCATGACCAACGGCACCTTCCATACGCCTGCGAAATTTATGCCCTCGTTGAAGTCGCCTTCTGAAGTCCCTCCGTCGCCGACATATGATACTACGACTGCGTTGGACTTCTTGTACTTCTGCGCGTATGCCAAGCCCACTGCATGGGGGACTTGGGAACCTACGGGCACTACGACTGGGAAGACCTTGAAATCCTTTGGGCCCTTGGAGCCATCTTCATAGCCCCTCAAGGATATGAACATTTTCTCCATCGGAAGCCCTTTGAGCAGATACAGGGAATGCTGCCTGAAATTAGGCACGAAAAGATCGTTTTCGCGCATCGCCATGCAGCTGCCTATCTGCGTTGCCTCCTGGCCCAACGTAGGGGCATATGTGACTATGCGCCCCTGCCTTTGGAGGCTGAGCGCCTTGGCGTCGAAAGCCCTTGCCAGGGACATGTCCCTGTACATCTTGACGATGAGCTCATCGGTCAAGTCCTTGGGCATGAGGGCCGCATCTACGTTGCCCTCCTCATCCATTATCTGCACGTAATCTATAGAACCATCGAAAACTCTCTTTTGCAAAAAATCCCCTTGATAAATTAAGATGGCAGTAAACTTTTATAATACTGTTCGTGGCAGTTAGGCCATGAAATGAAACGAGAATATGTTTGAGCGCATGCACAGCGCAACATGCATTTGGCATATCGGGATTCCAGGTCAATGTATGTTGCTGAAGTCTATCATCCTGTTCTTCTTCGATTCCTCATCCCTGCAAAGAAGCACGACCCTACTCGGCACGTGCTCCGCGGTTTCTATGTAACCGGTAAGCGCTGCCAGCTCCTTGGCGAAGGCCTTTATCCCTTCATGGTTCGGCATGCTTTCCATGCTGAGACCTCTTGAACTGGAGCGCGATCTGCCTATGAAAGAGAAGCCCTTTACCTCGACGTAGTTTGGCATCGCGGCCTTGATCAGCTCGGCGTAGCCGCCGGGATTCTTCATGTTCAGCCCGTTGACGAGAGTCATTCTCAGCACGGTCCTGGTCTTCAGGCCCTTCAGTATGTCAAGCGACCTCCTGAACCTGCCCCAGGAATCGTCCTTTATCTTAGGCCTGACGACTTCATTGTATGTTACTTCGTCCGGCGCCTGCAATGATATGTAAAGCTGTGTGGGCAGCGGGTTGAGCTTGAGTATGGCATCCGGAAGCGTGCCGTTGTGCACAAGGAATGTGCTTATGCCGCGCTTGTGGAATCCGGCGAGAAGCGCGCTCATCTTCGGGTAGAAGAGCGGCTCACCGGTAAGGCTAAGCGCAACATGTGCAGGCTTGTTTGCCTCTTCCCAGCGCCTCTTCCTGATATCAGTGTCAGCAGTGGATTTGAAGCCGCTCACTATGCGCCTCTGTTCCTTTATCATGCCTTCTATTATCTGCTCCGGGTCGTCCCAGTTCTCTATCGCATTTAGCTCGTTCCATTTCAAGCCCATTTCCTCTGGTATGAGGCGCCAGCAGAACTTGCACGCCAGGTCGCAGCCTATTGCTGGGGTAGCCTGCATGCACTGCCAGCTCCTTATGCCGTAAAAAGAGTATTTGTAGCAGAGAGTGCCGCCCCTTAGGCCGTTGGCCGTGTATTCGCATATCTTGACTGCGGAGTGCTTGCCCACGAAATGGTAGCCCTGCTTCTCCATCCTTTCCTCAAGAACCTGAGGCAGTTGCGCCAATTGAACACCACGCGTATTTGTGATCCGCGAAGATATTTAAATCGGAGTGATTTTTTTAAGCATCTGTACTGGATTATATGCACACTATGCGACTGCAGGTTTTGGCTGCTGATCGCCGTCTTTCAGGCCTGGCCTGCTGCGCGACGCGTCAAAGTTTATGGCCGAGAATATTGCGGCAAACAGTGCCATCAACGCGCCTGCGTACATCACTATCTGCATGCCGGATTTAAACGGGACTGCGAGGAGGTTGGAGAAGAAGTCTGTGCCCAAAATTATCGAGGTGTCATGTGCGCTTAGGGTGCTCAGGACCGTTTGGTTCACCAATGACTTTATAGGATTGTATCCTAAAAGCGCTGCGAAAAGCGCACTGGATGCGGGCAGCTTTGATATTGCAAGGGCCGTAGGCTGCGAAACGTTTTGGGCTAGGACACCGTTATAGAGTGAGGGCTGCAGGTTCAGCGAGACCCCTACGACAAGAAGGCTGAAAAATACCGCAAGGCTGAACATGAACGAGACGTTGACAAGAGTCGCCCTCATTCCTGAAGAGATGCCCCTGTATTCCGGCGGGACGGCGCTCATCACCATTGCAGTGTTCGGGGAAGTGAACATCCCCTGGCCCACGCCCAGCATGAATATCGCTATGCCGAAGGGCAGGTAGTTGAAATTGGCGGGCATTGATGCGAGGAAGAGGAAACCGAAGAAGTTTATCAGCATGCCGGCAGTAGCGAATTTCCTGGATCCGTACTTGTCCGACAGGTGGCCCGATATGGGACCCGATACGAGGAAACCGATGATAAGCGGCAACATGTCTATGCCAGCCTGCAACGGCGTGTTTATGAAGCTCACTCCGTGCAGCGGCAGCCATATTCCCTGAAGCCATATTATGATCATGAATTGCAGCCCTCCCCTTGCCATGCCGGACAGAAGCAAGGCGAGGTTTCCGTAGGCGAAGACCTTTATCCTGAAAAGATCCAGATGGAACATAGGGTCCTTGACTATGCGCTCTACAGCTATGAAAGCGATGAATAGTATGATGCCGGCTATCAGGCTTATCTCAACCGCAGGGTTGGACCAGCCCGTACTCTGGTTGCCGTATGGCTCTATCCCGTATGTGAGCGCTAGCAGTATTATCGTCAGGGATACGGCGAACGTCACGTTGCCGAATACGTCTATCTTCTGGTTCTTCCTTATGGATGCAAGCTCGTGAAGCCCGACATACGCCCATACTGTGCCAAGGACGCCCACCGGCACGCTTATCAGGAAGATCAGGTGCCAGTCTATCGCTGAAAGGACGCCGCCGACAAGCAGCCCTATTATGCTGCCTCCTACTATCGCTATTGCGTTGAATCCCATTGCCATGCCCCGCTCATTTTCCGGGAATGCGTCGGTCAGTATTGCCGCGCCGTTCGCGAAAAGGAAGCCGCCGCCCAGCCCTTGCAGCAGCCGGAGCAGGGTAAGCGACAGGATCCCTGCGGAGCCCGAGATTATGTAAGATGATACGTATACGAGTATGGAAGCGAACGAGAATATGGCGAACCCCATGTTGTAAAGCCTGACCCTCCCGAACATGTCCGACAGCCTTCCTATGGTGACCACAGTCACTGATGACATTATTATATAGCCGAGAAGGAGCCATAGGAGGAGGTCGGTCGCGCCTGGCGCGAGCGGATTCACGTTTAATCCGTTGAATATCGCAGGCAGCGAAATCATCAGTATGGAGCTGTCTATCGATGCCATCAGCGCGCCGAGGGTCGTGTTAGAAAGGGCTATCCACTTGTAGTGTATGCCGAACCTCGATTCATCCCGCTTTTCGTCTATATTGCGCTCTATGAGCCTCTCTTTCGTATCGTATTGCGGTTCGCCGCGGCCTTCGTCCCTCATCTTGTTGCCCGATAAATTTTATTACGCTTCACGCTTGGATTCTTGACAAAAGTGCAGCGTTGTGGTTGATACAGGTACATACTTTCGTCGCATGAGACAAAGCCCGGATACCCTAAAGGTTATTTGCTTATGCACATGCCAGGACGCTAAAACAGATATATTGGACGTAATATGAATATATATTTTGCGCAGCTTTGGTTTTAAATTTTGATTGAGCATAACTTCTGGGGATTCGATGAAATCCGCAAAAGGTTACTTTGAAGAGAAGCTGAAGTTCGAGATAGATCCATGGGGCGTCCGGCAGTTGATAGAGAACGGAGGCAGAATGTGCCTGATCGATGTGCGCGACAGTGATTCTTATGCCAAAGGGCACATACCCGGCGCGATTAATGCCCCCATAGATGCGTTAGAATCGTCCTTAAGTAAGATACGGATACCGAAGCGTGGAGCCGCCATAATAGTATATTGCTATAATATAGCATGCTTCAGGGCCACCAGGGCCGCGCTGGAACTTAGCAGGAAAGGTTTCGCCAATGTTGTTGAGATGGTGGGCGGTTTTGAGGAATGGGCGAAGCACGGCTACGATGTAGAGAAAGCCAGGAGTAAGGGATAGGCTTTGAATGGGCATGGTGCGCAGTCCAAACGCTATTAGACAACTGTCTAATATGTTAGAACATTAAATAATGTTACGCTGTCCTAATCATTCGCTAAACGATTATGGGTTCTTTGTATGGCAGGAATAGTCGGATATGGAGCTTATGTCCCCATGTACAGGATAAAGGTTGACGAGATAGCCAGGATTTGGCATGAGAGTGCGGATCAGATAAAGCACGGGCTTGGGGTTAAGGAGAAGAGCGTGCCGGGCAGGGACGAGGACGCAGCAACTATAGCCGCTGAGGCCGCAAGGCGGGCCGTATTCTATGCAGGCATAGACCCGCAGGAGATAGGCGCCATATACGTTGGTTCCGAATCGCACCCGTATGCGGTGAAGCCCACTGCAGCAACAGTGGCCCAGGCCATAGGTGCAGGGCCAAACATGACTGCGGCGGATCTGGAATTCGCATGCAAGGCAGGCACTGCAGGATTGCAGATGGTCATGGGGCTCGTGGACAGCGGAATGATAAAGTATGGCATGGCCATAGGGAGCGACACGTCACAGGGCAAGCCAGGAGACGCGCTTGAGTACACTGCAAGCGCTGGCGGAGCAGGATTCATATTGGGGAAGGATGGCACTATAGCAGATATACTTGCGACTACGAGCTACACCACAGACACTCCGGACTTCTGGCGCAGGGAGGGCATAGGGTTCCCATCCCACGGCGGCAGGTTCACAGGGGAGCATGCATACTTCAAGCATACGATAGGCGCGACCAAGCAGATGCTAGAGAAGACAGGGATGAAGCCTGCTGATTTCGATTATGCTGTGTTCCACCAGCCAAACGGGAAGTTCCCGACAAATGTGGCTGCGATGCTCGGCTTCAAACCGGAGCAGATAAAGCAGGGGCTGATAACCCCCAGCATAGGGAATACTTATTCCGGGGCTTCTATGATAGGGCTTGCTGCGGTGCTCGACGAGGCAAAGCCGGGCAACAAGGTGCTTGTCACAAGCTTCGGGTCCGGCGCCGGAAGCGACTCCTTCGTGCTGGAAGTCAAGGACGAGATAGAACGCAAGAGGTCGAAAGCTAGGAAGGTCTGGGATATGGTTGCCAAGAAAATGTACATCGACTATGCCATTTACCTTAAGACCAGGGGCACTATAAAATTGAAATAATTGGGTGTATATATGAGGGACGTTGCAATAATCGGAGTTGGACTAACCAAATTTGGAGAGCGTTGGGAAACGGGGCTGCGCGGACTTATGGCGGAAGCAGGGCTGGCGGCCCTGCAGGATGCCAATATAGGAAGCGATGAGATACAGATGGTCTACGGCAGCACTATGGCGTCAGGCAGGTTCGTCGGACAGGAGCACGTTGCGGCTATGCTTTCAGACCAGTTAGGTTTCAAGAATGTGCCCGCCACAAGAATAGAGAATGCATGCGCGAGCGGAGGCAGCGCGCTAAGGCAAGGTTACATAGCCTGCGCCAGCGGTGCCGTGGATACCGTAGTAGTGGGAGGCGTGGAGAAGATGACGGACGTCACGACATCGGAAGCGACAACGGCGCTTGGAGGCGCAGGGGACCAGGAGTGGGAACTGGCGCAGGGCATAACGTTCCCTGGCTTATATGCACTTATGGCAAGACGCCACATGCATGAGTATGGCACAACGGAAGAGCAGCTGGCTTCAGTGGCGGTGAAGAACCACGAGAACGGCCACAAGAACAAGTACGCACAGTACAGGAAGCTCATAACAATAGAGGACGTTATGAAGTCAAAGGTAATCGCGGATCCTCTGAAAGTCTTTGATTGCTCGCCGATAACGGACGGTGCGGCTGTCGTCGTGCTGGCGCCGCTGGAGAAGGCCAAGAAGTACACTGACACCCCTATAAAGATAGTGGGGAGCGCGCAGGCCAGCGATTCTTTGGGGCTTGCGCAGCGCGAGAGCCTTACCGAGATAAAGGCCACGCGTATAGCAGGGGACGAGGCGTTCAAGCAGGCTAAGCTGGAGCGCAAGGACATAGATCTTGTTGAAGTGCATGATTGCTTCACCATCGCAGAGATAATGGCCATGGAAGACCTTGGCTTCTACAAGAAAGGCGAGGCAGCCAAGGCGATAGAGGATGGCGAGACGAGGCTGAACGCGAAGCTTTCCGTCAATACGAGCGGCGGGCTTAAGGCATGCGGGCATCCAGTCGGCGCAACAGGAGTCAAGCAGGCCGTGGAAGTGGTCTGGCAGCTTAGGGGCGATGCAGGAGACAGGCAGGTCAGCGGAGCTGAAATCGGGATGACGCACAACGTCGGGGGCAGCGGCGCTACTGCAGTAGTTCATATTCTTAAGAGGGTAAACTAGTGGTTATTATGGAAACGGCACCAGCAAGTTCATGGAGGAAGCAGAATGCGAGCTACAACCTTGTCGGAAACAAGTGCGAGAAGTGCGGAGCGGTTTATTTCCCGTCCAGGATAATATGCAAGAACTGCGGCAGAGAGTCTAAGCTGAAGGAACACAAGCTAACAGGCGAGGGAGAGGTATACTCGTATACCAATATAACAGCACCTTCTGACACGTTCAAGGATGATGCACCTTACACCGTAGGCATGATAAAGACGATTGAGGGGCCTTTGGTTGAGGGGCATATAGTGGAAAACGGCAAGGAGGTCAAGATAGGTGCCAAGGTCAGGACAGTCCTCAGGAAGATGTACGTTGACGGGGATGAAGGGCTTATACATTACCATTACAAGTTTGAACTCGTATAACCCAACTTAGCACAGGGTTACTGCGCAGGCATGCACAGTGCACAAAAGGCTCTTATTATTTGATTTTGTAATATCAGCAAATTTATAAAGGGAGTTAAGTGCATCCACACAACAAAAAAGAGAACAAGGCACAATCCGCGATGGAGTACCTGATGACCTATGGGTGGGCCATACTTGTCATTGCGATAATAGTCTCTTTATTGTTCGCCCTCGGTCTGTTCAGCGGCGGCGCAGGCACCCCAAGTGGATGCGTGCCCCAATCGGGCTTCTCATGCACTAATCCATCGTATGGCACGAACGGG
>DAHVQB010000003.1 GCA_027317945.1 Microcaldota archaeon
CCCAACTGCGGCGCGCCGACTTCTTACACAAGAATAGGCACTATAAACACGAAGTTCTCTGGCGCGAGCGCTTTCACTGGCTCTTCATCGATAACTACGTCTTTAAGCACTACATCTACTTCATCCACCTCGACTACGTCGTCCACTTCCTCCTCAACATCATCCACTACGTCAACCACAACAATATGCGTTGCCAACGATCCTACTACTGGTTATAATTCTAATTGCAATGTGTTCTTTACATCAAGCGAGAGCCTTTCTGGCAACATACTGACAAGTAGAAATATAACGATAAATTCTGGAATTACGCTGACTACCGAGGGCTATGCCTTAATAGCAGGAGGCAATTTTATAAATCTTGGAGCTATAGACACCGGCCATAATTCTACTGATGGCGGAACTGCTACTGCATCTGCCGGTGCGGGCGGACCTGGCGCTTTTGGAATTTACATTCAGGGTTATAAAATAACTGCAGGGGCAATAAATGCCTCCGGACAGGCAGGGTTAAATGGCGGTGGTGGTTCTAGCGGCGGCGGAGGAAACTGCGCCGCTAACGACTCGGGTGCTGGAGGCAGAACCACAGTTGCAGGTGGGGTAGTTTATATATCTAGCAGCGGTTGGCCTACGCAACAAAACGGGAGCACGCCGACTCAACCAAGCATGTCAAATTCCACAATACAAATATGGCACGCGAATGGGTTCATTAATTATTTGACCGGCGGAGGCGGAGGCGGCGGAAGAAATTGGAATGTAGCCGGCGGCCAAAGCGGTGCCACTAATGGGCGTGCATATACATCCTCTTACGGAGGATCTGGTGGTTCCGGAGGGCAAACATGTTCACAGACAACTGACGGCGGCGGAGGAGGAGGCGGCGGCGTAGTAATCCTAGCTTATGGTAATGGCAGCCAACCATCTACAAGTAGTATCAGTGTAAATGGAAACGTAGGTGGAGGGGTAGGTGGAACTGGAGGAACAGGTGGAAAGGGTCAGATAATTCCATACTCATGGTCATCGCCACCGATATCGCCATAACTGCCTCTGCTGGGTCGGCATATCACCTGCTAAGTGCTAAATACATTAGCAGACAAGCATAAAATGGGTAGCCAAATGACCGATAATATAATAATAGTCGTAGGCATTCCAGGTTCTGGCAAATCCAGCGCTCTTGAAGGCATAGAGGCGGAGACCGGAGCGGTTTTGGTAAGCGTTGGAACAGAGATGGCGAAGAAGGCAGGAGAGCCTGACAGGGACATGCTAAGGACGGATTCCAGCGCGAAGGAGAAGGCAGAGGCCCTTAGAAGGCAGGTGCTGGAGGATGCCCTGAACTCAGAGGCTTCTACTGTAGTACTAGATACCCATGCGATAGTAAAGACCAGCGACGGCTACATAGACGGATTCAGCGAGGACGACATGAAATTGCTTGATGGGACGGTAAAAGCCATAATATACATCCACACCGATCCTGCAAAGATAATAGAACGCAGGGACGGGGACCAGAGCAGGAAGCGCGACGGGGAGAGCGAGGCGGAGCTTGATAAGCAGCAAATCGCAAGCGAGGAATTCTGCCGCAAGATGAGCGATCGGTTGGGAGCCGAACTCTATGGGATAGACGGTACAAACGGCTCGAAGGAGGCGGTCCGGGATGAGATGCACAGGCTAATAAAGGGCGCTGCAGGCACAGAAAAATCTCGAGAAAAGCTTCGTGCGGTATAGTTACGGCATGCTCTGTACACGTTCTGCCTTATTTCATGTGGCATGGTAGCAAATATAAAGCCGTTATGCCAAAGAGCTACTGCAAGAAGTCGAGGGCTTAAAATGCACAAAGAAATACGGATGGTCAAGGCCCAGTCGGCGATGGAGTACCTGATGACGTACGCATGGGCCATACTCATAATAGCCGTGGTATTGATAGCGCTTTTCGGGTTGGGCTTATTCAACACAAACGGAGGAAGGCTGCAACCCGGATCTTGCAGCATCTACAGGCCATACGGCCCGGGCACCACGATAGAGATAAACACGGAAGGGGCATGCAACGGCGGATATCCGACGTATGTCGCCTCTTTCAGCGGCGCTGCAAACGTATCCATAGCAAGGAATATAATACCGAATTCAATATCGCAATTCTCGATATCCATCTGGGCGAATCCTTCGACGCCGAGTCAGGTGGGCCAAATGGTAAGCGAGGGCACCCCAAGCAACTGCGGCTCGGGAGGGGAATTCTGCCTTGAGTATGACAACGGTGTAGTTTACTTCGGCGATTCCGGTGCAAGCGGCGCCAACACCATAAGCTTCAACAGCCTGCTTACCGCGGGTCAATGGTACAACGTAGTTGTGACTTATTCATCCGGCAACACGGTGATATACCTTGACGGGGTGCAGGCCGCTACTGGGACGCTTTCCCTCGGCGCTAACGAATCAATGAGCATAGGAAGCGGAGCGGGCAACGGCGATTTCTTCAATGGCCAGCTCTCCAATATACAGGTGTACAACACGTCGCTCTCATATAATTCCGTGGTGTCGCTCTATGATGGCGGGATGGGCGCGGTTCCGATAGACATTTACAATATAGTCGGCTGGTGGCCGCTCAACGGCAACACGAACGATTACTCCGGCAACAACTATAACGGAAAGGGCAATTCAATAACTTTTGCCAACAATTGGGATGCGGCTTTCTCCACGCCGAAATGATGCAGATGCACCAATGGCAGTGAGGAAACAATAAATAAATTGCTTCATATTCTAAATCAATTTGTAATCGGGGTTTCATATGAACGAGAAGATTAAACAGCTTGGCAACATATCGGCTGTGCTGCACGATTGCATGCGGCGGCTAGACGGGATACTCAACCTGACCACGCTCTCCTACAACCTCAAAGACGATGAGGATGCGCGCCTTGATGCCGCATTGAAAAACATAACATCTGTAGTGAAGGAAGTGGACAAGCGGCTGAAGATGGAAAAGACTGCTGATCGTAAGAGTGGAAAGAAAATGCGTAAGATGACGCGGTAAAATCCACTACTTCTCACGCCAGACCGTGAAGTGACGTGCTAGGGCGAAGAACACGATGGTTTCAATCACCAGTAGCGCAGCCATCGCGTAGACAAGTCCGTAGTTTAGCGGCTTTATCAGCCCGAAGGCGCTCTGCGCCAATATCGCTGCAGGAGTCACAGGTGATATGGCGAGTGCATAGAGCGCGAAGCTTGGGAGCGCAGTGTACGGGTAGAACGTGGGAGGGAGCAGCGTCATTATTATGGACAATAAGCTTGCTATGCCCCATATGTTCCTTATATGCTTGACCATTCCGGCCACCACGAACGCTATGGAAGATGTAGCTATGGTAACGAGCGCCATGATGCACAGGAGCACGATGAAGCTGAACGGCGTGAATATGTGGTACGCCAGGCCTATCATTATGTACAACGCTATGCCGGGGATGGAGCCGAAGAAATAGCTCAAGGTGAGGCCCATCATGTAGTCTATCCTTGTTATCTTCGTGGTGACAAACAGGTCCTGCATCCTGAGCTGTATCCTCCAAAAGGCCGCGTCCCCCGCGCTGGAGAGGGAGTTTGACGCCACCAAGGCTATGAAGCCCCCTATTATTGCGTAGACCACAAGGCTGCCCTGCGAAAGTATGCTTACCATGAAAAGAAGCGAGAGCGGCAGCGCAATCTCCGCTACAAGGTAGGACGGCCCCCTCGCCATGGCCGTTATGCCGTACGCATACGTCAATGAAGCTATGAACCTAATATTCATCCTCGCCACCCTCCGCCTCGTCATTGAGGTTAACCCCGTGTATTATGAAAAGATCGTCCAGCGTGATAGGACGTACGGTGCAGCCCATGGCTATGAATTCCTCCGCCTTCTTTTTGCTGACATACGAAAGCCTTGTTGTCCCTATCCTGTACTGCATCTTGATGCTGCGATTCCCTTCGGGCATCTCCACCCTGATCTTGCCTTTGAAGCTGCTTAGCAGCGAGTTCACGCTGCCACGCTCGAGCACCTGCCCCTGGTCAACCAGCACTACCTCCTCTGCGAGCTGCTGCGCCTCTTCCATGTAGTGCGTGGTAAGTATTACGCTGCCATTCAGCTGCTTTATCGCAGACCATACCTCGAACCTGGAGAGCGGGTCCAGGCCGGTGGTGGGTTCGTCAAGGAAAACCGTGTCGGCGTTCGCCGCCAACGCCATGGCCACGAATAGCTTCCTCTTCATCCCCCCGGACAGGGTATCTGTTGGCGCGTTCCTGACCTTCCACAGTTCCAGAGCCTTCAGCGCCTTCATACCTTCCTCATCCGCACCCTTGAAGGTCATGCCCCTGGCCAGGAGGTATATGCGCATGTGCTCCAGCGGCGTGAGGAATCCGATAGGGCTTGCCTCCTGCGGTATGCTGGTTATGCGCGACCTTATGGCATCCGTGTCCTTGAGTATGTCGTAGCCGTTTATCCTCGCGGTGCCGGAACTGGGCTCAAGCTGCGTCGATAGTATCCTTATGGTGGTGGTCTTCCCCGCGCCGTTCCTGCCTATCACCGCGGTCAGCCTCTTCTCGAGCTTCAGGTTCAAGCCTTTGAGCGCGTACGTCCCGTCAGAGTACCTCTTCTTAAGGTTTAACAGCTCTATCATGGGAACACCATCCGCGTAAAACGGCTCTAATGATTTTCATCCAAACTTCCTTATAATATAATATGCAGGCACTGATACGGCAATGGCTATGGCAAATGAGGCCACGGTCCCGGATATCACGCCGAGCTGGAGGTATAGGAACCTGACCGAGAGGCCGTAGGCGACCGATGTGAGCATGCCGCTCAGCATCATCGGCTTGGCGGCACTGCGCGCGAATTCAGGGCCGTCCGCCCGGTCCAGTATTATGAGGCTCGCTATGAAGCTTGCAGGCAGCGCGGTCAGCGCGCCGCCGATGGCAGGCCCGGCGATATGGCTCCCTAAGACTGACGCGGATACAATAGCTCCGCTGAACACGCCGCGCAGTATTAGCTGGCCGTAGGTGCTCTTGTGGTTGGCGCCCGCGGTGTGCCTCGCCTTGGGTGCGAGCGTGAACACGTAAAGCGATACGATGAACAGAAGCAGATATCCGCCCATTGCTTCCATTATGCCGAAATGCAGCAACACTATAACGGAAGCCAGGCATACCCATGCCAGCATAGAGGATGCAAGTCCGGCTATGAAACCGCGCCTGGACGATATCGCATAATATGCCGAAAGCATGATCGCCGTTACGCCGTACACCAAAGGAAATACAGTGGTAGAGGCAACGGCCGCGGAAGTGGATTGCGATGCGGCTATGAAAGCGAACGATACTACGGTGGTTGATGGCAGCCCTATTATCAGCCCGCCCAGCCTGCTTCCCGCCCTCTCTGCAATGAGCGTTGCCGCTGCGACCCAGACTCCCCCGATCAGGAAGGCCGCCAGGAGATACTCAACGAAGATGCTTGACATCAGGGGAAATTTGGTTCGAATATTTAAAAGACAATGCTCCATGACCTACGGATGGGCCTACAGAAATGCGACCGCAACTCATATATTAATTAAATGCCCAAGGATTGGTTATCTGGTGTTATGATGGTAAACGCGATAGTTACCGTTGCAGACAAGGAGAAGCTCATGGCAATGCCTTCGGGGGAGTTCGATTTCTCGAAAGCAGTGGGCAAGAAGGTAAGGTACTACGACAAGAACAACAAGGAATGGCCCGGCGAGATAGTCGAGGCTTCCGATCCTATGATCGTGATAAAGTTCGACGTATACCCTAGCGGACTGGGGCAGGGCCAGATAGTGGAGGTAGAGGATTAAGCGTTTTTCACGGTTGGTTTATATGGCATTGATACAGTATGATAACGGGAATATAACGGTACCAGATGATTTGGAGCTGCCGTACATAGAGGGGGATGGCATAGGCCCCGATATAACAAGGGCCACGCTCAAGGTGCTAGATGCTGCTGTCAAGAAAACCTACGGCGGCAGGAGGAGCGTGAAATGGATAAAGCTGGATGCTGGCGAGGAGTCGTTCGCGAAGCTCGGCAATTACATACCAGACTGGACAGTAGAAGCGATAAAGCTCCATAGGGTGGCAATAAAGGGCCCTCTGACAACTCCGGTAGGCAAGGGGATAAGGAGCATAAACGTAATGATGCGGCAGACGTTCGGGTTATACGCCAACGTAAGGCCCGTCAAGTTCTTCCCGGGATTGCCATCACCGCTCAAAGCCCCGGAGAATGTCAACATAACTATAGTAAGGGAGAACACCGAGGATGTCTACGCGGGCATAGAGTTCGAGAAGGGCTCCGATGGGGCGAATGGAATCATAAAAATGATGAAGAGCGACTTCAAGATAGACATAGGCAGCGATGCAGGGATAGGCATCAAGGTCATAACAGAGAGCGCAAGCAAGCGCATAATGAAATACGCAATCAAGTACGCCATCGCGCACAAGAAGAACAGGATAACGATAATGCACAAGGGCAACATAATGAAGTTCACAGAAGGGGCGTTCATGAACTGGTGCTACGAAGTCGCCAGGGAGGAACTCGGCGCCAGCCTTATGGATGAGCAGGAACTGCATGAAAAATACGAAGGCAAGGTCCCTGAAGGCAGGATACTCGTGAACGACAGGATAGCAGACAACATGCTGCAGCAGATAATAACAAGGCCCGAGGATTACAGCATCATAGTGGCCCCTAACCTTAACGGCGATTACGTGAGCGACGCGATAGCCGCAGAAGTGGGCGGGCTTGGCGTCGCTCCGGGAGGCAACATAGGAGAAGGCCACGCTATATTCGAGGCTGTGCACGGTTCCGCGCCCAAGTATGCGAACAAGAATATCGCCAATCCTACGTCCATGATACTGGCAGGCGCCATGATGTTCTCGCACATAGGGTGGAAGGAGGCGCACGACGCAATCTACGCCGCGGTCGAAAAAACCATGAAGGATGGCTCGCTCACCCAAGACCTTGCGCGCGTTCTCGGCTCACATGCTCTGGGCACATCAGAATTCGCTGATGCCGTGGTAAAGAACATTTGAGCGGCACGGCGGCAAGGTCCGGGCGGTTAAGACGCACTGCCGATGAAGGATGCCGGTATTGTGAACTCCGCGCCCGATACGTTGGTAGATACGTTCACTGCCTGCAGGTACGATGTGTCGTTCACTACCCCGTTTAGGATGTCCGTTTCATTGAAATACAGCGGCAGCCCCAATCCGCTTTCTATGCAGACGTCGAATGTGTTGTAGCTAGACAGCAGGCTCGAGGTCTCATTGGATACTATGAAATTATCGCATCTCCTGCCTGCGTACGAACGCACCCCGTCATATGATACCGAGACATTGCCGAGAAGGATTGCGTTGTCTACCGCAAGATAGCCCATGTAACTCAGGTTCTTGAGCGTGAAAGGGAACGAGGTCAGGAAAGCAGCGCCGACTCCGCCCATGCAATATGGGCTGGAGTTTACCGGCATGCCCATAGTCGTGCTGAGCTGGCACGTAACGGTGCCGCTTGTCGTGTTATAGTAATAAAGCGTCGATGTGTTCCAGTCCAGCACCTTGCCGCTTGCAGCATCCATGTACGTTATGTTGCCCAGATAAACAGACTTGATGTCACTGCCCAGCGCGTACGAAGTTATAACCTGCGTAGTCGTTTCCTTCACGGTCAGATTAGGCGATTCGACTATGGTCTGCGGCGAGCTCGGCCCGCTCACGTAAGTGACTGCGACGGCTCCGGAAAGCGTTGCATTCGCCAGGTCACTCATGTACATGCTCTCCGTGGCGTTGAGCCCTGTAGTGTTGGAAAAATTGAAAGCTCCGTTCGCGTGGTTGTTCGGCGATACGAATGCATAGTACGCTATCGCTATCAGCGCAGCTACCAGTATTATGACCAGCAGATAAATTATCGGGTTGGTGCCTCTTTTCGGCTGCCGAGGAACCGTGCTGGGCGTGGCAGTTGTTCCGCTCCTACTAGCCATTATGACCATCTTCTTAAGTATTCATATCCGCCATGATTAAATACGGATTACCTGCGTTTAGGTTTGCCACTTTTTAGTATGACATAGTCAATAACCACCTCTGCTTCAGTGGCGGAATAGGGGCGGACTATCCTGCCGCCAATGAACCTCGCGGCGTAACAATTTTTGGCTGCATGGCTTTTTATCGCAGCCTTGGCCTGCCCAAAAAGGTCTGCGGCAGGCGCGAATGTATAAAGGTGCACGACCGCCTTCTTTCCTGCTACCGCCAGCGCCTCATCCAGGAATTTCTCGCTGCTTTTCGGCATCGGCATTATTATCCTGTCCGCGAATCCCCTGAAATTCTCGGCCTCACGCCTTACATCACCCAGTACGGGTGCCACGTTATCAGTCTTGTTGAGTATTATGTTCTCCTTCATGTAATCATAGCCACGTTTGTTGAGCTCTATCGCAACTACCTTTGACTTCTTATGCGCCTTTGCGATCTCTATCGCGAAAGGGCCGACTCCGGCGAACATGACCATTACGCGCTCCTTGTCCCCCACCATATTGGAAATCCTGGTCCTCTCAAAAGCGAACCTGGAGGAGAAGAAAACCTTCCTAACGTCAAACTTGAAGACGCAGCCGTTCTCCTTGTGCAGCGCAACGAAATTCTTCTTGCCGGATACGAACCTCATCTTCCTTGTCCTGAAAATCCCGGATATCGGTCCGGCCTTTGCCAACACCGTCTTTATCCTGGGATTGGCCTGCAGCACCGCTTTCCCTACAAGCGCCTCCTTGTCTTTCAACTCCTGTGGCACGTCTATAAGCGCAATGTCGCCGAAAAGATCGAAGCCCCTGGTCAGCGCCCCGAGTTCCTTTTCAGTCAACGATCCCCTAAGGATTTCATGGTGCGTCTGCCTTTGGTCCGCTTTGCTCTTGCCCCTGTTGACCAGGCTTACGGCCCTGCCTTCAATAAGCTTTTTAATTCTTGCATCCTTAATTATTACCGGAAAGTACACATAGCTGCCGCTATGTTGGACAATGTTATTCCTGTCCAATACGTCAAGCCGTGACAGGTTACGCTTGACACGTTCCGCATCCTTCGCGGATGCTTTTGCATACAGCATCGTTGATCATCGCAATGGCTTTGACTAACTAATTTATATGATATAGTTTAAATATGTGAATAGAAAAATAAGTCAGAAAGTGGGTTTCGTGTATTTCGTTGTAAAAGTTACTGCAGGACAGGAAAGAATCGCAGCAAACATGCTGCAGAACAGGCTTTCGAAGGGCGACGCCCCGATATATTCGGTTATGGTGGTCGAGGGGATGCGAGGCTACATAATAGTAGAGGCGGAGGATGAGATATCAGTGCGCTCTTTCATAACAAAGGAAAGGAATATACGAGGAATACTGCCAAAGTCCCTAAGCGAGGATGAGATAAACAAGCTTGTGGAAGTGAAGAACTTATCCCAGATGATAGAGAAGGGCGACACCGTGGAGTTTACATCGGGGCCATTCAAGGGTTACAAGGCGAAGGTTATAAAAGTGGACGAGATAAAGGATGATATCACCGTCGAGCTCATGGATGTGGTGGTGCCCATACCAATAACTACCAAGGGCAGCACTACAAGGGTTGTCCAAAAAGCATCGAAAGCAGGTGAATGAAAAGCTTATGTGATTTTTATGGCAGACGTAACAATTGCTGGTTTGATAGAAGGGGGCAAGGCAACAGGCGGCGCGCCTTTCGGGCCAGCTTTGGGGCCGCTCGGAGTCAACATAAACTCGATAATAACCGAGATCAACGAGAAGACAAAGGCTTTCGAGGGCATCAAGATACCTGTCAAGGTAATAGTCAACAGCGAAACTAAACAGTTCAAGGTAGAGATAGGAGCGCCCCCGACAAGCGCACTCATACTCAGGGAAATAGGCGTGCAGCTTGGCGCGAAAATAAAGGGCGAGATAGTCGGCAACATAACCTTGGAGCAAGCCAAGAAGATCGCAGTGTCGAAAGATACATCCATATACGGCAAGGACATGGCAACCAAGGTGAACCAGATCCTCGGAACGTGCAAAAGCATGGGTGTGACGTGTGAAGGCGAGGATCCACGGGCCGTCATAGCCAAGATAAAGAGCGGGGAAGTAAAGCTAAAGTAAGCATGACCCGCAAGTCGGCATCCATACTGTTATCCTGCACTCATTGGATCTGAAAGGCGCCTGATCAGGCCCTGCTAAATCCGTGATGCATCGAATGGCCATGATATCCATACTAGCCTTGGCCTGCCGCATAAAGCGCTCTTGTTTCAGGAACTCCCGGCATCGGGTATTAATCCTTTCCGTGACATAATACGTTTGATGCAATGTTCGGCAGACATCCGCCAGAAATCAAGATCGACTTTGAGCAGCTGCCAAACTATCTCGATCAGTGTTTCGATGCCAAACTGAAGGATCTCGCATCGAATGCGAGCAGGATAATGAAGGCGCTCGAAAGCGCAAAATACCAATTCGAGAAGGCCTGCGACGATTTTGAGAAAAACGAAAGCGAGCCGGATACAGAGGACACCCCCCGGCTAAGCGTGTCCTACATAAAGGGCAGCAAGGCAGCCTACATAAAATCGCTGCGTTCTGTGCTTGTCAGGCACCAGCATGCCGAGTCCGGCAGGAACATTTACTCCAGGTACAACTACGAGCAGTTGCAGGCAGAGGAAATGATAAACTCCGTGTTGAAAACGAATATGCAATTCAGCGCGGTGCTTCTGGGCTACAGCGACAGGCTGGGCGATTTCAAAAGGGCGTTCTCCACAATAGAGAAATGCAACAAGAACCTCAAGGACGAGATGGGCATGTGGTCAGCCGAAGAGGAGGAGCACGCCAGGATATCGAACGAAATAGGCAGGATCAATACGCTCACGGAGGGCCGCGCCGCGCTGAGATCGGCAATCGAAAGGATTTCAAGCCAGAAGATCCCTCATGGCATAGACCAAAAGCCGCAGGACGCCCAAATGCTGGATGAAGAAAAAGGAAGGCTCCGTGAGCTGGAGGGGCGGCGGTCATCGCTAGAAGCCGAAATAGCTTCCATGATGATGCCGCTTGAGAGGGCGGCGAGGAAATACGACCACTCGGTCGGCAAGCACTCATCTGCATCTGATTACATAACAAAGCCGACACAGAAGATAACCGATGGCGCTTCATACTCCGAGTTCCAGAGAATAATTGGGGTCATATACAAGGAAATGGAAGCGGGGCGGCTGGAGATAAAGAACAGGGCGGCAGCCCAGCGCTCTTTCGATGCGATAATGAGCGGGGATGTGTTGAATGACATCGAGGCCGCCAGGTCTTTAGATGACCAATTAAGTGAGAAGCGCAGTATTGTCAAGGACCTTGAGCGAGTATCAGAAGAGCTGCGTGCCCATGAGTATGATGCCAAGACGATGGAGGAAGAGAAAGCTGAACTGCAGCATAATGACGAGGAGATGGCAGCGGAGCAGGAGTCTATAAGGAAGAGCATAGAGGAAGAGTTCGCTAAATTCTATAATGTTAAGGTATCTATCATAATGTAACATTGAAGTTGAAGTGCGGAAAAGGTCGTTGCGTGGATAATAAAGTGGCGCTGGTGATTCTTGATGGGTGGGGCCTAGCGCCCGATTCCAGGTACAATGCAGTGAGCCGTGCCAGGAAGCCAAATTTTGACAGGCTTTCGAAGGAATTCGGCATGATGGAACTTTGCGCATCAGGAGATTGCGTAGGCCTTGAAAAGGGCCAAATGGGCAACTCCGAGGTCGGCCACCTTACTATAGGCGCGGGCAGGATAATCCTGCAGGACCAAACAAGGATTGATGATGACATCCGTAGCGGCAAGATGGCAAATAACCTAACATTGACTGCAGCGGTAAGGCGTGCGGTCAAGGCGAAATCAACGATACATTTCGTCGGCCTTCTCTCAGATTCAGGTGTGCATAGCCAGATGAGGCATCTTTTCGAGCTTATCAAGATATCGATAGGATTGGGGGCAAAGAAGTTGGCCTTAGATGCGATATTGGACGGGAGGGATACCCCGCCCGAAAGCAGCATCGGCTACCTATCCGCTGCCATTCGCTTCCTGAAAGACATTGGGGCAGGCAGCATAACTACGGTGTCGGGCAGGTATTACGCGATGGACAGGGACAACAGGTGGGAGCGCACAAGGATGGCATATGGGGCCATAGTGGACGGTGAAGGCAGCCGGTTCTCCGATCCAATTGCTGCAGTGAAATCCTCTTACAAGAAAGGAGTAACCGATGAGTTCTTCATGCCTCATGTCGCCGATGGGTATGGCGGTTTGGCGGGAGGCGACCTTGTCATATTCTTCAATTTCAGGCAGGACAGGATGAGGCAACTGGCAGGCGCGCTGAGCGGCGAGGACAGGCGCATCACAGAAGGGAATGCTACGGTTGCCAGGCCGCCACGTCCGCTTGAGATAGTATCGATGACTGTGTACGATCCCTCGTTTAAAAAAATAAAACCGATAATAAGGCAGGAGAGCATCGGAAATACCATGAGCAGGGTGATAGCAAAGAGCGGCATAAGGCAATTCCACGTTGCAGAGACCGAGAAGTACGCGCACGTGACATATTTCTTCAACGGGCTCGTGGAGAAGCAGGAAAGGCGTGAGGACAGGCGGCTCATCCAGTCGCCCAAAGTGGACTTCTACTACAAAACGCCGGGAATGAGCGCCGGGCGCATAACCGATAGCATTGTCGAAGCAATAAATGGAGATAGATACGGTTTCATACTGGCAAATTTCGCAAACGCCGACATGGTGGGCCATACAGGTAAGCTCGGAGCTACGATAAAAGCCGTGGAAGATGAAGACATGTGCATAGGGAGGATACTAGATGCTTACGAGTCTCAGGCCGGGGCATTGTCCATGTTTATAACTGCCGACCACGGAAACGCCGAAAAGAAATTCGATGCGGTGTCGGGCCAGCCCAGCACGTCGCACACTTCCAATCCTGTCCCGCTGATACTCGTTTCGCGCGATTGGAAGCTCTCAAAGCCCAAAGGGTATAAGGCAGGTCTGCGGGACGTGGCCCCTTCGGTTCTTGAGATAATGGGGCTTAAAAAGCCAACCGTGATGACCGGAAAATCCCTGGTTGATAAACTGTCAGCGCGTTGACTTTACGATCTTGTCCAGTTTGCTCCTGTTCCTTTCGACTATCTTCATGTAGTCCTTGTCATAGTAATCCATGTACACTGCGCCGTGCGTTATGTTGCCTATCTGCTTGCCCTTTATGCCCAGCTTCTTATAAGTGGCCCTCACTGCGCTCACGCTAGGCCCTTCTATCTCTATGTACCACGGTATCTCGGGCCATTTGTCGATCGCTACCTGGACGCCATTGAGCATGTACTCCTCCCTTTTGTTGATCTCGTAGATCGGTGCGGACTTTATTACCTTGCAGAGTATCTTAACCGCAGTGTTGAAGTCATTGATGCCGGTCTCATACTCATCGGTCATGTCCAATCCCGTCCCTTTTCGCTCCTTGAGAGTAATGGTGGCCGACGTGCCGTCCGTCCTCACCCTAACGTACCGCGCAGTCTTGCCGTCGCTTATGTCGAATACCACCCTCCTGAAGTCGTAACTGGCCACGTGCTTGGCCCTTAACTCGGAAAGGCGCCGCTCCGCCTGCTTCTTGTCTATCCCTATGACTTTCAGTTCTATCTCCTTGGCCATTAAATCAACAAGGCGATGCCGTTCATTCGGACGGCTCAGCCATCTTCTCGAAATCCCTGTCTTTGACCTGGCTGTACAGGCAGTACCCAAGCCCATTCTTCAGCGCGCCGTCAAGTTCCTCGCCCGGTATCGCTTCGGCCTGCTCCTTCCCGAATGCCGGATTCCTATCGCTGACCCATGGAGATCCGACATGCGTCTTGATTATCATCTTGGCTGCATCTTCAACTATGCCTTTGGAAAGCTCCCTCTTTTCATATCTGCCTTCGGTAACCTGCTTTAGTACTTCATTCGTTATCATCCTTTTCGCCATAGCGGTCTTCATACTCCTGTCCGTGGCATTTATCCTGGAATCCAGCAGCTTTTCTAGCGGCGGTATGTTCTTCAGCGCAGAATACTCAGTGTATATGTGCCTGCCTATCCTCCTCTCGTTGAGCGCGACCCTCTCCAGTATCCTGTCGACATCATAATCCTTGATTATCATTAGCCCGTGCAGCAATGCGCTCTTGACGCCCCAGAATATGGCATGGCTGGCGACCACCTTGTCGTCCACGTTTATAGTAGACGCCCTGTTGTCCACGGCGCTTACATCTATCCCGAGTTCCTGGAATGCGTCAGCTATCTTGCCCGCGTAATACTTCCTCATGTCGTCGAAATGCCTGAAGCTGCCGTCCCTGGGAACCGTAAATGAATAGGCAAGGCAGTTCGAGTCGAATTGTATGTGGGAGCCGCCGGTTATCCTCCTAGCCAGGTCGAACGACCCATCCAGCCTTTTCACAGAACCTTCAGATTCCCCATAGCCAAGCACCACTGCGTCCTTGGCCACGTTCCAGAACCTGACCGTGGCCTTGTTCTCTCTGATGGAACGGTCAAGAAGATATTCCTCAAGGGCCATGTTGGATCCTATGTTCAGGTCCTGCATCCCCCAGTACTCGTAATCGAACATTGTTTAGCATTGGGATAAAAGGCTTTTAAGCGTTAATGCGCAGCGGAATCATCCCGAGGAAAAGCAGGATGGATTGCATGTCATTCCAGCTTGGCGCCGCATTTCTTGCAGAATTTCGCAGTTGAGATATCTTTGACACCGCAGCTGCTGCAATATATGTACGCCCCCAGCTTGTTATCCATGTCCGCAGCGGTCTCAATAGTTTCCGATCCTCCGGATATCTTCTTGTCTATGTTATCGGCCATAAGGCCCGCATCGCCGTTGTTGAGGCCGTCTATCTCGCCTTCTTCCCTGCCGTTCTTGAGCAAACCCCTGTCCCTGTCATACCCCAGCACCCTTATGAATACGGTGGATGCGATTATGCCCCTCTCCAGCCGCACGCTAGCCACGTCCTTGTACGGTATGACCTCGTAGTCCTTCCTTATGCCGGCCGCTTCCCTGTTGACTATTATGAGCCTTTTGTTAGTGATTATTACAGATGTCGGCGCAGTGACGGAACCCCCGGGCCCTATCCTGCGCTGCCTCGCGGTAAGCTCTACAACTTCGCCAGGCCAGAGGATTTTCTGGACTACTGCAACGTCCTTCTGGTTTACGGTCATGGCACCACATGGCCATGCGTGTTGCGCATGGCATCGCATAAGCATTATACGCCGGGGGTGGGAATTGAACCCACGGAAGCCATTTCTGGCTAAACAGCTTAGCAGGCTGCCGCCCTTTAGTGGACATCGGGCAGATCGTCCGCCAAAAGCCTACCACTAGGCGACCCCGGCAAGTGAACGCTAATAGTTGACCGTAAAGCAATAAAAGCTTAAGCGATGTGGCAGAGGTCGGCCTTGCACTGCAAAGCCCACCGCAGTTGACCGCACATCTGCTCGGCCCTGTATCCTAAGAGCATAGCCTAAATATGCTTAAGGTTGCTCCTTCCGGCCTGGCCTGATTCACATACCATGCTATCACCTAGGGCAAGGCGTCTACGCTTCTGCGCGGGCTCCGGGGAGCGCTGCAACACGCAGCCGGCACTGGCCCGCCTAAAGGGATTTGCGAGCGGGAAACCCTTAGCTTCCCGGCCCATCTGCCACAGGAATATTAAGCATAGACATTTTAAAAGGCTTGTCCGGATTGGGGCTGCAACAGTAAAGAGCCATGGCGCGGCGCATGGACCCGCGAGATGCCGCTGCCGCACTAACAAATAAATAGCAGGAGCAACGCATATAAAGGTTGGCGGGGAGAATATCTCTGCGCACCTGAAGTGGTATGATTGAGCGACGAGGAATACATGAAACTGCTTGACAGGGCTTTCGAAAGCAAGCCCGCTATGGCTGCTAGCACCAGCGATTTCGTAATACCGAAGGTGGATTTGCTGGTACAGGGAAACAAGACGATCATAAGGAACATGACTGCGATAGCGGACAAGGCGCGCAGGAAGCCAGATGACATCGGCAGGTACATCAGCAAGGAACTGTCCGTGCCGATAAGCGTGGACGACCAGAGGCTTACTGTGAACAGCAAGTTCAACGCGGCAGATCTGGACAAGATAATAAACAGGTACTTCAGCACTTATGTGATATGCAAGGAGTGCAGCAAGCCCGATACCCGCCTGGACAGCAGCGGAAGGGGCATGTTCACGCTCGTGTGCGAGGCGTGCGGAGCGCACTACAAGGTTAAGAGCTACTAGCGGTTGATTTTATAAATGGATATGGAAACAGGTTCAAGAAATTCGACAAGCACGGAAGGGGACAGCCTACAGAGTATGTGCTGAAGACCCCCGGGCAGGGGGAGGTAGTCGGCACAGTAATCAAGATCGCCGGCGCAACCAAGTTCATGGTAAATTGCAGCGATGGCAAGGAGCGCCTGTGCATCATACCTGGCAGGTTGAGAAGGCGTTTCTGGCTAAAGGAAAACGATGTCGTGCTGGTCAGGCCATGGGTCGTCCAGACGGATGAGCGCGGGGACATAGTATGGCGCTACAGCATGCTCGATATAAGCAAACTCAAGGAAAGGCACTTCTTATAAGCAAAGGAGCTGATTGAATAGACCGTACGAGAAGGGCATTGCCGAAAGGCGTTTTTTCAAGATTCATCGGCGAACTTGACCTCTCGCGGCAGAAGGCCGCCATATTCACAACCAAGGGGCTGCGCGTATTCGCATACGCATTCCTGAGCATAATACTCCCTGTGTACCTGCTGCAGCTCGGTTATCCGATACTGCTGGTAGGCGCGATCTCCTCCCTTGCGATAGGAAGCGCTGCAATATACAACCTTTTCATAGCAAAATACGCCGCATCTTTCGGGAGGCGGAAAATGCTCGTGCTTCTGTCCTTGCTGATGGCAGTATCGGGCGTGATATTCGCGCTTAATCTGGGTATCTACTCGCTCGTTGTGGCTGCGCTTATAGGTTCCATAAGCGCGACAGGCACGGAGACGGGGCCGTTCCTCAACATAGAGGCCGCTATGCTTAGCGGGATGTCCAGCGATGAGAACCGCACCATGGCTTTCAGCGCCTACAACTTCGTAGGCTATGTGGCGCTTTCCTTAGGATCGCTATTCAGCGGGCTGCCGTCTGCCCTTGCCAATTCCGTTGCCGACATGCGGCTGCTTATTTACGTGTATGCCGGGATAGCCGTGCTGCTCGCGATAATATACCTGACGATGGACGCTTCGGTAGAGGCGAGGCGCAGTTTGGGCAAACCCCAAAAGTTGAGCAAGGAATCCCGCACCAAGATACTGCATCTTGCTGCACTGTTCTCGCTGGATTCGTTTGGCGGAGGGTTTGTTATCCAGACCATACTCGCCATATACTTCTACAAGGTGTGGGGCCTGCAGCTAGGCTCACTCGCCATTGTATTCTTCGTATCCGGAATCATAACCGCGATCTCGATCTTCATGGCCGCACGGATAGCCAAACGCATCGGCCTCCTGAAGACCATGGTGTTTACGCATGCTCCATCGTCCATCTTCCTGATAGCTATCCCGTTCGCGCCATCGGCGCTTATCGCCGTGATGCTGCTTTTCCTCAGGCAGTCCATCTCGCAGATGGACGTCCCGACAAGGCAGTCCTACACGATGGCGATAGTTGACGAGCACGAGAGGATAGCGGCCGGAAGCCTGACCAACACGCCGCGTACGATAGCGCAGGCGATAAGCCCCAGCATTGCATCCTACATGCTGCAGCTGTCCGTCGTTCAGCTCCCGTTCGTATTGGGCGGTTCATTCAAGATACTGTACGATGCGCTCGTATACATAAGATTCAGGAAGGTCAAGCCGCCGGAGGAAGCTGCAAGGCGATAGTCTGGTAAAGGATTGTAGGAAAGGTTTTAAATCCGAATAAGCCATAGATATAGTGCTGATGCTCTCGGGCAGCAGCCGCGTGGGGCTCATGCAGACTTTGAACGACCTCCTTACAGAATCCAAAATATTCGCCGTAAGGGAGGTTCTCTCGCCTCATTACACCCCGCAGAGGCTCATATACAGGGAACGCGAAATAAACAACATAGAGAAAGCAGTGGCCCCATCGCTGAAAGGCGAGCGCGGCAGGAACCTTTTCATTTATGGCAAGACCGGCACAGGCAAGACGTCCTGCGTAAAGTACGTGATAAACGAAGTAAAGAGCATACCAAACTCCAAGACGCAGATATCGTACATCAACTGCAGGATATACAACTCCAGGTACAGGGTGCTTAGCAAGATAATAAGCGACCATCTTCCGACTTATGCGAAGCGCGGATATGGAGCTGTTGACCTTTACGAGAGGCTGACAAGCTGGATAGAGGAGGAAGGCAGGATATTAGTAGTGGCCCTGGACGAGATAGACGTGATAAAGGACCTAGACGACCTCGTGTACACGCTCACCAGGATAAACAGCGACATAAAGACCGGCGGCGTCACCATAGTCGGGATATCGAACAAGGTCTCATTCAAGGAGGAGCTGGACCCACGCAGCCTATCTACGCTTTATGAGACGGAGCTTGTCTTCGCGCCGTACTATGCAACTGAGCTGTACGAAATAATAAAGGACAGGGTATCCGCCGGATTCAAGAAGGACGTCGTCGACGACGAGGTGCTCAGGTTCATAGCCGCTTCGGCCGCGAAGGAGGGCGGCGACGCGAGGTTCTCGCTCAAGGTGCTTTCGAAGGCGGGCGAGATGGCAGAAGAAAGGGGCAAGACGAGGATAACGATGGAAGAGGCGATGCAGGCCTCTAAGACTACGGAGGAGGACGTCGTGTATGAAGTCATATCAACGCTGCCTGAGCACCAGAAGCTTGTGTTGTATTCCATTGCGATACTGGCGCACAGCGGAGGCACATACAAGAAGCTGACCGACGGCGTCGATACGTACCTATTCAGCGGGGAGGTTTACAACAGGTACAGATCCATATCGGAAAGCCTGCACAAGGAATCGAAGAGCGAAAGATGGTACAGGAAATACCTCGCCGATCTGGAGATGCAGGGCCTGATAACCGCTTTCGAATCGGGCAAGGGGATCAGGGGCCACACAAAGCTGATAAAACTTATGTACCCTTCGGATAAGACAAAGCAGGTGCTGGAGAACGACATATTCGGCCCCAACAGGAGCATGCAGAACCCACCGGAGAACCATTAGCTATCCAGGTTGATCGAATTGGATTTTTATGATATTGTAGGCAGCGAGTGCGAATTCGATGAGAAGTTCGCCGCAAGGCTGGGCTACAGGCAGGTATTTGTTGCCGGCAAGGACATAGTTGTGGCTGACGCGGACAGGGAGGGCCCGTCCCATGCGGCTTATATAGCCAAGGGCGGAAACGTCAGCAGGCTCGTTTATCATGTCAAGAACGGCGCGAGGGGCGTCATCACGGAAGATTTCAATCTGGAAGCCAAACTGCTTGAGGCGATGGCGGCCTGCGGATGCGTTGCAGTGATATGCACCGACCGCATAATAGGCGCCGCCGCGGAGTCCCGGTCGAGGATGCTTTATAAGGCCAGCAGGATGTTCTCCAACGCGAGGAAATGCGATGTGAACATTGCGCTGGTAAGCATGGCGCGATCCAGGGCGTACATGGAGTCGTACATGCAGCTTGTGGAGCTGGGAAAGCTCATAGGCGCAGATGACAGGTACGCTCGCCACATGATATCCGGCGTAAACGGTTTTTTGGTAGGTGTGCATGATTAGGGAAAAACGCAGATACATACTCATCGAAGCCAGCGAACCCCTAGACATGGATTCCGGCAGGCATGAATTTGAGCGCGATCTGCATTCCGCGCTAATGGCTGAGCTGGGCGGCATTCATTATTTCGCGGCCAATCCGAAATTCGTGCTGAAGCTGGGCAGCACCGCATTCATAATGAAATGCTCGCTCATCGGGTTCTCGGACACCGTGCGAGCCTTCGCCATGATAAGGTCGGTTGGCGGGAGGGAACTCGGGTTTTACACGCTGAAAAGTTCCGGCACTATACGCGCGCTGAAGGCTTCCGCGCCAATTGGCACAGGAAGCAACAAAAGTTAATAATTATAAATGTGTATATGTGAATCATATAAAAGGAAGCGCTCCGCAGCCGGTTCTCAATGTGGCGCTTTACTATTATTAGTTTACGTTCGATTGGTGGAATATATGTATCCTAATGTACAGGCATATGATAGGGGAGTGATGTTCAGCCCAGACGGGAGGTTGTTCCAGGTGGAATACGCCCGCGAAGCAGTGAGGAGAGGCGCCACGTCCGTTGGCATAGTGGCGACGGATGGCGTGGTGCTCGTCGCGCATAAGAACATAACGGATCCGCTTGCGGTGCCAAGCACCATACAGAAGATATTCAGGATAGACTCGTTCATAGGTGCGACATACAGCGGCATGGTGTCGGACGGCCTGCACATCGTAAACACGATGAGGGGCAAGACACAGACGCACAGGATGATATACGACGAAACGGAATCGATAGAGACGGTGGCAAAAGAGATATCCGAGGAGATGCAGGCCGCCACCCAGTACGGAGGCATAAGGCCATATGCAATATCCCTGCTTATCGGGGGAGTCGGATCAAAGCCTAGCCTCTTCGAGATAGAGCCGGGCGCCTCTTACCTGGGTTACAATGCCGACGCGATAGGCGCAGGGAAGAAGGTCGCGGAAGAGATGCTGGTGAAGGAGTACAAGGAGGACATCGGCATAGAAGACGCGGTATCCCTCGGAGTCAGCATAGTGAAGAAGGTCAACGAGAAGAGGCTCACCGAGGATAACGTTGACATATCAATCATAAAGGCAGGCACTGGGTACAAAATGCTAATGCCCCAGGAGATATCAAAGTACCTCTAGTGGTAAGATGTCTAAGACGGTAATAGCGAAATACTCACGCAATGGAGAGGAATTCGAGATTTTCATAGACGCCGACATGGCGTATGAGTACATAACGGGAAAGCGAAGCGACCCGGTGACTGTGCTGGAGGCGGAAGAGATATTCAAGGACGCCAGAAAAGGGGAGAGACAGAGCGAGGAGAAGGTTAAGAAGGTGTTCGGAACCGCAGAGCTCGCGAAGGTCGTCACAATAATACTGAAGAACGGCGACGTGCCGATAACCACGGAACAGAGAAACAAGTTATCAGAGGAGAAGAGGAAGCAGATAGTCGAGATAATATCGAGGAATTCGATAGATCCCAGGACAAATGCCCCAAATCCGCCGCTCAGGATAGAGAATGCCATGAAGGAGGCGAGAGTAACGGTAGACCCGTTCAAAAGCGCGAACGAGCAGGTGGAGGAAGTGGTAAAGAAGATAAGCATGCTGGTGCCGATAAAGTTCACCACTGCGAAGGTCCAGGTCACTATACCGCCCGAGTTCTCCAACAGGTGTTACGGAATACTGAAGCAATTCGGGCTGAAGTCCGAGCAATGGCTCTCCAATGGCAGTCTGCAAGCAATGCTGGAGTTCCCTGCAGGGATGCAGAACGACTTTTTCGACAGGATGAATGGGGCCACGCAGGGAAGGGCGGAGATAAAGCTTCTTTGACTTTGATGTTTTGATACCAGTGATTCATGTGAGGGAGATTGTTGTACCGGGCGAGGCAGTGGCTGACAGGCCCGTAAGGATGCATAACACATGCATCTGCAATGACAAGACATACGCAACGATAGTGGGGCTCTTCGACAAGGAGCACAATGAGATAATACCTTTGGAGGGCGGCTGGCTGCCCCATATAGAGGATGTAGTGGTTGGCATAGTGAAAAGCTCCAGAAACAGCGTGTACGAGGTGGACCTGTCATACTTCAAGAGGAGCATATTGATAGCAAGCAAGTTCGAGAGGCACCCGCTAAAAGTGGGAGACATAATAGAGGCTTCGATAAAGGACATAGAGGACAGGAAGACGATAATACTTTACAGGGAAAGGGCCCTGCATGGGGGGACAATGATTGAGGTCAAGGCCTCCAAGGTGCCCAGGATAATAGGCAAGAACAGCACCATGGTCAACCAGATATCCGAGCTTACCGGTGCAAGCATAACAGTGGGCCGGAACGGGATAATATGGATGCGGGGCGGCGATGTGGGGCTTGCTACAGAAGCGATACTTAAGATAGAGGATGAGGCACACGTCGCAGGGCTGACTGAAAGGATAAGAGTAATGTTGAAAAACAGAACAAAAAATGGTGAATGAATTGGCTTCTTTGGCTAATAAACCGGACTTGATAGTAAATGGTAAAAGAGTAGACGGCAGGGACTTCGATGAGCTAAGGCCCATAAAGATAGAGGCTGGCGTCCTGAAGAACGCAGACGGATCTGCATACCTGGAATGGGGGAACAACAAGATACTCGCAGGGGTTTACGGCCCCAAGGAGGTCTTTCCAAGGCACATGGCCGATCCCTCCAAGGCAATAATAAAGTGCAGGTATACGATGGCGCCTTTCTCGTCATTGGCCGACCACGGTAGGACAGGACCAAACAGGAGGTCCATAGAGATATCCAAGGTTACGAAGGAGGTCTTCGAGAATGTCGTGATATTGAGCGAGTTCCCGAACAGCGAGATAGACATATTCATAGAGGTGCTCCAGGGCGATGGCGGCACAAGGGCCGCAGGGATAACGGCAGCTTCGGTCGCGCTGGCGAATGCCGGAATCTATATGAAGGATCTGGTATATGCAGTGAGCGCCGGAAGGATCGAGGACAAGATAGTGCTCGACTTCAATATGATAGAGGACAATTATTCCGAGGCAGACATGCCAATTGCGGTCGCGCCCAGGAACAACGACATACTGCTGCTTCAGATGGACGGCGGCCTGTCAAAGGAGCAGCTGAAGGAAGCCGTGGGCATGGTCCTTGAGGCCGGAAAGAAGATCAGCGTGCTGCAGAAGGCCGCCCTGAACGACAACTACAAGAAGGCGACGGAGCAGTACGGGCAGAAGCAATAGGTGATTTTGATGGAGTCTATAGATATCATAAAAAGCAATTACATAAGAGAGCTCTTGATGGATGGCGTAAGGGAGGATTCAAGGGGCCTGAATGATTTCAGGAGCATAAAGGTGGCGCCGGGCGTCATAGAGCATGCAGAAGGCTCTGCGCAGGTCGATCTTGGTTCAACAAGGGTGCTTGCGGGAGTAAAGCTCATAATGGGAGAGCCCATGTCTGACACCCCGGACCAGGGCACCATGAGCATGGCCGCGGAACTTCTGCCGCTTGCTTCGGCCGACTATGAAACCGGGCCGCCAAGCCCTGATTCCATAGAGCTGGCCAGAGTCGTGGACAGGGGCATACGCGCCGGCAACTGCATAGATCTGGCTGACCTGCTGGTCGCGGAAGGGAAGGCCTGGAGCGTATACGCCGACCTTTACATACTCAACTATGACGGCAATCTTTTCGATGCCGGCGAGCTTGCGGTCATGTCCGCACTGATGAACACCAAGGTACCCAAATATGAAGACGACAAGGTCATCAGAGAGGAAAGGATTAAAGACATTAAGCTGAATAATATTGTCACGTCCGCAACGTTCGCAAAGATAGGTGACAAGATCCTGCTCGACATGAACAGGAACGAAGGGAACGCCGCGGATGCGAGGCTGACTGTCGCAACAGACGGCAGCGTAGTGCGTGCGATGCAGAAGGGGCTGAACGGAGGGATAACCGTCAAGGAAATCGATGATATGGTTGACACCGCCATGGCCAAGCACGTGGAGCTTAAGTCAATAATGGAAAAGGCGACAAAGAGGTCATTGTAATGGCGAATCCAAGCATAAGGTACGGAGCAAGCATAAGGAAGAGGTATGCAGCGGTAAAGCGCGAAAAGCAGGCACGCTACAAGTGCGAGATATGCGGCAAGACTACCGTCAAGAGGATTAGCACCAGCATATGGAAATGCAGGCATTGCAGCACCATCTATGCCGGCGGTGCTTACACAATGACGACCACTGCAGGAGAATCCGCAAAGTCCCTTGTCCAGGGGCTGTCGCGTAAGTGAGTGCGTTTAGATGTTAAAGGTAACTTTCACGCCGATAAAGGAGCTGACCATACACGAAGTGCTGAAAGTGGACTTCGAGGATCTGCTAAGGGAGCGCATAACCCCGGCGGGTTCCGCGCCGCTTTACTGGTGCAACGGTATACTATTCAACTTCGCATCGCTGCCATTCTCGAAAGCGGTCATAGAGGATTACATGGAAGGCAAGATCCACTGGGCAGAAGTTCATTACACCGAATTCGCCAAGTACGCCCCGGTCCTCGAGCTTAACGATGAACATTACAGCGGCCCCCAGAAGGTCAGGGCCATAGACACAAGCAGGTCTGAGCTGCACCTGGAGTTCATAAAGTGGCTCAAGAAGAATAGGTGATCGTTTGGCGTACGCGTGCACACATTGTGGTAAGAAGATAAAGCAGCTTGAGAGCTTCATAAGATGCCCCTACTGCGGAGGCAGGATTCTTGTAAAGGAAAGGCCCAATATAGCGCGGGAAGTCACCACGGATTGAGCGCAATATGCCATACCAGTACGCTACCGTCCCTTATTTTATCGATAGGCGTGATTCGAAGCTTGCAGCGCCGCGGCTGGGCGTTTTAAAACCAGTTCACAGGGAAGGCATCACTTCGGCGGCACGCTGCTGACTATTATTGACTGTGATACGCTCTTTACCCTCTCATACTTCACGCTGTTCTTGGCAAGCAGCTTCGCGGTGTTGTCGCTCCTTATCACGTCGTCTATTTTGGTAAGAAGCATGCTGTAGACCGCGCCCTTCTCGAAGTCTATTATTATGTCGCCTACCGTGCCCATTATCTGGCCCGAAGTGCTGATTATCTGCTTGCCATAAAGATCCGAAAGCATTACGTTTCCCATTTCTACACCATACGCTCATTTTATGCTCGCTATCTTTTTGGATGACAATATTCTTATTATATAGCCCTTGAGCTCTTCCATGAAACGCTTCTTGTCCGCAGCCAGTTCGCCGAGTTCCGTTTCAGTAAAAAGGCCCCGGTTGTTATCCACAAGGTAGCCGAGATACTCGTCGGTCATGTAATAGCTCTGCGTTTTGCAGTTCTTGCATATGTATAACGGCAGCACCGGCAGCATGCCATTGCTTTTGAACTCGTCTATATACCTGCGCAGTTCGCGCTTGCCGCACTTAGGGCACTCCCTGTCGAATTTTATCTCGCTATAATCTACATGGACCAGCTCGGCCGGGCCGATTGACTTTATGAACCGCTCCGATATGTCGCGGACCGTGCGCCTGTCGGCGCGTATAAGCGTCTGCGCCTTTATCGACCCGTCAGCATTGAATGCGGTTTCGAGGATATCCTCTTTTGTAGGCTCCCAAATCCGTATCTCCGTCCTGCCATCAGCCGCGTATTCAAGCTTTATTCTCCCATCGTTGCTTTCGGATATGAATGCCTTAGCCAGGATTCAATCACCGAACTTGAGCCGGTATGCCTCGATGTCCTCCTCCATGATGGTCTTGCGCTTCTTGTCCTTGGCCCTATCAACAGCGTACTTGGCTATCTTGTTGGCTTTCTGGTCCAGCATCTGCGATATCGCATCGGCCGCGCTATCGCTTATTATGGCGTTGAAGTTCTCCTTCACGATCTTCTTTATCGCGGCCTTCGGTATCTTCTGCATCAAATCAGCACTCAAGATCCTCATCATAGCAAAAGCTCAGAGCGCTAAATCATCACAATAGGCTTCTATAAGCCAATAAATAAAAAGGTTGTGCACTGGAGGCTTTGCCCGAACCGTGGATTATGCTTATAAAGTCTGAGTTGCTCATAAACTCATCTTTATAACAGTATGGTTAGGATATACGGCGTAGGGAGACTCATTTCCTGAGCATGGAGCCGGATCCTCCCTTCCTTATGCCGAGCATCTCGCGCATCTCCTCCTTATCCCCTTCTGTCAGCCCAACGTCCATTATCATTATTAATGTATAGACAGTAAGCGCTGTTTTCATAGGCTTGAAAGAAATCTCGATATCTGCGAGTATCCTCTCATCCTGATCGAAGTTGCTGCTGGACTGCAGGGCCTTCCTGAGCTCATCATCAGAGGGCTTCATGCCGCCGTTTGCCAGCGTCATTGACATTTCGAGGGAGTTAAGCTTGCTCAACGATACGTATGACAGCATTTTCACCCTGGCTGCCATCTCTGGCGGCATCGACTGCGTCACATCAGCGATCTGCTTCTGATAGCCCTGCATCACGCTTATACATGAGAGTACTTCCTTCCTATCGAAGTTGCCTAACTCGACCTTTGACAGGTCGGAGTACATGCGAGCGAGTACGTCTTCCATCGCATCGTGGTATTCCTGCATTGTAGTTATTGCCTTTGTACAGGAATAGGGAACATCCTTTGGCACCATCAAATTACCTTTTTCACCGGTTTCAATATTCTCTTCTAAAGTATTTAAATGCTATTGAGATGCCAATCTTGCGCTTGGGCGTGGGTGCGTTGCAAGTAAAAATCATCCAGAAGTCTTATAACTTGCCATAAATAGTTATAAATAATAAAACTGAGGAATAATACGCGTGATATTATGGCAGTAAAAGACGTAGACGAGAAGTCATTTGATGCCGAAGTGCTGAAATCCAAGATGCCGGTGATAGTGGACCTATGGGCACCATGGTGCGGACCGTGCAGGATATACAGCCCGATAATAGACGATGTCTCCAAGGAATACGAGAGCAAGGTCAAATTCGTAAAGGTAAACGTAGACGACAACGAAGCCCTCGCCTCCAAGTACAACGTGGAGAGCATACCGACAACGCTGTTGATACAGGACGGCAACATAAAGGCCATGAGAGTAGGTACCGCCCCGAAGGAGGATCTCAAGAAATGGATAAACGGCTACATATAACCGGTCCTTCAGCAGTTTTAGTTTTTACGGATTCAGATGCTTTTCTAGCGCTTTCTCCTTGATGGTTTGATGCCAGACATACCGTTTCCAAGAGGCATGAGGGACCTGATGCCAAACGAAGCTCTTTTCAGGAACGAGGCCATAAAGAAGATAGAGCTGGTGTTCCAGCTTTTCGGCTTCATGACAATAGACGTCCCGACCATGGAGTCGCTGGACATCCTAAAAGCGAAGAGCGCCATAGGCGAGGACACCAAACTGATATACGAGTTCAAAGACGAGAACCTCGGCCTCAGGTATGATCACACTGTATCGCTGGCCAGGTACTTCAGCATGCACAGGGACCTGCAGCTGCCGTTCAAGCGGTATTACATAGGCAAATCATGGAGGAGGGAGGAGCCCCAGAAGCTGCGCTACAGGGAGTTCACGCAGGCGGACATAGACATAATAGGCGGGGATGCGGGGGTGGTCGAGGCAGAGATAATAGCTGCGGCCAGCAAAGCTCTTGAAAGCGTGGGATTGGACCACGTAATACGGGTAAACAACAGGAAGCTCATAGATTCCGTTCTACAAAAACTGGGCGTAGCTGCGGACGTGGTGGTCGGCGTTTACAGGGCGATAGACAAGCTCGACAAAGTGGGCGTCGATGGCGTATCGCGAAAGCTCGAGGAGCTCGGGATAAGCGGCGAGCTGATATCGAAGATGCTGTCTTTCATATCTGCGGACGGGGAGAACGACAAAAGGCTAGAGTATGCGAAGAACTTGGTGGGTGACATAGAGCCCGTCAAGGAGATAGAACGCTTCCTCTCCGCACTTGCCCCTTATTCCATAAAAGGCGTGGTTAGGGTTGATTTCTCTTTGGTCAGGGGGATCGATTATTATACTGGCATAGTGTTTGAATTTGCAGGTGCCGGCAACGAGAAAGGGCCATCCATAGGTAGCGGGGGCAGGTATGACAAGTTGACGGAGCTTTATGGCGGCAAGCCTGAGCCCGCCGCGGGTGCGTCCATAGGCGTGGACAGGGTGCTTGACCTCCTTGACTTTTCCGCTTCCACCAAGTCCACTTATGCGAAGGTCTTCATAGCGGAGATAAAAGGCGTGGCGCATGATTACTTGGTCCGCGTGGCCAAGGAACTCAGGGACCATGGTATAGCTGCCGACATGAATATCACATCAAGGAACTTGTCCAACCAGCTCGCATACGCCAATTCGATGAAGTTCAAGTACGTGATAGTTGTCGGGCCCGCGGAGGAAAAAAGCAGCTCCGTGAAACTCAAGGACCTCGTAAGCGGTGATGAGATTTCGCTGAGCGTAGAGGAAGCTATAAAGTCTATAGGTGCAGAATAAAGATTGTTAATTTGGTGATGAAATGGCTAAATCAAGCTTAGATGAAGTGACCATGGAGAAGCTCGCGAAGGGAGGCATACTTGCAAAACTGTACTTCGACATGCAGGATCCTGACAGGGAGAAGCTGCAGCCCCTGATGGTCAACCTCATAAATGAGCACCTGCTCAAAGAGCGCGGCGTGGTATACTGCTATGGCTCCGTTGAAGAGCCGCTGGAGAAGGACAATGTTTTCATAACCAGCGCGATAGTTACGATGCTTTTTGATGGCCTTCCCGGTCTGGTAAACATCGCATTCAACTACTCGCCCGCAGGGGTGGAGATACTGAAGCCTGACAAGGAGCTTCCGGTCAAGGTGAACGAGCTGCAGTCCATAATACTCGAGCTATCGCAGATATCATTCAATTATTCAAAATACGTGCTCGAGAAGGTATTGAAGCCGGAAGAGCTTAACAACATAAAGAAACAGATGGATGCAAGGGCGGAATTGGGCAAGAAATTCATGCAAAGCGGCAAGCCGGATGAGAAAAAGGAGTGAATGGGCGCCGCCTTTAGGCGCTCAGGAACCATATGGATCCGTATTCAGTATCTTCAAGGCTTACCCCGTACTTGTCGCGCAGTTCGTCCCTTATCCTATCGGCCTCGCCGAATTTGCCTTCCTTCCTAAGCGCATCCCTCCTCTTGACCAGGATATCCGCTTCTATCGGTATGCCTTTCTTGTACTCCTCGTTCTCCAGTATGCCGAATATCGAAGCCATCGACTTCACGGACGACACGGCATATGATTTCAGTTTGGCGCCCACGGCTTGATGAATCTCCGCGAAGTTCCTCAGCTCGTTTATCAATATTATCAGCTTTGAAAGTGCAAGAGCGGTGTTGAAGTTGTCGTTCATGGCGGATTCGAACTCTTCCATGGACGAGGCCACTGTGCTGGTCATCGCAGCGTCATCATCGCCTGGGCCCTGTGCCTCGCGCATATTATAGAATATGCTGAACGCAGCGTTCATGTAACCCAGCCTCTTCTTTGCATCCTTCATCATGCTTTCTGAATAGTTCAGCTCGTTGCTGTAATGCGTAGAGGCGCATAGCGTGCGTAGCACTTCGGGATTGAATTTCTCAAACACCGACTTTATTGTTATGAAGTTGTGCTTGCTTTTGCTCATCTGTGCACCATTTATGTTGACTATGCCGGTATGCAGCCAGTACTTGACGAACGGTTTGACACCGAATGCGGCCTCGGCCTGCGCTATCTCATTCGTATGGTGCGGGAATATCAGCTCGCTGGCCCCGCCGTGCAAGTCATACTGCGGCCCGAATATGGAATAGGTTATGGCAGTGTCCTCTATGTGCCATCCCGGCCTCCCTACGAACTCGCTCTCCTTGCCGCTGACCTCAAGCTTTATCTTCCATGACGGCTCTCCAGGCTTTGCCGCCTTCCAGAGCGCGAAGTCATAGACGTTCCTCTTCTTCGGGTCTGGTTCTATCCTGTGGTTCTCCAAGTCGTTTATGTTCATGTGCGACAAATTTGTGTAATCCCCAAACTTGGAAACATCATAGTATACGTCGCCTTCAGCGCAGTAGGCATATCCTTTCTCTATGAGCAGCTGTATCTGCTTCTTCATGTCTTCGATGTAGTCATGCGAACGCGGGTACATGTCTACGTTTTGCTTCACGCCCAATGCCTCCATGTCGTCAAGGAACCTCTTTTCGTAATGCCGTTCCAGCTCGAAAGGATCCATATTGCGCTCGTTCGCGCGCTTTATTATCTTGTCCTCTATGTCGGTTATGTTCTGAACATACCGGACTTCATAACCCGAGCGCCTCAGCCACCTGACTATTATGTCAAAGCTTATGAACGTCTTCGCATGACCAAGATGATCGTCGTCATACGGCGTAAGGCCGCATACGAACATGTTTACGTGCTTGCCGTTCAGCGGAACGAACTCCTCCTTGGACCTTGAAAGGGTGTTGTATACGAAAAGTGTCATCGGATCACGCATTCGCCAGTATCTGCTCCTTCGCACCATTGTACGCAGAGACAAGATCCGCGCTTAGCCTGTGCAGTATCTTGGAGGAGTCTATGGCACTCATATTTGCGCCCCTCACTATATCGGACATCGCCCCCACTACGTCATCGTATTGCTTCAGGTTTATCCTGTAAGGTATGCCGTCCTTGCCACCTAAATTGTACGAGTACATTACTGGGTCCCTTTTGTATATCGGCGTCTCATGTACCACAGAAGATATTATGGCCAGTGACCTCAGAGTCCTTGCCCCTATCCCTTTCATGCCAAGCAACTCCTGATACGATGACGGCTGCATTTCGCCTGCCGCAAGAAGTGCTGCTTTCGCGTTCTTGGAAAGATCGACCTCGGGGCATATCTCATGGCGCGCCGGCATGAATAGTTTTTGTTGCGGGCCGTCCATTATCCTGCCTATCCCATCATTCACAAGGTCTAATGTCGAATCCTTGATTTCCCTGTTTCTCCCATAAGTGAGATCCATAGTCTCCCCGTTCGCGCCTGACACGACGGCATTGTTGGTCTCGTTGGTGACATCCTTCTCATCGACAGATTCTCCAAGGACCTGGAATCTGACAGCGTACTTCGACTTGTTGCCCATCATTCCCTGCTGCACTACCCCCCAATCCCCTCGTTTGGAGAATATGAATGCATGGTGATAAATGCTGACATCCTGGTAAACTAGGCCTGAATCTATCTTCGCTATGTTCTTGCTCAGCTGGATGAATCTTCCGCTTTCCCGGGATATGCCGAGATGATCTGTGCCTCCTATTATCTGGCTCGGTGTGGAAGTCCCCGTGTTGCCTTTCCCCCCAGCTATGAATATATCTGAGTTGAAGTTAAGAGCTTCCTTAAGCGCGCCCATAGTGACCGTCGTAGTGCCGCTGCTGTGCCAGTCATACCCTATGGCGCAAGAGAAGGCTTGTAACCAGTATGGATCGCACAGTCTCCTTATCAGCTCCTTCGTCCCGTACTCGTCCATTATCGCTTCTGATATGAGTCCGCCTAACTTGACCATCCTGCCGAAAAGCCATTTTGGTGCCTTGCCGCCATGCAGCGGCAGGAAAGTGACGCCCTGCATCATAAGCACTAAGCGTTATTGTTGTTGAGCAGCACCGGCCTTATGTTGTCGGGCGGCGGGGTGTTGCTGAGCTTGAAGTCGCCCACTGCTATGTATGTCAGCCTTTGCAGGGTATCCGCGACCACGCGAACCCTGACTGGCTTTCCTATGAAAGAAACCATTGGTATGCTAGCGTTTCTGAAATTAGACGTCGCATTTGTGCCATACATGGTGTTGTTGAACGTGTCGTATTGGGCGGTTATGTACGCCGTGTTGTTGTAAAGCACCTCCACATATAGCCCCGTGTTGTCTGCGCTGACTATCTTGAAGTTAAGGAACGGCTTCGACGCATTGAAGTAACTAGATGTTATGTTGCCCGGCGCCACGGTAAGCCCGCAAGTGAACGAAGTGGCCACATAGGTGCCAGAATATGTCGTGAGGTTCCATGGGGAACTCAGGAAGCACTCATGGGAATTGGCCCATGTCAGGTTAAGCGGCGCAGTTCCGAAGCCCGGACCGCTCTCATTCCAGCCGGTGTATTCTCCTGTTGAGAAAGCCCCGTTGAAAACGTCGTTGTATATTATGAGTGGCGCTGAGGCAGTGGTGTTGAATTTCAGTATAGCTGGGCCGCAGCTGCCGCTTTCAGTGGCACCTGTCTTAAGCCTGAACGTTATCTCTTGCGCTGGCATCGTTATTGCATGTATGAAGTTGGTGCAGTTGTAGAATGTCGAGCCATTGAAGTAAATGGTCCCGTTCGCGCCAGTAACAGTTATGAAGTTCCTGCCTGCGTTGCCGGTAGCCGACCATAGGCCCAACGAGCCTCCCGGCCACATGCAGCGGCCGGCGATATTGGCAGAGAATGATGAGTTGGTGATCACAAGACCGCTGCACGGAGCAACGTAATTTGTAGGCACCGAAGTGGTGCTTGAAACCGAAGTCGATGTTAGTATTGAAGTTGATATGGTAGTCGCTGCGCTCGTAGTTGTGGTCGTGGTGACCTTTGGCGATATGATATGCACGACGCTTATCAGATAGGCTATCACTATCAGGACTACGATCAGCCCTATGTACGCTACCGTGTTTTTCGAAAGCCCCACGCAACCACCGGACTATGTTTTATTATCCCACTACACTTTATAAATTACTTTGCCAAATATCGTGGCGATTTTCACGGGCCCGAATGATCTGCTGTCTTCACTGATTGCAGAATTGTCACCCAACACGAAGGCAGAACCTCCGGAGAGTTGCTTGACCCGCTTTATTACGTAAATGTTTCGCGTAGGATGGCGAAGTATGACTACATCCCCGATGTGTAATTTTCTGTGGAGCCTGCTGGCCAGCACATAATCGCCCTCTTTTATCGAGGGCTCCATGCTGTGGTCAGTCACCCTGAATACCTTCAGCGGCAATCGGATTTTAAGGCCCATCAATAAAGTTTCGGGACTACCATCTGCCTCTTGGTAGGGTACGGTGCCTCGACTCTCTTGGATTCTATGTTCTTGGTCTTCCAGAAGGCTTCCGCGATCTGCATCACCGTCTCCAATAAGGCCTCCGCCTGTTTGACATCAAACGTCTGCTTCGCTTTCGAAGCCTGTTTCATGGCCGTAAAGACCAGGTTGTGCAGGTTGGGGTTCGCCTGGGCGTGCTCTGGCTTGAAATAGTCGCCCCACAGGACCCTAAGCTCGTGCTTGCAGACCTCGGCGTATTTCTCCTTTATCGCAGTGGCCCTTTCCAGGCTATGATGGTATTCAAGATCATCGTTCTCGCCATGCTTATCCGGATGCGTTAGCTGGGCTATAAGGTCATCCATCCTTATCACAGTGTGTGCCGCCACCTGCGCATCATATGGGTCATATATCCCGCATGGGTAGTCGCAGTGTGCATGCGCTTCGTCGAAATGCACTATTGCATCCGCCTTCGACAGCATCTTCCTTGCTAGTGTATTCATTGCATCCATAAAACCACTGTTACCAATGGAAATTGCAATTTTAAATATGTTTATGCGGGGCAGTTGTAAGCCACTGGATATTCTGCATCTATGCATATGCATGGCAACGCCGCGCTGTAAAAAAGTTTGGGTTAGCTACAGCTCAGAACATCTTAAATACCTTTATCAATCATATAAAGTTTGGCATAAAAGATGGGCAGATGACAGTAATAGCGCAGATACCGTACAAGGACGGCGTGCTGGTGGTAGCGGATAGCAGGGCTACTGCGCAGCCGGAAGAGTATTCTAGCGTTGAGGATTTTGAAAACAAGATAGCTTACATCGATGGCTATGTCAAGACTGCCAAGTCCAAGGACGGGAACATCATAACGGCAGCCGGAGGGGATGTCAGCCTGGATGGCATTATATCCGCCACCGTAATGGAGAAGGCAAACGAACTCGAGTCGATGAAAAGCGGCGACACGTCGCGCGGCATAGAAGCTTTGAGGGACAAGCTCAAGAATGTGGCAGGTATCATCGGGGGAAGCAAGCTCTTCGGCGAAATGTACGCCAATGTACTGTGCACCGTAAGGTGTTCCGACGGGATCGTAAGGACAATCAAGACTTCCATAAACACAGGGAAGAGCGTTGCGCCAGAAGACCGCGTGAATGTGGAACTGGTAGACCTGCGCTTGGAGATGCCCGAGGGGCTGGCCAAAGGTCCGGATTATATGGTGCAAGCCGCTTTAAGGCATTTCGTAAATTCCAATTGCCCCGATACGGCGCACAGGACGATGGAGGACGCAGTAGCCGCCGCTTCCATGCTTGAAAATTATTATATCAACCAAAGCACCGAAACGGAGACGAGGCTAGGCAAGGCACGCGAGAACACTGTGGGCGCACCGGTAACCATGATTGCGGTGCAGAAGGACAGGAACATAGAGCTTACGATGGGCAAAACTGAGATGAGCATAATAAATGCAAAGAATTTCGCCCAGGTCAAGGAATTCATAAGGAACAAAATGGCAATAGAGCAAATGGAGGCGGAAGCGCGGATGGCCAGGACCGCACAGCCCGCAGCTAAGCGCGAAAACGCGCATTCCGGGTTGCTCCGGAGCACTTCTTGATTCCAGGCCGCGGGGAACTATTAAGTTACTGTTTTTCATTTCAATACTGATTCTGTATGGTCACCGTATCTGGTATAAAGGAACGCTTGCGCAAAAATGCGGTAAGGCGCCTCATAAGGGAAACTGAGGATGCAAATAAGGTCATGACTGCCAGCCTCACCAAGCTAGGCGCAGAGCCCCATGATGATGAGGGTGCGGCGTACTTCAAGGCGTTGGGGATAAGGCCGACGGACAACAAGAAGGCCATACGCGAAGCCTATCTAAGGCAGATGAGGAAGTACCACCCTGACATAAACAAGGAAGCAGGGGCCGAGGCCAAGGCGAGGGAGATAAACGAGGCTTATACTGCCCTGACAGGTGCGGCAGTAAGGTATAATGTGGGCGAAGCTGGTCTAATCACGGAAAAACTGCTGAACAACATCAAAAACAACTTTATCAAGGCTTACCAGGATCGCAGGCACAAAGACTACGATAAGCTGTTGACCTCTGCAGGGTACAATAGGGACAACTGGTCCATAGTAAGCGGCGAGATAAAAGAGTATGCGAACTGGAGGAAGGCTTTCGATGCCCTGGAGAAGAAGCAGTTCGGCCCCATACTGGATTGCGATATGGAGATAAAGAGGCTCTATGGAGCTAATAGCAAAATGCTGCAACTGGAAAAAGATGCAGGAAGGCTAGGGGAACTGAAGCTGAACATAGAAAAGCTTGAGGAGATGCGGGTATTATCAGGCGCGTTCGCGAGGGCCCTGGCTTCCATAGCCAGGGAGGTAAAGGACAGGCTTGCCGAAGCGGAAGATGAGAACGCTGCGCTCATGAAGAAGAATGCATGATCAATATTGAAGCATGCAATCCACTTTAGCGCTGCGCGCATACAGAATAAAGGCAGATGTGCGCAGCGAAGTCATAAGCCTGCTGCCGCATCCCTTGCGTTCTTAAGCGCCTTTGCAGTCCACATCAAGTCGTCTATGAACATTGCAAGGAAATCAGACCCCATCCCTTTTCTTAAAGGCGCGAACAAATCTGCATTGCCGATACTTTTATCCGCTGCCGCTTTCATGATGAAATCGAATGGGATGTGTATCGATCTCTTTATAGGTACCATGTTTAGCTCTATCACGACCTGCCTGAGCTGCTCTATGGACCTTGCGCCGCTCGCAGATCCGTATCCGACGAATCCCACTACCTTCCTGCTCCACTCTGGGGACAGCCAGTCAAGGGCGTTCTTAAGCGATGCAGGATAACCGTGGTTGTACTCCGGAGTGACCATTACGTATGCATCGGCATCATTTATCTTATCCGACCATTTCTGAACTACGGGGTTCGGGTATTTCATGCCCATCATGGAAGGCGATGTCGGGGAGTCGAACATGGGCATCGGGTAATCCATCAGGTCCAGCAATTCAACGTCCACATCGTCGCGCTTCTTGAGTTCGTCAAGCACCCAATTTGCGGGCTTCTCACCGAACCTGTTGCTCCTGATGCTCCCGAGTATTATCTTTATCCTGATCTTTTCCGCCATAAAATCGACCATTTTATGTATAAGACATCATATATAATAGTTTATGTAAAAACCTGTTACAATATTGTCTCGCAATCTGAGTTGGCCATTGATGCAGTCGCAATGCCGGTATTTAGAATTTTGGCAGATAAAACATATCATGGCGGTTATGGACGTCCCGAGGCCTGAGGATTATCTGGAAGGCATGCTTTCGAGGGCGAAAAAGCTTTGGGGAAATCCGGCGGCAATGCTTAAGAAATTGGGCATACGAAAATCCATGGCAGTGGCGGATCTGGGGTGCGGGCCCGGTTTTTTCACAATCCCGATAGCCGGCATAGTCGGATCAAAAGGCTTGGTATGCGCGGTAGATTCCAATCCAATGGCGATAGGCATGTTAACGGAAGCGGTGCATAGCAGCCATGCGACTCGCATAAAAATAGTAAAGCGCGATGTGTGCAGTACGGGATTGGACTCTTCATCTATCGATATAGCATTCTTTTCAAATGTCTTCCATGATATAAAGAACAAGGCATCTTTCTTGAAAGAGGTGCATAGGATATTGAAGCCGGGTGGAGCAGCCATAGACCTTGATTGGGATAAGGTGCGAAGGCCTACGGGGCCTCCGATTGAAATAACAGTGAGTAAGCGGGATGCCATTCGCATGCTTTCAAAGGGCGGGTTTAGTAAAATCGATATTATGGATATAGGCAGGTATCATTACTGTCTTATCTGCAGGTCCTAATCCCAATTCGGTACGACTTATGATATTGTAGCTACTTACCAAAACCTGGCATGGCATTTGGCAACGTAGATGGGCGACGATGCGGCGTGCCAGATACGTATTTATATTAAACCAGTTCCTACTGTTATTAATTGGATAATGGCTATCTAGTGACTCAAATGGGCGTTGGAGAAAGCGGATCTAAGTTCACGAAGGCACAGAACACGATTGAGTATTTAGCTGACTATGGGTGGGCCATACTTATCATTGCAATAGTCGTGGCTGTTCTTTTTGGATTGTTTTCGGGATTCGGGAAGGGGCCTAATGATTGCATACCTTTACAGGGCTTTATGTGCGCTTCGCCCGTCCTTACATCCAACCAATTATCATTTACATTATCCCAAACTAGCGGCCAGTATTATTATGGCGACTGGGTATTTGTAACGGCTGAAGGCGCTCCGCTGTCGGCTAACGGAATACCGTATAACCTGAGCACAGCAAACATGGTGTCATTAGGGTCACTCAATCCTGGCCAGACCATAAACGTGGCGTTCAATAGCTTCGCGGCAGGAGGCATACCGTCGAATCTTCCGGTCGGCACGCCTTTCGACGGATATATATGGCTGGGTTATTGTTCAGGTTCGCCCTGTGGCAGTTCCGGCCCTACCAATTACGCAAAAGTCGGCACCATATCTACAACCGCCACTTCAAGTACCATGGTAACGCCAAATTACCTGCTTACGGATTATGCGTCCCCTGTATCGGGCGGCACAGTGACTCCGGGAACCGGATTTTACGCCCGGGGTGCAAAGGTCATATTGGTTGCTTCTAACTCTAGCGGCTACAAGTTTACGGGCTGGTCCTGCAGCGGCGCAGGCTGCTACAGCGGCCCGTCCAACAGCGTGGCCCTCACCATAGATAACAACATCACGGAAATTGCGGACTTCGAACTCATAGTTTCCCAATTCTCGTTCAATGTAGTAATCACGCCGTCCTTGTCAGGCACGGTATATCCGTCCAATGGCTTGCAGGATGTCGGCAGCAATGTGTTGATATCCGCATATGCGAATTCCAATTATACGTTTAGCAACTGGGTAGGCACAGGGGTTGGCAGCTACACGGGCAGCAACAATCCTGCCACGGTGACCATGTCAGGGGATATATTCGAGACTGCGTCCTTCGCCCAAAGCGGCGGGCACACATTCCTCCTCAACATGTCCGTGAATCCCTCGGGAGGCGGAACGGTGAGCCCCGGAAACGCGCTCGAGAGCGCAAACCAGATATACACGATACTTGCAAGCCCTACAACAGGCTACGAGTTCCATGATTGGATAGGCAATGGCATAGGCAACTATACCGGGACAAGTAATCCTGCCAGCATAAGGATGAACAGCAACATGACCGAGGTAGCGAACTTCAGCTTGCAGTACATACCTATAACGCTCACAAACGCGCAATCGACGCCCACCTCTGCAAACTTCCAGCAGATGCTGGTTATAGACAGCCACAACTACGCCGATTTCATTAGGCCGAAATGGACCAACATAGAATTCACTACTGGGCCGCACAGCGGCACAGTGCTGCAAGCGTGGGTAGAAAGCGGAGCTACCAATGCATCCACAAGGACCGTCGTATGGATCAATATGGGTTCAGACACCATAGCTGCAAATTCCAACACGGTAATATACATGGACTTCATGCCGGGCAATGTCATGTCCGCATCGGGGCCCACCGGAGAGGCGCCTGAGCTGACATGCACCAGCGGCCCCCCCACAAGCAACGGCTGCACCCCATACGCCACGTATGACAATGGTGCCAGCGTATTTACCAACTATCAGAATTTTGCAGGCAGCGGTGCGGCTCCTTCGGGATGGTATTCAAGCGGCCAATCCACAGGTTGCTCGTATGTAAGCTACAATAACGGCTATGATATAGGCGCAGTAAATGGATGCGGATGGGTGTACTTTGGCTCTGACTTCCCGATAAACAGCGGCCTTGTCATGGACACGCAGCTTACGTACATACAGACTAACACCGCTGGCAACTGGCAGGATCCGTTCATTGACAGCGCTTCCTCCAGCGGATGGTCCCCGCAGGGCGCGGCAGTCGGATGGCAGGATAACTACGCGTGTAATGGAAACGATGAAGGCGCACCGTTTGTGCTCACATCGGGGCCGGGCGGCACGGTTATAGGGTCTGACAGCGGCGTTTACCCTCCTGGCGTGATTACCGTAACTAACAGCGAAGTGTACTCTAACTATACTTCTGCAATAAGCGGCACCGATATCCTATCTGACAGCGGTTATGTTGTGCTTGCAAGTTATACCACCAATTACTGCGGTTCGAGTTTCAGCGGTTACTGGGTGAGAACCAGAGAGGCGCCTCCGGGTGGGGTCATGCCTTCGGTAACTTTCGGGACATGAAGTGTGATTATCATGCAACGCTCAATGAATACCGCTTTCGGCGGCCAGATTGGTAGCGCAGCGCGGCGCCTGAAAGCGCAGACCGTAGTCGAATACTTGATGACCTACGGGTGGGCGGTACTCGCAATAGCTGTGGCTATAACTGCCTTGTATGCATTGGGGATTTTTAACATGGGAACAAATGCGTGCATACCGTCGTCTGGCTTCTTGTGCACGGATGCCGTTTATGGCACTGATGGAATAAGCATAAGTTTCGGGCAGCAAAGCGCTCAGATTTACTACGGCGACTGGGTATTTGTGGCACCGCAGAGTTCTGCCTTGATAAGCGGGATACCGGCGAACTTCTCGAACAACTTCCTGAACGGGGTCCAGATACCTGGCGGGGTGCTATCTCCAGGAGAGGTCGTATCGGTATTTTTCCCTACAGGCAAAGGAGGAGGGATACCGAAAGACGCGCCAGTAGGCACTCAATTTTCCGGCAGCGTTTGGTTTGGATACTGCCTGAAGCCATGCTTCAGTCCGACCAACTTCACCCGCGCAGCTGCGCTTTCAATAGGCGAGAGCGGCACGCTGCTTTACGGACCTACTGGAAGCACTTCGTACACCGAGTACTATCTCACGGAAGCGGCATCAACCTCTGCCGGCGGAGGCGTATATCCGGGATCCGGCTACTATCCTGCGGGATCGCCCATAAGTTTGAGGGCGACCAACTCATCAAACTACATATTCAGCGGATGGTCGTGCCTCGGCTCAAATTGCTATAATGGGAACTCTGCCACAGGCAGCATAACCTTAAACAATAATATGACAGAGATAGCCAACTTCCAACTGATACCAGGTTATAACGGCCCTTCTTACATGCTCAATATGACGACGCGCCCTGTCGGAGGGGGAACTTTCTACCCTGCGAACGGGTTACAGGAAGCCGATTCAATTGTAACGATATCAGCTTTCCAGAATTCTAGCTACACGTTTAATAGCTGGATTGGCACAGGAACAGGAAGCTATACAGGAAGCAACAATCCCGCCACAATAACAATGGGCAGCAACATAGTGGAAATCGCTAAATTCAACCAATCCGGGCCCCCGACCTACCCGCTCACCATGCTAGCAAGCCCGGGAGGCACGGGTTCTGTCAGCCCTGGCAACGTGATAGAGACTGCCAACCAGGTCTACAACATACTTGCAAATCCGGGCTCTGGCTACACCTTTAATAGCTGGGCAGGAACCGGCACAGGAAGCTACAGCGGGACCAGAAATCCTGCATCCATAAGCATGAATGGGCCGATAACGGAGATCGCCAATTTCGTATATGCGCCTACCTATAACCCAACATCATGCACACAGTCTGCAGGCTGCGTCAGGGATATAGTATACTCGCAAAACACTACGCTGACTGGCGATATAGTCACGACAGGAAGCATAACGGTAGAAAGCGGGGTGACGCTCACTACTGAAGGATACAGCATCATAGCGGGGGCATCCTTCTCAAACTCTGGCACAGTCTCTACAGGCTCACCAGGCAATGGAGGGTCAAGCCAAGAGGGCACTGGCAATCAGGGAGGCAGTGTAATAGGGCTAGGTGGAAGCGGCGGCGGAGGAGGCGGGGGCAGCGGATACGGAGGCAGTGGATATTCTGGCGGAGCAGGCGGCACAGCGAATGCGACTGCAGGAGGGGGAGGAGGAGGCGGAACCAGCGGGAGCAGCAATGGAGGCAATGGCGCTTCGGGCAGCACGCCATCCGTGCCTTCACTCAGTAATTCTATGCTTGCCTCTTGGTTCTCCACAGGGATGGCACGGTTCCTTGAGGGTGCGGGAGGCGGGGGCGGCGGTCTCGCCTATTCTAGCGGTGCGCCAGGAGGCGCAGGAGGGCAGGGTGGTTACGGCTCTGGCGGAAGTTATGGCCTTTATGTACAAGCGGACGCCATAATAGCAGGCACGATTAATGCCACTGGCAATAAGGGATTGGTAGGCAGCGGTGGAGAATGGTTCGGAGGCGGCGGAGGGGGAGGAGGAGGAGGCGGGGGCGGCGGGCTTGTCATACTTGCCTATAGCACCGGATCCACACCATCTACTACAGGAATAAGTGGTAGTGGAGGCGCAGGAGGGAGTGGAGGAGCTGGCACGTCAAGCGGCAATGGCGGAACCGGCGGCGGAGGAGGCAATGGCGCCGCTGTAACTTACTTATACAGTACGCCACCGATAACGCCATAGGCAGTATATTGGAATATCAGATGATGGTGTTTAATATGCGCTCCAAAACTATGCTTGTATTACTTCTTGCGGCTTATCTGATCCAGCAGGCAGCATGCGCAAGTAGCGGAACTTCGGTAGTGACGATTTCGAACAGCAGCATACATTTGACGGTAGGCAGGTATAGCGGCACTGTGATGATAATTAACTGCAGCGTAGCGTTGCAGAATGGGACTTCAGGGCGCACGGTCCTGATTTCGCCGAACCAGAAGGATCTTTTGGCTGAAGGTATAACCGTGAATGCAAGCCCAATATCATTTTCGGATGCACCGCCGTTTCAATGCAGGATCATAATCGCGGCAAATCCCTCTGCCAAGCCCGGCAACTACTCGATTCAATTTGCAACCATTGGCGCAGACCCTTCAATCAACAATGCAACAGTGAACGTATTTGTCTCCCCTTCACAGAGCACGACAACCCAACAGATTCCTGCCGGAACTGCCTCGGGCCCGCAGCAAATCGGCCAACAGCCCGATTATGTTACGCAGTTATTTGTGACAATAGCAGCAATCATCGTCATTATCGCGTTGTATGTTACCATAATGAACAGGAGAAAAAGGAATTTTGATGCATTTCAAATAGAGCAAAGTTGAAGCACGATGGATCATAATTGCAGTACCGCATCAATACATGTTATTCAATCTTTTTATCCTGGCATCTATCGGAGGATGCGATGACAACAAATCCGAGGTGTCATTCAGCAGGACACTGAGAAGCACATCCGCCGTATATAAGAATATTGCAACCGCGCAAATTAGGACCAACGAGAAAACCCATAACTGTATGGATAACCCGAAAAATAGGTAAGAGAAGAAGACGATGAGCATAATGTCCCCTCCAACTGTCTCAAGATTCCATACGCTGCCCCGCCGATTCATGTCCTGTCCACTGGAATGCGTATCCGAAAGGTATAGTTGAGCCGCTAAGCCCCCCATCATGCCGGTAATTGCGCCGCCCTTCCCATCAGCGTGACCCTTTATCTTACTGAGAGCGCTTGCAAGTGCGTGAGGATCCCTGGTAAGCCTTGCACCGTTCGCATCGGCCATGTACTCCCTGCTTCTGGAAACGGCAGGCCTTATCATTAGATTCAGAAGACCCGGCAATGTACCGAGGAAAAACCATAAGGAATACGCCACTACCAAGACGAACGCCATGGCATAAAGGATGTTGGCGGGATTCTGCGTCACCACTGCGCCAGAAATCCATGGCGCCATAGCGGCAGGATATGCGGTGCTCAGTGCCCGTATCACTAAAAACAGCGATGGGGCCACGAAAAATGTAACGACTATCGCCACCAGCGACAGCACGATGAAAAATGCTGCCATATAGACCCAGCTCATAATTACAAGTAACAGCACACACAACAAACACAGGAGACCGAAGAAGACCAACGCTATCAGACCTATTGTGCCGCTCAACTGCATTGACATGATCCACGCAGTAACCGCCCCGAACACTACGGATCCCAGGCCAAGGGCCATCATGGCTGGCAGGGACTCGCTAACTGATGATAAGGCCATGGCCTGTGGCTTTGTAATCAAGCTGAATATGCTCCTGACGAATATTGCAGGCAAAGCTATGGCAGTTGCAAGCATTGTGGTTATGGTCATGAGTTGGCTGTCCCCATTGGCTATATGTGACGTTTCGTGCGCCAATACGCCCTGAAGCTCCCTCTTATCCATGGTCTCCAGCAACGCGGAGGTAACCACTATCGCAGACTCGTTTCTTCCTCTGCTCGTGGCGAATGCATTAAGTGCTTCGGACTCCTGAATGTAAATTTTGGGCATGCGTATCTGTGTTGAAGCGGCCAGGCCCTCTACGGAAGAGTATAATGAGCGGTTCTGTGCCCTGTCCGCCGCTTTGGCACGCGACAATCGCAGTAGCATTTTATAACCTGCGAAATAGACGACCAGTACGTATGCGGCTGCCAGCACCATGCAGATAAGCAAGCCGTATGTTGTTACATAGCTGAACGTACCTGCTTGCGGGGCAGGGACTATGCCGGAACTCATGTTCATTGCATAGCCGTAGATTGAGCTGCCGCTGCTGGACAAAGCGCTTGAATCAAATGCATACGCATAGCCCACTACGATTATAAATGCAAATGTAGAGAAAACGAGGATGGCCCCTAAAATCAGTATCATTAGCAACGATTTGACATGGTTTCTTTGTATCACGTCGAAAAAGCTGACGCCATTTGCAGTGCCCATCGGTTAATCACGCCCCATGCAGACCATTGTGCATGCCGTGTTTTCCAATGGCTGCTTAATTATAAAAATGTACTGCCTTGCGAAATCTGGTCCGTTACTTGTCCCATGTCACTTGGAGTCGCTGGTGTACCCTGATGTAGCCAGCGCCCTTTTCATCGCGCGTTTGTAAGACAGGTATGCCACCACGACTACAGTGAATATTACAAGGAAGAACCCTATCCCAAGGTTGCTAAGATTGTGTATCGTTATGCCGGTGTTTATCCCTATATTGGCAAGCTGTGGATAAGCCAATATGGCTATGCCCCCTATTGCAAAAGCCATCCCGCCGTATTCAAGAACGTCGCTGCTTATCGTTCGCGATACGTATTGCATTCCTTTTGCGGTGAGCCTTTTTGCTTTCGTAAGCCACTTCCCGAATACTGCCCCGAATGCCACTTGCATTGTCATTGTTCCAAGGCCGAAAAGCAGGCCGGGCAGAAACCCGAAATACGCGCTAGGCATTGCAGGAACTAGGACCGTATACACTATCAAAGCGAATGCACCGAATCCGAAGCCCGCTATGATGCCATGGAAAAAGGCCAGTCTTGGAGGAACCGGCCTGAGATCTCCCTCAATACCTTCCAGTGAAGGATCCCTCTTGTGCTCCAACTCGGCTTCCATTGTCCCTTTCGAATGACGATGTATGAAAATAGATCCAAGATTTTTCTCTATCATGTGCCAATGGAAATAAACTTCCTTCCTTTTTATGTATATCCCGGCAGCCAGCATTGCTATGCCTACAACAACGTATGTAAGGCCGAAAACAAGCGATGTCATGAATATCCCGGCCAGAGCGAAATATGCCGCCTCTGAAAGCACGGCCCTCTGCAGCGTAAAACCTGAAGAAAAGATGAGCCCCGCCTTCATCCCGCCTTTGGTGGTACCGCTTCCGACTGCATACGAGAATGTTATGGGCCACGTATGCTCATCCGGTGTGATCCCATGCATCAACCCGAGAATGTACGACAGCACCAAAGCAGTTATGGCGCCAACGTTTTCAGGATTCCACAGATTTATTCCAAATCCAATCATTCTGTCTACCTAATATTGCCAACAATTATAAGATTTTATGTCGGTGCAGCATTAAACTATTGGATGCGGCACCACCAACTGCAACGCCGCAGCAATTTATGCGTTATGAACAGCTTATTGGGCTCTGCGTACTTTACTGAATCCGTGCAGTCCCGTCCGCTGTGCATTTATACATGTATGCATACGCAGCCATACTAATTAACCCTGACTGTCGCATTTAAACATCCAACGTACACCATACTTATCTGTCAGTGCACCGTATACCCCAAAAATGCCTTGAATAGCGGATCCAGGGTGGTTTTATCCGCCCCTTCAGCTAACTTACTAAAGATGGCTTTTAGCTCTTCGTAGGTACCTCCGATATACAAACATATAGTATTGCCCTGCTTTGGCGCCCTTGTTTGGTGTAGCCAATCCGAAGCGCTAAACTCGACAACATCGCTTTTAAAATGAGCATAGAGGATCTTGTCTTGCATCTCTTTAGGCATCTGGTCTTTTACTGTAGAATCAGAAACCTTGGTGATATCCGACGTTCCGCCCAGGCACGATCCATAAAAGTTCAACGCCTCTGCACAGTTCCCATTGAAGAACAGATATGGTGTAAATTCTTTCACCACTAACACCATGACTGAATATCATTCGGACTATAAAATACTATCAGGCGCGATTTCCAATCTGCTTCTCAGAAGTGCCAATTTTGCCTTCGGTGAAATAATTATATTGACTCTGCGGGGATCGCACCAGCGACCTTCCGCTTGCAAAGCGGGCGCCCTCTAGCTTTTTGCCATCTAGCTCTTGCCCCTTTTTAGCACCGTATATTTTTATTTCCGAAGACGCGGGCATCTGTGTCTTCGCACACAGATAATAGCGCGTCTAGAGATATAAAGGAATACGGTGCGGTTCATAGCTGTATTCGCACCAGTGTTTTCGGTCAAGCCTTTCCAAAAAGGTTTGCGCACCCAGGCTTTTTGTAAACTTTTCGTAAAAAGGTTTCATAGGTTACCAATAACTGTATTACTAGGATATCCCAAAGCGACTGAACGCAGCTGTCTTTATCACATCATTTACCAGCATGAAAAAAGCAGATAAAGCCAGCACTAGAAGTATCGGCAGCGTTCCTATCTTGGGCATGAGTATCCCGAAATACGCTAGGGCTATCCCTATTGCAATGCCGGTCACGGAGGTGACTGCAAGAGGAAAGCTCGGCATGGATTTCCAGAAGGCCCCTCTCTCCCTTATGTTTAATACCGTGAATTTGTCCGTTATATTCAACACCAGGAAGATCATTGTCTGGAGCTGCGTTAAGCTGAGTCCCAATATGACTATGCCTAACGGTATGAATGCTAGTGCCTCTGCCATAAGCACCACGCCCATGGCGCCAGAAGAGTACATGATTGACTTTATGTTCCATGCATTCGGTTTGTTTGAGTAATATACGTTGTCTGTAGAGATTGAGATGTTAACTATGTCATTAGTGAACATAAGCAATATTAGCAGGAACGGCGTTATGGGTGCAAAGCCGAATGCGATAAATGTTATCGCAACTAAACCCACTATCTGGAAGACCTTTGCTACTTTGACCATTGCATAAGTCGCCATCCTCTCGAAGATCCTCCTGCTCTCTTTCACCGCATCGACTATGACCCCAAGCCCATTCTTGGTGAGCACAAGCGCTGCAGAGCTCTTGGCTACATCTGTGGCATTGGCCACCGCAATGCCCACTTCGGCCTCCTTGAGCGCGGGGGCATCATTAACCCCATCGCCAGTCATTCCCACAACAAATCCCTTGGCTTGCAGTGCCTTTACTATGGTATACTTGTCCTCGGGGTAGACTCCTGCGAATCCATCGGCTTTTATTATCCTCTCGTCTAGATCGCCGTGCTTTCCTTCAATCGTCAGCATTTTCTTCCCGAGCCCTATCTCACCGGCTATCTCGCTTGCCACGGCGACGCTATCGCCTGTAACCATCTTAACGGATATGCCCAGTCCCTTAAGCTCCTCGATTAGGCGCTTCGCCTCTGGCCTGGGGGGATCATGCAACGCAACCAATCCTACTAGTTTCCAGTTGCCGCCACTCTTGCGGACAGCAACCGCGACAGCCCTGAGCCCATTGGCCGCTAGCTTCTCCATGTCTGAATTTACTTTGCTTATTGAAGCGGGACTGCTCCTGGTTAATTTCATTACTATCAAAGTGGCGCCCTTCGTAACTTCGTATTTGCCCCCATTGGCAATTTCTGCCTGAGTCCTCTTTGTGGATGGATTGAAAGGAATAAAGGAGAGCTGCCTGCCCCTCCTTATGCTCATGGCTTCAGAATACTCCAACACCGCATTGTCTATGGGGTCGTTGTCCTCCTGGCGCGACGCCTCGGCAGCGTACCTGAGTAGCAATGCCTCATCGCAGCCATAAGGTATCAGCTCTCTGACAGTTATCGAGTTCTGGGTCAGAGTACCTGTCTTGTCCGTGCAGAGCACCTTCATTATCGCTGTGTCCTCAATCGCTTCCAGCCTCGTGACCAGCACCGATTTCCTTGCAAGCTTCTCGGTGCCAAGCGCCATGGCGACAGTGAACGCGGCGGACAGTGCCACCGGCACGGATGCGACTAACACCGTGAGCAGGAAAGGCAGAAGCGCCAATGCATCCGCATGAAGTACAAGCAGACCATAAACGAACATTATGGCCACTATGACTGTGTCCCCCATGATGAGATACTTCACCATTTTGAGTATTGCTTCCTCAAGATGCGATGCAGGGCCTGCAGTCTGCACCAGTTTCTCGGTGACCCCATACCTGGTATTGTAGCCCGTGTTTGTCACGATACAGGTGGCTTCCCCGCGCTTGACCACCGATCCCTGATACAGCGTGCTACCCTCATCCTTCTCGACGAAGAATGACTCACCGCTTATTATGGATTCGTCCACCTCAAGCATCTCACAGTCAACTACGCGTGCGTCGGCGGGTATTATGTCGCCTAGCCTCATCCTTATTGTGTCTCCTGGAACGAGAAACCTTGCTGGGATTGTCTTCCATTGTCCGTCCCTCAGTACCCTTGCATGCGATGCCAGCATGCTCTTTAATGATTCGACAGATTTGTCTGCTCTGTACTCCTCTAAGAATCCGACAACGGCGTTGAACACAAGAAGTGCTATTATTATGTATAAATCAGCCATCCTGCCTGTTGCGTATGATATGGCGGCAACGAGCCAGAGCAGTAGCTGTACTGGGCCATAGAATTTCCTGAGCAGCAACTCGTATGGATTCTTCTTCTTGGCCCTTACCTCATTATATCCATACTTTGCACGCTGCCTAGTCACTTCTCTTGATGCCAGCCCTTTCTGGGGCTTACCGGCACCTATGGCCATTCTATTAGACATAATGGATTATCAAAAGAGAAGTATAAAAATCAACTCAACGAACTGCCGCATTACCATTTTTGCGAAGCTCCATCATTTCGTTCTTAGACGTGTAGGGCAATGCGGCTGCTAGTTCTGCTTTCATGTGTGCGATCTGCAGTTTTGTGTAGCCCCCAATCACCACAGTGATTTAGGTGATCATCTGCAACCGCAGCCCGGATTTGTCATCATAAAACTGTGATTGGACTCTGCGGGGATCGCACCCGCGACCTTCCGCTTGCAAAGCGGACGCTCTACTACTGAGCCAAGAGCCCGTTTAATGTTAAATTAAAAGGAGTATAGCTATTTATCTTTTATTGGAGCGCTTCTTGCCGCTTGCTTTCTTGCCCTTTTGCTTGCCTTGGCACTTTTCGATTTGGCATTGGCCTTCTTCGCCTTTGATGCGGAACGTTTCGCATGCGTGGACCCTGCGGCGCCGCCCATGGTCATCCTCTCCAGCGAATCGAGGTCCCTGCGTTCCTGCGGGTTTGCAGTGGCGGATGCCGCATTGTTGAGCAGCTCGTCGATTATGTCATCGTTCACCGGCTCTGACTCCTTAGACGTGTTGGCCAGCACTGCATTCTCTATATCTCCCATGTTCAATATCGTGCTGACGGACCTGAGCCTCTTTATCTCCTCCTGCTCCTTAGCCAGCTTGCTCTTTCTATTGTTAGACATCAGAATTACGCCCTTCTACCTAAGAATGCTTTTCATATGCCTAATAAGGTATTTAACCTTTTACCTGCCCGTCATATCGAGAATGTCTCCCCGAGCTTAGGCACGACCGCGTTGTATTTGCGGGACAGGGCCGCCTTGAGCTGCTCTGCCTTCTCGTGCTCCCCGTGGACCACGAATATGTTCTTAACGCCGCGTATCTTCGCGGGTATGCTCTCCAGCTGCGCCCTGTCCGCGTGCGCTGAGAGATGATACGTCTCAACCTGCAGCCGCGCCGGTATGTCGGCCCCGTTTATGTTTATCGTCTTGGCGCCCTCCTGCATTGCCCTGCCGAGCGTTCCGCTGGCCTGGTATCCCACCATTATCATCTTGTTGTCCGGGCCATTGGCTAGCTTAGACAGGTAGAACATTATCGGGCCGCCGCTGAGCATCCCGCTGGTGGTCACTATTATGGAGCTCTCGCTTCCCGCGACTATCCTGTTGCGCTGGCTCTTGGTCTCCACTATGGTGAAGTTGGGGCTCTTGAAAGGGTCGTAATCGCTCATCAGTATCCTCTTCTGCAGCTCCTCCCTGCAGTATATGACGTTGTGCCTGTGTATCCTGAGCGCCTTGCTTATCATTCCATCGATGTAGAGCGGTACCTTGTGCAGCACCCCCGAATTCATGTAGTCGTCGAATATGAATAGTACCTCCTGCGCCCTGCCCACCGCGAAACTAGGCACCATGACCTTGCCGCCGGTCTTCAACGTCTCGTTTATGCTCTTCAGCAGCTTCTGCTCCGTGTCGTGGGTCCTGGGAAATGAGTCCTTATCAGCCCCGTACGTACTTTCTGTTATCAGCGTATCCGCCTCCAGATTCTTCAAGTCTGCACCTTCCAGCAGCCTTGTCTTCATGAGGTTTATGTCACCTGTGTAAACGACCTTGCTCTTGCCGTCGCTTATCGAGATTAGGGCGCTGCCTAGGATGTGGCCCGCCGGCTGGAACTTTATCGTGAGGTCTCGGAACAGGAACGGCTTGTTGTACTCTATTATCTTGAAGTGGCGCGACAGCTCGCCCATGCCCTCTTTAGATATGTTCGCGGGATTGGATATGCGTATGTAGTCGCCGAGCAGCACGTTGGTGAGCTCTATCGTGGGCTTTGTTGCGAACGTGTCGCCGCGGTACCCTGCGGTGTATATGTGCGGGAGGTATCCGCTGTGATCAAGGTGGGCATGCGATATGAATATGCCGTCTACGTGCTTAAGCTGGTCGTCATCTATTATTGGGTATTCCTCCGTGCTGCCGAGTTTCACCCCTGCGTCCAGCAGTATCTTTGTCTTGTCCGTGCTTATCATTATGCAGCTTCTCCCGACTTCGTCTGCTGCACCAAAAAACGAAACTTTCAATTCAACACCTGATGCTGATATGGATTACTTGGGCGTCTTCTTCTTTATCACTGCGATGTCCTCGAAGTTGATCTCGGGCAACGAAGGCTGCTGCATCTTCCTCTTCTGCGTGTGCTGCCTTTCATGGCCTATGCCCAGCATCTTCCTGAGGGTCCTGTACTTGTCGTCCAGCTTGGCGTCCACCGCAGTTATCTGCTTGTCCAGCTCGCCGAGCGAAGCCTCGTAGTTCGTTATGTCGCCCTTGACGTACTCGACCTTGCGCTGCAGCCTGACTATCTTGAGCGCCTCGTTCAGCTCGTTGCTGACCTCGTTTATCTTCCTGACGAGGTCGCGCTCGGATGCCAGTGACGACGCTTCGGTTGATATCTTGAACTCCAGCTTGTTCTTCAGGTGCTTTAAGTAGCCGATGCGCTTTGACCTGGCTGTCGGATCGTCGTTCTGCTTCTCTATGGAGAGGAGCTTCCCGATAGCCACCAGTTCCGCCTCCTTGTATCCGAGCTTATGCCTCAATTCCTTCAGCTTTATTATTATGGCGAACCTTTCTTTCTTTATCTCGTCTATCTCCTTCTTCAGGTTCTTGACTTCCTCGCTTCCGGATTCGCTGACCAGCTGCTCGATTGATTTTCTGGCGGGCTGCTCGTGCGCTGAAGCGGCAGGATTAGGGGCCTCTTGGGCCTTTTGCTGTCCTTCTTTTAAACTTTCATCCTTCTTATTCTCCTTATTATCCATTTATATACCTGTACACATTCTTGGTCGCCTATGCGCCATGCCATGGCACTCCAATAACTTTTTATCAAAATCTCTCATTGGTATTTTTATATATTGCCGCAATGTCAGGACAATGTCATAGCATCTATAGCCTTCTTGTAAGTATTAAGAAGCTTGTCGGTGGCGCGTCTGATTGAGAACTCCGCCGCCGTCTCTCGCATTGTATTATAGGAACCTATGTTATATAAAACCTTTTCTATTTTTCTTGCACATGCGATACTGTCGCCAGGAGCGAATTTTTCGCCGTTTTCGCCGTCCTTTATCAGCTCGCCCAGCGCCAAGTAGTCCGCCCCTACCACAGGTTTGCCGCTTGCCATGGCCTCCAGCGACACTATGCCCTGCGTCTCGAATATTGACGGTATGCAAAAAACGTCAGACGATGCATAATATTTGGGCAGCTCGTCCCGCGGCACGAATCCAGTGAACCTCACATTATCAAGATGCAGCCTCTTTGCAACGGAGCGGTAATAGCGTTCCGCAGGCCCCGTGCCAACTATGACGCATTCTACGCATTTGCCCCTGAGGCGCTTCATCGCCTTAAGGAGGGTGGTGAGCTGTTTCTCCCTGCTTAGGCGGCCCACGTACAACACCATGTGCTTGTTGCCCCTGCGGAGCAACCTTCCCTTTAGTTCAGGATCTGCCATCTTTGGATTGAAACGATTGGTGTCGACGCTGTTCGGCACCACCACCGCTTCGCCGATGCCGTTGTCTGCCAGCATGTTCTTTATGGTGGCAGTCGGCGCGGTGACCACATTGCAGCGATTGTAGAAGAACCTGGCATAGGGCCAGGCGGCCTTGTGTGCTATCCCGCCTACGAACCTGTTTGACGATATGTATTCGTTTATGACCGTCTTCTCGGTGAACATCGTGTGGAACGTGCCAACAGTGGGTATCATGTTAAGCTTGCCTGCCACCAGGGCAGATAGGCCCATGAAGAACGGCGTGTGGGCGTGTATCACGTCCATGCTTATCTCGTTCACCTTCCTTGAATTGAAGTACGGAAATACCGCGAAATTGTATTGCGGGTATTTCTTGAACTTGATGCTCCTGACTACGAAAACCCTGTCGTCCTCCCGCATGATCTGCCTCGTGCTCTTGTTGCCGGAGGCGAAAACGTAGACCTCATGCCCGCGGCGGTGCAACTCGGACCTGAAGTTCAGCATAGAGGAGACGACTCCGTCCTGTGCGGGTAGAAAGCTGTCTGAGTAAAAAGCGATCTTAAGCTTTTCCGACATTTTATCCTTTTCATTCTTTTGCTTTTTTGGCTTCGCGCAGGGCGACGGCAGTGCCGCCGGCGGCTTTTATCTTCTCCGCGGCCTTCTTTGAGAACCCGGCTGCCTTTATGGTTAGCGGCTTGCTGAGGCTGCCATTGCTCAGTACCTTGAAGTTGTTGAGCTCAAGCGTGTTGTCCTTTGCGGAAGCGAACATCTTGCTTATCTGGTCTAGGTTTATCTCATCAAGCTTGTGCTGGTCCCACTTAGTGAAGCCCTTCTTGTGCATCAGGTGGCGGTTGTAGACTACCATGTGGGTGAAGTTGTGCTTCCTCGCACCTGCGCCTCCGACGCCTCCGCGGTCACCCGCGCCCCTGGCATTCTTGATGTTTCCCATGCCCCACCTTCGGGTGCCGAGGTACTTCCTGCTCCTCTTCTCTTTCCTAACTACCATTTATCACACCATTCTGCTTATCAGATTGTTTATCTCGCCGCCCATATAGCCCAGCGTGCCTCCCTGCTTGTAGTTCAGCTTTATGCTTTTGTACCCGTGGCGGGGCGGGTGCAGCCTGAATGGCATGTGCTCCTTCAGGGCGGCCAGGTCCTGCTTCCCGTCAATCAGCTCCGAAGCCTTGAAACTGAGCTCATTCTTGGAGAGAAGCTTGTTCAGCGTATCTTCCGAAATCTCCCCGTATGCCACGTGGTTGCTCACCTTGTTGAGCATGCCCTTGTAGGAATCGCTCACCCGTATGAGCGTGCAGTTGTTAACCCTCTTGAGCGAGAGCCTTGACATGGTCTCTGCTATGTCGCTGCGCACATTGACCCTGCCGCGTACGCGGACTACCGCGACTAGCTTGTTCTGGACGTTATTCTTAACCATCAAAACACACCGTATTGCCTTGCTATTTACGATCAGCATCAGAAATGCAAATGCAAGTCATTATTGGTAACAAAACAATATAAATACTTTGGTAGCGCGTCAGTGGAACCGATATGAAGGCGCAGGGCGCCCCGGCCGCAATCAAGCGGCACGGAGCTTCACTTCGTGCCTATCAGCCTTGTGTAGACCAGCGCCGCTATTACGGCCCCAAGCACCGGGCCTATTATGTAGACGTACCAGTTCGCGAATTGCATGGAAACTAACGCGGGCCCGAACCACCTAGCCACGTTCATGGCTGCGCCGGTCAATGGACCCCCGACCATGGCATCGACCATCACCGTGAGGCCTATGCCGAAGCCGCCTATCTTAGGCGCCCTCGCGTCTATCGCAGTCCCGTAGACTGCCAAAACGAGGAAGAACGTCAATATCGCTTCTATGGCTATCGCCTGGAACACTCCTACGCCGGAACCAAGGCTAGGAGTACCCCATGCCGCCGCCGCGCCTATTATCTGCGGGAAGAATAGGAACAGCAGGTACGCTCCGATCGTTGCGCCTATGAGTTGCGCTATTATATAGTATACTGCATCCCTTGCGCTTATCTTGCCACCTGTCAGAGCGCCTATCGTCACTGCGGGATTTATGTGGCCTCCTGAAATGCCCATCGTTATTGATATTGCCAATGCCAGTGCCAGACCGGTAGTTACTGCTATGAACGGAAGCGCCAATCCCGGAGGAAGCGCCAGGTAAGTTGCCGACACAACCGAACCTGCAGCTATGAGCACAAACATCAATGTACCGAAAAGCTCTGCAAAAAACTTGTTCTTGATCGATATCTTAGTTGCCATGTGAAGGAATAGTGGGATAAGGGATTTATACTTGTTGGTGCGCCTCAAGGCCTCCTGAAACGTTCGCCTGCATATTCGCAGTCATCCCCGAGCTCCTCCTCTATCCTCATCAGCTGGTTGTATTTTGCGAGCCTGTCAGATCTGCACGGCGCGCCGGCTTTGATGTGGCCGGCCTTGAGCCCTACTACTAGGTCCGCTATGAATGCGTCCTCGGTCTCGCCGCTCCTATGGCTCACGCACACGCCCCAGCCGCTTTTCTGCGCCATCCTGCATGCCTTTATGCTTTCTGTCACCGTGCCTATCTGGTTCACCTTGAGGAGCAGCCCGTTTACTGCCTTCTTCTCTATCCCGATCCTTATCCTGTCAGGATTCGTTACCAGCAGGTCGTCCCCTATTATCTCAACGCGCTTTCCGATTTCCGAGGTCAGCGCGGAGAAGTTCCCCCAGTCGTCCTGGGCGAACGGGTCCTCGAAGAATGCTATGTCGTAATCTTCTGCGAAGCCCTTGTAAAGCTTCATCATCTCCTTGCCGGTCCTGCACTGCCTGTGCGGCTTTCTAGGGTTCTTGAAATCCAGGTCGTACCTGCCCTTTATGAAGAACTCTGATGCGGCGCTGTCCATGCCTATCTTTACTGCCCCATTGTAACCGGCGCTCTTGATTGCGGATTTAATCAGGTCGAGACCCTCCTCGCTCTTCCTTATGTTTGGCGAAAACCCGCCTTCATCCGCTACGTTTGTGGCGTTCTGCCCGTACTTCGCGTTTATTATTTTCTTGAGAGTGTGGTATACCTCGGACGCCATGCGAACCGCATCCCTGAAAGTATCAGCGCCAGTAGGCACGATCATGAATTCCTGCATGGCGAGATTGTTGTCCGCATGCACGCCTCCGTTTATTATGTTGAAGCTCGGAGTCGGCAAGACGAAATCCTTGACGTCGGCCAGATCAGCTATGTGCCTGAACAGCGAGGTCCTCTTTGAAACCGCGGCTGCCTTGCAAGCCGCCATTGAAACGGAAAGTATCGCATTTGCACCGAGCCTCCCCTTGTTCGCGGTGCCGTCCAACTCTATCATTGCCTCGTCTATGGACTTCTGGTCTAAGCAGTCCATCCCTACGACCTTCCTCGATATTATTTCGTTTACATTCTTGACCGCCTTCAGCACCCCCTTGCCCATGTACCTTGACGCGTCGCCGTCCCTGAGCTCGAGCGCTTCGTGTATGCCTGTCGATGCCCCGCTCGGCACCATGGCCCTCACCATCCCTGCCCTTGTGAAGAGCTCCGTCTCTATTGTCGGGTTGCCCCTAGAGTCAAGTATCTCCCTAGCATGGATTTTTAGTATCTCGGCCAAGACATCATCTGTATCCCTTAACTCCATATAAATTATTAATATTGAATTTACTGCTCTACCCCCAGATGCTTCAAAAGCAGTTTCATCACGTAAGCGGTGTGCTGCTTTGGCACCCTCATGCTGGCGGCCTCGTTATGGCCGCCTCCGGACTCTACGTAGGGGGTCGCCGCCTTCAACGTGTTCACTATGTCAAGTATCTTGAGCACGGAAGTGATATCCTCGCTTTCCCTTATGGATATGTAGTTGCCGTAATATACTACGGTTATCGTCTTTCCGCCGTTTGCATTTTCAAATGCAGACTGCAGCCTTGAGCTGAACCTCCCGGGCAACGGATAGCCCTTGCCCACCTCGGCTATGTAGCTGAAGTCAAGCACGTGGATATTGAAACCTGCATTGCTCCTGTAGCGCTTGGCCTTCTTCGCACCTATCTCAAGCGCTTCGTCCAGCATATTCCTCGCACAGAAAAGCGTCTCGGCATACCTCTTCGGATTCCCAAGTATATCGGAGAATGTCTTGGGGGTCATTACCGATATGCCGTGCGCCTTGCTGCCGCTTGTCAGGAAGTCTAGCACTAATGCCATGCCCTGCGCCTTTGTGTCTCCGTAATCCGCGTACGCGCTGTAATCGCTTACCAGTGAAGCCTCCATCAGCGCTTCTGCCCCGCATTCGTGCAACACCGTGGCGAAAACGGATGCCAATGCCCCCGCAGTGAAGTCGCTGTTCCCCCCGAAGTCCCATGGGTTTACATAAAACTTTATCCTGCCGGAAGGGAACCCATCGTATGGTGGGTGATGGTCCAGCCATATGAGATCGCACTTGTTCTCGCTGTCGGCTATTGAAGCTTCGCTCTCGGGCGAGGTGCCGAAATCTATTATCACGACCAGCGGCTTCACCGCCGATTTGTACTGGCTGAAATGCGTCACGTCATCGTACAACGATTCGCCGTCATACGCTATGCCGCGCTGCATCTTCCAGATGACGCCCCTAGTATTCAACGACAGCTCGGGCTGCAGAAGGTTAACCGCATTGTAAATCGATATCGCCCCGGTCGAGCCGTCACCGTCATTGTGGAATCTCACTACTATCGGGGCCCCTGATGCCAGGGTTCGCACGAAGATTTTTGCGCAGCCTATGAGCGCGTCTTTCATCCTCATCGCGCACGACATTATCTCTGGATGCCTGCCGAGTATTTTCTTTAACACTGTTTCATCCCATCCGCTGGTAGCCCTTTCGCCTATCGCATCCAACAGCGACCCAATCTCGCCATCGGATGCATTCCCTACCACGGACAGCGCTTCGATGAGCGGAGGAGGTGAATCCTTACTTACAAGTTCTTCATCGAATTCGACCTTTTCGCCAATCGAGAGCAGGACGGGGCTCCTGAAGTAAACGGATTTGTCCCCTACGGCAGCGTAGATATTGTCACGTGGGTCCGGCATCGACCTTATTGAACATATCGCGCCTCTGAATGTGGTCATGCGTTCAACTCATATCACATCTATGCATATCCGGAATAGCAGTAATCTTTCAGCGACGAGTTTGTGAGGTCGTTGCAGTATCCAGTTGCGTTAAAGTTCTTTATGTAGCCCCAAACGCACGAGTTGTAATAAGTGCTGTTTTGTATCTCGCTGCATATCGTTATATTCTTTGCCGTGATGGCGCTCTCCATCGTGCATCCGAATATAGTCAAGTTGTACAGGTATCTTGTCTCGTTTTTGGTCAGATTTTCGGCTTGGGTTAGCTTGGATAATGGCAGATTGGCACACGAGACGGACGTGTTTACTGCGGTGTTGTTCACGGCTGCCTCGATGGCATACTGCACTTGGTACTGGCAGAAATTTGCAGCATCAGGCGAAGCAAAGCTGCATATCGTTGCGTTTTTCTCCAGTATGGCCACTTGGTTATAGCAATAGTCGCGTGGAGTGAACTTCCCCAGCGCATACTCGAATACCGATCCTATGGATTGATTCGCCACGTACTTGGACATGTTCAGCATAAGGCCGTAGTTCACGCTTGACGGGAGAGCAGCGCAAGAGCCAGCGTTGCCATAGGAGATTGCATTCCTGAAATAGTACATGTAGCTGCATTGCGCCTCTGTGGATTTGGAGGGTATGCTCGCACATAGGGCCAGGTCGGTGAAGTTGGAAAGCTGGGCGATTGAATACAGGCATGTGCTCTCTTGCGCGCCCTGCAACAGATGGCACCCGGACGGGCTGCCCAGCGATACCGTGATGTTGTATACGCAACTGTAGTAGTACGGTGATGATGGATTTATGATGCCGCATTCCGTCAGGTTCTTATTATGCAGCGCTATGCCAAGCACGCAATTGTATGAGTACTGCGATGGGAGATTGCTGCACATCGATGCGTTCGATGTACTGGAAGCCAGTCCGCTTATGCACTCGTATCTCTGCTGGCTGAGTATTATGCCCTCGCAGGAAGCCAATCCCCGGGACCCGCCAGACAGCAGCAGTAACGGCATGGCGATAATCATGAGTAGTACAACGGAATAGATTAACAGCTTCCTCTTTTGGGCCTGATTGAGGAAGGGTTTGCTGCCTCCGCCCTTTTTCAGGGCTACAGGATCATTCTTCTTATCCGCGGCTCCGAGGAACATCCAATCATTATTCTATTTTTGCCGTGGTGAGCTTGAAGCCTCCGGACGTTATCTCGTACGGAGTGAGTGCCATACTGTGGTTTGAGCCCCTGCTCTTCACTACCTCGAGCATGTTCACCCTCCTGTCCCTTTCGCCTATCTGGTACATGTTCAGCACGCCATCGAACATGAAGAACTCCGGGCTGAATACCAGGGTCTCCCTCTCTGTCGACTGCAGCTCGCTTGTGAACAGCGACGTGACGTTCAGCCGCCTCAGTGTCGATATCAGACCCATCATGGATTTCCTGTAAAGCGATGTCTCGCCGAGCACCAGCTTCAGCATGGAGACGGAGTCTATGACCACAATCTTGGAATTGTTCTGCTTGACAAGGGACTCTATCTCCGAAACTATGTTGCCGAACGAGTAAAGCTCAGAATCCGTGACTTCCTTGACCTTGAGCGCAGGCCCTCCCCCGTCTATTTCTATGATGTTCTGCTTGACCAGGTCGTCCAGGTCCGTAAATGCGGGGAAAGCTTCCTTTACATTTCTTAGTATTATAGGCGTATCCTCTTCCAGCGGAATGAACACGCTTGGTACGCCGCGCTTGGCGTTCCTATACAGTATCTCAAAGGTCAGTAGGGTCTTGCCTGCTCCCGGACCACCGGATATGAGCATCTGATTGTTTACTGGTATGCCCCCGTAAAGCATATCATCAAGTCCTTCTATTCCAGTCGGGATTTTCTCTAGATCGGTCATAAAGTGTCACCAATTACTGATAATAGTTTCCATCAACCTTTTTTAATAACTTTGCATGTAGAGGGTGAATGCGTTGCACGCGTGGATTGCATCCTATTAAATATTTATCATGGCTTTAACTAACAAAATCACTGCTTAGCTAAATCGTATCAGGCGCAACCGATGATAAAGAAACTGATTTATATAGGAGTCGCACTTCTACTCGTAGCGCTGATAGGCGGCGTGATAGAAGGCAACCAATTCTCAAGCTCGATCAATACGCAGATAGCCGGAGACATCGTTGCCATCTCGAACGTGCAGAACATCACCGTTGCGCCAGGCAACTTTTCATACTTCCAGCTCAACTCTTCCGGCATAAGCGGCAATTCCATATTCTCCATTGGCGCTTCCGTTTTTTCTGGAAAGGTAGACGCTTACATTTTCAATGCGACAGGCTTCAAAGCATGGGAAGCGGATGCCCCTTCCGCGACGGAGAACGGACTGCAGGGCGCCATCGCGCTGGAAGGGAACGGGACGCTTCTGATATTCGAGAACGTTACCAAGGCATTTACGTATTCCGTACCTGCCGGGCCAAGCCAACTCAACCAGAGCAACTACACTTCGGTGGCATATGATTATAGGGGCATCAACTTCTCCAATGCAGGGAGATACTATTTTGTGCTGGACAATACGAATCAGGGGACCCAACGGTTAAACGCGGCGAAAGTGCTCGTATCATTCGTGGGGCCGACAACTGAAAGCGTGCTGGCACGGAACCCGGCGATGGTCAACCTTACCGACCTTATCGGTTCTGCGCAATCCACAATCAACAACATATACATAATATTCGGCGGCTTGTTCATGGTGGGACTGATAGTCGCCATCGTCGGATTCATCTACACGCCGCGAAACGCAAAGGCAGCGGAAGGCCAAGCAGGGCTGTCGCGGGAGCAGGAAAAGTACATAGACAGGCTATACAATGAAGCGGGAGTGAAGGGCAGCGGAAAGCGTAAGAGGAAAGCCAGGAAGTCTGGCTGATTAAGTGCTTGCATGGACGATATAAAGGATAGGATAGCAGGTGAGATAACGCTCTCGGACACTCCGGGCAGCGTCATGAAGAAATGGCGCGAGCTGTTCGGGGTCACGCAGACCGAGCTGGCAAAGTACATAAAGATATCTAATTCGACTATAAGCGACTACGAAAGCAACAGGAGGCTTAGCCCTGGCGTAGGCGTCATAAGGAGGTTTGTGGAGGCTATATTCATAATAGACGAGAGCAGGGGAGGCTCGGTCGCGCAGAGCCTTGCAAATATATCGCAAAGGAAGCCGGAGGAGGAACCGTTCTACACGATACATGATTTCGGGTCCCCGATAGGAGGCACGGATTTCAACAGGATAATAGAAGGCAAGATAGTTGCAAATCCAGGCTACCTAGATACGATAAAGCTGTTCGGTTACACGAGGCTTGACAGCCTGAGGGTCATACTGGAAATGTCGCCTTCCGAGTACCCCAAGCTCTTCGGCGCTACCACTGAGAGGGCGTTCATATTTGAGCGGGTGTCGACGGGCAGGTCCCCCATGGTAGTAATAAGGGTGGCGCCGATAAAGCCGAAGCTCATCGTCATGCACAACGTGACCAATGTGGACAGGCTTGCCATAAAGATAGCACAGATAGAGAAGCTGCCGCTGCTCACCACAAAGCTTGACGCCGACGAGATTTATGCACGGCTCAACAAGATATGATTGCGGCGCGGGATTTCGCATATGACAGATTATTGATTGTGCAGTGTATCACGAAATGAACAGAAGTGGTGCCATCAGGCGCACTAAAGCGCAAAGTGCTATGGAGTACCTGATGACCTAGGGCGGGCGGTACTTTTTATAGCAGTTATCGTGTCACTACTATTTGCTCTCGGTCTGTTCAGCGGCAGAAGTGCGCCCGATGGATGTATGCCACAATCGGGCTTCTCATGCACCAATCCGTAGTACGGCACTAACGGGCATGCGCGAAGTGCATAATCTAAAACGGCGGGCCGATGGCTTGTTGCCCAAATGCATATCGTTTAGCGCACTGCGTGATCGAGTTATCCTTATTCAGCCCCATACGTCTGCCTTGACATTCTGGTCGTTCACTCCAAGCGCCTTTATCGCGTCCTTCATTGAAGTTACGAAAGGCAGCGGGCCGCAGATGTAGAAAATCCTGTCTGCGTAATCGGCCGCGTACTTCTTTATCATGTCTGAGTCTATCCTCTTGCTTTCCCCAGTCCAACCATCCTCAGGCTTGGAGCGGGTCACCGTCACGATTATCCTGGCGTGCAATGAATCGCTGTACTTGAAGAGCTCCTGCTTCCTTATTATCTCGGTCGGGTACTTGACGCTATAAAGCAGAACTATGTCGGTGCCGGCATTTGTCTTCTCTATGTGCCTAAGCATCGACATGAATGGGGCCAGGCCCGTGCCTCCTGCTATGAAGACCACCTTCTTGTCCACCGATGGCACAAACTTGAACTGGCCGTGCGGGCCCGTCATCATATACGGATCCCCGGGATTTGAGGTGAGGAAATGCGTCTTGTGCCCACCGTGCTCCTTTACTATATAGTATTCCATCTCTGGCGATGCCGGATCCGAAGCTATGGAAAATGCCCTTGAAACCTGCTGCTTCCCTTCAGCATTCAATCCTGATATCATGAAGAACATGCCCGGGTCGAAAGCTATGGGCTTGCCGTCCTCCGGCTTGAACCTTATGAGCAGCACTTCTGGAGTTTCATCTATGAGTTCTGACACCATGTACTTCTTTTTAACCAAATTTGAATCGGGCAAAAAATTCACCTATACAATCTTATGATATTGGTGGTATCGTTATATATAATTGTGGGAAAGAAAAGGCGCAGGGCTCTTCATCCGTATGATATGAACCTCAGCAGCGCTTCCTTGGTGAGCTCGGGATTCGTGTAATGCGGCTCGTGGCCGGCGCCCTTTATTATTTCCAGCACGCTGCCCTTTATCCCCTTATGGAGCGTGTATGCGCTCTTGAGGTCCATCAGTTTGTCGTTCTCGCCCCATATTATTAGCGTGTTCCTGCTTATAACGGAAAGCGCCTTCTCATCAAACCATGGGTTGTGGAATTCTGCGTCAAGTACGCTCCTGATTACATGCTCCTTGTTCCCGCTGTAACGCATTGCCGTCTTGAACATTAGCTCTTTGAATGCCTCTTTGCCTTCGGTGTTTTCAAGGTGGTCCATGTGGTCCTTCACGCCTGCCGCATCCTCCAGTATGAAGCCCTTGGCAGCATAGCCGTTGGCAGCGTAGAGCAGGACGGCCCAGCCTCCGTATGAGTGGCCCACCATATAGCAGTCTGTCATCCCTAGCTTATCCACCACTTCCTTCAGGGCCTCCGTCTGCTTCTCTATCCTGTATTCTATCTCTGGCGCGCTGGAGCCCCCGTGGCCCAAAAGGTCCATCAGGTACACGTCCAAGTCGTCTGGCAACAGCGACATGAGCCTGCCCCATGCCCTCGAGTTTATCCCGAAACCATGGAGGAATATGAGTTTCTGCTTGCTGCCATTGTGATGCTTCAGGTGTATGTTCCCGAGCGAAGTCAGCACGTTGAGATCCGTAAAATCTTTTTCATAATCCATTTGCACTGCACCATTAAAGCGCCGCATATGCGCCAATGAATTACCCCTTTGTAGAATCAATGATATATATTTATAGCTTGAAGCAGTTAAACCTCTGTGATGAGCGAGATGATCGCTGAGCCTCACGGCTATGACGACAAGTAGGCGGGCTGATTGTTTATCTTGAGGGCGTTGACTGCATGCGCCACGCGCCCATGCCGGGAGCCACGGATGTCCCGCATATTGGTCAACAAGATAAAAAAAGCGCGACGAAATATGAGCGACCTGCAACAGTGGTATTATGTACAGTCCGACGACTAGGAAGTTCCTATCCATAAGCAACGTAAGCATGCTTGGCATATGCGAGACCAAGGCGCTGGACTCGATGCTTGGCAAGAGGCGCGTTACGCTGGCCATGAAAGCCGGCACGGCGGGACACGAGAGGCTTGAGGAAGCGCGGCCCAAGATGAGCAAGGAGGAGGTAGTGAAAAGGATAAGCGGCGGATTGAGCGTTGAGGTCAGAGAGCTCTCCATATTCGATGAAAAGCTGAAGATAGTAGGGAGGATAGACCAGCTCAACGTAACCGGAACGATGGAGAACGGCAAGAACACCGGCATAATAATTGATGACAAGTATCCGAGCACGCCGCCTGGCAATTATGGGATAACTTTATACCAGAAATTGCAGCTATCGTCTTATGCGGTCGGGCTTTCGGATTCAGAGCTGTATGGCAGGATATGCAGCGTGGTCGGGGCGAGGATAACTTACAGGGACAGGGATACCGACGCGATCATAAAAGAGCTCGACATGGACAGGCAGAGGCTGGAAACGTGCAAGGTAAATGTCCCTATTGCAGTGCAGGACGCGTGGGGAGTGTACCGCGGCGGCCAGGCACCCATACACAGGAGGTTCGACGTGGAACGGGGCGAATGGGTCCGATGCTACTGCGAGGCCAAAAGCGAGACATAAATCAATATTAATCTATATTGCTATAGGGATTGGGCATGTGTCGCGCACAAGCATTTTACCGCGTTGTTTGATGCATGCCACTCATGGTGCTAAAAAATGTTGAGCAAGGACGAGCTTAGAGGGGAATTCGCAAAAAAACCGGAGCGCTTCTACGCGACAAAGACATTCGAAGACGAGGGGTTCATAAGAAAGAAATGCACGGAGTGCGGCAAGAACTTCTGGACAGTCGACAGCCAGAGGACCTTGTGCGGGGATTCATCCCATGAAGCCTATTCATTCATAAAGGACAAGCCGCGCGAGATAGGCTATGAGGAATTCTGGTACAAGTTCGCTGACTTTTTCGAGAAGAACGGCCATACCGCCATAGACAAGTATCCTGTGGTCAGCAGATGGCGCCAGGACCTCTACTTTACAATAGCGAGCATCCAGGACTTCCAGAGGATAGAGAACGGCAAGATGAGCTTCGAGTATAGCGCCAATCCGCTCGTAGTGCCGCAGATATGCGTGAGGTTCCCAGACATACCGAACGTGGGCGTCACGGGAAGGCACTATACCGCTTTCATGATGGCAGGCCAGCACGCCTTCAACTACCCTGATGAGGGCTACTGGCGCGACCGTACGATAGAGCTAAACTACAAGTATCTGACGACTGTGTTGGGGGTAGACAAGGAGAGCCTAACTTATGTAGAGGATGTATGGGCCATGGGGGACTTCTCTGAATTCGGCCCGTCACTCGAGTTTTTCTCCAAGGGCCTGGAGCTGGGCAACAACGTCTTCACGGAGTTCGAGTCAATCAACGGGAACGTGCAGGAGCTTAAGAGCAAGGTAGTCGATGTTGGCTGGGGATTGGACGCGAGGGAGATATGGTATTACGCAGGCACCCAGACCGCATATGATGCCGCATTCAAGAACGAGATGGAGTACATAAACGGGCACAGCCCAGTGAAGCCCGACAGGCAGCTTTACGCCAAGATAGCCGGAGTTGCAGGCAAGGTGGATTTCGCCGACGTGGCGCACGGCTCGGAGACCGAGAAGAAGCTCATACGCAGCGCGGGCGTTAGCGAGGCCGAATATTACGATATAATAAAGCCCATGCAGGCGGCGTACGCCATAGCAGACCATTCAAGGTGCCTGCTTTTCACCATAAGCGACGGGGCGCTGCCAAGCAACATAGGCGGAGGGTACAACCTAAGGATACTCCTGCGCAGGATGCTGGACTTCATGGCGCGCTACCACATCGACATAGACATAATAAAGCTCATGGAGATAGAGGCGCGCGACGTCAGCCGCCTGTACAAGGGGCTCGATGAAAACCTCGACGAGATATCTAACGTGATAGACATAGAGAGGAGGAGGTATGAGGCGACCAGGGCAAGCGCAGTGAAGACCGTGACAACGCTGATGGACAAGGGCGAGAACCTGACGGTGGAGCGCATGAGGACGCTTTATGAGAGCAACGGCGTGACGCCAGAGCTGGTGTCGACGATTGCCGCCTCTAAGGGCATGAAGATAGAGCTGTCCGAGGAGGCTTATGGCAAGATAATAAAGGGAGATTTCGTAGAGGGCAAGGAGCGCAAGAAGGAGGCAAAGGTTGACATGGACGTCTCGGGCTTGCCGAAGACCATGAAGCTGTTTTATACATCAAAGACCGAGGACATTGAGGCTGATGCAAGCGTGCTTAGGATCAGGGGCAACATGGCGGTGCTGGACCGCACGCCGTTCTATGCGGAGAGCGGTGGACAGGAAGCGGACCACGGATCCATTGGCAACGCCAAGGTCACGGATGTGCAGAGCGTCAACGGGGTCATAGTGCACATGCTGGACGGCAAGCTGGATTTCGGCGAAGGCGCCAAGGTCCACTGCTCGGTGGACCAGGAGCGAAGGATAAGGCTCATGGCGCACCATACTGCAACACATCTGATGAGCGCGGCGGCCAGAAAAGTGCTTGGGCCGCATGCATGGCAGGAGGGCGCCAGGAAGAGCGCGGACAAGGCGCATATAGACATAGCGCACTATGAGAGGCTTAGCGAAGCGCAGGTGCAGAAGCTTGAGGACACTGCCAACAGCTACGTTGTGCATGGGATGAAAGTCAAGATCGAATACCTGCCGAGGAGCGAGGCCGAATCCAAGTTCAGCTTCTCGATATACCAGGGCCACGGCGTGCCATCAAGCGAGCTCAGGATGGTCGAGATTTATGACCTGGACGGCAAACTGCTCGATGCGGAGGCCTGCGGCGGACTGCACCTCGAGGGCCGCGAGTCCATGATAGGATTGATAAAGATCATCGCATCATCGCGCATACACGATGGCATAAACAGGCTCGAATACGTCGCGGGACCGGCTGCGGTCGATTACATGAAGAGGCTGGACGGCAGCATACGCTCGCTCGCGAGCGTGGCAGGAGTGGACCAGGACAAGCTGGCACAGAGCATAACATCGCAGATAAAGGAGCTCAAGGACTACAAGAAGGAGCACGAGAGGCTTGCGAAAAAGCTTGCAGACTTCATATCCGAAGGGCTCCTTGACAAGGGAGACAGGATAACCGAAAATCTCGACTACGACAGGCGCATGCTCAGGGAGATAGCAACCAAGGTGGCGGACTCGAGGAAGGGCGTTGTGGTCATGCTGTACAACGGCTCGGGGTATGTGGTGTGCGTTTCAAGCGATGATAAGACAGGCGCGCTGGATTTCATAAAAGGCAACGCAAAGAACGTTTTCGGGGACGCCCAGTTCATGGGCGGCGGATCCGCACGCATAGCGGAAGGCCGTATCTCTCCCGGCGAATGATATGGTTTGGTAGTTTAAGTGGACGCGCTCTCTCTCTTATATTCCATTATTATATACCCGATAATCTACATCTTCCCTGCTTATGCCGCGAACGGTGCGCCGGTGCTATTTGGAGGTGGCAGGCCCCTTGACTGTGGCAGGCGCTTCATGGGAAAGCGGATATTCGGAGACCATAAAACGATAAGGGGGCTTGCGGCAGGATTGGTAGCCGGCTCCCTGGTGGGCGCCATAGAGTACCCGTTCTTCCCTTACATGCCGTACATAGCAATAGGAATGGCGGTAGGCGCCATGGTGGGCGATCTTTTGGGCAGTTTCATGAAGAGGAGGTTCGATGTAAAATCCGGCGCAAGCTTGCCGATGATCGACCAGTATGGATTCTTCGCATTTGCGCTGCTGTTTGCTTACTCGATTGACGCGGGGCAGCTGCTTGCGGTCGGTGCGGCCGGACTCATTTTCATAACTGTGCTAACCGGCATACTGCACCTGCTTACCAACATGGGTGCCCATAAGCTGAAACTTAAGAGCGTCCCGTGGTAAATGCCGCTTTGGGATGCAGTTTCCGCGTGCGGATTTGAACCGCCCATAGAAGCATTAAAAATTCTATCACACAATAATAGATTGTCTTGAAATGAAACTTTTCCCTACCAATGCAGGAATAAGTCTGCTGAGAGGCACGATAATGCTTGTGAAGGAGAACGGGGGCTCCATGGACGTGTCCGAACTCGCCGATGAATCGGAGCAAAACGTAGACAGCCTTCTGCCCCTAATAGAGGCCTGCAGGATGCTGAACCTTGTGGCCGTAGAGGACGGCGAGATAAAGCTGACCAAGGAAGGGGACAGGATGGACATGTCGAACTTCACGGATATACTGGCCAAGAGATTGGCAATGGTCGAGCCATTCAAGTCATCAATCGCAATACTTTCCGCGCGCGGAGACGAGATATCTACCGAGGACTTGGCCAGGGCGCTGATGGAGAAAGGCATAATGCTGCACGGAGACTTCAGGATGGGCAGCGTGCTGCTGAAGTCGATGATGCTAAAATGGGCTGTAAGGACAGGCATAGCATCATATGACGAAGTATCGGATTCATGGAAGCTGAAATAGCGCGGCCTCAATCGGTGAGCAGCCCATAGACTTCGTCCGTAAGGTCGACGAACTTGCGTGACCTCTTGTTCCTGGGATAAGGCAGATCCACCTTTATTATCTCCTTTATCCTTGAAGGCCTATCCGAAAGCACTATTATGCTGTCTGACAGCTCTACCGCCTCCTCCACATTGTGCGTTACGAGGATCACGGAGCTCACGGATATATTCTTGTTCTTCAGCATGTACACGATGTCTGCCCTGAGCGAGCCTGCCGTAAGCGCATCTAGGGCGCTGAATGGCTCATCCATAAGAAGCACCTTGGGCTCCGAGGCTATCGCCCTGGCTATGCCGACTCTTTGCCGCATACCGCCGCTCAGGGAATTCGGATATGAATGCTCGAATCCCGAGAGTCCGAACTTTTCCAGCAGTGCATTAGCGGTCTGTTCCTGCTTCTCTTCATCCAGGTCCGAAAACGAGAGGCCCAGCTTTACGTTCTCCACGTTCGTAAGCCAGGGAAGCAGGGCGACGTCCTGGAATACGAATGATATGCCTTCCGTCGGGCCCTTGATCTCATTGCCGTAGTAGCGCACCTTTCCGCTCCTGGCGGCAACAAGTCCTGCCATTATCCTTAGCAGTGTGCTCTTGCCGCAGCCGCTGGGACCTATGATCGAGACGAACTCCCCCTCCTTCGCGGAGAAAGAAACCCCGCCTATTATCATGCTTTCATACTCGCCGCGGCTGGCGTTGGTGAACGCAAAGCTAACGTTCTGCAGCTCCATCACGGTCTGTTGCCCCTTCATCGTCTAACCGTATATTTTTGCCAGGTTCCTGTACAACCTTTTCCAAAGGAAGGTATTTATGATTAATATCATCACAGTCAGGTTTATCAGTGCAAGTATCATCAGGGGGAAGTTGCCTGTGTTCAATGCATTATCCAGGAACAGCCCTATGCCAGTATGCACGGAACTCAGCACCATTGTGCTTGCGCCGCTGCTGCTTATCCCGGACGTGGTGAAGTATTCGGCCACTATGCTGGCGTTCCATTCTGCGGCTATTGCGGTTATGCTTCCGGTGACCAGGCCCGGAACGATCGCGCCTAGGTAGACGTTCTTCCATGCCTTAAGCCCCTTGATCCCGAACAGCTTCTTGACCTCGAATATCTCGGGACGCAAGGTCCTGGTGCTGGCGATGACGCTGAATATTATGTACCATATCCCGCTAAGGAAAAACACTATAAACGCGATAAGTTCGCTATGTGCGGGCACGCTGCTCAGCCCGGCCACTATGACAGGCAGCAGTATGGTAGCGGGTATCGAGGCGAAGATCTGGAATGCGAGCAGGTATGCGCGGGCGTGCGGCGTCTTGAAGACAAGGTACACCGATACGGGTATCGCTATGGCCACCATGACCGCGAACGCGACCCATACGCGCACGAACGATGCGCCCAGATTAAGGAGCGTTGTGTACTCGTTGGACGGCAGGCTCGGATTCAGCAACCCGGAGAAGTAAAGGAGCAGGAGTATTGCAACAACCCCTATCACAACCCCATATATCGTGGATGCTCTGCCTGAAGTTGGCGCAAGAGCCTGCTCCGCTTTCGTGTGCATGCGATAACGCTTCTGCCTTTTGACGCGACGCGGTTTTTCACCTGCTGCGCCAAGCGCAAGCTTGCCCAATGCATTCTTTACCTTGGCGCCGCCGTCGGAAAGCGCCTTGATGAGGCTCGTGCTTGAGAGGGCATGCGGGGGCCTGCCGCCATGGGCGCCTGACGCGCTGTACCGCATGAAGTACTTCTCCATGGGGCTGAATACCAAGAACCTTGTGGCGATCACGAACGCTATGAAGACTGCTATCCCTATCCCGTAATCGATGAAGTTGCCTGATGCAGCCAGGTGCGTAAGCATGACACCTATACCGTAGCTAGCCGAATATCTGGCCGTGCCTGTCGAGAATATCTCGCTTGTGACAAGATAGAAAAGGCCGATGGACCATGAGAGCACGGACTGCTCCACGACCCTGGGCATGGCAGCCGGTATGAATATCTTCCTTAACTGGTCGATTATGCCCATGTCGTACAGCCTAGCCAGCTCTATGAACTCGTTAGGAAGCGACTTTATCGCTTCATATACGGCGAACGCTATGTTCCATGTCATGCTGGTGAATATCAGGAACACGATCGCGGCGTTTATGCCTATGAAGCCCGGCAATATCAATACGAAAAACGCTATCGCGAGCGGGAAGAACGTTAGTATTGGCAGCGTCTGGAAGACGTCCAATATCGGCAGTATTATGCGCTCCGCGGTCTTTCTCCTCGCGGCGTATATGCCTATGGCCAAGCTGAATATTACAGACAGGAATAGGGCTATGAACATCCTGAGCCAGGACGCCCCCGTATTAAGGACCAGACTTGCTATGAGCGCCATCAGCCCCGTCATATACGTAAATGGGCATTGGGTTAATATATTACTTTCCAACTTTGTTTCGTGCTGTTTCGCATTCCGTGCCGCAACGTAAGCGCAGCCGCATTCCGGCCCCTATTGTACAATGACAAATATGCCTGTCAAACTGCACATATTATATATCTTACAAGATGTGTATAATATAGAGAGAAATGCGGTGGTCGGCATGTTGGTGCCCATCATACTGAGCTTAGGCGCATTGGATGCGCTCGTGCCAGTCGTAATAATCGTTATACTGATAGCCGCAGCCGCTGGGCTGTCGAGAGGCACTGACCTCTTCGCTCTGTTCGGCGTGGGTGCTCTTATAGGCATGGCAGGCGGATTTGGAGGGGGCAGGGGCGGTGCCGCAGCAAACAGGCTTAGGTACAACAACCAGCAGAGGAGAGTTTACAACAATGCGCTAGTCTCAGGCGCAAGAGTAGGCGCAATAGCCGGCGGCAAGATGGCGATAGGGGGCAGCGCCGCCAGCATGAACTATTCGATTGCCGGTCGCAATATAAAGCTGTTGGGATCGATACCAGGCGCAGGAAGCAAGTTCATGAGGACCATGCCGGGCAGCAAGAATCTGCTAAGGTTCGCCGCGGATAAGGACAAACAGAATGCGCTGAACATGTTTATAAATGCGAAGAATGCAGGCAGGGTGAACTTAGCAACCGGTTATGGGATGGCGACTGCCGGACTCACTAAGAGGGCCGCGGCGCGCAACATCAGGGGCAAGAAAAGTCAAATCCCAAGAGGATTCAAAGGCGACGCAGTATTTGCCAAGCAGTGGGACAAGGAACGCATGACATTCGATGAAACGCTCAAGGCAAAGGGAATAGCGCCGCTCGGGATAGGGCTGCGCAGGCCTTCGAGTTGGTTCCACCCAAGCAAAGCGATAGCAAAGGCGAATAAAGAGGACATGAAGGCGGTAAGGGAGCACACGCTACAACAAGCGTACAGGGTCCGTGCTAAGGACTCGAGCGGCAATGACATAAGGGGGGACCTGAGCAAGCTTGGAAAGCAGATAGAAGCCTTCAGATCCGGCGGCCAGAAGAGGATACAGAACGAGGCTATGGCGGCAGCCGAAGGCAAGAACATCGTAGAGCTCGGCAACCTTATACTCAGCCTGAAGGCGTACCAGATGAACAAGCTAACTGATTCGTATAACAAGGTACGGGCCAATGAGGCGAAGCTGAGTGAGCTGGAGAGCAAGCTGTACGACCAGTCGAAGAGCCTGAGCAAGGCCCAGGAGACGAGGCTGAATAACCAGATTACAAGTGTAAGGGAGGAGATAGCGAAAATAGAAAAGAACGCAAACCTGACGATAAAGCAGTCCAATTTCGCGATACTCAACACGCAGGACATGATGGACCAGAAGGCTATGCGGTACCAGGCAACCAGCAACCTCAGCAACTCTATAAAGAACGCGAGCATGCTGTTCGCCATGAGGACCGAGATAGCCGAGCCGGGCAAGGTATTGGGCGCAGGCCTAGGCCTCCTCGCGTCAAACATAGCGAGCAATATAAACAACCCGCAGGCCATGATAAAGTCCAGCAACGAGATACTCAGGGGGACCGCAGAAACATTCATAGACACTACGAAGGCCGTAGGCGAGAACTTGAAGAATTACGCTTTCAATGGGCAGATGAGAGATGATATGGGAAGCGTGGCGGGCAAGCTTCTAAGCGCAGAAAACATCGGTGCGGAGCTTAGGATGGAATGGCATAAGGCAAGCGAGATTAGGGCGCAGACCGCATTCAACAAGGCAAACCCGTACGATGCGCAGGCGCAGAAGCTTGCGGCCCAAAGCTACGACAACATAAGGGTGGAGTTCCTCGACTACTGCAACAAGGGCGGCGATCCTAAGCAGTTCAGGAACATACAGGATGAACACGGGCATTATAAGTTCAGGGAGCAGTACGATATGATGGTCCAGGAGGCCAACTTCTTCAACAGCCAGCATCCTGACAAATCGCTGGCAGACAGGGTCGAGGCTGCGCGCAAGCTTAGCGAAAAGGCAGGCAATGAGGTACAGCCAAAGATGACTACTGGTGAGCAACTAGAGCGCATAGGGAGGGAAGTATCCGAGGAATTCCTTTCACGTTACCGCGGCACGGATGCGCAAGGCGGCAATGGAGATGAAAGCGCAAAGAGGGAAGCCGCGGATAGGATAAGGAAGGTCATAGAGGAGCGCCAGAGGCAGGCAGAGGAACAGCGAGCCGCACAGGACAGGCAGCGGGCCTTCAGGAATCAGGTAGAAAATGCGGGCAAGAGAAAGCCGCCGTTCGGGCAGTAACTAGTCCGTCTTCTTAGAGATTTCCTTTATCAGCTTCTTTCCTATTTCCAATCCTGCAGTAACTTCCGGCATCATTATCCTGTACGCTCCGGCCTTTATTATCTTGGTCATGTTGTCATCGTTGGCCAGCCGCGATATCACCTTTACCTCTGGATTGACGGCTTTTGCGGTTATGGCGATCAGTGCATTCTCGGTGTCGTCAGCACTGCAGGCTATCACGAAGGCTGCGGTCTTTATGTTGGCAGCCTCGAATATCTCTTCGTCCCTAGGGTTTCCGACAACGACCAACTTGTTCTCCATGTAAAGCCTGCGCGCCACGTTGTCGTGTTCGGTTATCGCGACCACATTCACACCATCGGAACCCAGCTCGTCCATTAGGGCACCGGCGAGGTGGCCGAACGGCACGACGACTATGTGCCTCTTCAGCTTCCGTATTTTGGACAGCACTATCATGCTCCTGACATTTATGCTCCTTATGAAGCTGAAGAACCACCCTGCGACAAGAACAGTAAGAAGAGCGAATACTATGCCGTCCACCAGGCTGGCCGCCAGCACGAATGGGTTGGTCTGGCTTTTGAACGGAAGCAGTACGCTGGCGTAGAATATGTTAAGCGAGGAAAGCACGTTCCATATTATGGCATTTTCCAGGCCGACTCCAGAATATACGGTGAGCAGTGTTGAAATCGCGAAAAGCGATGCCGTGATGTACATTATAGTATACCATGTTCGCTTCATCATTTGTTCTCACCCATTTTGGACAGCAACGAAGAACCGATGTCAAGTCCCGCCAGGGCCTCCGGTATCACGCACAAACCCGCTCCGGCCCTATGCATCTTGGATACTACGCCCTCGCCCCTTGAACGCGCTATTATGTTTATGCCCTTGTTCAGGTACCTCGTGGTTATGATGCCTAGCAGGTTGGCGAAATCATCCTTGGAAGCAAAGACTATGGCCCTCGCACCGTTTATCGATGCTGCCATAAGGGTTGCATCGTCGGTAAAATCGCCGTTTACCACAATGTGCCCGAGGTCTCCAAGTGTGTCCGCCTTCAGCTGGTCCTTCTCTATTATTATGAACTTTATCCCTTTCGCAGTAAGCTCGGAGCACAGCTTCTCAGCAAGAGTCGAGTAGCCGCATATTATGACATGGCCCTTTTTAAGCCGCATCCTTGTAAGTATCATCCTTCCCCTTAGATCCACCTTTGTTATGAAATCTATGAACGCGGCGATGACGAAACCTATTATGGCCATCCTGGTTATGCCGTCCAGAATCGATATCGTTATTATTACATTAGAGTCGAAAACGGCTTTTGTCACATTCATCTGGGTCGTCAGGGTCGTTATCTGATTGAGATCCACGCTGGACGAATCCAGAAGTGTTGAAAGCGTGTAGTACCCGGCGAGGTAAGAATTATGCGATATGTATATTATCGAGTATATTGACAGCGCAGCGAAGAATATGGTGGCCGCCATTAGCCAGAGGAGTACATTTCCCGTTATTACCTCATCATTCGGCTTTGAATCCGAGACCAACGTTACCACTACGACTTTAATATTTCATCGGCTATCTCTTTGCTTGCCGATTTCTGCGGCATGACTATGTAGTCGGCACCTGCCTCCACGAGCTTTTGCCTTACAGAATCGTCATTAGCCCTAGTTGCTATGAATATGTCCCTGTTCAAATCCTTTGCAGTAAGGACGGCGAACAGGTTCTTCGCGTCGTTGTCCATCACTATTGCTATGGCCTTTGCGGCTTTTATGCCAGCGTCCTTCAGCACTTTTTCCTTTGTCGCGTCTCCGGTTATGGCATCGTATCCGCGCTGCCTCACATTCTCGGACTTCTGCCTATCAATCTCTATGACTATGAAGGGCACCTTCTCTTCGACCAGCATGTCGACCACCCTCTGGCCCACTATACCATATCCGCACACTATCACATGGTCGCTCAGCGTGGATTTGACAGCCATAAACAAACACTTTTCATGAACCATACTATTATTGCGGTTGCGTTAAAAATGCCAACGCATACAATGCGCGAATTGCTGCAACGCTAAGGGCTATGTGAAAATCACGTATACGCGGACTCGGCCTTACCAGAGCAGCTTCCACGGGCCCTTCTCGGTCTCACTCGTGATGGTTGTTATCTTGTCCGTGACTATCGTCTTCTCCGGCTCCACCCTGAGCAGATCAAGCCTTGCCTCTTTGGTCTTGAGCCTGTCGGCGAAATAGTCCCTGAGTTGCTTGTAAGTCATGCTCTCGAGACGCTTCCTCTCGCTCTTGTCTACCATAGCATCCACGTCGTTGGCCTTGTTTTCGTCTATGGCGTGCATCTTTATTGGCCCTCCGACCACTATCGCCTTCTTGCCGTATATTTCAACCTGGTACTTCATGTACTTAGATTCGAGCATGAAAGCTATCGCCATTGCATCAGCCAATGACCTCGTGTTGTCATCCGGGCAGTATTTCGCTATCAGGCCGTCCAGATATACCGGCACCGTGCCGTCCGTGCCCTTTGCGGTACTTTTGTTGACGTCCTTTAGCTTGGTCACGGCCCTTGCCGCGACTATTCCTGGGGGCGCGATGTCAGCACTCATCGTATGCACTTTGCCATCGTCTCCCCTGAAAGCTATGAGCAATACGGCCGGGCCATAGCCGTCCATTCCGCTTATGGCCCTGCTTACCGCCGCCTCGACCTGCTTGTTTCCGGCCTGGGTCTGCTTCTTGAGCGAGTCTTCCGAATTGGCCACTGTGCGCGCAGCGACCGTATCGACCGCGGCGTCACCCGCCATTGCGGCTATGACCTCTTCGTCATTTGACATTTTTATCTTGTTTGCAGTGTCATCGTACCTTATATCCACTTTGGTATTTACACCATCAGGTGAATATGTCCTTATCATCGTTGTCCTGCTATCAGCAACTACTAAGACGCCGCCTTTGTAAAAAATCAGAGCTATAACTGTCATGGCGAATCAACCCTCGTTATATTAGAGTGTTCGTTAAGGTATTTAAATACCTTATATAAGGAAACGTGAGGTGGTCAAACATCAGACAGCCTCGAAGATTGTTGTTAGGCCAACTGACAATTAATTTTTGATAATATTGAATTATTGGCCGCTAGATTGTGGTGTTGCCGAGTCCCGCTGCATGCCAGGCTCGAACGTTCGCAGTCCGCACTGGAATCTAAAATCGCAAATAGCTCCATCCAGATTCGAACTGGAGTTTACGGCTCCAGAGGCCGCCGTCCTTGACCACTAGACGATGGAGCTACGCTGATTAATTCATCCTCAAAATCTTTAAAGACTCTCATCATTATTGATGGATACGGGGAATGGGGAAGCATACATGGATACTAGGCAATGTTTTTATAAGTATAAAACAGATTCAACTAGTTTCCATGCCTTACAGAGAGAACACGCATGCGCGGCAGGAGCTGCACGACATAGTGGTAGCAGATGTAGCTCTGATGTTTGCATTCTCACTCGTATTGTCAGGTGGGGTTTTCATGCTCTTCTCTTCCCCACGCTCTTTCTTCACCCTTTTGCTGCTGTACCTGCCGATATCGGCGGTCGCAGTAAGTCTGTCATTCGTACTGCATGAGCTCATGCACAAGTTCGTGGCACAGTATTACGGGGCGATAGCAGGTTTCAGGACGTCATATAACGGGCTCGTCATAACACTGTTGACAGGGGCTTTCGGGTTCCTTTTTGGCGTGCCGGGCGCCACCATGATATACGCAAGCAGCTTCTCAAGGAAGGAGAACGGCCTCGTTTCCCTTGCCGGACCATTGACCAACGTGGCCATCTTCGCGGTATTCGTAGCAGTGTTTTATGCGATAAACCATGGCGCGGTTTCCATAGCAAGCCAGATAATCAGCCCGACCAGTTACGTGAACCTGCTCATCGCTTATACCGTATTCATAAGCCTTTGGCTTGCCTTCTTCAACATGCTTCCGATACCGCCGCTCGATGGCAGCAAAGTGATGGCATGGAACATGATGGCGTACATAGCCATGATAGCCATGGTCATAGGGCTACTGTTCTTCACTGGCATAATACCTGAGATCATACCGCTTACCGCACTGATATTCGTGCTTTTCATAGCCGTTTTCTTCTCCTTCTCATACCGCAGTTTCCTATAGCGCATCAGGAGGGGCGCTGGTGGCCCAGCAATCGTCGGAGAGGCTACAATAAGTATTTATGTGTTTATTGTGAAGTATAAATCGTTGCTGACGGTAATCGAGGGCAGCCGCGCATCAGTGCCAGTCGGTAATTTCCGGTATTACGTGTGATGGATGATGGCAGAAAACAAGGGCGAAGCGGTTACAACGATCGACTCCCTTATGGGCATCATAAAGCTTAACGGCAAGTCTGAACTAATCTCACTGTCAACGTCGCTAAAGGCGGACCCCGGCGTGGTGGAGAAGTGGGCCAAGATACTTGAAGACAACGGGCTTGTGAAGATAACGTATTTGACGGGCAGAATGTACATCGAGCCTGTCAGCGTAGCCGTAGATCCTACCGCGATGATTACAAACAAGGTGGCGGTGGCATCGGCGCACATAGGGCACGAGCTTGAAGCCCAGAGGGCGGAACTCGAGCGGTTTTCCAAGATGCTGGACAAGGTAGGCACCACTGCGGCCAACATGCAGAGCATGCTAGTGAAGAGCATGCCGCCCATGATCAGGGAAAACACTAATGAGATAAACAAGACTTATGATTTGATACAGGAACAGAAGGTCAAGGCCGAGGTCATAAGGAAGACAGCCACGGCAGAATTCAATACGCTCAACTCCAAGTTCAACGAGATGATGCAGCGGATGGAGTATCTCGCGTCCCCCAAGCTGGGCGAGAACGTGGACCAGAACATGGCAAAGCTGCGCGAATCGATGAAGCACGTGGACGAGTTCAGGAACACGATAGACGCGATAAACAAGAACAAGGAGTATGCGTTCCAGGAGATGAAGAAGAGCCTGGACCAGCAGCTGAGCGACCTCAACTCGAGGATGGGCAAGACCAACAGCGAGATAGGCGAACGCATAAAGGCCTATTCTATGGAGATGAAATCCAGCATAAGCGACGTATCGGCGTACGCGTCGACGGCGAAGGGCAGCATGAATGAGCTTGAGAAGCTCAAGAAGGAGCAGGACGACATAAAGAGGATGCTTGTCGAGGCGAAGAATAACCTGAGCAGGGAGTACGGCAGGGCCACTGACGGCATAATCAAGGCTGAGCAGAGACTGAAGAACGAGTCCTCGCTTGTTGCCAGCGGCATGGACAGGTTGAGGGAGAAGATAGCCCAGCCGGCAAAGCTGCAGGAATCCATAGACAATACCAGGGAAGAGCTATCGAAGGCCAAGGAAGAGATAGCCAAGTTCGCAGATGATATTTCGCGCCAGAAGTCCCAGCTTGACACGCTGAGCGCCTCGCTGGAAAGGATAGCCTCGCAGACCACCGCTGTGGAGAGCCTGCTCAAGAACGAGATGCCCGCCGAGATGAGCCAGAGGATAGCTTCGGTAAACGCGGCATACAAGACGCTGGAGGAGAACAAGGCAAAAGCGGAGCAGATACGCAGCAACCTGAGCAAGCAGTTCGACGAATCGAGCAAGAAGCTAGATGAGATAGTGGCTAAGGTGGACGCGTTCTCGTCGGACAAGGCCAGGGCTGATGCGTACGAGAAGCTTTCTAAGGTGAAGGACATGTCCAAGCGCATAGACGAGCTGAAAGTGGCGCTCGATTCGATAAGCAAAGACAAGGACTCCTCGCTGGGGCAGATAAAGAGCAATTTCAATTCACAAATCAAGGAGCTTAACCTGCAGATAGAGCAGGCGCGCAAGCAGATAGATCCGCAGGTAAAGAGCTACGCCGAGCAGATGAAGGCTAGCCTGCAGGGGCTCTCAAAGAATGCCGCATCCGCCAGCGCCAGCATGAAGAAACTGGAATCATTCAAGAAGGAGCAGGAGGGCGCGGTGCGCATGATCCAGGACATGAAAAGCAAGTTCGACGACAGGTATAAGGGCGTGCTGGACGAGATGGCCAAGAGCGAGCAGATAATAGAGAAGAACTCCGCCGACATATACAAAGTGCTTGACGACATCAAATCCAAGATGGGAGAGCCGATCAGGATACAGGACTCAATAAAGGCGGCGCAGGCGCAGCTAGCGGAGACCAGAACCACGCTGAACAACGTCAAGAACGAGGTAGCGCAGATGATACAGCAGCTGGCTGCGCTCAAAAAGTCGACCAACCTCTCTATGGGCAAGCAGCTGGAGATATTGAACGACATACTTGGGAAGACCGCCACGACAGGCCTTGAGATAACAAATATTAAGGAGAAGGTCGCGGATGCAGGCACAAGCATAGACAACATCACCGGAAACACCAAAGCAGACAAGGACGATGGTAGGAAGAAGCACGACAGCGACGACGGAAACGGAGCCAGCGTGAAGCATAAGGCGGTATGATGGGAGATGAGACGATAGAGGAAAAGGTATTGGCAGAATATGCGCTGGACGTCCACGGCATGAAGGTCCAGATAAAGATAACGCAGACAGAGGACTTCGTTCCTTTCTATTCTGTCACATTTCCCGGCATAGGCATGGCCACAAAGCTGCTGCTAAGCTCCCTTCGGTCAGAGCTGACATCCATGGTGCCATTGGAAGCAGGGCTGATAGGTAGGCAGGATTACGTAGAGAAAGTGAATGAAAGATACAAGGAAGCCAGCATGCTGCTCATAGACAAGTATCTGCCGGGCACGAACCCGCAGACCAAGGAAACGCTCACCGCTTACATAACCAACATGATGCTGCTTCTGGGGGACATAGAGGCCCCGCTTGCGGACGATAACCTTGAAGAGATAGCGATAAACGGCTCCAGGAGCCCCGCATGGGTGTTCCACAAGCAGTTCGGCTGGTGCAAGACGAACGTGAAGGCGGAGAACGACGAGACCATATACGAGCAGTCGGCTTTCATAGGCAGGAGGGTAGGGAGGCAGATAAGCAACCTTACGCCACTTATGGACGCAGAGCTCCCCGATGGTTCCAGGGTAAACGCGACCCTGTTCCCCATATCCCAGGTCGGCAACACCATAACGATAAGGAAGTTCTCGAAGAATCCGTGGACCATGCCAATGATGATTGCGAACGGGACGATAAACGCCGAGCTGGGCGGGCTCATATGGCTGTGCATACAGAGCGAGATAAGCCTGCTCATGGCCGGCGGCACTGCAAGCGGAAAGACCAGTTTCCTGAACGCCGCGGGAATTTTCTTCCAGGCAAACAGGAGGATAATAACAGTTGAAGAAACGAAGGAGCTTGCGCTTCCTGGATTCCTGCAATGGATACCAATGATAACGAGGCAGCCCAATCCAGAAGGCAAGGGAGGCGTGTCGCTTTATGACCTTATGATAAACGCGTTGAGGCAGAGGCCGGACATAATGCTCATAGGAGAGGTCAGGACGGGAAAGGACGCCGAGACGCTTTTCGAAGCCATACACACCGGCCACGCCGTATACGGGACGATACACGCGGACAACGCGCAGGACACCATAATAAGGATGACAAACCCGCCGATATCTGTGCCGAAGATAATGATGAACGGCATAGGCGGCATAATAGTTAACTTCAGGCACAGGCTACGCAGCATAAGGAGGGTGCTCGAGGTGGCAGAGGTCGTAAGGACGGGAGACGCAAACGTCTTGTACAAGTGGAACAGCAGGGATGACACATTCTCCAAAATATCAGAGCTCACGAACCTCGTGGATACAATTTCGCTTTACACTGGCATGACAAGGAAGGAGATAGACGGCGACATAACGGAAAAGGCTAGAGTGCTCAACTGGATGGCCAATAACAAGGTCTTTGATGTTGATGACGCAGGACTTACGGTGGCCAACTATTACAGGAACAAGGGCAGGATAGTAAAACTTGTAGATGACAATGTAGAGTTCACCAAGGATCTTTTGAAGTGAACGAATGGATGACCAAATACCCGCACAAAGCGCTGCGCCGTCAAATGGAGTGTACGCACGCTTGATAGGCAGGATACAGGAAATCGAGAAGACCGCGACTAGGCCAGAGAACGCTTACGTCAACATAACGTCCGTATTTTCAACTGCGCAGAAGGAAAAGCCGAGAACGTTTTCTGAATTGCTCAAGGCAATAGACGGGATTGAGGCGAAAAAAACCGCCGCTAAGGAGGTAACGAAGGACAAAGGGCCTGTCACGCCGGTTCCGGTCAGCGCCAGGGTACAGCCATCCGAAGAGAAACTGCCCAAGAAGGAAAGCGCCGGGATAGCGGAGTACCCAGGACTGGAAGCCGCAATGTCAAAACAGGAGAACACTGACGAGAGCAAGGGACTATCGAGGCTTTCGAGGATAAGATCCATGGGCCAGCCGAAGATGCACATAGACACCGAAAAGCTGGTGCTGCCCGGCCTGCAGATGCAGGACCAGGTCACGGAACTGGACAACATAATAGCCGGGCTGAAGCAGGGCGCTTTCGATAAGGATCACATCCAGATAGTCATACAGGAGATATATGGGCTTAAGCAGGTGGCCGACGAGCAGAAGAAGGAACAGAAAAAACAGGCCAAGAAGTTGACAGCCTCGGACCAGACATTATGGAACATGCGCGACAAGAAGATAGCAGAGGCAATAATACAGCTGCAAAAAGGCGGTAAATGATGCTTTTCAAAAAGGACAAGAAAGGTATGGGCGACCCCAGGAAGCAGGCAGCGCACGAGCAGAAGAAGGATCCGGCGCAGAAAGAACAGAAGCAGCCCATATTCAATATACTTTCTAATGTAAAGATCGGCACCCAAGCGGCAGGCACCAAGAAGGCGCGGTCGCAGAGATCCGAAGGTAAGCCCACGAGATGGCGCTTGTATGTGCAGGGCCTTGGAGCCAAGCGCAAGGGATTGGAGCAGGCGCTCAGGATAGGCGGATTCAAGGAGAGCCTGTACGAGTTCGTGCAGCGCATGCTCATAACTGCGCTCATGGTGGCAGGGCTGGTGGTCGTACTGCTGTTCATAGTGCTTACCAAGTCCGGCCTGACATTGACCGAGAGCCTCTTGTTCTCGCTGGTGATAGGGCTGGCTGTGTTCCAGGCATTCATCAATAGCCTGCTGAGTTTCCCCATACAGAAATCCAAGAGCTCGGGCAAATTGGTGGAGCGCGACATAATATTCGCAGCCAGGGACCTGATAATATCGCTAAGGTCCGGCATGCCGCTATTCAACGCGATGATTTCTGTGAGCACCGGCTATGGCCAGGCCAGCAAGCAGTTCTCCAAGATAATAGAGAGGGTGCAGCTAGGCACCCCGTTGGAGCTGGCTATAGACCAGCAGATAGAAGAAAGCAGCAGCCAGTCATTCAGGAGGATAATGCTGCAGGCGTCGGTCAGCATAAAGGCCGGGGCGGACGTGATATCCGCGCTGCAGGCCATAATAGACCAGCTGTCCCAGGAGCGCGTCATAGCGCTGAGGAGATATGGGCAGAGGCTTAACGCTCTCGCGATGTTCTACATGCTGTTCGGTGTCATAATACCGAGCATGTTCATAGCCGTGGCCATAATACTGACCACCTTCATATCTATAATAACGATCAACGTCACGGTGCTGATATTCGTGGTGATAGGCATAGCTTTCGTGCAGTTCATATTCCTGCAGATGATAAGGAGCTCGAGGCCTTCGTTCTCGATGTGATTTCATATGGCAACCGAAATAAGATTCGACCTATTCTTGCCCAGGAACTTAGTAAGGGCGATATCAGGAGAGCTCGATCTTTCCGGCATAAAAATGTCAGTCAACAAGCTCATCAGGTACATAGTCTTGGGCTCGGCCGCGATCTTCCTTCTTATGTTAGCCGCCTTCACGTATTTCGGCCTTGCGTTGTTCGGCATATTCTTGGGGCTGATATGCTCCGCAATATATGTCGTTGTCATATACGCCATACTCGAATACCAGATAGACGAGAGGAAGACAAAGATGGAGCAGATGCTGCCCGACTATTTCCAGATAGCATCAGCCAACCTGAGGAGCGGGATAGCGCTGGAGAGGGCCATGCTTCTTGCGGCCAGGCCGGAGTTCGGCTTCTTCTCGGAAGACCTTAAGGAGATGAGCAGGCAGGTGTTCAGCGGCGCCACGTTCGAGACCGCGTTGAAGAGCCTTGCATCGAAATACCGCTCGTATCAGCTCAGCCACGCAGTCAGGATGATGCTGGAAGCAGTCAGGTATGGAGGCGCGATGGCGGACCTTTTGGAGCAGCTGGCGCGCGAAATGAGGAACCAGCAGCTCGTCCAGAAGGAGGTTTCCGGCCAGTTATTCATGTACAGCATATTCATAGTGTTCGCAGGACTCATAGCGGCTCCTGCGCTGTACGGCCTTACCAGCCAGATGATAATCATAACGGACAAGATATGGGGCGGGATTTTGCAGGTCAACCCAGGTGGCCTGCCCACGACAGGCGTCTCCTTCCTTAGGCCGAGCCCGCCGCAGATCAGCCCGGCCAACTACACAGACTTTTCCATAGCTGCCATAGTCATAATAACTGCGTTCGCGAGCATCATAGTGTCCGCGATAAATTCGGGTTCTTCGGTAAAGGGGATAAGGTACGTGCCGCTGTTCATAATAGTGGGGCTGGTGATCTTCGTCATAGTGCAGAGCGTAGTGGGAGGATTCTTATCTACGATAAGCGGCACTTGAGTATGACAAGACTGCGCGCAGTAGGATTCCCGTTTCAGCCTATTATCCTGCGCACTTCGGCCATCTGGCGCTCTTCCGGGTCCGAAAGGGAGATCGGAGTTATTGATGTGGCGCGCTCGATATAGACGGCATAGCAGTCGCTGCCTTTCTTAAGCTTTTTCTTCCTAGAGCTCCAGAGCCAGTAATAAAGGTCGTGGCGCGGGTCGTTTTTCTGGACCACGAACTTGCTGAACAGCGAATCCTCTATTGTGCACACTTCTATCTTGGTCTTGCTGTTCACCGTGTCGGGTATATTCACGTTTAGCATGTCTATGCCCTTGGGGAAGCCGTTCCTCTTTATTGCAGTGAGTATCTTTACTATCTGGGCCTTCGTATTCGCGAATATCTTGTTTATGTCGTCCTGCTCTGCCAATTCCAAGGAAAAGGCTATCCCGTTTATGTGGCATACGGCGCCGAACTTGACGGCGGATACAGTGCCGGAAGATTCGATACCGTCCATTCCGGCATTAGTCCCCTTGTTTACACCTGAAAGGATGAGATCTATCTTCTTGCCGCGAAACAGTTTGTAATGCGCCATGTATACGCAGTCAGCAGGCGTGCCGGACACGGCGTAGCCCTCTATCCCTGGCAGCACCACCCTGTCCGCCCTGATGGGCTTGTGGAAAGTGAGGCTCATACCGCTTGCGCTACGGGGCCCTGTCGGCGCGACCACGTTCACCGCACCCTTTCCGTATACTTCTACTGCTGCATCGTATAGCACCCTGATGCCCTTGCTGTAAATTCCGTCATCATTTGTTATTAGTATCATCATATCACACAAACTATTTGACATGCGTTAAATTATGATTTGCTCATCAACAGATTTTAATTGTATGCCCATGAAGCATAGATTCCCGGAAACCCAAGGACAGCTATGGATGCGAGAAAGATCCTGCACACGATTGCGAAAGCAAGTCGGCTTCGGGACAGGCTGTGCCTACGATAGACGCGCCGCTCACGTTGCCATACCAGAGATATCCTGTATCCCCGTTGACCATGTCTGGTGTCGCGTTCATCAGTCCGTTCAGTCCCTGACCCAGCGGCCAGTTTGCTATCAGTGAACCTGAAAGCCCGGGTATGGTGCCGTTAACATAAAGCTGCCGCACCTGAGGAAGCGTAAGGACGGAGTTGTATATCTGATAACCAAACATGCGGCCGTTGTACCAATTGCCCGTACCGCACTTATCAGAATCCGCCCTCCCCAACGCATAAACCGGATTCGCGCTTGATTGTATTGTGCCGCTTCCTGTCCCTGCCAAATCCCCGTTCAGATATACACTGTACGACATGACGGCGCCTGCGGATATCGTTCCGGTGACAGCTATGTTGGTCCATTGATCGATTGGCACTTGGCCCATGGATGTGCACGTTCCCGCTATCATTTCAAGATTGCCCCCTACAAGCTCCATTATGGCTTCATGGACGCCGGTGTTTATCTGCTGGGTATAGCCTTGATCCAGTATTATGCCGTTGCCTGACTGCGGATACACCCATAATGAGATTGAGAAGGTGCCGCTAGGACCCAGATATGAGAAGCCGTTATTGGGATACATATATAATCCACTGCCAATATTGTAGTTGCCATTGCCATTGAACTGCAGCACGTTCGGCAGTTCCGCCGCCCCTAGCCCCAGAATGCTGCCCTCGTTCACGGGCGAATATGCGGATGGCGCGATCGTAGCATTCCCAAGGTAAAGGTGCTGCAGTGTTAGGTTGCTGCATTGCTGCATGTTTGCGCAATTTGCCACACCCTGTGCCTCGAAAGTATCTGCTATAGGTATGGTTTCGCCAGCTGCCATGTCACCTATGTAACCTGGTGGGCTGGAGTAGATGACGTTGGCTGCTGTTGCCATGTCTCCCAAACCGCTGTAGTCGTTGGAGTTTCCATCCAGGGGCCACCAGCCGAACAGGCCGGCATTGCTTACAGGGATTAGGCCCATGCCGTATGAGTATAGATTATGCACCTGCAGCGGGGACAACGTAGTGTTGTAAAGCTGCACCTCGGCTATCGTCCCATTTATCCTTCCGTCGGTGTCAAGAGGTCCGCCGAAAACTATGTTAGCCGAAGTGGACGGGACATTCCCCGTCATCGGGATGGAACAGTAAGCCGAACCATCGACGTAGTCGCTTATCGTGTTGCCGTTGTATGTGAATCCCACCATGTACCAAGTATCCTCAAGCAGCCGGAACGGCGGGGCAGTGCATATGCCGTTCGATGTGCCGACATACCCGACGAATTGCAGCTGCTGCGAACCGCTTGTGCCAATCCCCATGCCATAAGAGCCTGACTTCTGCATTATGCCTGATGATGTGGAATTCAGGTAGACCCACGCAAACGCGCTCATTGAATTGCCGGTTGGATTTAGGACATTAGCGTTAGGCACGCTCAGGTAGCTGTCGTTAGGGAATGCTGCGGATTCTCTGCCCATGCCAGAAAGGGAGAATAGGCCTGCTGGCGATTTTTGCGATAGCGATCCTTCTGCGCTGTCAATATAGGAAGGCACCGCAGTGGACGCCACGTATTCGCCCTTTTGTATCCCATAGAGTTTCACGGCAGATATGTTTAGCAGCTCCAGGGCAGGGCCATCCAAAAGGAATGAACTGCCAGTTGACAGATAGTTGAATATGCCTGACGAACTGCCATATACTAGGTATGGCTTAAGCGCGTTAGGAGTAGTGACATTTGGATTTATCGTTATCAGGCCGCCCATGTTGCATACGCTTTGGTTTATGTCCATGCTGTTGGCAGCAGCGAGTATGAAGTTTGAGTTTCTGAATGTTGATGGTATGCTGGAGCACGTTGGTGCGCTTCCCGATGCATTGACTACGAGAGAGCCGTAAACGAACATGAAAGGCGCCTCGCTGCCAGACTGCGCTTTAACGCCTCCCACCATGCTGGCCGAGATTGATTTGGTAAAATGCATTGGTGACATTGCTCCCTGCTCGGCAGCCGCCAGGCTGAATGTGCCATTGAGTTGAATACCTGCAGTAACATTGACAGGATAATATAATGTGCCAGTGCTAGTGTTTACCACGTCCAATGCGGTGTATGTGGCATTGATGCTGTATGGCGTTGACTGGAATACGTTTATGCTATAGTTCTGCACAGACAGCGTTATGCCCTGCTGAAGCGCCAGGGCTTGTATCGCAGCGGTATAATTTGACATTGTTACCGTCATTCCTGGTACTTTCACCCCGAATGCCGTGCCGTTGTACATCATGGTACGGAAGGTCGATGCAGTGTCGCTTATGAAGTTGCCATGCCTGAGCGCGGGCGTGCCTTCATATGCAATTATTGATTGCAAAGCGTCGGAAAGGCTTTCCTGGACGAAATTGTGCGCGCTTGAAGTCGCTGCCGTGGTTACTGACTGCACACCTTTGCTTAGGGCGGCGTCCGATGCTAGGGTGTTGGCGTTTATGTTAAGCACAACGAATGTTATCAGTATCCCTAGCATGAGTATGAAAAGCAATATCGTAAGAAGCGTCAGTAGTATGCCTTTGCTATTTTTGCCCATTTTATTCACCGCCAAACCGCTATGCTCACATTATACTTGGAAAACACGCCATTGGTGCTTATGTAAAGCGGAATCGATGCCTTGCTGACTTGGAATGCATTGGAAAGGCTAGACGGAGTGTAGCTCGTGCCATCGAATGTCGTGTTGAATGCAAAACCGTCTGCGGCATTCCCGCTATAGTCATTGGCGTCCCCGTCGAGAGGCCACCAGCCGGAGATCGAGCGCCCGGGCATTGGTGCTCCGGCCGCGCCTTCTTGGTAGAGCTGCTGTATCTCCGTCTCATTCAAGGCACCCGAATAAATCTGTACACCGGATATGGAGCCATTGAAATCGCTAGATGCTCCGGAGCATGAGCCTTTAACGTTCATGCACCCGATAAGCATCGGCATTGATGTGCTGCTTAGCGTGCCGGACACAGGGGTATTGCCCACAAGGTTGCCATCTATGAAAACGGATATGGAACTGCCATTGAATACCGCGGCCTCGAAGTGCCATGCTCCGGAAGAAATCGCGTAGTTCGGGGTGTAGTTCTTCTGCGTCCCGCTTATGTTCAGCGAGATCCAGGGTTTGGCCGAGGACGATGATGAGGCATTGATGCCCAGTGCATACTCGCCGTACTTGCCGGCTATGAAGCCGCTGGTGCCGGACACTGGTTTGAATGTGTTGGCGTAGAACCATCCTGCCATAGTTATGTTAGCCCCTTTCACGCTTATATCTGTGGAGTTAGGCACGTAAACCATGCTGTTTTGCGAGTCGAAGTTGGCCATATCTAGAGATGGCGCATAGCGCCCGTCTATCAGCATACCATCGTTGTATGATGAAGCGGCCGAATGCATGATTACGTCAGCAGGGCCGCCATATCCGTTAAGGTACATGTTCGCTATCGCGTCCAGGGCGCTCTGGCCGGACTGGACTTTAGGCTCGCCTAAGGCATAGAGCGTATGTCCGGAAGTCACGTATAGGTTGCCGTATGCCAACGCAGCTTCGGATGAGACGGCGTACGACTTGGCTGGAATCAGACTGATCGACCACTTCATTGCACCATCACTGCTGGAATACGCTTGGATATATGGCCCATCTGGCAGGTATACCACCCTGGAATACTGTGATATCGATGGGGTGCCGTTATAACTGCCGTCCAAAGTGTTGGCAACGGCAACGTAGGATATGCCGTTTGATGGCGTAGCTTTCAGTATATAAAGCGCATTTGAAGTGTGCGCGTACGCATATGGGTTGCTTCCCCCTAGTACGCCTATTCCGCCCTCTTCGGCGCCCCCAAGTACATTGACTGGGTAGAGCGTGCTGCCGTTAGGATGCAGTATTGTGAATGAGGTCCCGTTAGCGAAAGCTATGTACCTCCAGAAGCTGGCGGGATAGCTGGTAGCTTTGGAACCTATCGTCCTTGTCCAAAGCGTGACCAATGAGGAACCGGAAAGCCGGAATGCGGTGACATTGTTCATCCCGCTTGGTGCTGGAGTCGTTGTGATTAATTCACCGCCTATGTAAAGCGGCGCGCTGGCGTTTATGGCTTGGTTGGGCAATGACTGGTAGGTGACTAACGCGCCAGTTTGCGGATCGATGATATATAATCTGTTAGCTGCCCCGTCAGCTGCCCCGAAGCCTATGTAGCCATCTGCCAGCGATAGCTGGCTATTCACTCTGTTGCCCACGCCAGCCGACCATGTCCATGTCTTGCCTGCGGACAACGCGCTGGCATTTGTGCTTATTTCATCGACATAACCGCTCGAATTCGCGTATATTATGGAACTGCCGTACATGAGAGGCGCATACGCCAATGAAGATCCCGTGGAAACGTTTATCACCACTGCGCCCGTCGTTGCATTCAGAGCGTAAAGCCTGCTCCCTGACCCGAAAGCGACCAGGCCGCCGTATGCGACTGGAGATGTGTCGATGCCGTTCGATATGAACGTGAACAATGTCTCTGGCGCCATTGGGCCATAGCTGGTGCTGGAGTTAAGCCCTTGGTTGCCCCCGTACTGCGGCCAGGTGGCCTGGAGGGACTGGCCCTGCAGCTGTGCATAAAGCGGGTATGCCGTAGCCATATCCGCCCCATTTAGATTTGAAAGTTCGTTGAGCAATGAAGTGGATTTTGATGGCTGAAGCTGGAAGCTTACGGGCTGCGCGTAGTGCACGTAAAGCAGGAGCGACACGGCCGCGCTGGCCACTATCAGCGCGAATATGGCATCCAGGCTGAAGAGGAAGCCCTTGAATCTGAGTTTTCGAGTGTTCAAATCAACCAACCGCTATGGGATTGCTGCTCCAAAGAATAGTCTTCACTATGACAGGAATGCCGCTTATGCTGGAACCTGACGTAACCACATAGGTGTTGAGCGCCCCGTTCGCAGACGGATTTTTCCCTATAGTGATATTGTAGGAGTCACCGGTTATCGTTATGTAATAATTGTAACCTACACCGAGCGTCTGCTTGGTGGCCGAATAATTCTGCGCGGCCATCGCCATAAAAGTGTACAGCTTGTCGGGCGATATTGAGGCTCCGCCCTGCGATGAGCCCAGCCCTACGCTTATAGAGGGCCAACTGGATGTGCCATTAACCGATATTATGGACTGCCAGTTCGCAGGATATCCCGTAGATAGCAGGCTGCTCGAGAGTGACTGCACCTGCTGGCCCATCTGCGCACCGGAACCTACGTAAGCAATGGAAAGTTGATTGCTTATGTTGAACCAAGTGAATGTAAGCACAGTGACTGCGACTCCGAATATGACCATTGCGAATATTATGTCGAAGCTCCAGAACTGTGCATTGAAATTTGTTTGTGCTCGCATTTTGTCAACCTGATGATACGTTAATCTTTGCAAAAAGCGGCAGCCCTTGCAAGTAAAGCTGCTGCGCCGCTGCCCGTGATAGCGTAGTATTGTAAACTAGCACATCTGCTATCTGGCCCGTAAACGTGTTTGCGCCGAATACCAGATTGCTCACGGATTTTATGTTGCCGCTTAGCGTGCCGTTGCCCATATCCACACCATTCAAGTATACGATATACGCGGTGTTGGATCCGGAATCCTTTGCAGTGACGGTAACTTGATTCCATGAATTCATACTCACCTTGCTTTGTATCGCGACCCCTTGGCCGTTGCCGGGATACACGTACACCTGGTTGGCAGAATTGAAGCCTATTCCCCATATGGCAGGAGTGTTGCTGTACAGCGGAAATTCATAGCTGTTCGTGGAGTTTTCAGGATAGAACCAAAGCCCCATGCTCAACGCGTTTGATGCGGGATAGCCGCTCAGGGTGTTTGCAGTGCCAAGTCCGTCGAATGCAGGGAGGTAGCGCATGCTGGACCCCTGGCCATTCACATATCTGAATTGCCTGAATGATATGCCATTCGCAGTGCTGGATAACGCGCTTGCAGGGCCATAGTCTGCAGTGGCGTTGTCAAGAGGCCACCAGCCGAACAGGCCTTCGTTGGGCAATGGAACCTCGGCCATCCCTGACTTGTACATGCCGCTTATCTGTTGAGAAGTCAGGGCACCAGAGTACAGTTGCACATTGGAAACGATGCCGTTGAATGCATTGAATGGTCCGTAAGCGCCGCCAATGTTAAACGCGTTTGTACTTATGGATGATATCCCTGTATCGATACCAGTCGATACCAAGCTGCCATTGAGATAAAGGGCCATTGTATCGTTGTTTCCATTCCATACGCCGGTCACCAAGTATATTGTGTTTGCAGAAAGTACGCCGCCGCTTAGGTTCTTCCCGTTTACTGCGAATATCGCGTTCCCGGTTATGGCATTTACAGCTATTGCTGCGTTTGAGGAGCTTTGCCCGGACACTTCTGCAATATTCTGCGAGTACGTGCCTGTGCCGGTACTGTTTATCCATGCGGATATCGTAATGTTTTGTGAGTCCATCCTTGAAAGAGTGCCGCTTATTGCGCTGCTCTTGCCGTTGAAAAGCGCGGGCTCGAATGCAGTGGCATTGGCCGCGATTGGCGCCCATGAAGCAGATGGAAAAACCGCATCTTTATACTGGCCGCTGAGGTCGTATATCGTATTGCCATAGCCTGCGTCCATTGGCCACCACCCGATTAGGTTGCCGACCACGGATAGATTGTAGTCGTAAGCGTCCACGGTTATATTGCCGGTGCCTACAAAGTTGCCTTCTATGAACCCGTTTACGCGGCCCGAGGCGTTTGTGAACCCGGAGAACGACCTGCTCTGCGATGACTGGATTGACGCTATGCCGTTGCTTGCGACGAATCCCACAAGGTCACCGCCTGAGTTCAGGCCGTTTTCGGCCGCTATTGCAACTGGCACCTGAATCAGATTGGTGAAGTTAACGTTGAACGGCGCCATATGATTGCCATGCCCTGAATAATCCTGCATGTTCGCATTGAGCGGCCACCACGCGACAAGAGTGTTTGTGTTTAATGGCAGCGCGCCCACCCCTGATGAGTAAAGCGATGAAACATCGCCTGCCGATAAGGTAGAATTGTAAAGCTGCACGTTGGCTATCGAGCCGTTGAACCAGGCGCCCCCGACCCCGCCGGATATTCCAGTCGCATTGGTTGACCCGAGCGTTAGCGGATTTGTGTCGGACGACACACTCAGAGAGTTGGTCGACGTTGACACGCTATTGCCATCTATGTAAAGCGTTATGGTATTGCCGCTTGTGGAGTATGAAGCAGTTATATATGACCAGACACCGGTCTTGAGCGCCGCTTCAGGGGTATAAGCCGAACCCACTATCCCTGCCACTATGGAATTGCTGCCTATAAGATCTATGTATGGCTGGCCCATTCCCTTGCCTATCAGATCCCTGAAATTGCCGCTCTGGGACTTTGACGGGAAAACCCACATTCCTATGGTGGAGGCCTGCTTGAGATTCAGAGAGTTGGGCGCGTAGCCGTAGCTGTTCTGCCCGTTGAAGCTTGCAGCGCCCAAATCCGCAAGCGAACCAGTGGACATATATGATGACAGATTCAATGTTGACACTGGCAGCTCGTCTATGAATATCGCGCCCTTGGAATTATACAGGCTTACGAATCCGGATGCAGTGGGCAGCGAATAGACGCTTATGCCAGAGCCGCTCATGCTGGAGTTCAGAGTGCCGTTTATGTTTAGGTTCCTGCCTGTGCTATACGCGTATGCATTTATGATTTGATGGCCTATTGCGACATCGGCCATGACCACCCCGGTGGTTGAGAGCGATATATTGTACTGCAGGACCTGCGATGACGGGGGCAGGCGTATGGATGCGTAGTATCCGTTTCCGGCTGCAACTGCCTGGTCTATGTAACCAGCCACATTCTGGGCTATCAGCTCCAATGAGCCGTATTCCTGCTGGGATATGCTCGAGGCCCTCTGGCTCACTACGAGGCCGAATATCACAAGGAACACGACCAGGACAAGGGAATACACTATGATGAACTCCAGTGCTATCTGGGCCTTGGCAGGGCGGAGGCTAAACATATTGAGAATAATTACATTAAGGATTTAAATTTTTATACTTACCAAGCCAGAAAGCCAAGGCAGTGGAAAACAGGGCGGGCGCGTGTGCGTATATAGTAACATATTATATACTAGGCTGGAGAAGGGTATTATTGGAGATTCTGGAAAAAGTGACATTCATGACAATCTGCATGATAGCACAGGCGGTTGACAGCAATGGCGAACCCGTACTGCTGATAAGGGCGGACAAGAGGGAAACCGCTCGGGCGATGCAGGCCAGGTACGGGAAGAAGCCGAAGATGATAGACATATTCTATGATGACGTGGACAAGACCGCCATATTATCGGACAGCATAGGACTGGCCGCAGCCGGCAGCGTAGAGGCTACGGATTACATTAGGGACAGAGTACTCAAGCCGCTCGTGCCTGCGCTATCGAAGGACGGCCTGACACCCAAGCTGAAGAGCAAGATGGTGAACGCGCTTATTGCCGCAGGCAACGTGATAGGAGCCGACAAGGAAGGCATGGCGCGCGTGGCGGACATGGTCATAGGCATACGGAAGCAGGATGGCAGCATAGAGGCTCTGCGCCTCATGGTCATGACGAAGGGGCAGAATGCGGACATGATGTACAAGAGCGATATCGAGGTAAAGCTGTACAAGCTTAACAGGCCGATTGCGGTGGGGCTTGACTTTGAGGAGCCGAATCTCGTGCTAAACAACGTTCGCGAGAGCTGGATGGGGCACGGAACGAAATCGCACAGCGTAGCCGCAGTGGGCGCAATGATGGAGGAGGTCATGAAGTACGAGCTCAAGCACAACCGCTACAGGAAGTATATAGACGACGGCGCCACCTACCTTGTCGTGTCAAAGGACGGCGTAAGGAAGCTTAATGAGGATGACAGGAAAGTTTTCGAATCGCTGGATTCCGCCATAAGAAGCAGCAGGCTCGCACCGCGCGAGGTTGTCAATGCGTATGAGAGGGCCGGCGAGCTCAATAACGCTTATATAGCCACGAGCATGCTGCGCGGCGATGACCCAGACGCCCAGAAAAAGAGGGAGCCGAAGGGTAAATCAACGCAAGCCTAGGCGTTAAATATCTTAAAGCACAATCTAATGCCATGGAGGTATCATCGCTGAAAGGCAGGCTGCCGAACGAGATAATAGAGTCCCTGCGTGAGCGCGGCATAGAGAAGCTTACCCCGCCGCAGGAGCTATCCATAAAGGCCGGCCTGCTCGACATGAAGAGCATAGTGGTGGCATCCCCCACTGCCAGCGGGAAGACCCTTGTCGCAGAGATAGGGTGCGCAAACTCCATAATAGCCAAATCCAAGAAAGCGGTATACATAGCGCCAATGCGCGCTCTTGTAAAGGAGAAGTACGATGAATTCAGGCGCGCATATCCGTACATAAGGACCGTTATGTCGATAGGCGATCTTGACGCGAATGACAACTGGCTTTCGAGTTACCAGATGATATTCGTATCCACGGAGAAGTTCGACAGCCTCATAAGGCACGGGATAGACTGGCTGCCATCCGTAGGCTGCATAGTATTCGACGAGGTCCACATGATGGACGACACCTCAAGAGGCCCTACTCTGGAGCTGCTCATAACAAAGCTTGCGACAATATCGGGTGCGCAGATGGTTGCGCTAAGCGCCACGATAGGCAATGCCAAGGACATAGCAAAATGGCTGAAGGCGGAACTCGTGCGCAGCGAATACAGGCCGGTGGAGCTTAAGAAAGGCATAGTCAATGACGGGCGAGCATATTACGAATCCAACTCTTTCAGGGGGGTCGATGAGGAGGAGCTGAAAGGTGACAGCGAATTGCCAGAGGTCAGGGTGGTGCAGGACACCCTGCTCCAGTCCAAGCAGGCGCTCATATTTTATTCCACGAAAAGGAACACGGAGGCGGGCGCGACGCGGCTGGCGCCCCATGTCGATGCCATATTGTCGCATGAGGAGAAGGCAGAACTTGAGAATCTGGCAGACAAGGTCCTGACGGTGCTGGAGAGGCCTACGGAGCAATGCAAGAAGCTTTCCAATCTGGTAAGGAGGGGCGTGGCGTTCCACCACTCGGGGCTGCTAAATGTGCAGCGCAACTACATTGAGGAGGCTTTCAAGGCCAACAAGCTGAAGGTCATATGTTCCACCACCACGCTAGGCTATGGTGTGAACCTGCCTGCGCATACGGTACTCGTAAGGGACATAAGCAGGTTTGATGACGGTTCCAACGAGATGCTTGGGATAAACGAGGTGCTGCAGCTGTTCGGAAGGGCAGGCCGGCCGCGCTATGACAAGGAGGGGAGGGCACTGATAATAGCGAACTCTAAGGAGCGCATGCAGAGGCTCTACGAGAGCTACATAAATGCTGACCCGGAACCGATACAGTCGAAGCTGGGCATCGTGCCAGTGCTCAGGAGCCACATACTCGCTTTCATAGCGGAGGACTTCCTCAATGACAAGAAGGCGATAAACGGATTCATGAACAAGAGCTTCTACAGCTTCCAGTACGGGAATGCAAGGCACGTGAGGCAGCTGGTGGACGAGGTGCTGGAAGATTTGGAAAAATGGGGGTTCGTCGGGACGATGAACATCGGCCCGTTCAACAAGCAATACAGAGCTACAAGGATAGGGAAGCGCGTGAGCGAGCTCTACATAGACCCGCTCTCCGCCAAATGGCTGATAGACTCGCTGCCCAAGGCCGGCGACACGCTGGGCATACTTTACATGATATCGAACACCATGGAGATGCGCCCGTATGTGAAGGCGACCGGAGAAGCGGAAGATGAATTCGCGGCCTATATGCATTTCAACAAGGACAAGGTCATAGGGAATGCCTACGAAACGATGGACTATTATTACGATCCAGTAAGGGCCTTCAGCACCGCGCTCATGCTTAGGGAATGGATGGACGAGGTGCAGGAACCATCCATAATAAAGAAGTATTCGACGACTCCGGGGCTGCTTTACGGCAAGCTCCTTAACGCAGACTGGATAATGTACGCCTCCATAGAGCTGGCCAAGCTTATGAAGCTTTCGCAGCACGAGCTGATAAACTCAAGGGTAAGGCTGCGCTACGGCATAAAGGAGGAGCTGCTCGACTTGGTAAGGCTGGAGCAGATAGGAAGGGTAAGGGCGCGCATGCTGTACGTCAATGGGATAAGGAGCGTGGCGGACATAAGGGCGCGGCCCCAGGCCGTTGAGAGGATACTTGGAAAGGACATAGCAGCGAGGATAACGGCACAGCTATGATACATTATGGTGTTGGTATGAAAATCGCGATAGGGACTACAAGCGCAATAAAGATCAAGGCAGTAAAGGAAGTGATACCAATAGTATGGGCGGACGCTGAATTCTTCCCCGTGGAAGTCAGCTCAGGAGTAGGGCCGCAGCCGATGACAGACGAGGATGGGATGAGGGGCGCAACGAACAGGGCAAGGAATGCCATGCGGGCCGTACAAGAAGCCAAGTATGGTATAGGGCTTGAGGGAGCAGTGCAGGAAAACTCCAACGGCATGTTCATCAGCGGCTGGGTCGTCATATTGGACAGGGATGGCAATATGGGCATAGGATCCAGCGGCAGGGCGATGCTGCCTGTGCAGGTGGCCAAGAAGCTCAGAGATGGTGGCGAACTGGGCCCCATTATCAGGAACATGGCCAAGGATAATGAGGACAGGATAAGGAAGGAGCTGGGCACCATAGGAGTGCTTACCGATGGTCTTACGGACAGGACGGAAGAATTCCGGGAAGCGATAAAGCTTGCGCTGGCCAGATTCATATCGCCAAAAATGTACATCGAATGAGTTTGGCGGAGGCGCGTGACCCCGCGTTGCTCATCACTAATTTGTTATGTGCATGAGGCAGCCATCAGAACATGCAGTGCTTTCCTGCTATTATGTCATTGGTCAGGAACCTTATGTTGTCAAGCATCTCATCCGCAATCGCGTATATCTTGCCTTTTATCGGATCTAGCTGCTCGTTATTATCCATTATAACGTTTATGCTTAGGTTCTTTGGATCGGCTATGCTCCTCCCTATCTGTGAAACTATCGATACGTTGCACTCCTTTATCTTCGGGTACAGCTTGACCACGTCATGCGCTATCTCCTCTGCAAGTACGTTGTATATCTTGCCAACGTGGTTTATCGGGTTCTTCCCTGCCGCAGCCTCCAGTGACATATGCCTGAAAGGCGTTATCAGCCCGTTTATCCTGTTGCCACGGCCGACCTCGCCGTCGTCTCCAGCTTCGCAGCTGAGACCGGACTTTGTCAGGTACACCTCCATGCGCTCCCTCGAGTCTCCAGTATCTACCATGACCTCGACTTCCTTGTTAGTGAACTTCTTTGCGAAGCGCTTCACGTCATTTTCTACGGTCTCCTTCGTATGCATGTATTCTTCTATGTTGTTCAGGTATTTGGCCACGAACGCTATGGCTATCGTAAGCGTTATCTTATCCCTCTCCTTCACGCCCATTACTTTTATGTCTTCCCCAACGGAAGGCATCTTCGACTTGTACTCCTTGCCGTTAAGGTAGTGTTCCGTTTCTAGCGCAAGATTCTCCGTCTCGCTGAAAGGCGCGAAGCCTATACCGAAAGATGTGTCATTCGCAAGTGGCGCGTCGCTGTTCCTGTTGAATATCTGCGTCAGATCGGCCGAGCCCTTGAGTATTTTGGATGATATTATGGTCTCCTTTTCGAGGTCCAAGAACCTTGTATTCTCGGCAAGATAATCGCGGGCCGCCTTTATCACTATCTTGTCGACAGGTATCTGCTTGCCTTCGTATTCTGCAGTCGCCCTGCCGGCTATTATTATCTCTATGGGCCTAGTTATGACGCCTTTGCCGAAAGTCACTTCGGATGCGCCGCCGACTATTAGCCCCTTGTCCACATTGTGGTGCAGCACCAAGCCCATCTCGTCCAGGTAATACTTGCTGAGCTCGACACTTGCCTTCTCGCATATCCCGTCTATCAGGGAATCCGGATGCCCCATGCCCTTTCTCTCAACATACTCTATGGCCTGCTCATTTACCGGTATGCCATTTATCTGCTCAACGCATATGCTCCTACCAGCTTTCGTCATCTAAACCACGACCTATTAATAGAAGAATGTAAGACACCAATGCAATGTAAATCCGAGTACTGATATTCGAATAGGGATTTGCTCACAAAGACTAAATACCATTAACATGAAATTCAGACGCCGGCTTACAAGAACGGGCGGGTGCGTTTGCGCTCATTTTAGCCTTGCATTGGCCTTTATGAGCTTTATCTTCTCAAGCAGCTCCTTCTCCTCGTCGCCCACGAGATTTGAGAACTCGCCCTTGAGCATCTTCTCATCGCTGTCCGAGAGGCGGGTATACAGCACTTGGCCGTCGCGAATCTGCCTGCCGAATGTGGGCTCGTCCATAGATATTGCGACGCTGTCCCCTTTCTTCGCCATGTCCAGCGGCGCCTTGTCGTTCTGTATGCCTTTTATGCGGCCTATCACAGTTCCTGTTTCGCTCATCATAAGGTAGCCCGGCTTTATCCTGCCCTGCAGCACATCGATGCCGAATATTGCAGGATGGGACGCCCTGAAGCATGTATTGGGCACTATTTCTATCGCCCCGGGAAACATTATCGAGCTTTCCACCCTCTTCTTTATGTCGTGCTGCTTCCTGTCAACGAACTTCTTGTAATCGTCTATCAGCGTGTATATTATCTTGTCCTCTATTATGGTAACGTTGCTGGCCTGGGATGCTTCCAGCGCATCCTGATCCATCCCGACGTTGAACGCGAGGATGGCAGCCATTGCAGGGTCTGAAGCGCTCGCCGTGAATACGTCTATGACATCGCGCTTTGTCACCTTACCTATGGCCTTCCTGGATATCTTGAATCCATCGCTCTTAAGCAGCTTCGATATCGCCTCTATGCTGCCTATCGAATCCGCCTTTAAGACAACGCCGGAACCATCGCCCTTGAATACGTCTTCCAGTTCCTGCTCGATCTGGCTGTCGTAATTCGGATCGCTTGTCTGTATGACAAGGGATCCTGGCATCGCGTCATCAAGGCCCGTGCCGCTTATCTTTACCCCGCATGCGGCGCTGACTTCATCAACGTACAGGAAGTTGCTGGTTGCCTCCCTTATCTCGTGCAGCGGCTTAGGCTTTAGAAGGGCCTTTATCTTGGCAGTTGCTATGCCGTTCTGGGTAGCGAACGCTATGTTGTCGTTGACATGGAGCGTGCCATCGTAGAGTATCACGTCTATCGTGGTGCCCAGCCCGGTCACCTCGTGCTTCTCCAATATGCTGCCGCGGCCGGGCCCCTTCACCTCTATATTAAGCTCCATCTCAAGGAATTTCTGCGCCAGGCCCGTCACCATCATGAGCAGCTCTGCTATGCCCTCGCCGGTCTTGGCGCTTATCGGCACTATTGCCAGCTCCCTCTGGAAATTCGTTATCCTGTCGAACCGGTCGCTGGAGAAGCCCAGCTCCCCGAGCCTGCCTGCGATGGCATATACCTTGTTGTCAAGCTCCGTAGCCACATATTGGGGCTGCTGCTTCAGGGCCTCCATGACGCTGCCCAACTTGGTGTTATGCCAACCGGTTATCATGTCTATCTTGTTCGCCGCTATCACGAAAGGCGTCTTGTACTCCTTGAGTATATTTATGGCCTCTATCGTCTGCGGTTCGAAGCCCTGCGATACGTCTACCACAACTATGGCTATGTCCGCCACGCTGCCGCCTCTGCGCCTGAGGTTGGTGAACGCTTCATGGCCAGGAGTGTCTATGAAGAGAAGCCCCGGTATGGTCAGCTTTGACGATGATCCCCTTATTGCGGTGCCGCATATCTTGTTTATTGCATCTATCGGCACCTCGCTTGCTGCTATGTGCTGGGTTATCTTGCCGGCCTCCTTTGAGGCTATCGCAGTGTTCCTTATCTTGTCAAGCAATGTGGTCTTGCCATGATCTACGTGACCCATCACCACTATTATAGGCTGCCTTATCATGCAAACACCACAATGCCTGTCGCGCTTAATGCGACTTATTTCTTTGCCGCTTTACCGGTTGATGCCTTTGCCGTAACGTCGGCTTGCTTGAACTTCCCATAGATTAGCACCTGCCCTATCATCATAGCGTAATTGAAGAACCCAACTATGAGCTGAAGAATCGCTGACACTACCAGAAGCAGCAGGCCGCCGATAAAGGCAGTTAATAGGGTCGGTATCATTGATATAAGCGCTATCGCAGACGTTGCTATGAAGATTATAAGCAGAACTAAAAAGACAGGGAATGCGTTGCCTCTGGTCTTGCTCCAGCTGCCCTTCAATGCATCGATAGGGCCTTTCCCGCCTACAACCGTTTCCGGCATAGAGAGCGATAACCTTGTATACAGGTATATGCCCGGTATTATGAAGCAAACCATGCCTATGATAACGATTATGCTGAACAGTATAAAAGTCGCGGCAAGGTATAGTAACCTGTGGTATGCCGTCCTTGCGGCATTGGTGATACTGCCTTTCGCACCGGCATACACTGCGCTTATTATGGCCCCATACATGAAAACAGAGACAAAATAGCCTATTATGAGGATGGCTATGCTCAGGATTAGCATGTTGGCATTGAAACTGAGCGGTGATAGACCCGATCCTGAGCCGTAAAGCATGAAGCTGCTGACAGCGGTTATGCCCAAGAGAAGAATTGATGACAGTATTAACGAAATGCCAGAGCCTATGATTGCGAATAAAGCCGCAGATTTGTTGTTGAACAATGTAGCAAAACTGTCAACCACTGTCTTTGATACATCAAGTCCCATCAAAATCACCTAAAACGAAAACATCTGCGATCATGCGCCGAACAGCGCAGTCTCATCAGCCCTCTTGTAGCCGAATATCTCGGAGTCCTTGAACCACAACTTTATCTCCTTCTCCGCTATCTCCTTGCTCTCCGAGACGTGGACGACGTTCCTTACGGGCCTCTTGAAAGCATCGGCAAGCTCGTAGCTGTCGCTGGAGAACCCGCCCCTTATTGTAGAAGGATCCGCTTTCTTTGGTTCGGTGGGCCCGGCTATCTTCCTTGCCACCTCGGTAGTGGAGTAGCCTTCAAGCACCATGGCTACTATCGGCGACCTAGTCAGCTCCTTTATCAGCAGGTTCCTTACCCTCTTGCCTATGTCCAGCTCCGTCTCGGGTGAATCTATCCCCTTTTCCTTCATGGACTTCTTCGCCTTGGTCCCTACGCTGACCAGCCACCCCTCATCGTAAACATAATGTTTGCCTACAGTGTCCTCGTCCGCCTTGATCAATTTCATGCCTACCACCTTCAGCCCGGCTTCCTCGAACTTTGTTATTACGTTTCCTATTACGGCTCTCTCTACCCCATCAGGTTTTATCAGGACTAAGGTCCTCTCCTTTTCTATTGCCATGCATATCACACTTTGATCGCAAAACAGCAAAGCGCGCATCGGCGCCTATTTTTCATTCCCTGTACTTGAGCTCGTCGCTCATCATTTCCGGGCTCCACATCGGCTCCCACACGAGATTTACCTCCACCTTGCCAACCTCGTTTATGGCTTCAAGCCTCAGCTGGGCGTCGGCAAGGATCACGCTGGTGACCGGGCACATTGGCGAAGTCATTGTAAGCGTGACCTTGACATCATTGCCGTTGCTTATGTTTATGCCGTATATGAGGCCCAGATCCACTATGCTTGCGTTCAGCTCCGGATCGGTGCAGCCATTCAGAGCCTCTATCACGTCACTGCTTTTTAGCATTGAACACACTTTCGCAGATTTATTATGCGCTCTATATATTAAACATTATGTGGAACGGCCGGCTTCATCCCATAAATAGGTTTGTTTCTCTAGCGTCGGTTACGAATTATGGGATGAAGCCTAAAAGTCCGATACATTTTTATGATTTGCATCAGTTAAACTAACCGTAGACTTACTTCGGCGGCAGTGGATTGGCAGTAGTAAAAGCCTGCTGCACGCTGCCGTCAGAAGAATTCGTATGTGAAAATGTATGCTTACTGCAGGATCAGACCCTCAACGAAGTTGAGGGAATTCTTAAGGTATTAACCATTCGCATTTATTTATAGAGTACGCGTCCATGATGCAAAGTATAAATAAAGGATGCCAAGCGAATATTTATTTGAGGATTATTAGACGGCCATGGGCGTTAATACGGTGATAAAATAAGAAGCAGAACAGCCACGAATTACAAGAAGTTCATAACAGCTGCGCTGTATTCCCTAGAAACGCCGTTCGGGGTCTTTGCCGGATATGAGTTCGGCACGCAAAACTTATCGCTAGGTATACTATTGACCGCCATCATGATGCTTATGGAAACCTTAGCCGTAGTAACGTGGATGGAGGCGCAGACGGTCGAGATACATAGGCACAGAAGGAGGGCGAAGTAGTTTGGGATGGAGGAGCACAGTGTGTTATAAGTAGTTTTTCCCTTGCAATCAATGCAAGTTGCATCAGGTTCAAAAATCCTGGAAAATTCTGCAAACCATACGAATTTTAAACCTGCGGACGTATTTTTGATTCAGCCGCAACATTCCTCTGTTCAAGGTGCTGCGACTGGGAAGCTTGTTGACCCCGGGAGTTCCTGGAGGCAGCCCTTCCCAATCTCAGCGACCATAAGGTCGTATGTCAAATCTAAGGCCGCCATCAATAAGAACAGGGTGAACACTATCTTATTATCGTAGATAGGTCGTCTGCCTCGTTTATTCGGTCCCATGGTGAAGGAAGTCTACGTACAAACTTTTTCGCCTCTTTTACTGTCAATTTTGCAAGGTTTCTATCAACGCTGGTTACCACCTTTGGGTTTGCCCTCCTTTTGGGCTTTCCCATACCAAAAGTATCAGATGGAAAGGATAAGACTCCAGCGTCGGTTACGAATTATGGGATGAAGCCAGTTCGCAGGTAAGTTATTTAAAGCTTCAACTGTAAAGGGATTCTGTATAGTGGCGGGTTGATGAGGCAGCGCATCAATACTGGGATAAGCATCCTAGACAAGATGATCAACGGCGGCATACCTGAGGGTAATCAGGTTGCATTGGCCGGCACTGCCGGTTCAGGCAAGACGCTCACTGCATTCGAATTCTTGTACAATAACGCTAAGGAGGGGAAGAAAGGCTTATTTTTCTCGCTGGAGGAGGCGCCGGAACAGATAATAGAAAACGCCAAGGACGCATTCACGGACTTTAAGGACATAGACAAGCAGATAGCCAACGGAAACCTGAAGATCGAAGGCGCGGACATAAAGGAAACGATACGCGGCGCAGGGAACGGCGACGAGTCGCAGATGAACTACCTGTTCGGTTCTGTTGTCAACCAGATAGCCAGCTCAATAAAATCAACGCAGGCAACCAGGGTCGTAATAGATTCGCTTACCACTTTCAAGCTGCTGATACGGGATCCGCTAGCTTACAGGATGCTTTCGCTCAACCTCGTTGACGTGCTGAAAAACCTGAATGTGACGTCCATGCTCACGCTCGAGATACAGACTGGCAGTAGGGAGAGGCTCAAGTACCAGCCTGAATTCTTCATATACGACGGGATAATAGTGCTATACGCAATACCCGAAGAGCGTAGCAGGATACAGAGCCTGGAGGTGCTGAAGATGCGCGGCACCAAGCACAGCTTCAAGACGGTGCCCTATGTAGTGACTAGCAGCGGAATCAACCCGATAATATCGGTAGAAAACGTGCTTTGATCTTTTATTGGTGTTAGAATGACTACAGAGCAGCGGTTTTTCCTAGAGCGTGTTGTCACAGGAGTTAACGGTCTTGACGATCTGTTGTACGGTGGCTTGCCTGGAAAGAACCAGGTCCTGCTTGCCGGAAGCACAGGCACCGGTAAGACGTTGCTGTGCTTCGAGATACTTTATAGGAACGCCGAGGTCGACATACCGAGCACGTTCATAACGTTCGAGGAGACTGTGGAGTCTGTCATATCCAACGCAAAGAACGCATTCCTGTACTTTGAGGATATCGACGAGCTCGTTACTTCGAGGAAGCTTAACATAATGGCGGTGCCCATAGTCACAAGCCTGAAGAGCAGGGAGGCCTTCGAGGCAGTCCTTGCAGACCTTAACAAGGAGATAGAGTCAAACAAATCCAAAATTGTTGTGATAGACTCGCTCACATCACTCAGGACGCTTTGCGATGACGACAGGGCTTTCACTCGATCGATTAACCTAATGATAGCGAATTTCAGGCAGCTCGGCGTAACTACAGTAGTCACGATGGAAACTACGGAGGTCAACAAATCTGTGGTAGGCGGACTTTACGGAACTTTCATGTTTGATGGGCTGATAGGGCTGTCCACTACAAGCGTAGAGGGAAGCATCCAGTACATGATAAGGATAGTGAAGATGAGGAAGACGAACCACAGGAACAACCCCGCCCCGTACGAGATAACGGCGAACGGGGTAAACATATTCAAGTAAGCCAGGTCTGCCTATTTCTGCTGGCTTACTTGCCGGTTTACCAAGCTTAGCGTATACTTTATCGTGCCCATGTTTGGATGAACGGAGAGCGCCCTTAGCATCCTAAGCATAGAGCCCTCATCTGCCCTTTTGCCCGCGGCCAGCAGGGTGAAGGCGGAGGCTATGCAGATAAGGTAGTTCTTGCCCATTTGCTCCTTCACAAACGGCATCAATGAATTATCTAGATTTATGCCGGCACCGGAAAGCAATTTTAGGAATTTGTCTTTATCTATTATGTCAGAGCCGGCGAACATCAGCACGACGGACGCAAAGAAATGCGCTAGTATGCTGCGCTCGTTTTGATCCGACTTTGGTATAGTGCATAAGTATGATTTCAGAGAGTAGTCAAGCTCTACCTGCACCATCTCTGAAAGTTTGTAGGCAAGGTCCAGCATAAGCGCAATTTGGTCACTGACTGCATCTTGATTGGACAGGACATTTGGGTCTTGGCCACCTGCCTTTTTGTATATGTCTATTGCCTCTGCAGAGACTGCAGAATTCGGAGAGATGCCTATTGACATCTCCAACCTGGTCATGCTATCAGGTATCGAATCTACCCCAGAAGAGTCAAGAAAGGCAGAAAGCGCTATCCTGATGAAGTGGGACCCGAAATGAAATGCTCCTATTGTATCAGCTATCTCGGCAGAGAAAGCAACCCCTAGCGCCTCTACCACCTTCTGCATCTCTATCCTGTTGAACGGCTTGCCAGAAAAGTCCAGCAGCAGCAATGAGGTAAGATATGGTAATGCACCATTGTCAGCCGAATTTCTGAAAGACTCGCTTGAGAACGCTTGGGTTAGCGCTATCTCAAGGCATTTTGATATGCTGCTGCTTATTGCCTTTATGATCTTTGATCCAGATACATACGCAGCCAGCTGTTCAGGCGGTATGACCGGCAACGTGTCTGCCATTTGAACCGTTTATACTTTCTGTGCCAACCTATTAAATTAGTGCATATATACAGATTTTGCATGCATTGGCATTGTAGTTAATGCGGCGTATAATTCAGCAGCTCGTACAAAGAGAAGTTGGATCCCATATCCCCGTATTCAGTGGCCAACGTTCTTACCTTGTATTGAGACAGCAAGGAATTGCATGCGGTATTGTTGAATGGCATGCCGCAGAACCAGCTGTAATCAAGCACGAAGCAGCTATGGTTGCCCATGCTTATTCCAGATGCATTGTATTCGGATACGTATGCAGCGCTCCTGTTCAACCCGTACCATAGGTATGGAGATGGAGAGAATACCAAGCAGCCGGCCGGAACTAAGTTGTAGTTGTCGTTGATAAACGTCAGGGACCTATTAGCGTATGACATTGCATATGGGCCATTTTGAGCGCTTGCAGTACCTATTACGGGAAAATCAGGATGAGCATAGTTGGGGCTGGAGATATACGGGATTGATTGGATGAATGGCAAGACAAAGAATAGCGCGATTAATGAGAAGCACAGTGCATAAACTGTGATTCTTCTTGCATCAGCAGTGCGCGCTTTATGCAGATTCCTGACTGACAGCGACGCGACGCCGTAAACCCCGAAGGCCGCCAATATCGAAAGCGAAGGGAACAGTATCAGGAGGAACCTTACCGAGGTGCCGGAAAGCGCAGAGCCGGAAAAGTACATCCCGTAGAATATGAAGTAGGATACGAATATCGATGAAAGCAATAGCAATGCAGGACGGCTGCGCTCCCCTCTTCGATCGAAAAATAAGAACGCCGCACCTGCCATCGCAAGTATTGTTATCTCAGGCAGGAATATTGCAGGATATGCATTTATGCCGCCCATTAGAAATAACAGATTTTGAATGGCGACTGTTGGCAGGTATGAAATTGACAGTATTGGTAAGCCGCTTTTCAGGAACAATTGTGTATTTATGAGCAACTGCGGCCCGGCGAGGTTTATGAAAATTAGCTCAGGTGCCAGCAGAATCAATAGTACGATAGCGGTGGACTGTGCATATTCCGTCAGCACGGCCTTCTTAATCTGCCCGACCCTTTCAATGAATGTGCGCTTCATATCATTGCCGCCGAATGTCAGAAATGCCAGAAGCAATATCGGAATCAGTATTAAGGCTTCCAGCCTCAGATACGCAGTTAGCACCATGCTGAACAGAGCCATCCATAAGGTACGCTTGGTGCGTGTCTTGATGAATATTATGGATAGCAATACCGTTATAATGGAGAACAACATGAACGGCGTGTTTGGATTCGCTAACGTGCCAGACCATATGAAAACCTCTGGTATGGTGGCAAATATGGCTGCGGAAATTATCGGTATCTCCTTCCTATTCGTGATGATGCTGGAGAGTAGGAATACCGCAACGATTGACATTGCACTGATGGATATCTCAAGGCCGTGTGCCGTAATTTGACCTGCGCCAAAAAGCGCGAATGGGATTGCAATGAGGAATGGCCATCCTGATGGGTCAAAACCGGTATAATTGACATAACAACTTTTGAGGTATGAAGTTCCGTATAAGCATGGCAAGGCGTTGCCATGGTTAAGTATGTTCAATGCTACGCTCTGGTATATCTGTTCATCGAAAAATATCAGCTCCGTGCTCCTCAAAAAGAATGTAGATATTATAATGAAATATATTACTATCAGCAACAAGCCGAAAATAGAATAACGGTTTATGTTCGGCTTTAATGCTACGATCACATCCTTCCTGCCAAGTATTAGAAGCGCGACCAAGCCTGCCAGTGCAACCGAACAAACCAACGTTATGGCGTATCCTATGTAAAGGCTTACGAATATCAGGTAAATAAGAAAAATGCAGAACAGCAATATGCTCTTGGAGTATATTTTCATGGAATCCTTCGTCCTTATAAAGCAGTAGAAGAGCTTATTGCATCGATGCCAGATTCAAATGGGCCTGAAGAGAATCGAACTTCCGGCCTTCACGAGAATTTGACAAAATTCGACGCGTATTTTTACTGCCCATAGCAACCCCGATTAAGCATTTGCTTGCAAACGAACCCCGATTATTCACAGTTATTTTGCAACCCCGAATTTAAATAGGCAACGGGTGCGGTTTTCGTGAATTTGAATCCCTTATATGGGTCCTCGGAAAGTGTGCTCTGATCGGGATTTGAACCCGAGTTCCGGCCTTGAGAGGGCCGTGTCCTTGACCGTGCTAGCTCTCACGGATGTCACTGCTAATCCGAACCCAAGCTAATAACAATTCTTATAACCTTTAAGCCTAATACAATTAAGGCTGGGCTCATGAAAGTAGCGCATCTGCTCATTTATAGTGCAGTCATTTTGGTTATAATAGCAGTCATTGTTCTTGCGGAGATTGGCAACTATTCTGCTCCAATTTTCACGTTAAAACATAGCGCGAGTGGTCAAATAACCGCATCATTCATTAAGAATGAATCTTGGCGAATAGGAAGTTGTTCTCGTTGCAACTTTGCACCAGTTACGGCCTATAATTTTAGCGGTATGTACTTCACGTATTCAAATGGAACAATGATAATTTTCAATAATGTTTCTAGCTGCTATCCAATTGATTATGTTGGTGATTTACTGTCACCACTTGATGGGTGTTTCAATCCTCCGAAAGGCAATTATACTATTTATGGGCACTTAAATAAAACGCAGTAATCAAAAGCCTTTAGAAAATTGACTTTTCAGTTCGTGCAGTTTTGAACGATCAAAAGCGAATTCTATATTCTTGAATAAGTCTTCGTTGTCTTTTGCTATGTAGCGCATTGTTGTTGCTGGATTAGAGTGTCGGGCGAATCTGGCGGATAAAACGACGTTGCCATTAGTTGACTTTGCGAAGTGCGTTATCGCGTAATGACGCAAAGAGTGAGTCGTTAATCTATGGAGCGGCCTCGACTTGTGCGTTGAATACGCCTCTTCCGAAGTCTCATAAATCTGGTTCAGGTCAACCTTCTGGACGACTTCCCGGAAGACGTTTCTTGCATGGTTAACATTTATGTAAGGCAGCTCGGTGTGACCGTAGTCATTTTCTTTATAGAAAATGTAGCCATGTGCTGCCTTAATCTCTTTCGCATGCTTGTTAATGAATTCTATAGTTGCTTTGAATAAGTCCAAAGGTATTATTAGCAAATCCATGCAGTCAGACTTCTCACTCTTCAAAATGAGTTCCCGCTTGTCGAAGTCAATGTTACTTATGTGCAACTTGCAGACTTCGCCGACACGGAGGCCGAGATAAGCTTGATACCTGAACAGAAGACCGAATTTCTCGCTATGTATATTTCTCAGGAAATGCTGTAGCTCGATTTCGGTGAAGCCCTTATTGATTGAGCCGTATCGAGGCTCTTTCCGTCTTTTGAAGCGCCTTTCATGTGCTTTTGTAACGATGGTTCTTAGCTGCTCTAGCTTGTTCTTTGATATGGCGTTGCTTACGTGTTCTACTTGTTCCAGAAAGCACTGGAAATCCGACCCCGAACCCTGTTTTTCGGACCCTGCTGCTCTACGCCGGAACGCTGTGGAAACGAACCATGAACCCACGTTTTCGCGCGTTCCTTTCTTGCGTCTCAATCCCGGATTCGAACCCGTGATTTCCAATGCTAGAAATGAGTGGGCCCGAGGAGAACCCCCCACAGCTACGATTAAGAAAGCTAAGCCTAATAACCCCACCCCCAAAGACCCCAAGACCAAAGATTCCAAGAACCCAAGAGCTATACGCCCCCGAGCTAGCCGAGATACAAGGAGAGCCCCGAGCCCTAGCAAGGAGGCGCCTAGGGGCGCCGACGTTGGGGGGTTCAAGGCCAGAGAGGCAATCAAACTGTCGTCTAAGGTTCAAATCCTGCTTGCGGATTATCGAACCCCTTGCGTGGTGTGCACTATGAGGAGCATAGACACCCACCTGGAGATAGAGATTCCAACGGAGTTCGCTTACAATCCAATCCCAGAGCGCAGGCTAGAATCAGAGAAGATAGAGGACTATGTAAAGGCCAAGTTGCCTGATATGGGCAAGGGGCGCATAGAGGAGCTAAGGACGCAAATCAAGGACTATTACCTGGGGCGATTCCGCAGACCCAAGACGGCCAAGTACGGCTCGTTATCGAAGGCCTTTTCGGAGCAGCAGCTCACCATGTTCCTGCACCAGGTATCAAACCCCAAACACGCCCTCCTTTTCAAGATGCAGGCGGGGCTTGGGCTTCGCATAGGCGAGGCAGTGAAGGTCAATATACGGGATATAAATTTAGAGTCTAGAGAAATCAAAATCCATACGGAGAAGGCGAGGCAGTTGGACAGCCTCATAATAGCGATTCCTCTTTTTAGGGAACTCCTTGAGTTCATAAAGGCCAACTCCGCGCAGATAGAGCAGAACGATGGCTACATATTCTTCAGGGAGGCTAAGTTCAGCCCCAGAAAAGAGCCCTATCTTGAGGTCAATTATATAAGGCGCATGTTCAGGGAGTATGCGGAGCAGGCAGGGCTGGACGAGGTCTATGATGTGAGCGAGGAGCGCGATGGGAGAGCCCCCCACAAGCTCCATCTATTGACTACGCACAGCCTCCGCCACTACGCAATCACAAAATTCGCAAGGAGCACCAATGGCAACGTGGTGCTCACCAGCAGGTTCGCCAGGCACAGGGACATGAGCACCACGTCTAGGTACATCAGCACCGATAAGCGTGAGCTGTATGAAGTAATTGATGCGATTTCTATAAGCGAAGCGACTTTGTTAAAAAGAAAACTCTCTATGTCGTCCTCTGAAAGTGGTATAAAATGAACAAACTTCTACGTATAAAAATCATGGCCACTATACTAATGCTTTTTGTTTGGGCAATATTAGAAATAGTTGCATTTGTTACATCTTATTCTCTGTTCGGCACTATTCCTTATTCCTTTGTGTTTATTTCAGTCTGTGGCATAACAATATGCCTGTTGGAGATTTTTGGTAAAAGGAAATCAATCCAGCGCCGCCCTAAGCGCCTTTCTTAAGACGGTAACAAAAATATAAATGTACACCATTGCAATTAATCCTACAGCAGCATCTAAAAGATTTGTTGTCGCAAATTTTGCATCCACCACTGATAGACCTATGGTATCCAAAGTCCCAGTATAATCTGTTGCCATTGCATTAAATATTGTAGACGCCGAATAGAATAGCTGTATCATTATAAAAAGTAGAACGCCAACGTAAATTATAGCCTCCATAATCAAAATTTTTTTACTCTGATGGGTGTCTTTAATCAACTCCTTTATTGTTTCTACAGCCAATAAACCGAAAAATGCCATTAAAATTCCATCATAAGTTAAGAGCGATTGCAAGAATGTACTATACGCCTGAGGATTTTGTGTGGCCAAATTCAGAAGATTTGAATTTATTGTATTGTTCGTATACGATACCAAGGCCATATTAAGACTTGTGAAGCTAAAATAAAAACAAACTATTAAGAATAGCGCCAAGGCAATCAAAACTGCAACGAATACAAAATCCGATATACGACTTGAGCGATTAACCATTTTGATTCACTAGTTAAACTTGAAATCCGAACCCCTGCCCTTTAAATACCTATCAACCCAACAAACTTTAACGCGGTGTATCAATGGCTGCCAAAAAAGCTGCTATTCCTGTGATTCCGAACCCCGCACCTACCGACGACAAATATCAGTGGGCCCGAGGAGAATCGAACTCCTTGTCTTCACGTTGTCAACGTGACGTCTTACCAATCGACTACGAGCCCATCATAAAAGTATCTTCAAGCCATCCTTTGCTACTTCAGAATTATTAAATATTGCCTTCGCTTCCGAAGCCAGTTTTCTGCCGTCTTTGTACCTCGCGCTCACATGGAACAGTATCAGCCTCTTCACCGAGGCCTTTTTTGCAATTGTAGCGGCTTCTGCGGCCGTAGAATGCATCCTCTCCTTTGCAAGAGTTTCCAGATCCGACGCGTAGGTCGCCTCATGTATGAGAATGTCGTTGCCCCTTGCCTTCACTGCCGTTGAGCTTGTCGGACGCGTGTCGGCCACATATGCAAATGCCAGGCCCTTCTCCTTTGTTGTCACATCGGAAGCCTTCACCAGCTTTTTGCCGACTTTCATGCTTCCTTTCTTTAACAGCTCGCTGAACATCCTGCCTTCAAGTCCCGCAGAAATGGCCTTTTCCTTGATGAAATGCGTCTTGTCGTTTTCCTTGAATGCGTATCCGAACGACGGCACCGAGTGGTTAAGCTTGAACGCGCTTATCTTGAAACCCTTCCCATCGTATATTGAACCAGCATTGACGGCCTTTACGTTCACCCCGTAGCCCATGGACGCCTTGTCGAATCCTATCAGCGCTTTTATGGCCCCTTCACATCCCTTTGGAACGAATATGTCGATAGGCGTCGTCCTCCTGTTGAGCGCCATTGTCCTCAATAAGCCAGGTATGCCTATCACATGGTCGCCGTGTATATGGGATATGAAAATCGCCCTTAGGGCAGCGTGGTTGACGCCGTACATGAGCATCTGTCGCTGGCTGCCTTCGCCGCAGTCGAAAAGGTAGACCCCGCCATCATATTCCAGCGCCACGCTGGGCATGCCTCTCCTCTTGGTGGGTGCAGAGCCCGAAGTGCCCAGGAATGTTAGTTTCAGCATAAAAACATCAGATGTCGATTGTTATGCTCTTCTCTTTCAAATCGATATTTGTTATCTTGACGTTTGGGAAAAGCGTTTGCATCTCTTCCGCTGTGATTCGCTTGTTCTGCCTTGCCGCAGTTATGATTGCGTTTATTGCGGTCAGGTTATTAAATATACTTTCGCCCGAAGCCTTTGCGGCGCTTATCTCCTCGGCAACCTGCACAATCAGATCCTCCTGTTTCTTTATGCTTGCCTTGAGCTGCTCTATGGCCTCGTTTTTCTTAGGCGCTGCATCCACCCTGTTTTCGTTGTAGAAGAAGTCCAGCGCCTCGGACACGCTCCCGAAACTCATTTTCTCCAGTCCGCCATATTTCTTAAGGTCGCATATCGCGTAATCCAGCGCCTTGCCGGACTCGAGGAACACGGTCGGCGAAGGCTTCATCGTATAGCCCAGCATCTCGGAGATGCGTTTTGCTATTCCGGCGATCATGATGTCATCAAGCTCCCCCACGCTAGACCTCAAGCTGACACCGGCTTCATTGAACGCCTCTTCTACGTATACGCCGCCGAAATTCAGAGCTTTTGCAATGGATGACACTGCATTCTGGCTACCTGTTGATGGCGCCAGAATCCCCCTTATGGCCTTTTCGGCTGACTCGGCCTTGACTAGGTCGCCCATCTTTGTCTGGTTGCTTTTGGGCGGCTCGTATACGGCCCCGGCCCTGACGCTCCTGTCCCTGTAATCATGCGTCCTGTAAGCCAACAGTATCTTCATGCCGGAATTGGCTATGACAAGGTTGCCCTTGCCGAACATCTCCAGTATTATGTGGGTTTCCCTGTCCGCCGTGCCAGCGCTTATGTCTATTATCCTGTCGTAGTTCAGCTGCGATACGCCATTGAGCGCAAGTCCGTCGGTCTTTGACCTGACGGCCAATGAGAAGTTCGTAGGCTCCTCCGGGGTCTCTATGTAAATGCTCCTATTCAGTGTGTGGGAGAGTATGCAATTAAGGTTTATCTTCTCTCCTGACTTGCTCAGCCTTATCCTGAACTGGCCGTCCCTGAGTTCATAGAACTTGTCGATGTGCCATCCGGCCAGCAGGTTAAGTTCGTTTACAAGTGCGGCTATATCGAGCGTTGATATTTCGCGCATGGCATCATTGCTTGCGCATCTTCTTGAGCCCCTCCTCCTTGGCAACGCGCGCGAAAAGCCTCGCCTTCTTGACAGCGTTCTGCGCGTTCTCGAATGCCGTGCCTATCTGGACTATGTCTGCGCCGCTCGAGTACGCATCCGCCAGCTCCTTTTCTGAGACCACTCCGCCAGCCACTATGTATGGGACTGATATTGCGCTCTTGACGGCCCTTATCATCTCCTTTGGTATGGGGCCAGCATGCTGCGCCCTTGGATTTGAGCCTGCATCTGTTAGTATGATCCTGTTGCCCAAGTACTCTCCAGCCAGGGCAAGCGCGGCTGCGATCTTCGGCTTCTCCCTCGGGACGAAATTGACGTCGCCCACCCATCCGACGGTTCCGCCGGGATACACGACTATGTAGCCGACGGGCAGCGGCTCTATCCTCATGCCGCGTATTATCGGCGCCGAAAGCATCTGTGCCTGGGTTATCCAGTACGGGTTCCTTGCGTTGAGCAGGGACATGAAGTATATCGCGTCAGCATGCTTGGTTATTGTGGCTATATTCCCTGGGAATACTATCAGCGGCACATCTATCGATTCCTTTATCTCCCTTGCAGTGTCCTCTAGGAGCTCCCCCTGCGCGCCGGTGCTGCCGCCAAGCAGTACCGCGTCAGCGCCGCCTGTGCACACCGCCTTTGCGGTCTTAACGACTTCATCGTTGCTACGGTAGTCCACCGGGTCTATCACAGAAAAGAACATTGCACCTTTCGTGCCAAGTAGCTCGTTTATGTACAGTTCGATCTTGCCCATCTTCATTAAATCATCCATGTCTAAAAAGCCAAATTCAATTTATGCTTTTATTCGCAACTATAAATTCCTTTAGCATGGCGGCCCCTTCAACATCCACGCGCATCTTTGGAGTGAATCCTGTCTCCCTGCCTATCAATGAGGAATCCACCACCCTGTCGCTCGCCAGGAAATCCAGCTCGTCCTTGTTCACCCCGGTGATGAAACCAAGGGCTCCGGCTACAACTGGATTTACGCTCTTCTCCGGCGGCTTGACGCCTATCTGCCTGGCCGCCATCTCAAACAGTTCCTGTTCCGTGTGGGGAATGCCGTCCGTTATATTGTATATCTTGTTGCTGGAGTTGCCGCTCTCGGCTGCTGCAATCTGGGCATCCACAACGTCATCGACGTGCACCAGGGTCAGGTGGTTTGTCGGCCTTCCGACATAGCGCATCTTACCGTCCCTTATCATGCCGAATACCTTGAAGAACGAGCGTTCGTACCCCGGCCCGTACATAGTGCCCAGCCTAAGTATTGTATACGAAAACCTGCTGGACTTCGTGGAATAGGACTTGACCACGCCTTCGGCCATCAGCTTGCTCTTTGAGTATTCGCTCTTCGGCCCGGTCTTTGAACCCTCAGTTATCGTTTCGCCCGGCCTCCTGTAGCCGTAGACAGTCACGCTGCTCGTATACATGAAACGCACGGCTGCGGTGGCGCCATTGGGCGTGCCAAGGAGCGCCTTTATCAGGTTTTCAGTGCCGCGCACATTCACATTTATGAATTGGGCGCCGGTAAACTTGTGGTTGAACGTGGCCCCTGCGGTGTGGAAGACGAGTGTGGCGCCATCGCATGCCTCCATCAACGCACTTTGATCGCCATTGGTCGGCATGGTAATATCCGCCTCGTACGTTGATACATCATTTGGCAGTCCGTCAACAGCTCCGCCGGATCCGTGGCTCGGATTGATTATCGCCCGCACTGCGTAACCATGTTGTATGAGCTTCTGGCACAACCGCATGCCCAAGCCGCTTGTAGCTCCGGTTACGAGCGCGGTAACAGGCCCGTCAGGCATTCTGATCACGCTTGTGCTCCCCGTCAAGCACGGCCCTTGCTATGTCCCTGATGTGGCCCTCGGTCAGCTTGTCTATCGCGTATGGGATCCAGTCGCTGCCGTAAGGCACGTACACACCCATGTTGAACTTCATCTTGGAAAGCCTGCTCATCCTCTTTTTGCTGTAGCCGAGCGGCACCTCGAACGCCAGGTCCTTCTTGTAGCCCTTCTCCTTGTCAGCCAGCCTCTGTATTAGCTTCGCGTCGGCCTCTAGTATCGTTATGCCAGTCTTACGTCCCAAAAACTTTATGCTCGACAGGTAGGATTTTATTATCTCGTCGCCGCTCCTGCTCTTGCCCTCCCTGGTATACGATGTCAGCCTTATGTTCTTTATCCCGCTCAATGGGCCCTTCTCTATCTTATGGCCCACCACCGGAATCTCAAGGCCCAAAGTTCCCGCAAAGCAGTTCTGCCTCTTCATTAGATCGATTGCGGACCTTATCGGTATCGGCTCCTCGCATTCCACCCAGACCTTCACGCCGCTCTTGCTGGCCAATCCGGCTATCTGGCCCAAGCCGCTCTCGCATCCAGTCTTGTCGGATGCGTAGCCTAGCTGCGACAACCGCAGCGACACGTCGGCATTCAGGTGCAGCCGCGATATCTGCCTTATGAACTCCATGTATGTGTTTATGTTGTAGTGTATCTTGTTAGGATTGACGGCGTTCTCGCTGAGGAATGTGACTGTGGCATGAAGCTTGCGCTCATTCAGCAGCTTCACCCCTTTGAGGGCGGACCTTGTGGTCGTGCCGGCTATATGCTTCTTCACCAGCCTGAACACAAGCCTCCTTACTATGTTTGATTGATCGGCCATATAATCGCCCAACTATGGCATTCAGACCTAAGGCATCGCACGCCGGTTGCACGTGCACGCCGGCGCGATGATTGTTGCCTTCCACCTAGACAAGTAAAATGATTACGATAGCTTATTTTAAATCCTTTTATACGGTCAGAGTTACCTTTGGTAGATGGCTCTAGAGCCATATAATGGCGCTAACCAAAAGTATAATAAGTTTAATTTAGTATAATAGCAAAAAATCAAAGTGAGCCACATGAACAACGACAGGATCGTAGCTAACGAAGCACCAAAACCAGTAGGACCTTACTCATTGGGCATACAGGCCGGGAAACTGATTTTCTGCTCCGGGGAGATAGGCACGGATCCTAAGACCGGCAAGCTCGTGCACAGCGTTGCAGAGCAGACCGAGAGGGCCCTCCAGAACGTAGAGATCACACTTAAGTCCATAGGCCTTAGCCTGAACAGCATAGTGAAAACCACGATCTACCTTATTGACGTCAAGGATTTTGAGCAAGTAAACGAGGTTTATGCGAAACATTTCTCGCCTCCGTACCCTGCGCGCAGCACCGTAGTAGTGGCTGCCATACCAAAAGGTGCGAGAGTAGAGATAGACGCGATAGCGCTAATAGACTGAATAGCAGGATTTCATCTGTTTCCTCTATACCTGTTGCGGCCGTACCTGCTGCCGCCATGGCCATGATACCCGTTGCTATCATGCCTGTTGCCGTCATGCCTGCTGTTATCATTTCTGCTGTTATTATTTCTGTCGTTATCATATCTATGTCCGGAATGGGGCCTGAATCTTCCCCTGCCCCCCTCGTTATAGCCATAACTGTGCCTGTGCGTATCGGGCATCTGGAAATTGTTATACTTGTCAACGTCAAGCCTGAGCTCTGACATCTTTATGTTGGCATCGTATTCTATGTCGCCAAGAAGCCTCCTCTCATCAAGGCCGAATATCGTGAATGCCTTGCCCTCCTTGCCCATTCTGGCAGACCTGCCCACCCTGTGCACGTAGTCGTGCGCGGTTTCCGGAGCGTCGAAGTTTATTATGTCGGTCACGTTGGCTATGTCGAGGCCCCTTGCGGCTATGTTGGTCGCTACCATGAACTGTGCGCCCTTCCTGAAAGTCTCGAGCGAGTATTCCCTCTTGGCCTGTGTCATGCCGCCATGAAGCAGCATCACGTCAAGCCCCTGCTTCCTGAGCACATCGCATATTATCTCGGACTCGTATTGCGTGCGCGAGAATATTATGCATTTCTTTGGCGAGTATTGGCCTATGTAAGCCAGTAGCGCGGCGAATTTCATCCTGCCCTTGGCGAATGTGTACCCGTGGGATATTGTATTGACAACCAGCTCTTCCTCGGCGCCAACCAATATCGTGGCGTAATCCGGTTCCATATGCCGCTTTGCTATTGTTATTATCTGGTGCGGCATCGTAGCCGAGAACAGCAGCATCTGCTTCTTCATCGGCGTCTTGGTAAGTATGTAATCTATGTCATCTATGAAGCCCATGTCAAGCATCCTGTCGGCCTCATCAAGTACAACGAACTTAACGTTGTCCAGCCTGAGGACTCCGCGGTCTATAAGGTCGATTATCCTGCCTGGTGTACCGACAACAACGTTCACTCCCCTCTGGAGGTTGCTTATCTGTACATTGATGGATGCGCCGCCATAGACCGTAGTTGTGCGCACATGAAGGTGCCTGCCTATCTGATCCGAGAACTGCGCAACCTGCAGCGCAAGTTCCCTTGTAGGTACTATCACTATTGCGCTAACCATATTCGAGTGCGGCATGGACTGCATTATCGGAAGTATGAAGGCCGCGGTCTTGCCCGTGCCCGTCTTCGCCCTGACTATCGCGTCCTTGCCAGACAGCACAGTGGGGATTGCCCGTTCCTGCACCTCTGTCGCTTCTGTGAAACCAACCCTGTGTATCGCTTCTACTAGCTCCGGCTTTAATTGCATTTCTGAGAATTTCTTCAAATCCGACACCGTTTATTTATGTATATATAACAAGAGAAAGAGAGAACCCAATTCTATTGTCTTGACAATATTATCAAAGGTTAGGTATATAAGACATTATGTGACTGCCGTTCGGACAGCTGGCTTTAGGCCGTGGTCACTTTGACCCCTGTCACCAGTACGCTCGGGGTGACGAAGTAACCGTCGGAATCCCATGACGCCGTCTGTATGGTATCGTTGGCAGAGCGCACTGTGCTCTTCAGCATCCTGAACACATTCTCGCTTATCCTTATGCCGGTGGCTGACCCCACGTCAACCTGCCTGATGGCGAACTTGGGCCTGCCTTTCTCTATGTAGACCGCTATGTCCCGCGGCACAGTTGAGAAATCCCCGGATCTGTAATTGCTAAACCTTGTGTACCACGTGTTGGTCACAAGTATGCCTTTGTCTATGCCGCTTATCAGCCTGTCTATCGACTTCGATGTGTTCTTGTGTTCCAGAACCAATGCGTTAGGGCTGGGCATCACCAAGCCCGCATTGCCGGTGCTCTTTGTCTTGTACTTCGCTGCAGTGGAATTGTTGTGCAGGTATGTCAGCAGCCTCCCGTCCCCTATCAGCTGCGTCTTCCTTGTCGGGCAGCCCTCCGCATCGAATCTCGATGCGCTTATTATCTTGCTGCTTGCGCCGTCGTCGTATATTTCCAGCTTTTTGTCCGCTATGGTCTTGCCCAGCTTGCCCATCAGGAAACCGCCGGTCTCGACGTTCCCCACGCAGGCCATCTCGTTCACCATTGAGAATAGCAGGCCTGCAGGCTGCTGCATGTATATTATGTCGTAGGTTCCGCTTGTTACCTTGCCATTCGAATCCGCCATGCTTGCCAGTTCTGCGGTCGTGCGACCCAAGGCGGCGGGTCCGAGGTCCTTCAGTCGCTTTGATGCAGCTATCTTCTGCGCGGATAACCCATTCACGAAAGCCCTTATTGATAACCTGGCGTGCGCGGAATCCTCGGCCTGATGCACGCCCTTGCTTGTTGCAATGGTCTCGCTGGACCTTGAAAGTATTAGAGTGCCTGCAACATTGTCTGCACCATTAGCCGCTGCCTCGTTTATCGCAGCCTGTGCTATGTCTGAAATGGTATCGTTGTCATAATCCCTTATCCTGCTATCGCATGCCTCCTGCTTCCTGTACTTGAATGGGCCTGACGCTATGCCGTAATAGTCGTCTTTCGGCTCCAGATGCGCGAGGTTCCTCTTTGCATTCCTTATGGCCGCAGCCACGTTCGGGCCGGAGAGCGTATCTATGTTGGTGGAGAATACCCTCTTGCCCTGCGAGACGAACAGGGATCCGCCGCGCTCGTCCTTTGTCACTATGGAATCTACTTTAGAATTCGCTATCTTGAGGTAGCTTATGCGGTACGAGAATACGCTGGCTACCGCTTCGTCGCACCCTTTGAGCATGGCCTGCTTCACTATATACATTGCATAATCCACAAAATCACTTACCGAATGACAGCAGAGCGGATGCTCCGCCCATTGTGACAGGTACGCCCTGCATCGGCTCGCCCTTTCCGCAATTCCCTAGGGACAGCTCAAAGTCCCTTCCGACAAGCTTGACCGCGTGCCAGAAGTCTATCGTCTTTGACTCCAATTGGTAATTCTTGATGGGCTTGCCCATCCTATGATTCTTTATCAGGTAAGCCTCGCTCCCCTGATACCGCGAGAAGCTCCTCGTATCATCTATGTTCCATTCCATGAATGACTTTATGTAGGCCCCGCTTCCCGCCTCGCTTATCAGTTCCTCTAAGCTTGCCGTTCCGGGCTTAAGGTAGCTGTTCGCCATCCTGACTAGCGGCTCGTTTGAGTAGTAGTCCGACCTTGCCGCCGCATTGCTCTTCATGCCAAGGAAATGCGCGTATGACCTGTTCATAAGCAGCTCGTTCTGTATGCCATCCTTTACCAATATCCTTGGCCTTGTCTTTACTCCCTCATCGTCATAGAGATAGAAACCGTTGGAGTTAGGTATAGTTGGATCGTCGATTATTGTAACTGCAGGGCTGCCTATCTCAAGCCCCATGTTGTCTTTTGTCAGGTAGCTAGTTCCGGCCTGAGCGGCTTCCCTGAGGAAAACCCTGTCGGCCTCGCCGGGATGGCCTACGCTCTCGTGGACTGCTATCCCTGTTATCTCCGGTGCAATCACCACGTTACTTACGTTTTTTAGCTCGTATGCGCTTAGCCTGACGCCCTTCTCTATCACGTTAAGAAGTGCCTTTGCCTCCCCGAGTATCTTGCCCTCTACTATTTTCGGATCTATTAGTTCGTAGCCTCCGACTCCGCCGAACTGGAGAAACCTCTGCCTTGTTTCCTTGCCATTCTCCACTATTATACTTGCGAAGGATTGCGCGCTTGGCATGGTGGATTCTATCCGACTGCCATCAGTGTTGACGAAGAATGTGTCGGATTTGCCCACCCCTGCGTAAACGCTCCTGAACTTTATGTATTTGACCTTGGACAGAACCTTGTCCATTGACATAAGGTCTTTTAGGATATCAGAATCTGCCAGCTTCCTCCGCTCGCCTACCCTGCATTTTGCATTGACAGCCCTCTCGCCCGATAGCACAGTGTCAGCGCCATCGAACCTTTTGCACATCGATATCATGTGCGCTATGGCCGCCTTCTCGAACCTGTTTGTAGAGAATACGTAGAGCCTCTTCTCTTTCACAAACCGTACCCTTATGCCCTCCTTATCATAATAGTTGCTGCCGTTAAGCTTGCCCTGCTCCAGCGCGTAAGAGCGGCCCCTGCTCCTCTCCACAAATGCATCCGCATAGTCGGCACCGGCCCTTTCTGCAAAAGAAACCGCATACTCGGCTATGCTTTCCCTTTCCTCGCTGGACATGCGTATCCAATTATTCTATCCGCGAAAAGCTAATATGCATATCGCAGATCATGTTGATTGCGCCAACGCGGGTTGCAGGCACGCGGCGGCGTAGGATCAGCGCAACCCGTATTTCTCTTTTATCTTCCGCACCTTGGGCGCTATTATGAAAGCGCAATAACCGGCGTTAGGGTTCTTTTTGAAGTACCTCTGATGATAGTCCTCCGCAGGATAGAAGTCATCCAGCTTCCTTACTTCTGTGACTATGCGCTTGCTGAAAGCGCCTGCTGCGCCTTTAATGAATGAGTCTATCTCCTGCTTCTGCTCATCCGAACCGTATAGTATTATGGACCTATACTGGGTGCCGACGTCCGCACCCTGCTTGTTGAGCGATGTCGGGTCGTGCATGCTGAAGAACACGTCCAGCAATTTTTTTAAATCTATTTTATTTGGATCATATTCTATCTTGAGCACCTCTGCATGCCCCGTATTGCCGGTGCATACGTCCTCATACGTTGGGTCTTTTGTATCGCCTCCAGCATAGCCAGGAGTCGCCTTTTTTACGCCCTTGAACAGCGAAAATACTGCTTCCGTGCACCAGAAACAGCCGCCGCCGAAGGCTATAGTCTTGGCATCATTTCCCATTTTCATCAACGTTTTCAGGTATAAACTTGAGAGATAGTGAGTTAACGCAATGCCTCGTGTTCTTTTTGGTAAAGCCTTCCCCCAGGAAGACATGCCCGAGATGGCCGCCGCACCTGGCGCATTCTATCTCGATCCTGGCGCCATCCGGATCAGGCACTCGCTTGACTGCGCCTTTTATCTCATCATCGAAGCTTGGCCAACCGCATTCGGCATCGAATTTGTCGTCCGACTTGTATAGCGGGGCTTCGCACCGCCTGCAGACGTATATGCCAGGCTTGAAATTCTTTTCATACTCGCCGCTGAACGGGGCTTCAGTTCCTTTGTAGACTATCACCCTCTCCTCTTCCGGGGTGAGCTTGTTGAGTTTCATTCGTACCGATAACCATTATCGCTGAACTCGGCTTAATAACTATCTATCCGTTTTCTCTGCGTTCCGCTTACTTGTATAAATAAACAATGCAAGTACCTTTATATCAGACTGCCGCGTTGGCGCGGCGAAGGCTTGATGATTCCATGGATTTAGAAACTGGATTGGGCAGGTATCTGATCAGGATCGATCCCGCACTCTTAAACCTGAAAGCAAAAATAAAAGGCGCAAAATTGAGGAGGCTTGGTATGGGCGAGAGCAATTTGAATTACTTAGCCATCTTAAATGGCAAAAGGTTCGTAGTCAGAATAAACATGGACAAGAATACACCGAATAAATCAAGGGATGAGTTTAACGCCCTGAAAGCCATCGAAAACCTGAAGATAGCGCCTAGGGCCTTCTTGCTTGACGACTCCAAGGAGGCGGTCGATGTGCCGTTCATCGTTTTGGAGTACATGCCTGGCGTGCAGCTCGACAAGCACCAAAAGATATTGGATTCTAAAACCGTTAGGAATCTGGCGAGAACGGTGGCGAGATTACATTCTCTCCCTACTACGGATTTGAAACTGAAGATGGATACGCCAACGTATGGATCATTGCTAAAGCGCATAGGAAAAAATATCGAATATATAAAAAATAAACGGGCAGGATATTTTGGCCCAAAAGACGAATTCCGCGGATTGATTGATTTCTCCTTCAAAAAAGTCGAGAAGGCACTTGAAAGCCATAAACCCCGAAACGAATGCTGCATTGTGCACGGGGATGTGTGCGAGCAAAATATATTGGTAAACAATTATGTCCCCATACTTATCGACTGGGAAAGCGTCGGATTTGGCGACCCGGCGGTTGAGATAGCCAGGATGTTCGAAGCTTTTGGCAGGATCAAATTTTCAGAAGAACAGAAACGCATGTTTCTCAATGCATATCTGAAATTGCGGCCGGATCGGACACTGAGGGATAGGATACGGATATTTACCCCGCTTATCAAGTATGAGCAGTTCACTTGGGCGGTCATGCATGTGTTCGAGATAAAAGAAAATGGTATGCACGAGCTATTTGTGAAGGGCAAGGATATACGCGAGGACCTGAAATTCGCTGAAGAAACTTTCAATGGCTGCAGGGAGATAGGCATTTTTGACAAGGGCCTTGAATGGTCTGCCAGAATGGTATTTCCTGAAAAATATCTATGAGCCGTTTTTGGGCAAGGCCATGGCAAAACGGCATTAGTAGGAGAAGCCCTAAGAGGGAATCGAACCCCCAACCTCTTGTTTTCTTTGCGATGATACAAGACAAGCGCTCTACCATTGAGCTACTAGGGCAGGCAGTAATTGAATTTGCTTTTGCTTTAATTAATAAAAGGCTTATGCAAAATGCCGATAAAAAACTGGGCGTAATCAAGGATGACATTGGACAGACGCCCAATTCTGCCGAAGCGGGTAGACACCTGCCTTATGAACTCTATGTTGCGCGTCTCGACCGCCCCCAGCAGCACAACCAGTGGCGGGTATAAAAGCAGCGTTATTATGAAGTTTATCAGGAGCGCAAAATAACCATGGAACCCCGAAAATTCGGTGAAGCTTAGCATCACCAGCGTAATCATTACTGCAGCCGCGACTATGCGTATCAGCGGTCCGAAACTTATGCTTATAGAGAAGCTGCGCTCAAGCGCCATTGTGTATATTACATCTAATGTAAGGGGCGCTGCGATGAAAAGTGCTATGAGCACGCCATCAGCGCGCAGAACAGGTGTGAGGACCAGCAGTAGGGCCAACTCTATTATCACTACGGTTATCTGGTACCTCATGAACCTCCTTGCCCCGCCATAACCTATCAGCAGAGTGCCTGCATAGCTGCCGATTATCCCGAGCATGGTGCCTATCGATATTACCGCAAGGTAGAAAGGCGCGCTTGTGTACCTGCCGGATGCTATGAGCGATATCAGCTGCGCAGAGTTGGACACGACATACGCCAAAACCGGAGCAAGAAGCAGAAGCGAATAGTATACGCTGCTGTTGTATATCTGTTGCATCCGCAATGCGAGCTTCCTCCTGCTTAACGCGGATGTGAAAGTGGGCAACAATATGAATGTACTGGACGTCAACAGGAGCGCAAACGTGCTGCCGACCTTGAATGCAGCGCCGTAGTTGCCAACAACCGACGGGCTGGCGAATATGCCCAGCACAACTATTGCGAAATTGGTAACCCCTACGACGCCCAGGTTGGATATCAGTATTGGTATGGAAAAACTGGTGAGCCTCTTCACATGCTCCATGGAAGGCCAGGAGAATCTGTACGAGATGCTCTTGGCCAGCAACGCTATGCCAAGGATATCGGCAGCTACGAGCCCTATGCAGAACCCTGCCATGGCGCCGACAACTCCGTAACCCAGGTATACGAGCAGGCCGACGGCGATGAGCTGAAAAACCGCGTATGCTATGTTTATGAGGCCGGAATACCTTATCCTGTTTATGCCCACGAGCGCCGCGGAGGTGGAGTTGAAGAAGACGTTGGCGAATACGAGCACGCCCGCAAGCTGGAGTGGCACCATTAGGGCAGGATTCGCGTATATTTGATTGGCTATGTATCCGCTCAGCACGAACGTTGCCGCTGCAAGTATTAGGGCTATGCTGCATGAGACGGCATACACGCTGCTTATGTACTTGCCATGAAGCTCAAGACTCTTCACTTCGGGCAGCATCTTCCTTAGCGTTGTGCCAAGCCCGAAGTTGCCCGCCATGCCAAGCACTGTTGAGAATGCTATGGCTATGGAAAGCAGGCCGAAGCCGACTGGATTAAGCAGCCTTGTGGCTATTACTAGTATTATCAGGCTTATGGCAGAGCTCAGGATTTCGGCCGTTACGAATATTGCGCCGCTGCGTGCAGTGCTGACCCCGAATTCCTTCAGACTCCTGCTGCTTTTGCCCTGAAGCCGGGCGGGCTTTGACGGCATTGGCGCACTTGGTTCCTCACCGTAAACCGAGCACGATATGGAAATTCAAAGCTTTTATGCGTTGTGCAGAATCTATTGCTTCTGCGGCTCGGGGTACTCGTTCTCCAGCAGGGTGCCGCTCGGCTTAGAGTCATACGCGTACAACACCCCGGGCTTTTCGCCCTGGATGAGGCGGTGACTCTCATCGCAGAAGGGCTTCTTCTTTGACAGGCCGCAGCCGCAGAGCTTTACCTGCATGTCAAGTATCTTGGGGTCCTGCGTCAGTTTTTCCAGCTCCGGAGCCAACTCCCTCAGCTTCATCTTGTAGGAATGCATCTTCTCGTGCAGTATGAGTCTCATGTCAAACACGCGAATTAGTATCTGCAATCCATTATTTAAAGCGTTTATACTTGGGCCATTTGCGCAGCGCAGGCATGCGCGTGCAACCACATGATAATCTAGGTAATATTTAATAATCTAATCCCACTAATCCTATCGTCTAAGGGGTACCATCTGGCGATCTCTTAATTTTACGAATTTACTGCGCGGTGTGTTTGTGGGGAAGTTTCCAATAGCAGATGCTGCATTGTCAAAGATATGGATTTGCAAGAAGTGCAAGGCGAGGAACCATGCCGGAGTCAAGATGTGCAGGAAGTGCCACTCCAAGTACCTCAGGCCGAAGAGGAAGGAAATCAAGACCAAGAAGTAGGCCGCAGTTATGATTGATTAGAACGGTTGGTTAAATGGCGGATTTGACACCTATAGAGCAAATGATCGTAAAGTCCATGCAGGAGTTGGGCGCAACGAAGGACTCGGTAATAAAGACAGCGGACGACATAGCAAAGAAGTGCAACAGACCGAAAGGCCTGATTACGAATTCGCTTGTAGCCCTTGCCCAGAAAGGAGTCATAAAGAGGGTCGCAAGGGAGAAGGCCGCCGGATACTACCTGCTACAAAGCTCGTGATTTGCCTGGACGAACCGAACGAATTCATAGACTTCATGGCCAAGTACAAGGACTGGATATCGATAAAGAAGCTCGGCATACGAGACTACACAAAGCCTGAGGACATAGTTTACCACCTGGCTGGCATAAGGGGCACGCTTGATGGCAAGATGTACAAGCTGATAGGCATAGACACCGCGGCTTTGGATGCTGCCGCTGACAAATTATCAAAGGGCCTCAGGAAGGGCTATTCCTCGCTCAGCTCCGCAATCAGTGGGCTGGGATCTGCCGAAGCCAAGAATGCCGTCGAAGGCTCGTGCGCGTCCAACAATGCGCTGCGGCCGCTAGCCGAAACGTACCTGCTTGCCAAGGTCATAACCAACCTGGGCTATGACATATGCATAAACCAGCTGCAACTTTCCAAGATATTCCCGGATTTGAAGCCGCCGAAAGCACCTGGCAGGAAACCGAAGAAGTGAGGCCACTTTTTATTCGAGCGAGGGATTCAGCAAGATGCAATACGCTTATTTTAGCAGTGGAATCAGGAGGTCAGTGTTATCATCAGGGGCAGACTTAAACCTCCTCTGCATGCCGCACTTGAGGCATTTGTAATATATAGTATAACTGCCGCCCTTGTAGACTGAATGCATGGGCTTCATCAGGCCATGGCATTGCTCGCTCCTGTCTCCGGGCATCACGTCCACATGCCGGCCGAACAAACATTTGGGGCAGTGATCCGTGTAGCCGTTTCCCGTTGCATTGAGGCCGCAGTTCAGGCAGATGAAATCTTCGATGGTCCTCCTGAAGCGCTTGCCCTTATTAGTCCCATTTTCCATTTGAATCATGCGTCAATCGATCTCAATCTGCAACAGGCATAAATACGTTATTATAGAATAAGTATCTAACTATTTTATCGTGGTACGTTTTATGAGCGCAGACGATGGCCAGGGATTCCCACCCACTATTGGCATGCCTGACGTGCAAAATACTGACATGCCGCCCGAGCATACTACCATAGGATTGAGCCCGGAACAGATGGCAAGCATACCGAAGAAAAACGAAGAAGCAGCACAGCAAGACCAGCAGAACAGGAATAGGAAAAGGAAGAGCACTGCAGGCGCTCTGGGAAGCGTGGTACTTTTTCTCATAATAGCAGGAGCCGTGGCCTATCTGATAGCTCCATCATATTTTATACAGAATACATCAACTTCGACAGTGACAGCTACCACCACAATACCGCAGGTCAGGACCGAGGGCTGCGGCACTGTGACATCGCCGGGACCGTACCACATAATCAACAGCGTCAAGTACAAGAATGAGACGGGTGCATGCTTGGTGATTAACGCCAGCGATGTGAAAGTGACTTGCGAATCTAACGTGGCGCTCGTAGGTTCGGGGCCGTTCGGCGACCAATCCCCCTTTAGCTACGGCATAGAGGTGAAGGGCGCAGACAACGTCTCTATAGTAGGGTGCAGCATAAACAATTTCTCATACGGCATAATGGCGATAAGCGCCGACAACCTCACCATACAGGGAAACAACGTATCTAGCAACTACGTATCCGACATTTACCTTAACGCCTCCCCCAACAGCAGGATAACCCATAACTACATATCCAGGGCGGAGAGCAAGGAAGGTGCAATATACATATCGCCGGGATCCACAGGAACAAACGTTACCAACAACACAGTTCAATTCAATACCTTCATGGGCATAATAGTGAACTCGACCAGCAACATCTTCACCAATAACAGGGTCAACGGCACCCCCATATCATTCTATTGCGGCCTTAACAGCAGCTTCCCGACCAGAAGTTATGCTTCTGGGAACGTATGCTACAATAATACGGGCTGCGGATTCTTAGCCTGCCTTGGGAACAACATACCTGCCAACATATCGAAGATAGTATTAGGCAGCTCGATAAGCAGTTGCGGCGCGATAAACTCTCCGGGAACGTACACGTTAGCGGGCAACATAGACATGAGGCAATTCGTTAACGTTGGCAGCCTGAGCGGACCGCAGGCGGACACCCCATGCATAAGGATCGACTCGAATAACGTTAGGCTCAACTGTGACAATTTCACCATATCACATGCAACGATAGGCCTGCAGTTCCAACAGGGGACGGGCCTTACGCTCAATGGATGCAACTTCGTTAACTCGTCCGTAGGACTGTACCTGAGCGAGATTGGCGCAACGCACATACAAAACGTCACGTTCAGCGGCAACAACAAGGCTTTCCTTATATCGAATTCCACAACCACGTTCATATCTACAATCAAGGCGCACAATAACACATTCGGCGTCTATCTGAACAACTCCCAGGACATAGAAGTCAACAATTTCACGGTGTCCAACAACACTTATGGCTTCTATCTGAACAATTCTGTAGGCAGCGTGTTCAATATAGGCAAGGCCTTCAACAATTCCCAGATAGACTTCTATTCATCCCCGAACTACGTGGGCACAAGCTATGAGACGATGGAGTCGACGGAGTGCGGCTTCACCAATGCGCAATGGGCTACCTGCAACGTGCATTCCAATCCGTCCACCCAGAACAGGACCGTAACATACTGCCAGGACATCAAGCAGCCCGGCGTTTATGTCGTGCCGCGCAGGCTGCTCGGTACGCCGAATTGCATAAACATAGACACCAACAATGTTAAACTGAGCTGTGATGGCAACATCATACAGCCGATAAATCCGACTACTAGCTACGCCATTTACGCAAAGGGCAAAACAAATGTGACAGTGGACAACTGCAAGATATACGGCTATGGCATTGGGGTTCAGGGCATCAACTTGACGGACTTCAACGTGAGCAGCCTCACCATAAAAAATGCAATCCAAGGTATAGATTTGACAGGAGTAGGCAGGAGCATGATATACAATAATACGATAAACGGCTCAACGGACGCTGGTATATCGCTGGCCAAGACGAACTATTCTACCGTGATCAAAAACGGCCTGTATTATGGGAGCGTATCCGGCCTCATAGTGAATGGTTCCATGCACAACATAATAATGAATAATACCGGCCACAGCAACGCACTTGGCATAAACATAACAGGGGCATCGAAGAACAATACTATAATTTACAACTCGTTCTCCAACAGCGGCATATCAGATTACATGTGCGCGGCGCAGGACGGCAGCCTGATGGCGGAACGCGGCAGGATAAACTATGGCTTCACGAAAGGGAGTTGCAGTTGGATGGCCGTAGTGCCAAAGGCGTCCCCGGAAGTTACCTGCAGCGCCGGGCTGACATCCGACTCTTACGCGCTAACCACTGACGGACTTTACAACTTCAACAGCACGTGCTACAGCATATTGGCCGGCGGATCAACAGTTAACTGCATGGGCCATATGGTGATCGCGACAAATGGCGGCACATTCGCGTCGTTCACAAACAGCGCGGGCTCTAAGATGGAGAACTGCGTGCTTATAGGCTTCATAACCCCTGTCATAGTGCACAACTCTAGCGTAACCATAATAAACAACACGATATTGGTCAACTCGTCGAGCATATTCCACAAGGGTGCGTGGGCAATCAACATGACAAGTACGCACAACAACTACATAAGATACAACAACATAACGACGATAGAGAACGGTATAGGAATAGGGAACTCTACTGCAACACTGGTGCAATACAACAATGTGAACGCGACAGGCGTATCCTATGACATTTACAATTCGATTGGCGTGTCAGGCAACCAGAATATGGTGTTGAACGCAAGCGCCACCGGTATCGAACTGGTAAACTCCACCGGCGGCACATTCCAGGGCAATAACTTCGGGAAGCTCCTGTGCCTGGGCCAGTCCGCCGCTTCGGATTCCAATGTGGACCAGGGGGCAAACAAATGTACCATCAACAATGGATGCGCATGGATAAGCGATTCGTCCTCCTCATGCACATAAACAGCAGGCGATAATGATGCTTTTCAGTGAACTTGCTGAATATTACGACAGATTGGAGTCCGTCTCTTCAAGGCTCAAGATGATAGACATCACGACAGAGCTGCTTAAGAGCGCGGACGAGGACGAGATAGCCAACATAATATACATGACGCAGGGCGTACTCGCGCCTCCGTTCGAGGGTGTGGAGTTCGGGGTCGCAGAGAAAATTGTGGAGGATGCCATAGTGGTGGCAACAGGCTATTCCAAGCAGGATGTTGAGAAGGATTATAAGAAGCAGGGCGATCTGGGGCTCACGGCGCAGTCACTACGCAGTACATCGAAGCTAAAGCGCATGAACACGAAGAATAACAGCGTAAACGAAGTACACGGGGTAATGCTCGGCATAGCAAGGACATCAGGGCCGGGCAGCAAGGACGCCAAGATAAAGATGCTTGCAAACCTCATGGCCGCAGGCACGCCATTGGAGGCCAAGTACATGGCCCGCTATCCGCTTGGCCAACTCAGGCTTGGATTGGGGGATTCCACGATACTCGAGGCCTTGTCAAAGGCAAGCACTGGCGAGAGGAACTTCAAGGCGGAGCTTGAGAGGGCCTACAATCTCTGCAGCGACCTAGGCCTGCTCGGCGAGAGGCTGTTCAAGGACGGCACCAAGAGCATAGAGGGTTTCCGCGTTGCGCTTTTCAAGCCGATAAGGCCTGCGCTTGCCGAGCGCCTGCCTACCGCTGAAGAGATCATAGAAAGAATGCACGGGGAGTGCGCAGTGGAACAAAAGTACGACGGCTTCAGATGCCAGGTCCATAAGGACGGCAACAAAATAAAGTTATATTCCAGGAGGCTTGAAGAGACCACCGAGATGTTCCCGGACATGATAAAAGCCGTGAAGGATGAGGTAAAGGCCGACAGGATAATATTTGAAGGCGAGGCGCTTGCGTTCAACGAAGCGACAAACGAATTTTTCCCGTTCCAAGAAACCATACAGAGGAAGAGGAAGCACGGGATAGAGGAGAAGGTTGAAGAGATGCCATTGCACCTATTCGCCTTCGATCTCATGTATCTCGATGGCGAAGATTACATAAGCAGGCCGTACAAAGACAGGAGGAACGCACTGGAGGGCGTGCTGCGCGGCTCAAAACTCATAGTCCCGTCCACCCAGATAATAACGAGCTCGCCTAAGGAGCTGGAAAAGTTTTTCATAGATTCCATAGGCGACGGCTTGGAAGGCATAGTAGCAAAGGACCTTTCTGCGCCTTATGTCGCCGGAGCCAGGAAGTTTAGCTGGATAAAAATGAAGCGCAGCTACAGGGGCGAGCTGTCGGATACGCTTGACCTGGTCATAGTCGGATACTTCCTCGGGCGCGGGAGCAGGGCGGAGTTCCAGTTCGGCGGGCTGCTGTGCGCGGTCTACAACGGCGCCAAGGACGTATTCGAGACAATATCCAAGATAGGGACCGGATTCACGGAGGAGCAGATGAAGGAGTTCAAGCGCATGCTTGATGGGATAAAAGTGAAGTCCAAACCTCCGAGAGTTGACGCGGTGATGGAGCCGGACTTTTGGGTGTATCCCAAATACGTAGTGACCGTAAAGGCCGACGAGATAACGAAATCGCCCACCCATACATGCGGGAAGGAGCGGATGCCTGACGGTATAGAGGTCGGTTATGCCCTGAGATTCCCCAGGATAGTAGGCGAAGGCACAGTAAGGCAGGACAAGAGCGCCGAAGAAGCCACAACAACCAAGGAGGTCATCGAGATGTTCAGGCAGCAGAAGAAGGTCGGGGTCGGGGATTGAAGATTGCTTTAATCTATGCCCCTGACGTTCTCAAGTATCTTCGAGAACTTCTGCACTCCTTTTACTATGTCCTTTACCTTTGGATTCAGCCGGTAGCCAAGTCCATACCCCTTGTCAGTCCTTATGTGGGTCGGCTGGATTATGTTCAAGCCCAACGAGAGCTCTCTCAATGTTATTATTAGCGTCTTCCTTGTGAACTTCTTTTCTAGAATCGCATACAACTCCCTTGTTGTCCTTGGGGATTTTTGCGTAAGAAGCTCCATTACTGCGTAGTTCGGCCTGCTCAATGCCTTTCTCAAAGCCCAAATTTCATCCTTAGCTTTCTCTTTCTTTACCATGTTTGTTATTATGTAGATAAAGGTTTATATACTTTATATTAGTCCCCATTCTTTGCTGCAAGGAATAAAAAGTGTATGAAAGGTAGGCTTTTTGCACTATGATAAATGGGGATTTTTGCCCGGAAACACAAAGTAGCACAGAACAACAAATGCATATTTATTATCTGTCATTAAAATTACGTTGTGGCCTCAGTGGTGTAACGGCTCGCACAGGAGGCTGTGAACCTCCCAGACCGGGTCCGACTCCCGGCTGAGGCCCATTATTCGGAATTCTGCAGGTAGCGTCCCGTACCTCATCCTTGAAATCAATCGGCTGGCTTTGTATTGCAGCGGTCACTTGGATATGCTGAAAGCCCCCGATGGAAGGAGCTGCATTATCCAATCTATGTCCTCAAAGCTTAGTTCCTTCGCCAGCTTCTTGGCGGCGTCGGATTTTTTCATGCGGCCTTGGGTCACAACGGCGTACTTGAGTTTCTGCCTCGCTTCTACAGGAATTTTTTCGAATGCAATGCTTGGAATCGATTTGGGCCTTGACCCTTCCTCCATGGATATGACCAGTGAAACTGGCACATTCCTGAACCATTCGCGCTCGCCTTTTAGCAGGAAGCTGCCGGTGCCAAGGGAACCCTTAGCAGTTGATTTGCTTACCTGGTCCCTGCGCATGGCGTACACGTCCACGCTCTTCAGCATCCTCTCCCATGTGCTCGAATAGCATGCTGCGAATTGGGCCACTTCGTCCTTCACCTCCTTCGGCGCGTTAAGCCCATCCTTGAGTATCGTGACCGGTGCGCCGAATATGTCTGCATGGAAGAACAGGTCGTTCTCCTCGAAATGCCTTGAATTCAGTATCTCATTCTGCTTCGCGTCCCTCCCTCCTATGACCAGCATGCCATTGCTGGTATCGAACCAATGGAACTTTTCGTACCATTCCTTCTTGTATTCCGCCGTAACCTTGCGCGCCTTTGCGCCATTTGCGTTCGCAGTCTCGACTTCCTTGGCCAGCCGCTGCTGGAGCTCCTTTATGGCCTTTTCCGCGCCTTCCCTTTTGAGAAGCAACTTCTTTGACCTTGCGTAGTATTCGTTGCCGTTCTCCTGGGCGCTCTTAGTGAAGTCGATTTTTATTTTCATCATAATCCGATGAGAGACAGCGAGCTCGTCTCTATCAGGGAGGCTATTATTGCTATTGCCAGGCCCAGCAGGCCTATCAGCAGTATGCCCAGTATTATTATCCTTGCGCTCTTATTGAACTCATCGTTGCTGGGCTTATAGCTTATATTAAGCACGTGCTTTGAATTGTCAATGAACATCCTGAGCTTTCTTGCCAAGTTAAAATCCATCCGATGCACTTTATCTAATTCTTATAAATATTACCTTATAAATAGTTTGTTGTGGGCTGGCAGGATATTATGCACCAATACAACGCAGTGGTAATCCATTTCGGGGAGATATGGCTCAAGGGCAAGAACAGGTCCTCTTTCATCAACAGGCTACTGGGCAATGTGAAGCTTGCGCTTGAAGGCGAGCACTATTCCGACCTGGCAAATGAGAGGGACCGCTTCATGCTTTACCTAAACGACGATTCAGACGTAGGCAGCATAACGGACAAGCTGCGGCATGTCTTCGGAGTTGAATGGTTCGCGCCTGTTGTCTTTGCGGAGAACGATATCAGCAGCATCATATCGACTGCAAAAAAGCTGCTGAAGAAGGGCGACAAGGTAAAGGTGGTGGCCCACAGGTCTTACAAGGAACTTGATTTCACATCAACAGATATAGTTAGCGCTTTCATAAAGCGCGTGGGATCGCTGCCATTCATGATAGACAAGGAGGCGCGCTCCCGCCTATTCATCAATGCTACGAAAACCGGCACCATAATGCACACCGACAAGATACGCGGGCCAGGCGGGCTGCCGGTAGGCTGCTCGGGCAAGGCCGTAGTGCTTTTCTCTGGCGGAATCGACTCGCCTGTCGCAGCGTACTACGCTATGAAGAGGGGTCTTTTCCCCATATACCTGCATGTTCATGCGCTTGACTCGAATGACGCAGTAGACGGCACCAAGATAGGAAAGCTCATGGGGATACTTTCAAGGTACTGCAGGAATAACGTATCGTATTATGTGCCAGCGCACGTGTTCCAGGCAAAGGTGATCAAGACGCCAAGAAAATACGAACTTGTGCTGTTCAAAAGATTCCTGATACGGCTTTCGGAGCGGATAGCCAAGGAAGAGGGCGCGCTGGCAATAGTCACAGGGGAAGGGCTAGGGCAGGTCGCATCCCAAACCGTGAAGAATCTCACGGCATCGGAGCGCGGAAGCAAGCTTTTCATAATGAGGCCGTTGATAGGCTTCGACAAGAATGAGATAGTAGGCAAGGCCGTCGACATAGGGACGTTCGATGTGTCTAAGGGCAGCTACAAGGACGTATGCTCATTCAATGCGCTCAACCCTTCTACAGGTTCGGAAGCAGGCGTAATAAACGAACTTTACAGAGGTGCAGGGATAGGTAAGGCAGTAACGGAATCTTTTAAGAGGGCGAAACGGAACCCGAACCGGTTATAAAGTTTACTGCCTCTTCAACGCCTATTTTTATTCCGTACCTTTTGCTAAAGTATTGCAGCAGATTTGACGTGTCCCTCCTCAGGAATTCCTCCGCGTTCGGATGCTTTATGGACACTGCCTGTCCAAAATCTATCAGGTAGGGCTTGCCTTTATGCATCAATATGTTGTACTCGCTTATATCCGCGTGCACAAGCTGTGCAGCATAAAGTTTTTTCATGTCTGCCAGCACAGAGTCAAGTACGGCCTTGGGATCCCTTACGGCTGCCTTGCAAAGAGGCGGTGCGGGCACCCCATTCTTGTCCCCTATGAACTCCATCGCCAATATGCTGCCATTTGACATGAAAGGCTTCGGAGCCTTGACTCCGCATTTCTCCGCTATGAGTAGATTGCCGTATTCCTTCCTGCACCACACGTTTATTATCCCAGCCTTGCTGCTAGTTATGCCATTGAACCGAGGATCCCCCAGTATGTAATCCGTCATGTTTACGAAGAGCGAGGTTTCTATCCTGAAGAACTTTAGCATCACGAACTTATACTTATTGGCAATGGCAGGGCCCGCGGTTGCTATGTAAATGTCGGATTCCTTCCCTGTAGCCGTCCTGAACTCGAGCCTGGATATTATGCCTTTGTTGAAGAACTTACCCAGGTATATCATGGTCTTCGTGTCGAATCCTTCGTCTACCTTTTTCTGTTCCTTCAGCATGAAGTCTTCCCTGAGCGGCGCCTTGCGCCTGCCTAACCTCCTCGCCACCAAACCAGCCCGATGCGTTGGTACCCCATGGCGAATGCCGCAATGAAGCGGAATTCCCTATGACATCAGCATATTTTAAGCTTTGCAAGATATATAGCTTAAGAGGTAGACGCAACGGGGGAGGCAGTGAACATTGCGCGGAATCGCGTTGCCACGGCATTTTTGACCGCACGGCAAAGGATTCTTGATGGCCCTGCATCCTCGCCAATTCTTAAATACGTTTCGCGCCAAAATGTTATGGAAAATCTCAATATTGAAGGATGCTGGTTTTGATGAGTATACCTAATTTTTATCAGTCAAAAAATTACAAGCTATTGGTGATAGTGCCACTGCTCTTGATGGTGGTCGGCATTTACTTCATACCCCACATACAGTTGGACAGCTCGCTGAAGGGGGGAGTTCAGATAGAGATCCAGACGAATGCGTCGGTCAACCAGAGCCTCATAATCTCGAGGCTTGACTCCGCCATACCCGGCTCGCAGGCCAGCATAGAAAAGGCCACATCCGGAATAACTATCACCGTGGCGACGAACACGAGCCTGAGCGACGGACAGGCGGACATCATAGCACTTTCAAGTTTAAGTGGGAATTATTCAAAGGCGTCCGCCCTCATGGCGGAGTACCAGGCCATACTCAGGAACCAGCCAGACAACCAGACCGTAAAGTCTGCGCTTACAGGCGCACAGGCCAATCAAAGCGCGGCATTGTCCACCATGATGACCGCTTATTCCGCAGAGCTCGCAACGCTGAAGCCGCTCCTTAACTCTTCAACCTCATATGCGTACAATTCCACCAGCCCTGCTGACATCCTGGCATCTGCCCAGAGCGCGTACAAGGCCGCGCAGGCAACGTACCAGAGCCATCTCAACAGCGTCATAGAGGAGGTGCTGCCAGGCACATCGCCGGCTTACACGACGACCACGCCGGAGGAGGGCTCTTATTTCCTTGGCCAGATGCTTTACATAATAGTGGTGGCATTCATACTTGTCGCGATCGCGGTGTTCTTCATATTCAGGACGCCGGTGCCCGCATTCACCGTAGTCTTCGGTGCAGCCAATGACATCATAGTGGCATTAGGCGCAATGGGACTTTTCGGCATACCGCTCGGCATAGCATCGATAGGCGGCCTGCTCATGTTGATAGGTTATGCAATAGACACGGACCTGCTGGCATCCATAAGGATCATAAAGAGAGGGGAGGGAACGCCGCAGGAACGCGCGTTTGCGACAATGAAGACTGGAGTGACAATGACTTCGACTGCGATCATATCATTCGGGATACTGTTCGTAGTCGCCTATGTGGCTTTCATACCGACATACTTCGAGATATCTGGAGTCGTGCTGGCAGGGCTTATAGGCGACATATTCACTACATGGTTCGGAAACACGCCGATGACCTTGTGGTATAAGCTCAAGAAGGAGATGCATAGATGACAACGCTGAAAGAGTATATACTTGACAGGCGCATACTTACACTGGTAGCCATAGTTGTGCTTCTCGGCGCGCTTGACGCGGTCTACGGACTGCACTTCGGGATAGAGTTTGCCGGAGGTACGAGCATACCATTGACCCTTCAGCAGCCTGCAAACGCCAGCGCCATGGCAGGGCTGATATCTGCGCTGCAACAGAGGGTATCGACATTCGGCCTCAAGCAGGTCATAGTAGAAGGCATAGGGAACTCGCAGATACAGGTAACCGTACCTACGGTATCCAATACGGACATAAACCAGACGATAAGCGTCATAGAGAGCCAGGGCTCTTTCATTGGTGTGGTGGGCGGGTTGGAGGCCATAAACGGCTCCGGCATATTGAAGGACAGCATAGGTTACGGCCAGCCGACTCTTACGAATAACTCATATGGATGGTCAGTGCAATTCTTCGTTACGCAGCAGGGTGCCAATTATTTCGCGAAACAGGCGTTCGGACAGGCAAACCAGCCGATGTACATGTTCCTGGATAGGCCGTCCAAAGCAGCCATATTCATTAACTCGTCCATCCTAGGAAATTCCACTGCAAGGGTGAGTGCCGCGGAGGCGCTTTCTGCAATGCAGAAGGCGATGGATTTCGGTAACAGCACCATCCCGGTGATATCGGTATCAAACAACAATTACAGCATAGCCAACGCGGAGAGCTTCCTGTCCGCCGGCAAATCACGCTACAAGAACATCTACATAAGCGACAGCATAAATGCAAGCCTCATAACGTGGCTGAAGCAGCAGAATTACACGGTCAGGCTTGAAAGCACTCCTAATATGACTCCGGCCTACCAACCCGTAAGCATAAACCAGTCACAGGTGGAGACGTGGCCGCTCGTAGGGCTTCTCTCTGCACCGGTGCTCAGCCCTGCTATCACCAACGGAAATATAAGCAGCGAATACCAGATATCCGGATTTGCCCCGCTGAGCATGTCGGCTGCGCAGAAGCTATCGTACGCCACCAACCAATCGAAGACCATAGCAAGCATACTCAGCGGAGGTGCACTGCCAATACAGGTCATACCAGGGACGCCGGGCCCTGTCCCGCCAACCTTGGGCAGCCACTTCCTTTACATCAGCGTAATAACCGGCATCATAGCCGTAATATTCGTCTCGCTTTTCATAATGTTCAGGTACAAGAAGCTCTTCCTGGTAGTGCCCATATTGCTTACTACGCTGGTTGAACTTTTCATAATAGTTTCCTTCATAGGGCTTGTTGGCACCATAGACCTTGCAGCAGTGGCAGGCATGATAGCGGTGGTAGGCACCGGTGTGGACGCACAGATCATAATAACGGACGAGGTCCTTGCGGCGCACGGGGAGCACACATCCGCGCATACGATGCTGGGCAATGCATTCTACATAGTGTATGCCGATGCGGCCCTGCTGGTGATAGCGATGCTGCCGCTGTTCTTCTCGACCTCTCTAGTCACAGTGATAGGGTTCTCTGAATCCACCATAATAGGCGCCATGCTTGGCATATTCGTGACGAGGCCCGCATACGGAGCCATAATAAGCAAGCGTTACAAGTGATAGGTGAGTCTCATACTCAAGTACTGCCCAATCTGCAATAAGTCAAGCGACCGGATACGTTTCGTCGGCGAATTCTGCGAAAGCTGCGCGATAGACAAGATGAGGCGGGACGTCCCGACGCAGGCCGTGGTGTCCCAATGCAGAGGATGCCTCAGGATAAGGACCAAGCTGGGCCACAAGAAACTCGACAAAGAATCGCTTGCGCTGGCCATAGCTGCATCCGTGAAGAGCAAGGCAAACATAGAGGTGCTGGGGTTCGATGAGACGCATGCGGACGTAAGGTTTACTTACGAAACCTATGACGGGAACGTGGCGCTGGACGCCAGGCTCCGGATAAAGAAGACGCACGAGATGTGCACCGACTGCTTCAGGAGGCGCTCGGGATATTTCGAGGCTACGGTACAGCTGCGCGGCAATCCCGTCAGGATAGAGTCAATGCTGAAGAAGCTTACTCGATACCTGGAGCGCAGGAACGCATTCGTAAGCAAGGCGGAGGACGTAGTGAATGGCATAGATGTTTATACGAGCGACAAGCTGGTCACGAACGAATTCTTCAAGGAGTACGAACTGAAGCCCGGACGCTCGTATACTTTGTACGGCCTCAAGCACGGCAACAAGCTTTACAGGAATACTTACATCCTAAGGCTCTGAATATTTCAGGAGTAGCTGGTTATGTAAACGCATGGCACCGCAGGATTGGGCGGCGGGCATGTCTGCTGCGCACTGACATTGACCAGGTATGAGCCGCTTGGCGTTATCTCATTCAGGTAGCCGCTCACATTGACCGGTGAATAAGCAGTAACGTAGCTCACCCCAGCGTTGGTGTTCACCACGAAAGTTATAGTGTGGCCAACTATGTTGTCCAGGCTGCCCACCGATATGTTCTTGACGTTAGGTGGCACCTGTATCAGGATCAGCTGCTTCGCCGGGTAGCCCTGCGACCCGACTGAACTGGCTATGCTGGAAAGCTTTGTGGCCGCGGCCTGCGCCTCGGTGGTTGAAAGCGTTGACGTAGAGGACGATATCTGCATGAATGCCAAGACTACTATTGGCAGCAGGACGGCCAAGCCAAACGAAAGGGTTATGAGCAGTTCCATGCTGGATTGTCCACGCACGGGCCCGGGCTCATTCCTCCGCCTCTTCCTCCTTCGATGTGAGTTTCCTGACACTGAGATACCTTTCTTTTATCTTCATTACGTTCTTCCGTATAAGCTCCAAAAGCTCCTCGAAAGACCTATCTAGGAAGAAGCCGGTCGTCGATACCGTTATGATGCCGCGGTTAGCCAGCGCGACTCTCGCTTTTATCTCGTATTCTCGCGCCTTTATCTTCTTCAGCCTTATGGTAGTATAAAGTATCTTGATGTTGCTCAGCTTCTCCATCTTGGCCATAAAAGCCTTTAGCTGCTCGCGCATCTCGTCCCCGTATTCGTATGTATCGGCATCGAATCCGGAGATGAACACGTTGTTCTGCTCTATGTGCCTGTTTGCAACGACGCTCTCTATTATGTCGGTGAAAGTCAGCATCCCTACGGGTTTGGAGTTCTTGACTACGACAAGAGATGATATCCCTGACCCTATCATTTTGCGGGCCGCTTCTGCCAAGTTGCCATCGGGGCCTATCGTCTTTGGATTGCCCTCCATCACGCTGCTAACCGGCACGTTGGATGGTGAGTATATCGCGGTTTTCATCTCTGGGAGCCTCTCGCTTGGCACGGTGTATTTATGCAGTATGTCGTAATTTGTCAATATGCCGACGAACTTTTTCTGCTGCACGACTATGAACCTGTTAACGTTATTGCCCCTCATCGCGGCTTTCGCCTCTGAAAGCTTTGCTCCGGCGTCTATCGCAACCGCTGGAGCCGTCATCGCGTCGTTGACTTTTATCTCCTGCAGCATCCTCAATGACAGCATTATCTTGAGCAGGGTATTCCTGTCAAGCAAACCTTTTATCTTCTTTCCTTCGGTGTACGGCAACGCCTTTGTGTGCGCCTTGTAGAAGTAGTATATCACGTCATCGATAGACGATGTTGATGTTATCCTTGGAACTTTTATGGCGAAATCCCCGGCACTCTGGTTCTTGTTTATCGTAAGCCCCGTCTGGGAACGGTAGATTGCGCGCGCGTCTACTATGCCGTAATAGGCATTTTCTTTGGTTATCACAGTGGCTGCGCATTTGTTGCCCTCCAATACCGAAAGCACCCGAGTTATCGGGGTCTTGTAATCGAAAAAGACGGTCTTTGATATCAGCCCAACCGGAACGCTGAACGCTTCATTGTCCATAAAAACCACATCTTACACGTTTTAACGCGATGATAAGATAATAAACAAGAAGGTATAAATAATTGCCATAGTTTGAATCCTATACATTGTGCCAGGATGGCAGATCGGCTATGCGTCCGCCTGCAGAGCGGAAAAGGAGGGCTCGACTCCCTCTCCTGGCTTCACTTAAGCTTGATTATTTCAGGCACGCTCCCAACCAGGCGCAACCCTGGCACTACGCTGTAGCGGTTTACCTTGCTGCAATGCACGACATCTGCACGCCTGCCTCTGGATATGTCTATCTTGCCACTTGCAGAATCTTCCAGTATCCGCCCTATCATTTCCTGGGACATCTTGAAAAGCCGTTCTGCTTTCAGACATTCCCTGGATTTCTCGATGGTCGAAAACGACGATATTGCACCTGCACCCAATATGTCTTCTATGCAGAATATCTTGTTGCCCTGCGCCATATCTTTTTCGAAATCGCTAAGCAGCGGCAGCCTGTAATCATAGATCTCGCCTGCGGCTATCAAAGAAACGTCCGCATCCCTTCCACTGATGTGCTCGCCTATTGCATGCGCATTCAGCAGCGAGCCGAATACCACGTGCCTTGCTTTTGTCGCGGACACTGCAAGAAACGCGCCATTAGATGAGAAGACTTCTACGCGTGAAGGCGGTTTATCCAAGAAGTACAACGGCGAAAGGGTGCTGCTTTCCGTCTTGCGGTCTTTTGACGCACGTGGTTCTATAACGAAACCGAAGTTTATCGCAGTGGTGATAGTCGAGCTGAAACGCAGGACGTCTATTATTACGATGTCATCGTTCCTCCCGATTGCACTAGCCAGCCCCTCCGCGCCCCAATCTAAATTCAACTTCGGCATGCTAAAACCCAAAGCGCATGACATGCGCATATCCAAATCCCTATTATAGTATAAACAAAGTGACATCCTCCCGCCCGTGAACGGCGTGGGCTTCCTCTGCGTTCATGCAATCGCTGCATCCCGCAAAGGATGTGTTTTATCGGTTCTCAGTTCGCCGAGTCCGTTTGCATTCCCTGTTGGAACGTATTGACGATTCTCTCCCTGAGCGTGACTTTCCCTCTGTCCGAGGGTAGCTCTGTTGAGTATGTTTATTGATGCGTTTATGTCCCTGTCCTTTGACATTCCGCATCTCTGGCAGATGTACGTTCTTTCCGAGAGTGGCATCTCCTGAATGTTGCCGCAATTACTGCACTCCTTTGAGGTG
>DAHVQB010000004.1 GCA_027317945.1 Microcaldota archaeon
CAGTCAATTTCTCTACCTCAAATACCGCCAATATGCAATACATAGGTGAACTCGGACCCACCCAATCAACCACCTTTTATTTCAAGAACACTTCTGCAGGCGCCATACCTACTGCCAACGTGCCTGTGGGTTATCCGTTCATAGGCGACATATGGTTGGGATACTGTACTACCCCAGGGTGCAACACGCCTACCAGCTTTACTAAGGTAGGCACCATAAACGTGAAGAGCAGCGGCAGCGGATTTTTTAAAGGGAGCAGCACAACAGTAACTTCGACCACATCGACCTCTACCACCAGCACATCTACAACAATCAACTACGTCAACATAACATTAGACAGTACGGGCGGATCGGCAGCGTCTGGATTCCAGCAGATTCTGCAATTCAATCCCTCATCTCAATACAGTGCTTATGAAGCATCGGACTTGGGAAACCTGCGTTTCTATCAGGGTGACATGACACCAAGCAATGAGCTATATAGCTGGTGCGAGAGCGGGTGCACCTCAAGTTCTACAAGTGCTACATTCTGGATTAAGACCAATGGTCTTCCGTCTGGCACTACAACCAACGCAATAACAATATATTTTGAGCCGCAATCGGGCAGCATGGGCCAATATTCGGGCCCTACTGGCCATGCAGGCGAGGCGCCGCAACTTACTGCTTTATACGGCCAGTACGACAACGGTGTGAACGTGTTTACTGACTACTGGAACTTTTCTGGTACTATCCTGCCATCGTCTTGGTCCAATTCAGGCGCTGCAGTTACTGTTGATAATGGAGTTTCAATACCTTCGGGAGCCAGTTCCGATATTCAGACGGCTGCACTGTCAAGTTACATGAATCTTATACTTGAGGGATACGCCAACCAAGCGACCGGCATAACATCTGGCATGACTCAATTGGGGAGTCAGTATTACTATTCGTCATCTGAAGAGTTGGGGCCGGTTTGGGGCGAGCAATCATCAAGTAACACCCAATTAAATGCTGCAAATTATACTATAACTGCTGGGCACTTGGTGGCAACCACCACCCAAATCAGCGCCGGCACATGGCAGATAATAGGCGATATCTGGCAAAACGGCGTGATAACATGGTTTGCTGGGGATTCGCCATCAGCCACATTCAGCTATGCACCTCCTAATTCACCTACTAGTGCATTGCAATTCTATTATAACGGCGGCGGCAGCTCCGGAGGCGAGCAGATGCAGGTACAGTGGGTTAGGAGCAGAGCCTATCCTCCTTCGGGCGTTATGCCTAGCGCAAGTTTCGGTTCTGTGCAGTGAATGCAGCATTAACGCCAACTCTCCTATCTGCTCCCTATCATATGAATCTTTGGGTCCGTGTGGATAATGCCGTATGCACTAATTTGGATAGCAGCGTACTTAGTATACGTGGAATGCATAGCGGATGAGAAGGTGCATCGTGCTCTGGTTCCTTTCATTATATGATTGGCCCTTAATTTGGCATGGTCTGCAGTACTCTTCGGTCTACATTCCCAATTTAGGTTTGATTGACATAATCACGCTATGGGTAGCTGTAGCTGCAATGGTCGATAAAAATCATATTCTTGGGATAAGCGCTTCATCCTGCGATGCCGTCTTAATCCAGCCATAAATCGTGCCATCCTTTCTATATTGGATGCGATGAAAGTGCGATTGCAGCTGTTCACCGCTTCAGTCTCGGCAAAAGCGCAGTGGCAATTATTCCGAATATAATCATCGACCACAGCATCTGCTGCATGCTCAAGCCCATATCCAGCAGTGCCGTTGCCGCTGCTATGCCTGCGGCGCCTCCAAGCACAGTGCCTATGCCCCATATGCGCGCGCCTATCGCGGTCATGTGTCTTTCTGGTATGACCTGACCTATGTATCCAAGTATCACCGGGAAGCCAGTGTACGCGAAGAATGCGTATGCAGAGTAAGTCAATATCAGGAATGGCAGATAGTTCGTGAGCATGAATATTGCGAATATGGGTACCAGCGAAGCGGTCGTCATAGTTATCGCGTATCTGCCTCCCATTCTCTCTGTCACCTTGCCGAAGACAAGTTGACCAAGTATCGCTGGCAGGAAGCTGAGCGTAAGAAATATACCGACTATGACTGTCGAGTGAAACATGCTGTTTATGTATGCGCCTATGAATATCGTGGTGCCTGCCATGAACATTGATTTAAGCAGTGTTATGGAGGTCAACGTGCTTATGAAGTGTGAATGGACCTTACGCGTTGTTGCATAGTCCATGCTCTTTTCGGGCTTGCCGTGCTTCACGATGTAACTGCTGTGCTCGAACACCCTTAATCCGAAGAACAGTATTACCGCAAGAGCGAACATTATCAATGCCATCGATCCTAGCCCTATTGATACGCCCCATGCAACCACGGCGACCGTTATCAATGAAGGGAACAGGGCCCTGCCAACGCTGCCCACGGATCCGTTTATCCCCATTGCCGAAGGCGCCTTATCTCCGTATACGTGCCTGAGCACAGAGCTGCCTATGGGGTGATAGAAGGCCTGGCCCACTCCTAGCAGAACTATCCCTGCTATAAGCAGCCAGTACATGTACGCACCCACTGCAAAAGATGCGGCGAATGCGGCTATCGCGATGCCCTCAAGCGCTATGCCGAGGGACATGTACACAGCCTTGTCGCTCCTGCCAACGAAGGCCCCTATCTTCGGCGCAGTCGCCCCGTCTATTATGTTGTACACTATTGCGAGCGTGCCCAGCAGCGTCACGCTTACTCCAACTCCGTTATAATATACTATCAGCAAAGTGAAAAGCAGGAAGACGCCGTCATTGGCGAAGTGGCCTATGGAAGTAAACGCAAGCGCGCGAGCCTTCTCAGACATTTCGGGTACCATAATCGAATCATCCATATATGGCCGCATGACAAAAAGGCGCAATTATCAATCATTCAGTTGCTGCACTTCCTGTTTTAATGAATAAAGCCCTGCTAATAAGCTCGTATCATAATACGCTTAAAGCATTGGAGTATGCTCCCATCCGAAGTTGCAATATTGTTATGTGCCATCTAGATTCATAGCACCTGGATTGGCCTACATCTGTATTTGTCAAATAGTACTTTAGTTTTATGGTTTTTTTCTGCACCCAGCGTTGTAATGCCTACAACCTCGCCGCCCTGTCGTTCAACTAGTTCAATTGCTGCCTTAACCTGACCTCCAGTTTCAATCCATTCATCAACAATCAATACCTTATCCCCTTTTTCTATAGCGCCTTTATTCATTTCAAAAGCTTTTTCTGTTTCGGTATAATCCGTGAATTTGACTTTCAACACGTTTTCAGGTTTTGATGGCAGCTTCCCCTCTTTTCTGGCAACAATGAGCGGCTTCTTCGTCTTTAAGGCCAATGCGCCTGCCAAAATGAATCCAAGCGCGTCAATGCCAACAATCTTATCGAAATCGGTATTTTTAAACGATTTAAGCATATCTTCAATCAAATTTGAGAAGACCTCCGGATTTTCAAACAATGGCGTTATATCATATCTTTGGATAGTGTTTTTGTTTATACGTTCAAAATAATAATTCCATTCCATATCCAACACTGATTTTTACGTCAATTTGTCGATGATTTGCTCCCATCGGGATTTGAACCCGAGTTGCAGGGTTGAAAGCCCCGCGTCCTTGGCCGGACTAGACGATAGGAGCACCTTGTGGCTTAGAATTATCCGCAGGTATAAAACATCTTGATATCTAGGCGGCAAACACTATAAAGCTTTCCAGATTTCAGATAAATTTTGCTCTACTATGCAAAATAATTCAAGTAAAATTGCAGATTACGGCAGTCGTTCCAATAACTCCAATAACAATATTTCATTATTTTGGAATTAATAATGATTATCGACGTAAAACACGCAGTTTCAATCCTGAATTTACCGAAAGATTTATATATTTGGACGGTCATAAAAATAATGCTCATTCTAGAAAGATTTAAAAGCTTTTTTCTCTTTTCTAGGGGCTTATGCTTTTATGCTTATATATGGGTGAAAAAATGAAGGTAAAATCAAACGTCAAAAAATCACAAAATAATGCAGGCGCAGCCAAAAAGAGCGCTAAGAAGCATGTTACAGTCAAGAGCGTTGAAGAGAGCAAGGTAAGCATGGACATAGAGAGGCCCGTTGCCCCGATAGAGAGGGAGGCCCCTATGATGAGCGTGGCCAGGCCCAATTTCCAGGTCAGGGAAGCCAGCGCCCCTAGCGTCCAGGAACAGGTAAAGAAATGCCCGAGCTGTGCAAGCACGAACCTCGTGTTCGACAACGAGAGGGGAGAGCTCGTTTGCAACGGCTGCGGACTGGTAATAGAAGAGAACGTTACGGATACGGGGCCGGAATGGCGTGCTTTTGATGCGGATCAGAGGAACGCAAGGGCCAGGACCGGCGCTCCAATAAAGTTTACAAAGCCAAATCGCGGCCTCGTGACCGAGATAGATCTTTACAATAAGGACATCAGGGGCGTAAGGATACCATCCAAGCGGCAGGCACAATTGTATAGGATGAGGAAGTGGCACAAGAGGGCCAGCATAGCGAGTTCAAGCGAGAGGAACTATCTAATTGCATTGCCCGAGCTGAACAGGGTATCAAGTTACCTGGGTTTGCCGGACAACATAAGGGAAAGCGCCGCATTGCTGTACAGGAAGTGTGTGCAGAACAACCTGATAAGGGGAAGACCGATAGAGACAGTGGTGCAGGCAGTCATATATGCGGCTTGCAGGGAGGCAGGGATGCCTAGGACTCTTGACGAGATCGCCAACATATCTGGGCTTCCGAAGAAGGAAATAGGTAGGGCCTACAGGGTCATATCCCACGAGCTCAGCCTGAAGATACCGCTCACGGATCCGATAAGCTACGTGCCGAGATACGTCAGCGCGTTGAAGCTTAGCGGCGAGGCGCAGGAGAAGGCAATTGAACTGCTCAAAGAAGCGATGAAGAAAGGCCTTGTATCCGGCAGGAGCCCGACTGGCGTAAGCGCAGCTGCCGTTTACATAGCAGGTGCACTTGCTGGCGAGCGCAGGACGCAGAAGGAGGTGGCCGATGTGGCTGGCGTCACTGAGGTTACGATAAGGAACAGGTACAGGGAGCTCAAGGAGCAGTTGCAGATAGACGTAAACCTCTGAAGTTGTCTCCATGGGCAGCGTCGCTCAAGGCAGTTTTGGATTTTCAAGGCCGCTTATTTTTGCGGCCTTGCTAATTTTTTCCATTTCATTCGCGCAGTGCGCATACGCAGCCCAGCAGCAGCCAATGAATTCCAGCGTGGCCAACCAGATAAACTACACCTACTCGTACATACAGCATGTGAACGAGAGCGCATACCTAATATTCTATCCGAATCTATCGCGCGCTTACGCGCTTACAGCGCAGGCTAATGCATCCACCGGCAAGGGCAATTTCACCGGCGCCATTGCGCTGCTGCAGATGGCGCAGGACAGCGCGGCGCAGCAATACAAAATCATCGAGGGCAGCTCCACGGCAGCCACGTACATCATGTTGGCGATAACATTCGCTACGGTATCGCTGTTATACTTCATAATGCTGCCAAGGAAGCGCAGAACCAGGCGTTCCTGACTAGTTCTACTACTGTCAAAGGCTGAAGAATAGATTTAATAAGCTTGCCATCGTGGATAAAATTGTGGTATTTTAAATGGGCCGAGGCGAGGTCCACGTACCGCTTAAACGACCGAATGAAATTTGCGACCAGCGATGCCCTAGCGTTCCGCAAACGGCATCGGCTTTAGGTGATCATGTTAAAAGCAGCGGTGAAAAACATGGCAGACGAGAACTTAGAGGAAGGCGAAGTGTACGAACTAAAAGTTGACGCCAAGGGTGCGCACGGTGAAGGCATAGGCAAGATAGGGAATACCATAGTCTTCATCAACAACGCCAGGACCCGTATAAGCAATATATACGCCATAAAGGTGACCAAGGTCCACAGGACGTTCGCTCTTGCGGAGCTGCTCAAGAAAAAGAAGCAGTTCATCGGAAATGGGAGCGCACTTGAGCTTTGAGCGTCGATGGAAGAGGCAGCGCGCAGCGTTGAGGAAGCCTTATATATCTAATGGACAAATAAATAATCAATTCGATTTATTTGCACGTTGATCTATAACGCGGACTTGACCTGTTCGCTGTGCAGCTTTAAGTGTTTAGCTTAAATATATGATTTAACCGGTGGCCTATCTGTACTAGTGACTTTGAGGGGCCGCCATACTAAATCGATGTGATCTGGATGTATAACGAATCAAATTACAAGGAACATATGAAGGGCACGACCACTGTTGGGTTGATATGCGCTGATGGCATAGTGATAGGGGCCGATACGCGCGCAACGATGGATACATTCATCGCAAGCCCCGAAGCGAAGAAGGTGTGGAAGATAGACGAGAACCTCGGCCTTACGATAGCAGGCTCGGTGGGCGACGCCCAGGAGCTCATAAGGATAATGAAGGCGCAGAACGAGCTTTATAAGATGAACGAAGGCAGGCCGCTATCCCCAAGAAGCGCATGCTCGCTTCTGTCCATAATATTGCAGGAGAACAAGATGATGCCATTCTATGTCCAACTCATAGTCGCAGGCTTGGATGGCGACACCCCGCAGCTGTACAACCTTGACGCTATAGGCGGCTATACTGAAGAGAGCAAGTTCACGGCTACTGGCAGCGGTTCTCTGACTGCGCTGGGTTACGTTGAGGACGCGTACAAGAAAGGCATATCGGCCAAGGACGCCATAAAGAACGTGGCTAAGGCGCTTGGCATAGCCATGAAGAGGGACTCGGCAACCGGGGACAACATGATAATAGCTACTATAACGAAGTCCGGTTACACGGAATACCAGGGAAAAGACCTGGAAAGGGCGCTCGGACAGAAGTAAGCAACAGACGTTTCAGTTTTTTATCGATTCGTTTCGATTCAATGCCATGGCTCCGGCTGGATAATGCTTGTCAGCATATATAGCATTCTACTGTGATTTATTTGGAAGAGAAAAAAGGGAATAGCGAAGAGCAAATAGCGAAGCAGAGGAATGAGGAGCTTTCGTCAAAAATAAGGGACATGCTGCCTGGCGAGGCCGGTTACGAGCACATAGAGTTCGAAGGCCCGGACATAATAGTGTACCTGAAGAATCCAAAGATAATATACCAGGACGATACTGTAATACGCAACATAGCGTCCTCCATAAAGAAGAAGCTCATAATAAGGAGCGACAGTTCCGCTTTGATGAACCCTGAAAAGGCGCAGGAGATAATAAAGAACCTGGTGCCACCAGAGGCCGTAATCTCCAACATAAAGTTCATGCCGGATTTCAGCGAAGTTTACATAGAAGCGCTCAAGCCTGGCCTGGTCATAGGGAAGAGCGGAATGACGCTCAAGGGCATAGCGATGGAGACGAACTGGTCTCCGAAGGTGCTGAGGACGCCTACGATGAACAGCGACACCATAACAGGCGTAAGGCAGTTGATGTTCAATGAAGGGACATTCAGGAAGAAGTTCCTTACAAAGATCGGCAAGGCCATAAACCAGCCGATAATGAAGAGCGAGTGGCTCAAGGTGACTTCGTTGGGTGGCTTCAGGGAGGTCGGGAGGAGCAGCCTTCTGCTTGAGACGCCCCATTCCAAGGTGCTGATAGACTGCGGGATAAGCCCGGAGCCTGGCATAAAAGGGCTCGAAGCAAACGCGGGTTCAGACGCCAACAAGGCATTCCCGTATCTTGACAGCGCGAACTTCACCATAAACGAACTTGACGCAGTGATATTGACTCATGCTCATATGGATCATGCAGGATTCGTGCCTTACCTTTTCAAGTACGGCTACGAAGGGCCGGTATACGCCACGCCGCCTACCAGGGACCTGATGGCGCTCCTGCTTAATGATTATACGAAGTTGGTCGTAAGGAGCGGAGGCACGCCACTTTACGATGAGAAGGACATAAGGAAGATGCTTACTCACATGATATGCAGGGACTACGGGGAGGTAACAAACATAACAGACGAGCTGAAGCTGACTTACCATAACGCAGGTCACATATTGGGAAGCTCAACAGTTCACCTGCACGTGGGCGAAGGCATGTACAACATAGTGCACACGGGCGACATGAAGTACGGATTCACCCGCCTTTTCGATCCTGCCAGCGTGAAGTACCCAAGGATAGACGCGCTCTTCATAGAAAGCACCTACGGCGGCCCGAACGACATCACGCCGAACAGGCATGACGCCGAGAGGGATCTGATAGAAATAATAAAGAGGACCGTGAATAATGGCGGCAAGGTGTTAATACCTGCATTCTCTGTGGGCAGGAGCCAGGAGATACAAGTCGTGCTGGAGAATTACATGGGCCCAAACAGCCCGTATGGTATAAATGTCCCGGTATACCTGGAAGGCATGATACTCGAGGCAAGTGCAATACACACCGCATATCCAGAATACCTGAAGGAGAGCCTCAAGAACAGGATACTTAGCAACATGTCGCCTTTTGAGAGCGAAATCTTCGAGATAATAAAAGGCGAGCGCGAGGAGGCGCTTGAAAGAGGCCCGGCAGTGATAATAGCCAGCAGCGGCATGCTTAATGGCGGTGCAAGCGTCGATTATTTCAGGCGGCTTGCGGAAGACCCTAAGAATTCGCTCATTTTTGTAGGGTACAACAGCCCGAACTCATTGGGCAGAAGGGTGCAGAACGGCGCCAGCGAAGTCGCATTGCCGGATGAAGACGGCAAGCTTGTCCCGGTAAAGGTGAACATGGGCATCAGGACCGTGGATGGATTCTCTGGCCATAGCGACAGGAGGCAACTCATGAGCTTCGTAGAAAACCTGCGGCCCAGGCCAAAGGCGTTATTTACTATGCACGGTGAGGAGCAGAAGTGCGAAGACCTCGCAAGGACTCTGGGCAGGATAATACACGCGGATTCAAGGGCTCCAATGAACCTCGACACGACTCGTCTGAAGTGAGCCACTTTAACCTCAAGCTCCAAGGAACGTGTAAGTTGGCATTACGCCATTAGGCGGAGTATTCCTAACCCTAAACCACTTTACAGAGCCACCAATGCCGGCATTCTGCTCGTTGAATCCAACCCAAGTGGATGTTACATTAAGCGTCGTAGTGAATTCATTGGTGTAGTTCAATAACGTATAAGCAGTGGTGCCATATCCGCCAATCGTCCAGATTCCTGTTTGTTGCGCATAATTGGTGTTAGTAGAACCAGACCCAGATACCAATACATATGGCGGGCTGCCAAGGCTGCCCTGGCCTGCGGCATTGCCCTCGGCACCGCAACCAAAGTATGAGTGATAACCGTATCCGGACGCTGCCCAGTTAGCGCTGGTCGTCTCAGGAGGGTAACCATAGAAATCCATCGTTGTTCCTTGCGTGTTAAAATTGGTTGTCGATTCCAAGAATCCCACACTGCTGCATGAGTCAGACGTGCCCGCAAAACCAGTTATGCCATTATCAACGCTATAACTTATCCCTAAGGCGTTCCACTTGCTGCTCAATGAAGTTCCTGCGAAGTTGTCATAGAAGCTGAAGACGCTGGCGCCGTCGTCGTACGCTCCATAAGACGGCTCACCGGCGAACTGCGGGGCCTCGCCTATGCCTGCCGTGCCCGAACTGTTGAG
>DAHVQB010000001.1 GCA_027317945.1 Microcaldota archaeon
AAGGACAGGGACATAAACGCATCAATAAACATACTCAAAAGAGCTACCCTCGGACAGAGGGAAAGTCGCGCCCAGGGAGAGAACGTAAGACCCCAACAGGAGGCGACTCTCGACGAACTGGGAACCGATAAAACACATCCTCTGCGGGATGCAGCGATTGCATGAACGCAGAGGAAGCCCACGCCGTTCACGGGTGGGAGGATGTCACGAATTTTGAATCGCAATAGTTATTGAACAGTAAAAATACACGCATGGTACAATGCACAGAAATCTATTGATCTGCAGTACGCTGTTTCTTGCAATGATGTTGTTATTTGTAGGCGTAGCTCCAGCTTCTTCGAATTCAAGCTCTACTTATAAGGCGGTGCTGATAGATGCGTACAACACGACGCCGGCAAGCCCGAATGCCATAGCTGCTGCAGAGGCGTATTTATCGCAGAGATTGGGAAGTGCTTATTACTCCAAGTATTTTGATTTTGTAAATAGCACAAATACCTCTTATTCGTACGATAACGTGAGCTACATATCGTTCCAGTATAAAATGCCGTATAGCAACGGAACAATTATACCACAAACTAACGGAACTTTTATACCATACAATGGCGCGTTAGTGTCAGTAAAGCAAATAACAACGGCGCCAACAATTTATCTTGGTAAAAACTTAAGTGGGGGCCCATTTGTTTTGCACTTTGATAAGCTGGGCGCGCCTAATGCAAACGGAAGCTTACCAGCTATAATGACGCTATACTACAATGACGTGCCTGTGATAACAAATGTAACATTATGGCCTTATAATATAAGCAAATATAATCTGAATGGCAACACGATATACATACGTACCATGCGTGATGACTTTGCTTTTGGTGGCTATCTGAATTGGATGAATGTGCAGCTATTTACAAATGCCACGAATGCAACACCGTTAACTTATGGTAATAAATTAGAGATGGCGACGCCACTAACAAACATTACGCTAGTTTATGTTGGGCGGAACCTAACCTCATATCCGTTTATTTTTAATTTGGAGGACCGTACATATACCAAAGCAGGGCTTTGGGGAGCTTTAGCAACTTTGTATTACAAAGGCGTCCCTGTAATTAATAATACAGTTTTATTGGCTGGGGATGCGTATGAATATGATGTGGATGGCAGTACAGTGTACCCATACGATTATAGCGTAGTGGAGTGTATCTACTGCTACCAAATATGGGGGGGAATCCAGCTTCTTACAAGCATCTTCAACATAACTGGAATGCACGTTATAATACCCAATGCTTATGTAGCAGTTGCCAATAATGGTACAGTGATAGACTACCAGGGTCCTACCCAACCATACTATGTTAACATTAGCGAAGGTGATGCTATATCTATAGCAGAGTCCCACGGTTTTAAAGATAATGTAGCCAATATTCTAGGCGTGTCAAAAGGCACAGGTGCAGAATCTGGATATTCGATTGTATGGGCGATAAGCAGTGATAATAACGCTGGCATTTACATAGATGCGATGACAGGAGATGTGATAGGCGAATACGTTATCTCCAATCCACCAAACTTTTTTAATCCGCCGGTCGCGGGTTACTCTGAATTGGGTGACTTTTCTATTAATGCTAGCTCTTTGACAACTGTACCGACTACTATACCAAGCACTACTACTCCTATAGCTCAAACGACCACGCTACAAACTACAACTAGCATCAGCCAAGCAACCAATTCGACATCTACTTCACAGCCTTCTGCGCTAGGCGATTTGATCAATTCGCTAATTAAAGACATACAAAATTTCTTTAGTAGCATTGGGCTATAGAGCGGCTAAAATTTAGGTGTTCAAATTTCTGCGTAAATCTGAACACTACCTGCTTATATACCTAGGGCTTGAATGCTATATGATTCAGAAACCCGAACTCCATGCTTGGGCGCTTGACCTAACGGTGCTTGAAATGGCTAGAAAAATAGACGGTAAACCTGGCAGACTACCGCGTTCGGGTCGCGGTTATCCAAGTTCAAATCTCGGGATTCCTTAGCCGGGCCCATGACCCGACCCTGTCTTGGCTGCAATCCGCAAGCAGGATTTGAACCTGAAGCCCAAAGAGGGAATTGAACCCCCGACCTTCTGCTTACCATGCAGACGCTCTACCACTGAGCTACTTGGGCGCGCAAAGGCCGAATCTACATTTCGTTATTAAGGCATATAGATTTTGCTATCTCAGCTGGGACAATGCGCCCACTGTCTGCGATGGCATGGCCCCGTTCGGCGGCGTCTCCCGCACCCTGATCCATGCGGCCGATATGGTTACGCCTGATCCGGACTGCTGGTAAAATCCTATCGGGAGCGGCAGCTTGCTTATGAAGGAATTCGACGATATGGCGCTGCCATAGCCCACGAGCGCGTTGTAAGCGCCTGCCGAATCATATGTTACGGTGAATATGGCGTTGGACGAGCCAGAATAGGCGGCATCGCTCTTCGCTGCGCCGCCAAGCGAGTTGTTTGTGATGAGGCTGAAGCCATTCGGGCAGCCAGAGTATCCCACCGAAGCGTTATCATATCCCAAATGCGCGGTGTTATAGGGGCACGATCCTGAGCCGGAGAACCCGCCGTAGAAGTCTAGCGTGCCGTTGTATCTCACTGATGAGGTAAGGTTCCCGGAGGCCGATGAACCAGCAGGCGACACTGTTATGCCGTTGTCTACGGATACTGATATGCCGGATCCCGATTCAGTCCATCCGTACGGTATCGACGTGCCCTGGAAGTTCTGGTAGAAGGCGAATACCTCGTCCCCGTTGTCGTAAGCGCCATAAGGCGAGGATAGCTGCGGCGCCTCGCCCTCGTACGTGCCGCTGTAGCCGACGCTGGTCGGCATCAGGTACATCTGTATCGTCGTGCTCTGCCGTGCAGGTATGCCCTGCGGTATCTTCACCCAGAAAGTGGCATTCTGCGCCGATGATGCGCTGCAGTTGCTCTCGCACCATGCGTACAGCTCCTGGCTGCCGTAATAGAACCTTATGTTGCCCAAGTCATGCCTCTCATGGGATGGCGCATTGGCGCTCATGGGGTTGAACGTTATCATCTGCTGGAAGTCCGGCGGTGTCGCGGTACCTTGGTCGTTGGTTAGCTTTATCTGGGCCTCCCATACGCTTGCCGAGGATACGTTGCTTGAACCCTGCAGCCTTATGTTGCCGCCATACACGTACGTGCTGCCGGAGGAGCAGTTGGGGGTCAGGTCCGCAGCGCCCCCGGTGCAGAAGTCGGCGTAGATGTCGAAAGTGCCGCTGTATAACGTGCCCAGCTGCGGCTCGCCCTTGAACGTCGTGATGCAGTACAGCCGTTCGCCTGACGTCGCCAGGGTTGGCGCGCAGTAGCCTTTTTTGCTTTTTATCCCGTTCAGCGTCGCGTTGAACGCGCTTATGTTGAGCACGCCGGGCACGCCATCCGACAATTCGACAAGCAGCACCGTGCCTCCAGTCCCGTTGCTGGATATCAGAGCGTCCTGGCATGTGAAGTCGCTGTACGGATTGCATGAGAACGGCAATGACGTGAACGGCAGGCTGACGAAAGCGAACAGGGCGGCCAGTATTATGGCTATTATGAGGAAAGCGGTGGAATAGGCAGTGAGGAACTCTATCGCGCTCTGCCCCTTGATTCTCATGCTTAAGCCTTAGAAAAACACATATATAAAGATAAGGGAGTTAATTAAATTGATGTCGGCAGAAGACTACAAGTCCATAATACGTACGATAAGGGTCTCGAAGAAGCTGGGTCAGCATTTCCTGATAAACGAGGACGTGGCACGAGCCGAGGCCAGGTATGCGGAGGGCAGGCGCGTGGTCGAGATGGGGCCCGGCCTGGGGATACTTACGGCGCAGCTTTGCAGCGTCGCCAAAAAGGTGGTGGCCGTGGAACGCGACAGCGCGCTGTACGAGATGCTTTCGGAGCGCATCGATTCGCAGAACCTGAAGCTGATAAACGCCGATTTCTTCGACGTCGGGTTCAGGGACCTCGGGAATCCGGACATGATGGTGGCTAACATACCATACAACCTCTCAAGCAAGACGATAGGCTGGCTGGCCGAGCGCGGCATGGAAGCCGTCCTGTGCCTGCAGAAGGAATTCGTCGAGCACATGATGGCGGAGCCGGACACGAGATCATACTCGAAGCTGAGCGTGGTGGCCCACCTGCAGTTCGAGGTGAAGCACGTCATGGATGTCCCGCTGGACAATTTTTACCCTGTGCCCAACGTAGATTCCGTAGTCGTGCACATAAAGCCGAAGAAGGTACTCATGGATCCCGCCATAATATCAATAATAGGGGCCCTGATGAGCCACAAGAAGAAGAAAGTGAGGAACGCGGTAATGGACGCAGCCGATTCCCTGGGCATGTCCAAGGACGGGGCGCGGTCGCTTTCGGACTCAGTGCCGTATTCCGATGCGAGGCTCTTCAAGCTGGAGCCGGAGAAGATAGTTGAGATCGCGCGGGGCATAAGGGAGTTCAAAAGAGGATGAATCATATAACGAAATTTTTATAAAATGAAAGGCGCAACTCTACTGCATGAGGAAGCCTAAGTTAGGTGGCATAAAAGTGAAACGGCTGAATATTCAGCACGTTCGATGGTTCTTCACAATAATCATAATCATCCTGGCAATCTTGCAATTGCACGGTATGTTCACTTCGCTGATCGTTGTTGTTCCTTGGATTTACCGCGTCTTCACTGACTCCTGTGTTACCAAACTGTATATCATAAGTAGCCCATCCGTCGAACTTGCTCAACGAGATTGTTTGCCCTTTAGATAACGCCATGCGATATAACCTAACACTGCAACTATTAGTATAAGCACCCATATGTTATCGTATACAGCAGGGGAGCTTTGAAGTGGAGGGACGGCTAGCGTCTGCAATAGGCTCTGCGCAGCAGAAGCCCAATGAAAGCGCAAGGCTTTAATGCTTTTAAATCAGTGATAAACTGCAGATGATGGCTTGAAGCTTCAAAGTTCCGCCTTAGCGCTTGTTGTCTCAATCGCGCTAATCGCCTTGCTGCCATATGCAGCGACGGCGCAGAGCGTAGAGCAGAGCAACTGGTTCGGCCTGGCGCACAACATCCCGCCGCTCAACTATCCTAGCTGCTTCGCCCTTGACGGTTACGCATACTGCGTGGGTGGCGGTGTCAACTCCAGTTCGGCTTCAATAATATTCGCAAACGGCACGATAGGCCCATGGTACGCGCTGCCAGGCTATCCTGAGAACGAGACCAACCAGATATGCGCTTACTACGCTAACAATTCATACATAGCATGCGTGGGCGGATACGCGCACAATCCCCCAGGTAACGTTCCGATAAGCAATGCATCAAATGCAGGTTACCCACCTGCTCTCGGGCCGCAGATCGGGATTTACGTGTCCCAGGCGTATGCATCCGGCACACTGGGCGGGTGGGGCATAGGAGGCGTATACCCATTCACGCCATTCCTTAACAGCTGCGCCGCGGCTGTGGGCAACATATACTGCATAGGCGGCTACAACCTCACTACATCTAACGAGGTTAATGGCACACGAATATCTGGGCAGCTTTACGTTGTCTCAAATACCATATACAACAGCACACTGACAAGCTCGGTCTATTACGCACAGCTTGGCGTTCCTGGCGGCCTAAGTGCGCTAAACGAGACAGCCGCCTATCCAATACCTGTGGCTGCGGAGTCGTGCGTTGCCTCAGAAAGCTACGTCTACTGCATAGGCGGCGTCACGTCCAACGGCAATACCAACGCCGTCTATTACGCCAAGATACAGCCTAACGGCACCCTAGGCAAATGGGCAGCCACAACTGGCTATCCATTCTCCGTAAATTCACAGAGCTGCGTATTCGTAAAGTACGTGGTGCTGTGCGTCGGCGGGTTGATAGGCAAGAACAACAACACGGCTCAGGGCACCTTCTACGCGGACGTCATGCCTGACGGATCGCTAGGGCAATGGACCAGCCTTGCCGACTATCCGCTTTACATATCCGGCGAAAGCTGCACGCCATACAACTCCACGGTTTACTGCTTCGGCGGTTTTTCAAGGGGGCAGGACTCAGTGACTAACGCTTCATATGCATTAAAAATTGTATTCATCCCTACTTCTAATTCATCAGTAAGCACTACGATACAAAATACGACCACCGTACACCAAAACATTACTGTCAACGCTTCTACGTCTGTGGCCCTAACCACAATACCGACGGTAACTGTCGGTCCGGGAAAAGGGCCTACGACCACCATAATCCAGCAATCTGCAGGCGGCTCCGGCAACTATCTGCTGCTGGTACTGGCCGTGATAATAGTAGTGTTGATAGCGGCATATCTATATATGAAAAAAAGCAAAAAGGGCGCGCAAGGCAAACATATACAGCAAAATACGAGCTGAATCTGCCAGGCGAAGCTAATGCAATCAATTTATATATAACATGCCAATATTAAAAAAAGTGAATACAAGGCAGGTGCATGTCAGGCAATCTCAGGGCCCATAAACCATACGTAATGCTCACAATTTTGGCATTGCTAGTTATCGTCAGTCTTGTCGATACGGTGGCTTATGCAACTGTAACAACAATCCATAGCTGCAACTATAATCCAATAGGACAGCAGATTTCAACCAACGGTGCCTGCACTGTGAATACGACAGAGATAGTAAACACAGAATATACAAATGCAGGTCCCCCAGCGCCACTCCAGTCAGGTTCGCCGCAGGGTTCAATATCTAACCTACCGGTCACCGCCCAAGTCGTAAATTACAACCAGTACGGGGATAACGGCGCATACCCAAATGAATATCTAATAACATGCCCGTACCCGCCTAACCCTACATACACCCAGGAGTATTTTAACTCGACCCCGGATCTATACATAGGGGGCAACGTATGCTTGGCCAGCAGGGGTAGCCTGCAAACTAGTATAGGCATAGTTACAACTACTTCATGGAATGATCAAAACCCGGCCTCCTCGCAGGTAAAGGTCGTAGCTAGCAATCTTGCCAGGCCCACAGTGCAGGACATAGCATACTCAGGAGAGACATGTGGCTCAGTCGCAAGTTGCATCCATCCTATCTTAGCCAGCGGATACAACTCACAATCATACATCTACAACGGCGAGCCCGCCCAGGCGCAGTACGGCATATGGGCATGGTATGCGAATTATGCAGATCTGAATCAGGTGAACAACAATCCCTCAGAGCAGATAGACCAAGTTTATAATTATCCAGATACATCTCAGTACAACGTCAGGCAGCTTGCGATAAACAGCACACTTTATGAAAGTACATATGCATACAACGGTCAAGTGCCGATACCAGGAGACTATCAATGCACTAACTTTATACCGCTAAAATCGTTCCCCTATTACTACATTGAGCATGTCCAGTGCACTAGGGGTGTGTTTACACATGAAAACTGGAAAGTGTTTTGCAACTACACATACAATTTCCAGTCTACCGCACAGCTCCTATCGATAAAGAATGCGAACATATCCGTTCCCTCGTCATTGCCCCAATCCGGTTCGACGCAGCTCAAGGTGAACGGCCAATCATACGGCCAATGGACGTTCACGTCAACTACAACTGTATGCGCAATCGCCTTGTATGAAGATATTTTACCATCAACCGCCTGCGGTGGCCAATACGCTTTCATAAGCAGGAACGGCGAGATAACCGGATACGGCGGCGGTACAGAATACGGTGTCATGGTATATGCCGGGCCTGGTAAGAACCAATACACCACGGCATACTGCCTTGGAGGCTCTTTCTGCGGTTTCGGCAACAATGTGCAGATAGGCATCGTAGGCTCTTCCTCGTTAACCTACAAGAACGTGAGCATACTTCCATACTTCCTTTACAACATAAGCATGCCGGCCATATCAACCACTGCATCACCCGGCGGCCTTTCCTACCTCAACCTGTCATTTGATCTTTATAGTCCGCAGAACTACCTGAATCCGAGCAGCAATCTCGAACCTTTCCCTATAGACACCGGTTCGGTCCTGTTTGCGAACATGAGCACGGGTCCAGGACAAGGCCAGCTCGCTGCCTTCCCATTGAACGTGATCGCATTCTCGCACCCTGATCCGGCCGGGTTCGGCAACCCTGCAGTAACATTGGTGACATCCTCAACCAACCTAAACAACGTAATAAAGAACACAGGACTGAAAGTCGGAGGACTCATAAGCGCAGGCCCTGCAGGCAAATATGGCGGCGGCTCGATAGACAACCCTGCATTCATAACTGCAGCGCCTAACGACTACATCTACATACTCAATAAGTCTAATAGTTGTGGTCCGCTATGTGTTACCAGCAGCACCAATGTCATGCTTTACATAGCGCGCCTGATACCGCAGGGATATTACAATACTACCAACACGGAACCTAATACGCTTCCTCCAAACACGACCGTAGCCCAATGGCAGAATGAGTGGCGCAACTACTGGGCGAACATAACGGCAGAGCAATCGCAGAGCCTATACATAGTAAACTACTCTGTCGTGTCCACAGTAAATGGCAACCCGTTCAGCGGCCTTTTGTGCGGTGTGGGTGTGGCGTGCAATACTGCCACAAACAACTTGGCGCCATCAGCAATAGCTACCGATTATGGTGGAGACATATTCATCATGGGGCAGGTGTATAAAAGTTCGTCAGATTCAACAAACGTGATAGGGATAGCTGAGATACATGCGCCGAGCCTTCAGGATCAAAACAAGGTCGTACACGCCATCAACACTTCAGTGCTGCTGCCAACTGCAAATAAACACTTCTTGAAGACATCCGAATTTGCGGTGTCGCCCGGCGGCCAAGCGATTTACATAGCCAGCCCCACATCAGGGAATATACTGCTTTATAGCGTAGGCACAGTCAATACTACATCAAGCCCTGCAACGCAGGCGTTCTCCTATGCATCAAACCTCAGCCTCTCATATTCCAATTCGTCAATGAATCTTAACATATCAAAGTATATGGAGCACGGCGGCCCATTCGATAACAGCCAAATAGCTTCCGCATACACCAGTTTCTGCAGCAGCGGGTGCAGCGCCAATGACATATCCAGCAATCACGTGCCGTTGGGCATAGCGGTCTATCAAGGCGTGATATATGTCTTGGACGACTGGAATTTCGGCATAAGCAATTCAAACAATAACTTCGGGTCACAAACACTGTATTCCAACATACTCATGTTGCGCGCATTCCTACCTTCAGGAAAAGAAATGCCGATAAGCGCATCCCAATATCCGGATACACAGCCTTCCGGTTCAGCTTATACGTCATCGCAATCCCTCCAATCAAACATAAACAACGGCTTTCCCCCATACGGATGGCCTCTGTCCGTTAACATAAGCACATCTGCAACATCAACAGTAAATTACTGCGCAGTGGGGTGCAGCAACAACCCGAACAGCCAAGCGTACAACGGATTTCCGCCGATAGGCCCACTAATGCCATTGTGCAGTCCGGTTCCATCAGCGCTGCAGAGTGGCGGTTCCTACAGCAGTTGCATAAGCACGAGTAATCTAGGGAATATAGGCATGTCATCGGATTTCAATGGCACGGATTACATAATGGCCAACATCATATTTCCCTACGGATCGCATTGGCCTGCAGAGCTTTTGGCATTCAAGCCATCGATCGAGAACTATACAAAGCTTTCATTGGGCGCAAGCTCCCCATACACATGCTATACTGGTTCTGCCTCCACCACGGGTCCATGCAATTATAACATTGAGATAGCCAGTTTGCGGCCTCCTGTGATAGGGGTCCCGAGTTCATTCGAGTACGTCGAAAGCCAAGGGACTCCGTCAGTATTTTTGGCTCCAGGCACAAGCATACCTGCTTCTGGGGCTATTGGGTCTGGAGGCGGCGGCTCTAACGAAGCCAATACTACTCTAAAAAACAATGGGGATTTGGTGAATGGCACTGGGCAATCAGTGCCAATAAATAATTTGCCTGGCTTAGGAAGCACGGGCTATAACTGTAGCAAGGGTACCCCCGGATGCACTGCGGGCACGCCTTATTTCGGCCCTGTAAACCTGACAAGCAGCATATCCGGATACGTGCTCGTGCCTTATAACGTTACGTATGAGCTGACACAGACTTACACCGATGTGCAATTGGCTCCGGGCAGCGACAACCCCCAGCCAAATCCACCTGGTAGCGACTGCCAATCCCAGAATGGTGTTATTTCTGGCTCTTTTGGTGTATCGTATCCGCCATACTATCAAACGTATACAATATATCCCTGCGATTACGCATACCCGCAACCACCCCAGAACAGCTGCTCGTTCCCCGCTTCGAATTCGCAAACAACAGTCACCCAGTTCGCTTACGGCCAGGTGGACACCAAGGCATTCTCTCCTACTTCATCCATCACGGGCGAGATAGAGGGCGGTCCCACTTACCTCGAGCAGTCCGGCTCTGCCGCATTATACAATGCCAACCTGTCGGATGCCTCAATGATAATACCGCCTTACGTGGATTACGCTCTGTTCACCAACAGGGTATTCGGAGAAATCTATGTAAACCAAACATTCGGCTTCATGCCCAGCAGCAGGAAGACGATAATATCCCCGCCATACACTCTTGAAGGCTTCCAGAACCAGACATACCGGCTGTATTATGTCACGCAGGGTTCTCACCCAGGGTATGCTATAGAAGAAAGCTACCCGATGGGCAGTCCAGGCCTCGGCGTAACCGGTTTGCAGAGCTCCAGCCCGTATTATTACCTCAACAACCTGCCGCCGCTGTCCGGCTTCAAATCAGGCTTCAACTACTCCACCATAGGCAACACAATGGCCCCCAAGCCGCCGGTGGAACTATTCACCGTCTACCACACGTCTACGCACCTGAATGACATGATACTGAACCTGACGGGCAGCGATGCTCTGCTTGGCTACAACAGGCTGATATACACATATGTGGACCGCTTCAATAACACGATATACATGCCGCTCAGCGTAGACTTCGCCAATATAACTACGATACAGTTGTCAGTCAATGCCAATCCTAACGTAACGAATCCGAACGAGACGAAGTTGTACATAAACGGCACCGCGGGATTCGAGACGCCATGGGCGGTCGCCTCATCAGGCTCAATATTCCATCCCCTCCCGGCAGGCATGCCGATATACCTATATTACGATAATAACCTGAATTTCTACAATCCCAACTACAATGACTTCCCCCCGATCGGCCAGCCGCCACGAGGCTTCGTATCGAAATCGCCAGGCGGTCTAGGCGCATATCTAGAGTACGGTCTAAGATGTGCATACCCGTACAACGCATTGGCCAGCATCGGGTGCATGCTTGCCAACCCATCGAACAGCACTCCTCCGCCTACTGGTGAAGGCGGGATAGGCGCTCTAGAAGGCAATCTCACGACCTTTGCTACCCAGTTCAACCAGTCAGGCGCATGCACAGGCCCTCCGACGAGCTTGCTGCAGACAACATCGCCAAATTGCAACATATACAATTCAATCACCGCGGTGGAGACGATAGGGAATGGCGAAGTGGCTTACTGCGTGCCTGAATTCAGCAACGGCACCGGCACACTGTCATCGCAGTTGGGACTGATGAAAATAACGAAGACCAATTCTGCAGGGCAGTTCAGCTTCAACACTACAGTCTGCGGCATAGGCCCGCACTCGGTAACTGCCAGGTACTACGGTTATCCGTATCCAGAACCTGCCACTTACCAGGAGACCCCGATAGGCGCATCCGGAGGCGCAAGCGAATTCTCCAACCTATACCAGGCTCCGACACAGGAGTACAACTACTCGTATTCTGCGAACTATAGCGTCGCAACTTTCCAGATAGGGCTATTCCAGCTGGAGTATGGTGACGTGAGTGCTGCCATCACAATATTGGTGCTTATCTCTGCTGCGGCAGCTGCTTTCTATATGGGATTCAGGGGCAAAGGCCCGAAGACGAAGAAGCAGAGGCGCAAGTGATTATCCATCACTTGTATGTAACCTTGAGTATGGTCGTGTCCTGGTTCTGATATACGGGGGTTAGCGTGACGTTCGGGTTCACGTACGGGCACCTTCCGTTTATCCTGCACAGCAGCCCTATCTTGAAGAGGTTGCTCTCCGGCAGCGCACTGCCCAGTACGGCTGCGCTGAGCGTCCTCGTCCCATTGTAGGATATCATGAGCGTGAGGTTAGCGGCAGCATTAGAAGTCGATGTTATATCGCTGTAGTTGCCGTCAGACGCGTTGTAGAATATAACGTTCTTCATTGGCCTGAACGACTGTGAGCCGCCGGAGCACGGAACGTTGCATTTTATGTAAGCGTTGACGCTCTCGCCATGCGATGCGTTGGCCACGCTCACGGTCAGCATAGAAGTATATACGCTTGACGTGTACATGAATTGCTTCTCTGTCGCGTTCTGCTGGGCGTTATACCCATTGAAGTTAACATAACCGAACCCCTGCTCGCTAGCATTGCTAAGGCTGCCTTCAGTGGCTATTCCGCCGAGTTCCTCGAGCCAGAACTCCCTGCCCACTATGTACTGCGGCTTGCCGTACTGGTAGAGGAATTCTGAGCTGTTGTCCGTGCTGAACAGGAAGTCCGAATAATTGTATATTATCTGCGAGGTCTGCCCCCCTACGCTGTCCATTATGCTGGTCCTGTTGGCCCATCCCTCGACCACGCTTCCATCCGGCCACAGAGCCAGCACAGTGGCGTTGGCCGCCGTGTTGTTCTTCATCCAGCCCATCGCCTGCAGGAAGAGCGGGTTTATGCCGTCGGCTTGTGGCGTGTTTGCCGATTCCATCGCAGTAACATAAATGCCGTAAGCGAGCACAGCCACTATTATGATCGCGACTCCCACTCCTACGAACGGCTTTATGCTGCCCGCATCGTCGTATAGGAGCTTCCATAACGCGTAAATTCCGTAGGCCGAGAATATCGCCAACGGCACCGATGCCAAAGAGTTGAAGCGCTGTGCGCCTATGGCAAGGTAGAATGTCACCGCCATGTACCCTATCAATATCATGAACCCTGCCAGCACATCGTGCCTTCCCTGCATAAGGCCGGAGTCCTGCCTCAAAGCCTTTACCAGCAATACCGCAACAAACGCGACTGCTATCGGGACAAGCTCCACCAATGTGAATACGGAAGCCTGCTCGTTCGCCGTAGGCAGGAAGGTGATTATCAAGGAGCTGATGAAGAAGGCTGCTATGTAATAAACTACAACTGCCAGGGTCATCACGCTGATCCTGCCGCCGCCTGTCTTTCCTTCCTTGGTATCGTCAACCGCGCCGTGCAGCAGCATGAACAGCACTATCCCAATCGGTGCCAAGTACAGCTGGAAGCCGAAGCTGCTCCAAAGGAACGCATACGATGGCGGTTGAAGTTCCTGTATGGTGGCAAGCAGCGGATTCTGGGATGCAAGCTGCCCTCCTGCGCTGGCTACATAGGTAAGCTCGGAGCCGAACGGTATTGCCAGAAGGGCGATCCCTACTATGAAAGCCACGACAAGAAACCCTGCCCTGCCGGTCGGTGTGCTTACGAATCTTAGGCTATCAACCCTCTTGAGCAATTCAAGCGCCAGCACCGCGCCGACTACGATCGGCACATAGAAGATAAAGAAGCCCGATCCGGAAAGCACCTCCGGGCTCCTTATCATGTAAAGCAGCATGTACGCGCGCTCCAATGCGTAGGCGACAAGCAGCGCGGCCGCCATAAGCATGCTGCTCTCTATCATGCTCTTGCTGCCTGCTATGAATGCGTATACGATCAGGAGCAGCAGTATTACGATGTATATAGCTACCCCGAACGCCGCGCCGCCCCATACAAGTGTAGCCAGGCTGAGAGTGAATCCCGAAAGCAGCCCATACGCGATCCTGCGCCTGCCTTCGGAGCGGAAGATCATGTAAGCGAAGAGCAGGGCCATTATTATGAATATGGAAACGAAGCCGTCTCCCCTGTATATGAGCGCCGCTGTCCTAGCTATGTCGCCGCTCGATACCGCGACCATGAGCATTGCGAATAGGGACAATGCCCTGTTCTTGGATAGGAGCTTCACCAGGAAATAGGCGCCCAGCGCATCGAGCAGGCCGAAAAATACCGGCACAAGCCTCATCACCGTGTAATAACTGACGCCGAAATACTGCAGGACCGCATAAGGCAGCAGCGTGACCATGTACAGGCCGATGGGCTCGGTTATGCCGTTGTGCGGGAACAGACCGGAAATCCCTAGCCTCAAGGGCACCATGAACCCGTCCGCCAAAGACGCCCTTATAACAGAATAATGGAAAAACCCGTCAGGCTCGAAGAATCCGGCATCTGAAATCATGCCAGATCGCAGCCAGATTGCAAGCAGTATTATCGCGATCAATAATACTGCCAATACGTACATGTTGCCGGGTACTATGGCAGAGAGCCTCTGTAGCGCGCTTTGACCGTTTTCCGGAGCAGCATCCACGCCAGTTCCCTGCTCGGCACCCTCATCCTGTGGCGCCTTGCCAAGTTCCCTCTGTATCCTATCCCATTCCTTATGCATCATACCCGCCGTAATCAAACCTATAAGCATGAATGTTTCAACGTGAATCTACTTATTCCTGTGTGAATATGACTTTGAATATCTGTATATCAAGTATACTCCAACTACCATGACGCCTGCTATAGTCAGCGCCAGTATGGCCGCGGATGGGTATGTGGCAGAATCCAAGGTCAGGTAGCCTATGGCCATCAGGGCCATGTCCCAAATCCCTGTGCCTGCTATCGAATACGCGAAAAACGTCTTCTTGTCCATCCTTGCGAAGCCCGCTGGGAAGCTCATCAGCGTCCTCAGCACGGGCACGAACCTGCTGAGGAACACCACTGCGACCCTGTTCCTGTTGAACCATGAATCGAAGTCCTCTAGCGTGGATCTTTTGACCCTGAACAGCTTAATGTGCTTGTACACTATGTCCTTGCCTACGAAGTAGCCTATGTAGTAGTCGACTGCAAGGCCAAGAATGCTGCCGAGCAGCGCAGCCGCGAATGCCATCCAGAAGTTGAGCAGCCCTGTGGCTGCAAGGCCGCCAGCCAGCGGAAGGACAGCCTCGCTGGGTACAGGAAGTGAGGACCCCTCAAGGGCCATCAGCCCGAATATAGCTGCATAGCCGTAACTTGAAACCATGCTCGTCGCATAGGCATAGAGCCCGGATAGGGACGAAGCATAAACGAAATCGTACATAAGTCACGCAGATTATTTCGTAAAGGTCTTATAAAATGCTATGCCAAATCCATATATCCTATGAAAATAATAAAATTCAACGAGGGCGTAGGCTCCATGAGGCTAAGAGTGGATACGCTGGAGGACTTATGGACGCTGCAGAGGGTGCTGTTCCCAAACGACCTAGTGAAATCGGAGAGCGTCCGTCGCTTCAGGTCCAACGAGAGCGATGTCGGCGAGCTGAAGGATGTCGTAGTAAGGCTGAGGATCGAAAAGACGGAACTGGACAAGAATGCCGAGCGCCTGAGGATAATGGGCAAGATAGTAGAGGGCAAGCCCCTTGACTACATAAGGCTAAACAGCTACCATACCCTGAACATAGCCCCGTTCGATGAACTCGAGATCACAAAGGGCAGATGGCACGATTACATAGTCGATGTGCTGCGCAATGCCGTGTCCGACTCCAGGAGGCCAAGGCTGGGCCTGATAGTCGTAGATGACGAGAAGGCGCTTTCCGCGTACCTGCTCGGCTACGGCGTCCAGTTCGGCAACGAATTGTACAGCAGGCTCAGCAAGAGGATGAGCCAGAAGGATTTCACGGAAGCAGAGAACAAGTACTTCGCTGCCATAATAAGCCTCGCAGTGGGCATGAGGGCGGATACGGTTGTCATAGCGGGTCCGGGATTCACCAAGGACGACGTGAAGAAGCGGATGGAGGAGTCCGGGGAAATGAAGAAGTCCTCAAAGAGGTTCATATTCGAGAACACGAGCAACACGGAGCGGTCGGGCATATACGAGCTAATAAGGAGCGATAAAGTGAGCAGGATACTGGAACGCGAGCGCATAAGGCAGGAGTTCGCGCTTATGGAGCAGTTCCTGACAGGATTGTCCACCGGCCGGTCGAAGTACGGTGCGGATAACGTTTCAAATGCCATTGAGGAATATGAGGCGAAGGCAGTTTTGGTGAACGACAATCTCCTGGGGGAAATCGCGGTCCAGCAGGTTTTGGAGGGAGCGGAGCGCAACCACATAAAAATAGAGGTGTTCAACTCTGCCGATGAGGTCGGCCAGCAACTTGCCTCTTTCAAAGGGCTGGCGAGCATATCATAGAGGAACCAATGCCGAAATTACTCGCTCATTGGTGCAGCGGCAATCACTGCATAAGCTCGGCAAGGCGCCTGTTGCCGAACGGGTGCAGCTGGCCTATGGTGTTGCATTCGGCGCAATTCCTGCAGTGGTCGCCCACCTCAAATTTGCCGTCATCCTTTACCATGCATCCGCACCTCAGCATTATCATCAAATCAACGATCTAAATATCAAAGCAATATCTATTAATTACTATATACAAAGCTTGTGAGCAAGCCTATCCCGGCCCACAATCCACTCCAACCCCTCTTATAAAAGGTATATAGCATTATTGCACCTTATATAAGCGAGATGCGCAACGAAATCCATTCTTTATCTCAGCGCTGCCGTACCTGCATTGAACTAAGGGCAGCATACGCATCCTCTAAGATTGCGGCATGGTCCAATGATGAGGATTGACACCAGTTTTGATCTGGACCTATCATATTCAATTAAAATGAGCATACACAAGACTGCTGCAAGGCTGAAGTCCTTGGGCACAAAAGAATTCATAAATCCCCAGCTGTCTGCTCCGTCCATGCACCTCGTTTCCGCAGGCAGCAAGTACATGCGGTCTGCACTTGTTTTCATAGCGGCAACTGCCATAGGCAGGAAGCCGTCCGAATTCGTGGATCTGGCATCTGCAATCGAGTTGCTGCATACTGCATCGCTCGTCCATGACGACATAATAGACAGGGACTCCATAAGGAGAGGGAGGCCCGCGGTCCATATAAAATACGGAATGGAGGCAGCCATACTGGCAGGCGATGCGCTTATCTCAAAGTCAATATCCCTGTCTACCAAGTACGGGCCGGAGGTGATCGGCTCGATATCCCACGCCGCGATGTGCATGTGCGCCGGCGAGATGCTGGATTTCAAGTTCCAGAAAAGCAAGCGCGTCCCTACGGTCAACGACTATACGAAGATCGCCACGCTCAAGAGCGCATCGCTGATAGGCACTGCGGCAAGCATATCTGCCGTCTACGCGAAAAAGCCGGAGCTGGCTTCCAAGCTATACGAGTTCGGCAAGTACGCAGGAATAGCGTTCCAGATGCGCGATGACATACTGAACTTCGCCGGCCTTAACGATTCCAGCAGGAAATCGACAGGCAATGACACTGCGAGGTTCAGGCCCAACATAGCAAAGGTCATACTTGACTCGGATGGCGGCCGTGAGCATGCACTGCAAAGCGCAATAAAGCTCAACAACCGCTTCATAGACATTGCAAACAGGCAGCTGGAAGGGGAGGATGTGGCGCCCAGCCTTGCAGGCTACGCGAACTTGATAAGGCTGCGCCAGGAGCAATAGCTCCCTACCAATAATTTGCCTGACCTGTGGCAGCCCGTCTAAAATATGGGCCCGTATCTTTTGTCATTGTCCGGCCTTATGCCGAAGTACTTGAGCACTGTCGGCTCCATGTTGTAGACATAGAGCTTCTTCCTCTTTATCGCTGCGTAATCCACTGCATTAGTATAGCTGAGCGCACCGAATACGCCGTTCCTTATGTGATCGCCGCTCTTGGGCGGCTCGGGATCCATGAACAGCCCCCCGCTTTTCAGGTAGCCGAACGCGTCTATTATGTAGCCGGGTCTTATCTCGGCCATTATGTCAGGCGCTATGAAAAGCTTCGTGCCCTCATAATATCCATCCGCGTCATACGCGCCAACCATAAGCGGCTTCCCGTCCTCATTCTTTATCTTCATCAGCTTCGACATGAGCTCCTTTTTCAGCGCCTTCTTCTCGCTGCTGCTTACTATGCCGTTTTCGAACCTGCCGTCGTTTATGAATATGGTCGTTACTGGGCAGTTTGCTATGCTCGCGAATGCCCGCGTACCGTCCATGTCGTAGTCGAAGTCGTGCAGGCGCGTGTAATCCCCTGACGAGGTGCCCGCAAGCGTCCTGCTCAGCGCCCCCTTCACAAGTTTTTTGCCGGAACTGGGCAGCTTGTCATAGACTTTCTTGCGGAGCCCGCTCCTCATGAGCGACTCCCTGAGCTCATATTTTATGCTGCTCCCCTTCTTCCCGGAGACGTTCATTTCACCCTCAAGCTGCTTTGTCAGTTTGGCGTATCCGTTGTTTATCAGCCATCCGTTCATGAGGAACTTCCTGCGTATCAGCTGCCCGCCGTGGTCAGATATGAGCATCACGGTCGCATGCTCTTTCCTTGCCCTCACCAGCACCCATTCAATGAAATCGGAGATCCCCTTGTACATCGGCAAGACGCATCCCTTCCACTGGGGCTTGTTCAGAGAATAATGCTGCATCCTGTCCTGCTCCGTGAAGCATACGAATATGAAGTCGTAGTCCTTCTTTTCTATGAGCTCCTTGCTCATGGCGCTCCTGGCTTTTATGCCATGCATATAGCCCCTGGAGCCCTCCTCGAGCGTTATGTCCCCGTGCTTGAGCTTAGTCTCCACCTCCGGTTCGCCCCTGAACGAGTATTTGTCTGCGATTGCCCTGAGCCTCTCAGAGCTGAACTTGGCCGGCAATGGGAATCCGGTTATCATGTCTATGTTGGGATCGTTCCCCACCTTCACGAGCATAGCCGGCGTCACGATCAGGCTCTTAAGGCCTTTGGCGGAGAGTTTCTCCCAGAATGGCGCCTTTACCGATGGGTCATAATACACTACGCTCTTGGTGTAATTCGGCTCCATCTTGAAGAATTCGGGCACGCCGTGCACTCCCGGCCTGACTCCCGTGTATATGCTGGGCCATGAAGGGCCGGTCATCGGCGGCATCGTGGACTCCATGTCCATCAGGACCCCATTTTTGAAGAATTCCCCGAATCCTTTCATGCCGTATTCGGCATAGTTGTCCTTTATTATCCACAGCGGCGCCGAGTCCATGCCTATAACGTAAAGCTTCCTCTTCTGCATCGAAATCGCCCTATACAAGCATGCAAAACGCTTTAAGCTTTGGATGCCATAGCCTAGATATATGCGTGATAACATTAAAGTGCTTTTAGTATCAAAGGAATTCGATGCCAAGAGCGTTGACGGCATAGGCCGCGCATCATATGAGATATGCCGCCACATGAGCAGCATACGCAAAGTGGAAACGCTATCTCTTAAGGATTATGCTGGAAAGCACACCAACCCAATAGCGCAGGGGCTCTCTGCCATATTCAGCGAGAGCAGCGCAATACGGGCCACCGAGCGTATGAAGCCTGACGTAATACATTCAATGGCGCCCGATCACGCCACGCCACTAAAGGCCCATGCGAGGCTGAAAGTGCTCAAATGGAATGACATGCTTGTGTACGACAGGCTAAGGCATTCGTCAGGCTTGCACTGGCTGAAGTACAAGTTCAAGATAGCGCTCTGGGAGGAGGCGCATCGCCTGGCCGACGTCTTATTGGACGTAAGCACACAGACGCAAAAGGAGCGCGAGGCGTACTTCGGCAATGAGAAGCCCAGCTACGTAGTGGCCGACGGGCTTGATGACATATTCATAAAGTCCAATATATGGAAAGGCGAGAGGAAGGATTTCGTCTATGTGGGTTCGGTCGAGTACGGCAACAAGAACATCCCTGGGTTGCTAAAATTCCTTTCAATGTTCCAGGAGGCAGGGCACGAAGATGCTGCCTTGCACATATTTACTTCTACGTATGGTGCGGGCGATTTTGTCGCACGCGCTAACTATTGCGGTGCCAAGAACGTCATAATCCACAAATCCGCATCCGATAAGGAACTCATGGGCTATCTTACAAAAGCCATAGCGCTGGCCCACATGTCAACAAGCGAAGGTTTCGGCATACCTATATTGGAGTCCATGGCGGCCGGGACGCCGGTGCTCACGCTGCAATCCGCCCACATACCGCTGGAAGTCACGAAATACGCCTGCAAAGGCACTATGGACAAGCTAGTCGGGATAGCAGAACGCCTAATGGAAAGGCAGATGCCATTGGAAGAGCTGAAGATAAGATATGCAAGAACGTTCAACTGGGACAAAAAGGTAAGGGAAATAAGCAGTATATACGAAAGGGAGTTATAAGATTTTTTTTCCGAAGTTTGAAAATCGGGAGAAGCCAATCGTAACATTTATAAATGTTTGCTATTTTTCATACCAAAGTATAAATATAATAATCGCGTTTTACTAATTTGCAAATCCTGGTTTTTGACCGGTTTGCGTGTCAAGTTCAGGTAAATCTATATAAATCATGAATTCAAAATTCAAACGTGCAGGGATGGCGGAGCCTGGTCAAACGCGACGGACTCAAGATCCGTTGGCTTAGGCCTACGGGAGTTCAAAATGTCTTGAACAAATCTCTCTCCCTGCACCATTGCGTTTATAGGTGAACACAATGCCACAGAAAAACAAGAAAACCACGAAAGCAAAGAATGCCGTCAAGGAAGTAGGCCAGAAGGCAGTAAAGATAAAGGCTAAGGCCAAGAAAGTCAAGCTCAAGGAGTCAAAGATTTTTGATATACCAACCTACGCCCAGACAGAAGAGTTCACGAGCGTTGCAGCCTGTGCCATGATGGTACTCAAATACGTAAACAAGAACTTCAAGATGCAGAAAGAGCAGGAGTTCGCGATATGGCAGGAGGCCGTCAACGGGAGCGTCTGGCACGGATCGAGGTACGGCTTGGCGTATGCACTTGCAACCAGGGGCACCAACCCTACAATAGTGAGCAACGTAAAAGACGAGGGTTATGAAAAGAAGCTTGCCGTATACGAAGGCATAAATCTCGATACCCTCAGCGCATCTTTCATAGAGATAAAGGAGAAGATAAAGGGCCTTAACGTTAAGGAGCTTTATGCGCAGACTACCATAAATACGATAAAGAAGCACATAAACAAAGGCCTCATACCAATAGTCCTTGTAAATGCAAACGTCATAAACCCGTACCTTGAGACTTCACCGCACTGGGTTGTAATAAAGGGTTACGACAAGGACACGTTCTACATAAACGATCCGTATTCGGATAGCACCATAGCCATGGAGCCGGATGTTTTCAAGCAGGCTCTGGGTTATGAGAACGAGTGCCATCTTGTTGCCGTAAGTTCCAGGAGGAAGTAATTCCTCCATTTTTAAGTTTTGGCCAGCCTTACAGCGGCGGCTTTGCGCAATTGCTGGTCATTGCGCTTTCTTTATCGCACTTAACACGCAATCGATTTCTGCATTTGTCTTTATGCTGTCTTTGTCGAATTGCGTCCTGGAAACTTTGTAGCCTTCTTTCTCTATGGTGTCAATCACCGATTTCATGCTGACCGATCCGATGTGCATTTTTCTGGTCATTGCCGGCAATGAGTAATGAAACGGGATATCTATCTCGTCCCTGATCAAAGCGGCGAAATTCACCGTCTTTGTTTCGGCCTCTTGGTCGGACAGATTAGCTACAACATCGCCAATAAGGCTCTTGTTAGATAAGCTTCCTGTCCATAGCTTTCCACCTATCTGCAGCCTGCTGCCGCATGCCTTGCAATCCCGGGTTTTCGGCACGTTGCCCGAATCGCAGTATACTGCCTTGCAGCTGTTGCAGTAACCAACGTAGCCAAGCGATGAAACCGTTGACATAGCTGCCCCGTTTCCCCTCTTTAGCTCTATGAACGCGCGCATGTAGTGCATGTAAGAGAGCGCCATGTGCACGCGTATGCCCAGATTAAACTGCGCAGCTATCCTAGCCATGTAGCCTATCATTATGCGCATTCCAGTTTCATGACATAACTCATTGTGGAGCGGCATTGCATCATAAAGCCTAAGGCAGGCTTTGCTTTCTGCGCCGCATAGCACTGCGGTATCTGTCGCAGTTGCCATGATATACGAGCTGCCCTGCCCTATAACCTTCATGAGATCATAAATGTAAGGGCTGATGCCACCGAATGGGTCGAGGTCTATTATGCCAAAATTCCTTTCGGTAGTGTTGGCGAATTCCTGTATACTAGTGTTGATTGCGCATTCGCCCCGAATCGAATTCATGGCAAGGTTCCTGGCGAGGTCCGCATAAGCCCTGTCATTTATCTCTAAAAAAGAGACGTCATCGATTCCTGCTTCTAGGTGATACCTGATTCCCCTTATTCCAGTCGCGGCAGTTGCGTCCAGCAAGGCAGTCTTACCAACGCCAAGAGCCTTTACGAATGCGACACTGATGTCCCTTGAGGCCCTCGCATTGGGATTGAGGAACGACATTCCGGTTTTGTAGACCTTTGCCTTGCCTTCAGTGTATATGTCGTTGTCCATAAAACCACTACCGCCAAAACTAGAGTATCTTGAGTACCGCATCAAGCAGGCCGTGTGCATATGAAATGCACGAAAATGACGTATAAAGGTCGTTCTTGTTGAGATAGCTCTGCGAATCGCTGGCATACATCTTGGATAGTTCGACAACCTCCCCTATCCTCTTGTCGAGCGGCATTTTTGCCTCTATCGACTTTATGTTTTCATGGAACATTGCGATATCCTTGCTTATGCGCTTTACTACGGGATCATCAGTTTTGTTCTCGGTCATCATGCCACCATGCTATTATTTATAGTTTGATTAGCAAGATTTAAAATTGTGGTTTAATGGCGGATCTATGGAGCGATTATACTGACATGCTAATAACTCAATTTGATGCAAACTCAGGCAAGGACCGCAAGATATCTGCAAGAGATTTCTTGAGCGACCCGCTTAAATATGGTTCAGAAGAGGGCATAAATGAGATCGCGGAGTCGATGCACAAGGACTTGACCGCATTCATTGATAACAGCATCCAGTCAGTACCGACACTTAAGACAGAATTCGAATCCGCCCTTCAGAGGTGCGACTCCGCTACAACACTGATTTCCCAAGCCATAGCTGCGCGTGCAAAGACCAGCAAAATACCTGTCATAAGGCCGGTCTCGGTCGAAAGGAACACACCCGAAGAGATAATAAGCGTATTGGAATCTACGCCAGATGTAAACTCTATGATAGATAAGCTCACGTCCGGTTCTTACTTGATTGCCGACTTTACGAGGGATGTAGAAGGCAAGAAGATCGGCAACTGGCTTTTCAGTGGTGCTAAGAACTATGTGCTGAACATATACATTCCATACAACGAGTACAAGTCATTGAAGGACAGCAAGAATGAACTTAACACCCTGTTCGAAGTGGCTTTGCGCCTCATCAAAAAATCCTGATTCGACAGTGCTATAATGATGATAGGAATTACGGGCACCGCAGGGGCGGGCAAGAGCTTTTTTGCGCAGATTGTCAAGGAAACGATCCCTTCATTCTCCATAATGGAACTGAATGACATAGCTGCAGAGCACAATCTCTTCTCCGGCACTGACAAGTTCGGAACAAGGATTGTAAAAGTGAGCGCGCTGAACTCGAAGGTAAAAGCGTTACAAAAAAATGGCAAGGATGCCAACATCGCGCTTGTCGGTCACTTACTGCCGGAACTTAAGACGGATTTAGACATGGTTTTCGTGGTAAGGGCTAACCTTGAAGAATTGATAAAAAGACTCGAGGGCAGAGGCTACCAATTCGAGAAAATAAAAGATAACATAATAGCGGAAGCGCTTGATTATTGCGGAGTCAACAGCATTCATCTGTCAAAGGACGTATTCGAGATAGAAGGCAGGGCTGAGATGGAGAATGCGGCGAAGTTGCTAAAGGCGCATATTGAGCACGGCAAGCCGATTGACATAAAAAATAAGCCCATAGACAAGATGCCCGAGCTTCTCTCACTCATAAAGGGCGCTAACAAGTATAAGTTCTGACTAAAAATGCTTTATTCTGGCCGATTCGAACGCTTCGTAAAGCATCTTCGCATAGTCTTCCGGTATGTCATTGTTCGAGTAAAAGAAGCTGCCCGCCGTTTTTATATGCGATGGCATTATAAAGTTAGGATCGCGCTTAAGTCCGCGAAGTAAGCTTTCGGCACTCACATGGCGCGGCTTTTCGATTGAAATGAGCTTATCATCATAAAGGAAGAATCCAAAGCTCGCCTTATGCGCCTTGAAAAATGCATTTGCCGAGCCGCCCATGAAGGCGGATGGTCCACCGAGAGGCACAGATCCTAAATTCGTTCTATTCATGAAAAACGCTATGATGCAGGAGCTTTTGGAGGCATTCTGCAGCGCCAATACCGGAGGAAAGCCGTTTTTGGCTAGCATGGTGCATATCCTGCCCTTAAGTTTCACTAGTTGTTCCCATATTATGTCATCCGCGATGTCGTCCGACTCTAATGCAAGCAGGTATACATCAAGGCCCATTGACTTATGCAGTCCGATTACTGCATCCCTTGATATAATGGTAGAGTATTTCGCTCCGGAGAAAGTTTTCATGTCCGCTTTCTTCATCAGCGCCTTGGCTAGTATTACAAATCTAGCCGCTGAGCTTTTTGAAAGGCTTGCAGCTACATTCCTGTTCACGTCAGTCGGATCTATGAATATGAAGTCCGTTTTGAATTGCTTTATGAGTGCAGTACCCTCTGCAGATTTTGGGTCTATCTCGGCCTTGTTGCCCACGTCTATTATCAATGGTAACTTAAGGTCGGCGAACCTGCCAATTACACCGTTGAACGATCCGTAATTGGATATCATAAGCTCGCACAAATATCCGGAGAACCCATGCACCTGCGCTTCGGCCCCATAAATTTGGTGATTCTTGAGGAATGCTTTCAGTATCCTTACATCATCCTTCTGCCTTTCGTTAAGGTGTTTGTTTACGAATTCATTGTGTAATGGGGTCCTATCAACTGCGCTTCCCATCTCTGCGGCAGTCCTTATCCTGAAAGCCGGCACAATGTCCGCGCTTATCTCGCCGCCATCAAATAAAACCTTGACGTACGGATGTTCCGCATATTTTATGATGAACGACTCCCCTTTCTTCTTGTTGACTATCTTTTGGGCTATCTTAAGCCCCATAGCTTCCATCTTCCTCTCATCTCTGCTCTTCGGGAACAATAAGAATATGTCAATGTCATAGCTTCCGCGGACCTGGGTTCCCCGGGCAACTGATCCTGCAGTGATTATCTCAACATCTTTAGGCGCCACTGCCTTTAGCCTGGCTATTATGTCATTAGCCCTGTAAGTGGCTAGCTTGATCTCCTCATCGGTAGGCTTTATGCTGTCAAGTATGCGGGCCCTAAGGCTGCCAATCACATTCATGTGGTTCCTGCCTGTAGCTTTGGCCATAAACTCAGCTATACATGGCTAAAAAACCTTAAATACTTTTAAATCAAACAGTTCAGCATGGGCTCGTGGCTCAGTAGTAGAGCGTTCCGTTCGCAACGGAAAGGTCGCGGGTGCGATTCCCGCCGAGTCCACATGAGTATTTCATAAACAACAAAAGTCGCATTCCTTAGAAACATGCCGGGAATAACGCCTGATGGGATTTTATCTTTTCTTAGCCAAAATGATAATAGGATTCAAACCCATCCCCTGCGAATGGCGATTGATACGGTAGATTTGAAAGTTTCACTGTCTGGGTTGCTGCAGTATGCAGCAATGGTAATTATATTTGTGCTTGCCCTGGTTGCAATACTCACAATGTACGGAATGGGTGGCGTGCAGTGGGACTTCATCGCCCACTGGCTTAGTGCAAGGTCGTTGGTCACTCCAGCATTCTATTCCACGCTGCTGAATGGCAATCTTGCCAATGCCATACTATATTCCAATTCCTTCTATTTCGAAACGCTGAGGGCTCCGCTAACGGGCGTTATGATGATACCATTCGTAGCACTGGGCGGCAATGGCGCCGTGCCTGTCTACTTTGCCTCGGTGCTATCGTTCCTCCTGCTATCCGCTATCTACATTTCCCGCAAGTTTGAGATTCCCCCGTTGATACTGGTACTGCTGATATTTACTCCGTATGTAGCACTTTTCCTGCTGCTGCTCAATGGCACTGAGATTGTATCAATGGGCATCATGCTGGTAGCCGTAGCACTTCTTTTGAAGAATGATTGGAAATCAGGAATCGCAATAGGCTTGGCAGGGCTGGCGAAATACCCCAACCTCATATTCATTCCATTGATTTTCCTGCTGCCGCGCAAGGAAAGGTACAAAGCCTTCCTGGCAGCTTTTCTTGTTAGCTTACCGTGGCTTCTATTCAACACCGCAGTGTATCATATCCCGATATTCAGCTACATAATTTCGGTAGGTGCATTTTCAGGGGGAGGCACAAATAATGGGTACTTCCCGATAGCTGTGATGCTACAGTCACTCTGGTTGATACTGCCGGAGCTTGCGCCAGCGCTCTTGATATTGGTTGTGGCGATGATCACAAATAGCGGTAAAGGTGCCGCTTGGCTCAAGTGTCCTTGGAAGCGGTTGACAACGCTCAAGCTCGATTATAGATACAAGGTAATCCTATGTTTCTTAGGGTTAGGGGTTCTTGCCTGGTTGCTTACCGCCATAAGGGGCTCTATCAATGATCTGCCAAGGCTAGGTTACCTCATATATGGGGGCTTGGCATTGTTGTTTGCAGTTTCAATCCATGACCTATTCACTAAATGGCATGTTACCAGGCTCGTCTATGTATCTTATGTGTCTGTCTTGTTTGTAATAATGGCAGCGATATTAATCACATGGACACCATATACGGGATACGTGTTTAGAGGGTCATCAAATCCTACTCTGCTAGCAGCAGAAAGTGCGATAAATGGTTCGGGGATCTCGAAGTGCAACATGGTGTCTAACAACTGGGTCTATCTAATATATGCAGGGTATAAAGCACATTTTCCATACTACTACAACTTTACAGTGCAACATTATCCTATTGTCTACTTTACTGACCTTGGCGCGAACAACACGGCTGTGAACTTTGCCAATATGACTAAGGAACTGAAATATCCAGGTCTATTAGTCGCCTTCCCTAAGAATTATACGTGCTAATTCCCTGCTACTATAAAGCCGTATAAATACTGTCATATCAATACGTTGGGTATGCCATATAAATCGCAGCGGTACTGGTAATAATTAGGTATGTTGAGCTGACATACTCTCCTATCTCAAGGATAGGAGGTTCTCGGTGATTCAATGACCACTTCATATTTTAGAGAACATTACCAGTTTCAAGGCCGCAGAGCATCCTTGCGTTGCCTTTCTGGGCGTATCAGTGCTGCCCTTGCATGCATCCCTGTCTGTATTCAATCGGGATATGCCCTTATTCAGCATCTTTGGATGGATGCTGAAACATTCCCTACTGTGGATTTCGTGCCACAGCACATCAACCTGACGCATCCTGCACTCAATTCTGAATACTCGTTTCGGATGTGCTTCAGACATATGCAGGGGACATTGATGATATTATGACGGCAAACCATAAAAGCACGCATTCATCCCTTATCTAAAGGACAAGGGCTTTCTGCTATTCATTCTGTAAAGATAGTGCTAAGGAAGAACAGGCAGTACCATTCCCTAGCGATATCATTACTGCAGAGGGGAACAGTTGTAGCAATGCTTGCAACACTTCTGTATTCAATGGCATTGGAAATGACTATTTCAACAAGATATTCTACATGTCATTCCTTCTGCTGATACTTACAAACATGCTTCATGGAACAGGTTTATGCAAATGCTTTCATACAAGGCTGAAAGTGCTGGTTTGAGTGTAGTCAAGGTGGATGCAAGGAACACCTCAAAGGAATGCAGTAGTTGTGGTAACATTCGGGAGATGCCACTCTCGGAAAGAGCGTACATCTGCCAGAGATGCGGAATGTCAAAGGACAGGGACATAAACGCATCAATAAACATACTCAACAGAGCTACCCCCGGACAGAGGGAAAGTCACGCCCAGGGAGAGAACGTAAGACCCCAACAGGAGGCGACTCCCGGCGAACTGGGAACCGATAAAACACATCCTTTGCGGGATGCAGCGATTGCATGAACGCAGAGGAAGCCCACGCCGTTCACGGGTGGGGAATGTCACCACATAAAGTGCCTTTACCGCGGCTTTTTGGGATGGTTGCATGAATGGTATTGGCAAAACTGGGAAGAAAAGAAGTTTTTGGTTCACTATAACCCATACAAAAAGCATGACGGCTGAAGAATACAAGAGTACCATAAATAAAGTAATAACTACAGTGGCCCTGGTTTTCATAGTAAGCGCATTCGTTTTCATAGGCATAGCCATATTCGGCGGCATAGGGCAAGTCGTAAGCACCATACTGCATTCTAACCTTTACTTATACGCCCTTGCGTTCGCATCGGTATTCTTGGGGTACCTTGTGAGCTTCGGAAAATGGGCTTACTTTATGAGGAAGCTGCATGTGAAGGTGCCGCTTAAGAAGAATCTCGCAGTATACTTGTCACTTTATTCCATGGACCTGACGCCAGGCAAGATAGGCAGGGTAGTAACTGCCTACACGATGAGCAGGATAGCAAAGATAAAGGTCTTCAATGTGCTGCCCATAGTTGCCATGGATACGGTGACGGACTTTCTTGGTGCGGCGATAGTCGCACTTGCTGCTGCCATTTATTTCAATCAATTCTTGTGGATAGTGGTTGTAGCGGACTTGGTGTCCATATTCCCTGCATTTTTCGTGATAAACGACTGGTTTTTCAGGATACTGCAGAAGGCATTTAAGAAAAGCAGCTACTTGGACATGATAACCATGTATGGCGAGGAATACTTCAGCTCGCAGAGCAAGCTAAACAAGCCGAGGGTATATCTGGTGTCGCTGATGTTCACCATACCATCTGCTATACTCTATTCGCTGGCGCTCTATTTTGTGATAATGGCGGTCACGCAAGTGCCGCACATAGGCGCCGTTGCCCCTCCACCCCTGGGCCACACAGTGCTCATATATTATACCGCGCAGGTAGTTGGTTCCATGACTTCGCTGCCAGGCAACATAGGGGTTACGGATGGGGTGCTCGTAGCTACGCTGAACAGCGTGCTAGGCTTCAACAATTATACCAGCTCGGCGATAACCATCATGACAAGAATCGCCACGCTGTGGTTTGGGGTGCTTATAGGCGGCGCATTCCTGCTCTATACGTTCCGCTATTGGAACCCTACAAAGCACGAGCTAAGGCGCTTTAGAAAAAACAGAAACAGATAGGAAAATTAAAAAATCAGGAATAGTGATGATTAGGCCTCCTCAGATTCGTCAGGATCCATGCTCATCTCTTCGTCATCGCCTTTCGGCTCTTCCGGCGCAGCGCCGTCTCCCTTTTCGATGACCTTTATCTTGCCGAACTTGCCCGTCGAAAGCTGCGGCGTGCCCCTGAATTCGCCAACGTAACCGTTGGTTATCTCTACGGTATCACCGATGTTGACATCGTTTATGTCGCTGCCCCAAAGGGACATGGCGATCGTTCCTGAATCGTCCTGAAGTGTTATATTGGCAACGCTCAGCCTCTTACCATACTTCGACATGACTTCCCTCGGATCGCTCTTCTCAGTGACCTTCGCCTGTATGGTGACGTTGCTAGCTCCTGTCTTTAATTCGATTATTTTCATTTTATACCCCCAATCTCCTTTCAATAAGCAGATTCAAGATTATTTTATAATGGCAAATTATTTTAAGCTTTGGCTTTTTGAGTGATGGTCATCTCCTAAAAGGTTGATTCCCGTCCATACATGAAATAGCGCAGTGCCTTTTAATCTTTTATGGCAAATATTTAGTGATAAAATGGCTGATGAAGGCGAGGGCGGAAAGGTGAAGGAGGAGCCGAAGCTACAGCCAGGAATGCATCCTTCTTTCATGAATGTACTCAAGACAAGGGAGAGGGTAAAGGAGAGGCTATCCGGCGTGAAGCACAAGATAGGGATATACAGCGCTAAGGGAGGAGTTGGTAAGACCACCGTCTCGGTGAACACTGCGTATGCGCTTAGCGCGAAAGGGTTCAAGGTCGGCCTGCTTGACGCTGATATAGATTGCCCCAACCTATCGATCTTCCTAGGGATAGAGGGCATGATGGACGTCTCGAGCTTCCCGCTAAAGCCGATAGAGAAGTATGGGATAAAGGCGGCCAGCACCGCTATGATAGTGGATGATACAAAGAAGCCCATAATCTGGAGAGGCCCCATAATAGTGAAGATGCTTTACGACTTCTTCGAGAATACGGAATGGGGCGAACTTGATTATCTTATAATAGACCTGCCGCCTGGCACATCCGACGCGCCGCTTACCATAATGCAGGTGTTGGACCTTGATGGATTCGTGATAGTCACAACGCCGCAGCGCGTGGCAGGCATAAACTCAATAAGGTCCGGGCTCATGGCCAAGAGGCTGAACGTGTCCATATTAGGAGTCGTAGAGAACATGTCATCAGGCGAGCCTAGCAAGAGCACCGGGATGGTGGTTTCGACCCTCGATACAAGGCTTCTTGGCACGGTGAAGATGAATCCGCTGTTCAGCATGGCGAGCGACGAGGGCAGGATACCGGCCAGCGAGAACGACAGCATACTGGTTATGTTCAACTCGATAATAGAGTCGCTCGTCGAGCGCAACAAGTGAGCGCGCGGATAATTCCGCTACAGGATGGACCACAGCAAAGTATATATATTTTTATGCGGAATCCTCATAACGTATGCATATATGTATATAGAAAATACATGAAACTGTTTATCGGAATTCGTGGTTCTCAATAATTACTGCTTAAAAGGTGGAATATATGGCTGAAAATCAACTAGGTGGACAACAGGTACTGCTGCTTCCGGAAGGATCCGCGAGGGTTCTTGGAAGGGATGCGCAGAGGACTAACATAGCGGTTGCAGTTGCTGTATCGAACGCAGTCAAGACTACGCTCGGGCCGAAGGGCATGGACAAGATGCTGGTCAGCGAGCTTGGGGACATCGTCATAACAAACGATGGAGCCACGATATTGGAAGAGATGAACGTGGAGCACCCGATAGCTAAGATAATGGTAGACATAGCGAAGACGCAGGACAAGCAGGTAGGAGACGGAACGACCAGCGTTGTGATACTCGCAGGAGAACTGCTCAAGAACGCAGGGGAGCTGCTGGAGCAGGGCATACACGCGACGACAGTGGTCAGGGGCTACAAGATGGCTGCGGAGAAGGTATCTGAAGTCCTGAATGAGAAGTCCAAGCCGCTAGACCCGCAGGATGAAGCGACCCTACAGAAGATTGCGCTCGTCTCGCTCGGATCCAAGAACGTGGGCAACGAAGCGACCAAGGTGCAGATAGCAAAGCTTGCAATAAGGGCGGTAAAACAGGTAATGGATAAGGATTCGACGGGCAAGAAGTATACCATAGACCATGACTTCATCAAGGTGGAGAAGAAGGTTGGCAGCAGCATAGAAGAGACGCAGTTCATAAACGGCGTGCTCATAGACAAGGAAGCCGCACATCCAGGCATGCCGAAGTCGATACCGAATGCCAAGATAGCACTGCTTGACGTGGCGCTCGAGATAGAGAAGACAGAGACGGACGCCAGGATAGAGATAACGTCTCCGGAACAGATGCAGGCCTTCCTACAGCAGGAGGAAACAATGCTGAAGGATATGGTCAACAAGGTAAAGAAGAGCGGCGCGAACGCGGTGTTCACGCAGAAGGGCATCGATGACGTAGCACAGCACTACTTTGCAAAGGAGGGCATAATGGCGGTAAGGCGCGTCAAGAAGAGCGACATAGAGAAGCTCGCTAGGGCGACCGGAGCCAAAATGATCACGAGCCTTGATGACTTGACACCTGCGGACCTCGGTCATGCCGGCATAGTCGAGGAGAGAAAGATAAGCGGTGAACAGATGGTCTTTGTGGAAAAGTGCAAGGACCCGAAGAGCGTAACAGTCTTCCTCAGGGCGGGATCCACACAGGTGCTTGACGAGCTCGAGAGGGCGCTGACTGACGTCATAGGTGCGATATCGAGCGTAATAGAAAACTCGAAATATGTCATAGGCGGAGGCAGCATAGAGATAGACCTGGCAAACGCACTCAGGTCGTATGCGGGAGACGTTGGCGGAAGGGAGCAACTTGCAATCCAGAAGTTCGCGGACGCAATTGAGATAATACCGAAGACCCTGTCGGAGAGCGCAGGCATGGACGCGATAGACACCTTGGTGCAGCTCAGGAGCAGGCACAAGAACAAGGAAGGCAGCGTATATGGCGTTGACCTGTCAAGGAATGCGATTGGCGACATGAGCAGGCAGGGCATATTCGAGCCTACCGTGGTCAAGCAGCAGGCAGTATTCAGCGCAAGCGAAGCCGCTGAGATAATACTGCGCATAGATGACATGATCAGCTCAAGGGGCAGGGGTCCGGCAGGAGGACCTGGCGGCATGCCAGGCGGACCGGGAGGCATGGGCGGAGGGATGGATTAAACTTAGCTTAGTCCATCTTTATTTGATTTTTAATGTCCGGGCTTTGCCCGGATCTTCTTGCTTTTTACCAGGCCGATCTACATTGGCTAATTCTTTGGGAGGCTTTTTAGCTTTAATTTGCGTTTAGTTCGAAATGGTAGTTTGATGCTTATAGCATTCGAAGGAATCGATGGCTCTGGCAAGTCTACCCAGGCCAAGCTTTTGGCTGATCATCTCAGCAAGCTTGGGGCCAAGGTAGAACTCACAAGGGAACCGACCCAAGATGGCAGCGCAGGCATACTGCTTAAGAAAGAGCTTGGAAGCGTGGGGAACACCCCTGATCCGAGATACTTGCAGCTCCTCTTCGTTGCGGACAGAGCATGGCACGTTTCCAACTTCATACGCCCTAAGACCGGCGACGGCGCCGTGGTCATAACCGATAGGTACATAGATTCCACGCGGGCCTACGGATTGGCGTCCGGATTGGAGATGAGATGGCTGACCCAGATAAACAGCAAGTTCCCGGCTGCAGACATTACGTTCATACTGGACATAACTCCGGAAGAGGCGGCAAAAAGGCTGGCGTCAAGAAGCGGCAAGAAGGAGCTGTTTGATGACGTTAAGACGTTCAGGAAACTGCGCAGCGCTTATCTCAGGATAAGCAAGAGGGGGGGCGGTTACCATATAATCGATTCAAGCAGGGGTATGGAAGAGATACGTAATGATATAGCAGCGATAGCAGACGCCGCGCTGCGGAAGCAGTAAGCGTTGGTGCATGGACGGGCCGGTATATAGGATTAAATATTTTTATTAAAGTTTATACTGTGTATTGATTTTTGGTGGCCGGATGGCAAACAGGATAATAATAGTCACAGGGACGCCCGGGGCAGGCAAGACGACAGCCATAACCAATAGCGAGGGCATCACAAAAGTGAAGTACAAGGACGTCACAATAGGCACGCTGATGGAGGAAATAGTCAAGCAGAAGGGATGGGCAAAGGACAGGGATGAGATAAGGTATCTGCCAAATGACAAGATAACCGAGCTCAGGAAACTGGCCTTCGCTGCTATAGCCGCCATGAATGACAATGTTGTGGTTGACACCCACGCTTCGATAGAGCAGAGGGGCAGGTACGTGCCAGGCTTACCTACGGCAGAGACCATGCTGCTAAAGGACGGATTAAGGGCTATAGTTTGCATAGATGCAAGCACCGAGGACATACTTATCAGGAGAGCAAGCGACAAGAACAGGAAGCGCGAGGTCGAAGATGCAAGGCTGGTCGACATGCAGAGGGTAATAAACCTGTCCTCGCTATCCTATTACTCGCAAAAGCTGAACATACCTCTATACGTAATAGACAACAAGCAGGACATGCTGGACGCCACCGTAAAGAGATTCGCAGAGATACTGGAAGAGGTATTCAAAGAATAGTGATTATATGCTGCAGTTTCCTCTAACACCGATGTCGCCTTCAACAGAGGCAATCATACTTATCATAGGAGTGCTTTATCTGGGGCTTTCGCTGGCAATGCAGAGGAAGCTTGTCAATGTGCACAGGATGAGAGAGCTCAGGATGAAGATGGGCGACCTGCAGAAGGAGCTTAATGCCATGATAAAGAGCAAGGCTCCCCAGGAAGCGATAACGGCCAAAAACAAGGAATTGATGCCTATAGCGGGGGAGCAGATGCGCAGTTCCCTGAAACCAATGCTGATAATACCAATCTTCCTCATACTCTACTACTACGCCCTGCCTCTGGAATTCGGTAGTGTTGCAGTCGTGGTCAATGGAGCCACGTACCAGGCGCCGTATGCGATCGCCGTGAACAGCTCGGCAGTCTACAGCTATTCGTTCCAGTCGTCGGCAGCAGGCTATACTTTTGTAAACTCGACCAACGGCTGCACGGGCATATCTGGGGTAGGGGCGTCTGGGACCATCAATGGCAGCAAAATCACTGGCAACTGCACGATCGAGGGCTTTTACAACGTAAACGGCGTTGGATTTGGCACCAGCATAAACGACAATCAGGTGTCAAAGGACATCGCCTTGAACGTATCCTATTCAGGCACAAATTACTCGTACCTAAACAATCAGCTCCCAATTTCGTTCGGCTCCGCTTCCGGATCCATAAGGTACTCATACGCCAGATCCATCAATACAAGTGGGGGGAGCTACAATTTCTCACACGTGGAGGGGTGCGGCTACAATTCCAGCAATAGCGCAGGGGTGCTGAACTTTACCGATACAAAAACACCTTGCTTGGTTACCGGTTACTATACCGCAGAACCTGCCGCCGGAGCGCAGCAGGCCGGCTCGTCTACGCATTACGTGACATTCATAGGCAATTTGGGCAAGACCACAGGAACCGCGTTGATATTAATGCCGCTCAATTACCAGAGCCTGTTCTTTTACCCAGTGCTTGTACTGGGGCTGATCGCATCGTTAGTGATAATGAAATATGACAGCAACAAGATAAAGCAGATGAGGATAGCCAAGGAGATAGGGCAGGATAAGTGATATGGCTGCGGACTGGCGTATCCACACACTGCAAGCATTAATTTTGTAGGCAGGAATTTTGCTAATGTCTAAATACGTTTCTCTTGTAATATAAGTACGCATTTTTGAATTTGGTGTTTAACTTGCCGAAACCTATGTATAGATCACGCAGCGTAAAGAAAGTCAACAGGATAACAGCTAAGAAGAGGAATGTAGTACATTACAGGGCAGCCAAAACTTCGCAGCCGCATTGCGCAATATGCAGCGCAGAACTCAATGGCATAAGCACAAAGGGCGGGAAATCTCGCAGAAGCAACAGCAGACTTTTTGGCGGGGTGCTTTGCGCAAGATGCACTGCAGACGTAATAACGCTTGGAAGCAGGGTAGAGCAGGGCGACATGAAACTTAATGATATAGGAATGAGGCAGCGTAAGTATGTGCTGCAGCTAGTCGCCCACTGAGCGGGGGATTTTGATGATACGGATCTGTCTGGCTGGTTTGAGCGGTAGCGGTAAGACGACACTAGGGGAGATGCTGGCCGAAGAGCTCAACATAGAGCACATACAGAAATCCTACAAGGACGTCACAAAGGACGAGAAGGACCTGCTGCACATGCAGAAAGTAGTGACCAAGACCTACGAGAAGGATTTTGACAAGCAGGTCATAAGCATGGCCAGGGGCAAGAACTGCGTGATAAGCACGTGGCTGTGCGCCTGGTTCATAAAGGACGCCACGCTAAGGGTGTGGCTGAACGCAAGCAGGAAAGAGAGGGCAATAAGGCTTATGAAGCTAAAACAGAAGGGCAGGACATTCATACAGACATATCTGAACGAGAAGGACGTGGGCAACGTGAAAAGATGGCAGAAGGTCTATGGCATGGATTTGAAGGATCACTCCATATTTGACATAGAGCTCAACACCGAGAATTTCACGCCGCAGGAGATGGTGGAGATAATATCCATGATCGCGCTTGCCAGGGATAAGAAGAAGTTTGCTTAGGTGTTAATATGTTGTTAGAAGTAGGCAGGGTTTGCATAAAGAAGTATGGAAGGGATGCGGGCAAGCGTGCAGTGATAACAAAGCTGCGCGAGGACGGCTTCGTTGACGTTGTTACGGCCGCAAGGCCAAAGGACAGGCGCTGCAATCCGAGGCATCTGGAATTCCTGAATGAAAAAGTGGACGCCAAGGACAAGGCAATGGTAAACAAGGCGCTCGAACTGGAGGAGAAGGAGCCGCATCCAGCGCCAAAGCAGAAGCCCGCAAAGAAGTGAAAGTGCAACGGCTGGTCTGCTTAGATTTATTTGACCTTATTCTGAATGCTTGTGGAGCGGCCAGCTTGAGCTTTTTGCCATCAGATGGTGCCTGTACTCTTCTCCTTGTCAGGTTTCTTGCTTACTTCCACGGCGTGCTCCTTCACCGCATTGCGCTGGGCCAGGTAAACTGACAGCTTCTGCTCCTCTGTGGAAAGCTGATTCTGCGCCATTCTGAGCTGTTTTCTGGCCTTGGCAACGTAGTCATGCATTTCCGTTACGGACTTTTCAAGCGTTTGCATATCATCCTTGCTAAGCGATATGGCGCCCTTTCTTGCCTCTTCTAGCTTCTTAGACCTGGACTGCTCCTCATTGCCTGCCATCTTTACCTGTATGCTAAGAGTTGCAACCTCAAAGGCAGCATACGACGTAGGCAGCAATGCGCTGACATAATCGCTCAGTGCCTTGCTCATGTCTGTAGGCCTTATTGACTTGTGCAGCATCGTAGGCGTCTTGTCTGCCTTGTTGACGTCCCATTCGTATACGGGCCATCCCACGCCCTTGTTCTTATCTATAAACGTTTGTATGAGCGTGTAATTTATTGCTGCGGCATCCTCCCTGCTCCTGCCATTGTAGTCAGGGTAGTTGGCTAATATCTCGTCCAGAACCATCTGGGAACGCGGATCCGGCCCGACTGCCACGCTCTCATCATACCTTAGCCTTGTGAAACTAGCTACGGGCGCTGCTACAAGCTCTACCGATTCCTCCATGTGGTCTGCGTCCTTTACCTTCAAGGTAGGCTTTGGCGTGTAATCTATCCCAAGTTCGGTCTCGAAAGACTTAACCTGCCCTCCTGAATTCACCGATACAAGAAGCATGGCGTGGCGTCCTTCAGGGGGCTGGCCAAATATGGATGCTTCCTTGTTCGCTTCGCTTTTAAGCTCGTTTGATACGGCATGCAGACCTGCGTTTACATCCGATATGTGATCCTCCAAATCGTCATTCGGGTACTTTGCAAGCACTTCCTGCAGCACCTTTATGCCCTCCGTGGCGACATACAAGTCACCGGCCATCTGGACTATCACGTTAGTGTTGCCTATCTGGACTATCTTCTTGAAATCCTCTTGGTAATCGTCTAGCCATATGGATACTTTGCTGTCAGCAGCTATGACTCTGCCATCTTTGTAAGCAACATTCGAAATAGTAGTCATGCAATTCTACCTCAAATTATCTATCCTGCTTAAGGTATTTAAATTGCTCGTATTAGCGGATTTGGCGCAAATCTGTCATTTCTTCGGCTTGGAAAGGCCTGAAAGCATACGCATAGCCTCAGGAAAGCTGCGCTTTCCGTTTAGGCCCTCATACGCGAAGTTCAAATCCGCACCTTTTTGGATCAGCAGCTCGGCAATTTTGGGGTGGCCCATGAATGCAGCCCACATCAGGGCGCTTTGGCCCGTCTTGTCCTTGCAGTTAACGTCAGCGCCCATATCTATCAACAATCTTGCGCTTTCGAGATTCCCGTAAGCAACGGACGAAATGAATGCGGTGTTCAGCAGGTTGGCTATGTGCCAGCGTATGCCTATTCTCGGGCCGATTTTGGCTGAGACGCTGAAGCCATCTTTCGTCCTGGTGAACTTGCCTGAAAGCCCGTAGTTTTCCTCATGCTTCAGCTTTGCATCCCCCAATCTTAGATTGCAGGAGAATTTTATCTCGCCGAACTTGACAAGCATTTGCTCCGCCTTTGCGTACGGCACGGCTTCGATGTCCGAATAGTCCGATGGGAAGAACGGCTGCGATGTCAATACACCGGACGATTGGCTGCCGTTGAATGAGAGATCGCTGCAGATTACCTTCCACTCAACCATCCTAGTCACGCAGGAATTTACGAAAACGTTGAATATGCGCTCCATTGCTGATTCTATGTCGGCGCCATTACTGAACGATATGGAGCTTATCCAATACGAGCCGAAATCCTCGTATGTTTCCATCGGCTTGAAAACTGCACCATTGTCTATTAACATGCGGGCGAATTCGAGGTGGCCGTTTGATGTTGCTATACAGAGCGCGGTCCATCCCTTCCGATCCCTTGCGTTGACGTCAGCCTTAGCGCCGATGATGAGCTTGCCTATGTCCATGCTGCCTTCGTACGCTGCCCGCATTAGCGCGGTGCCGCCGCCTATGTCATCGGAGTCGGGATCCGCACCCTTTTTAAGAAGCAGTTTCACCAGCGCGGCATGCCCGCCTTTTGATGCCTTCATCAATGGAGTTTCTCCAATCGCATTGGCATAATTCACATTTGCGCCTTGGGTGATCTCCTTGTTGGCCTCTGCGATATCTCCATTTATTATGGCGCTTATCAGCGGCGTGCTGCGGTCTGAATTCCTTGAACCTGGCTTCAATCCGTCCCTCTTCATATACGGAAAACCCTCGCTGGCTTTGCCATCGCTTGATTGTGCAGACATGCTATCCAAGACCTAACAATCGGGCCGTCAGGCCATGATCGTCGCTGCTTCAGGCGCTTTTAATGAGTACTGCGGTTTGCTGCATAGGCATCCCTCCTGCTGGCACAGATCCGAATAATGAGTCGGGCCTTCATCGAAGTGCCATAGCGCATTTTCGTATTCTGTGACATGATGCCCGCATTTCTGGCAGGCGTGTAGATCCATCTTGGTCACCTATATTATTTGAATCTCAATAAAGGTTTTTATCGCTATCTATTTGGCGCATCCATTGGAAAATCAGCGAGGCGGTAAAGGCCGTTCTAGTAAGGCTATCGGGACTTTTGAGACAGGTATTCCAGCGCATTTCTTAGCACCTTTTCCTTGCTTATCGGCTCGGACAGTATGTTGAACAATTCGTGGAAATCGACCTTTTTCTCAAATTTGGCCTCCTTCAACCTTGCACCCAAGATGCTTATGCCAAGTTCTTTTATGGGAAGTTCGCCCATCCTACCCTCCCTGAGCTCTTCTATCTCCCTTTCGACCTCGGGATTCTTCATGCCGGACGAGTCTATGTCTAGGAATGCGCTCTGGGCGTACTTCATGCTAAGCGTCCTGAATGGCATGTCGCCTGTGGAGAAACCTTCGCGCATCGAACCTTCGAAGTAGATTTTTATTATGGGCTTCTCTTGCGACGAACCTAGTATTGAATCTATTTCTGCCTCTGCAGCAGCGACAACGTCTTTTGGCGTCGCATCCTCTGTTTTTATGTGCTTGACCACGAATGGCCTGGAATGTATGTGCTCAAATGAGTATGCACCGGTATTCGTGTCGAATATTATGAATCCCTTGCTCTCCTGCTCTCCTTCCTTGAGCTGTGTCAGCACAGTGCTGCCCGGTATCAGCAGCTTCTTTGAATGCACCTCCGCCTCCACCCTGCTGTGGATGTGGCCGTTGACGTACAAATCGAAACCCCCAGGCAGGTCATCGTAGTGTATGAAATCCTTGCTGAATGGGAGAAGCTCGTATGTGGACTGGTGGAACATGAATATGTTGAAGGCGCCTTGGACCGGGGCAGGATTCAGCTGTGTGAGGCGCTCTTTTACCCTATCCTCTGAAAGGCCGCCGAGGCCGAACACAGCGACGCTCTCATCGCCTTTCCTGATAGTCGTGGTTGCCTCACTGCTATCAACCAGAAGCCCTGCCAAGCTAAGCAGCTCAAGGGCATTTTCCTTTCCCTCAGCAGTCCTTTCGTGTGTGCCAGGTATCGCCACTATTGGGGCATTTGTGTAGGCCTTGCTTTCCCGTGATGGACCGCTTGCGAATCCTTCTACCGCAGCGCCCCATTTTTTGTGGGATATGTCCCTGAATATGTTTATCGCTTGTGCTATCGTCTCTGGTTTTGGCGCTCGCTTGTCGAACACGTCGCCCGGTATCAGCAATGCATCCGCCATGGCTGATGCCCTCTCCAGAGCTTCCCTTGCCTGCGCGTATGCGTCTTCCGAAAACCTGTCGTAACCCAGGTGGAGATCCGATACTATGGCTATCTTCATCGTGCTTCACTTTCTTCCTTTGGCCTTCCGTATTATGCTCTCGTTGAACTGGTCAACGAATTCTTGGGCATTTTCTATGTTGCTGCCATAAGCCCCGGCCGCGCATGGATGCCCGCCGCCGGATCCGGATATAATCGGCGCAAGTTCCTGGAGCAAGCGCCCGAGATGTATGCCGTACATCCTGTCCAGGGTGGGGCGAAGCCTTGCCGAGAATGATACCTCCTTGCCGCCGCCGGATTGGAAAAGCGCGACATCGGCGCCTATCCTTATCGCATTATCCGCCACTACGTTGGCCTTGCCATGCGCCACTCCGAAAACGAAAAGAAGCCCGGAACGCACCACGACTGTGCCGCCCATCAGGTCTTCTATTATATCGGCCCTCGTTTCTGGGTCAGCTATGTGCCGGATGCTATCGAGCAGGTCTTGGTAATCCGTCCGGGCAAGGCGCAGTAGCTCCCCTATCTGTATGAAAGTCTGTGCAGTGGCGTTCTTCAGTTCGGCAGAGTCCGATATTATGCCTGCCAGTAGCAGCTTGGCGATGCGCGGGTCGGTCTTTGTGTTGAGCCTCTTCAGCAGCTCGTACATTATGCTCGCCGTGGAGTTGTAGCCCTCGTCATTGAATACGGTTACGTTATCAGCGTTTATTTCGGACAGGGCGTGGTGGTCTATTACTATTATCTGGCCTTTGAACTCCTCCAGCCTTTGCTTGAAACCGCTGCATTCCGAGAAGTTGTTCGCATCCAGAAGTATTACGACCTCGGCATCCTGAGGGAATTTGTTTTCTATTGCTACTGAGCCATAACCGAAACGCTTCATTACGCGCAATGCAGTGGAAGACGGCTGATCCGGTGTAGCCAGGATAGGATATTCAAAGAATCGGGATAGTGCTATTACAGACGACATAGAGTCTATGTCTGCCCTTGAATGGCATGTAAGCATCACCATGTTGCGCTTGTACCTCCAGAGGAGCGCGGCGAGCTCTTCTATGCTATTTATCGTTATCATCAGAACATCAGAACGGCTGCTTTCCTGCCATCTTAAGCTCATTTGTTATCTCCGTCCTAAGCGATTGTTCCTTCTTTGAAAGCTCGTCGTACTGCTTGTTGAGTATGGTTAAGCGCATCTCTGTGGATTCGTGCTTCTCCTTTATGTCCTTAAGCGCTGCCTCCTTGGTAGACTCCACTATGGCACCCCCTATTGCGTAGAACACCTTGCCGGTTGATTTCTCTATGGAATCCATCGCTTCCTTGAGCTCGAGCTTCTGGCCCGAGAACTGCTCCCTCTGCACCGTAATTGCCTGCAATTGCTCCTGTATCATCTGATAGTCCCTGGTAATCTTCTCCAGCTGCTCTTTTTCCATAGAAATCACTCTAAAGCGTAACTGCTCATCTATCTATCTCAGCGAGTACCAGGTCAAGGCTGCCCATTATCGAGAATATGTCTGCAAACTTTACCCCGTCGCACAGCTTGGAAAGCACTGAAAGGTTTACGAAAGTAGGGGACCTCAGGGATATCCTGTATGGCTTCTGCTTGTCAGGTATCATGTATATCAGGCCCTCGCCCCTGGGCAGCTCCCTCCTCGTTATTATCGTATCGGGCTTTGCAGCGGGCCCTATCAGCTTTATCGGGGCCCCGACAACATCCGCATCGTCCGGCATCATAGAAAGGCACTGGCGTATTATCTTCGTGCTTTGCAGTATCTCTTCGAACCTGACCTTGTACCTGTCGAACGAATCGCCGTTGTACTTGACGGGTACGTCGAATTTGAGCTTATCGTAAACATAGTATGGTTGGGACCTCCTTACGTCTTCCTTTACCCCTGATGCCCTGAGCACAGGGCCGGACACGCCGTAGTTTATGGCATCCTCCTTGCTCAGGACGCCTATTCCCTTCGTCCTCTCTAGGAAGATCTCGTTCTTATCCAGTATCTCTATGTATTCCGGCATTGTCTTTTCTATGTAGTCTATCAATGCGAGTGAGCGCTCCTTGAAGTCTTTTGGCAGCGGCTGGTAAAGGCCGCCCAGCCTCATGTTTACATAGAACATCCTGCTTCCGGCGACATCCTCAAGGAGCTTTATCACCTTTGATCTGTCCCTGAACGCCCACATGAACGTAGTGAACATCTGCCCAAGGTCGCTTGCCAATGTGCCCATCCAGAGCAGGTGGCTTGCGATTCTTTGAAATTCTAGCAGTATGACGCGGGCGTATTGCGCGCCTTCCTTCACCGGTATGCCCATAGCCTGTTCAACTGCTGCAACGTATAGCTCGTCCCACGATAGGGGCGCTATATAATCAAGCTTTTCCATGTATGACGGATTCTGCATATACATCCTGGTCTCGCAAAGCTTCTCTACGCCCCTGTGGAGGAAGCCTATGTGCGGTTCAACCAATTTTACCGTATCGCCGTCGACGTCGACTACGAGGCGCAGCACTCCGTGAGTGCTCGGGTGCACAGGTCCAACATTTATTCGAACTACAGCCATTAAACAGCCTTCTTGTATTCCTTGCCCCATACGAAGCTCTTCCGAAGCGGGAACTCAACGCCATTCCACTCCTCAAGCAGAAGGCGCTTTATCTTCCTGCCGTTGATCTTTATGCCGAACATCTCGCACAGTTCGCGCTCGTACCAGTCTGCGGCATTGTATAAGTGTATGATTGTGTCTATTTCGGGCTCGTTTGGATCAAGTTTGACTTTTAGCACCTCCATCTGCTTCGTTGAGGTGTTGTAAAGAACGTACACTACCTCCAAGTGCGTGACATAGTCGACGGCGGTTATCTTGTTTAGATAATCAAACCCTCGCTCCTTCATGTCTTTGCATGTTTTCACTAACGCTTCTTTCGTTATTTCCTGCAACCTTACCACTTATTTTATCTTGCAACTTCATGAGCGCCCCGAATAGGTTTTCCGGTTTCGGAGGACAGCCGCATGCGTACACATCAACCGGCAGCACCTGGTCTATGCCCTGTATTATGTTGTAGCTCTCCCACCACGGGCCGCCTGCAGTAGCGCACTCCCCGTATGCCACCACATATTTTGGGGAGGCCATCTGCTCATAAAGGCGCTTTATCCTGGGGACCATTGACTTTGTGACCCAGCCTGCCACTATCATGACATCGCACTGCCTTGGGGTGCCCCTGAACAACAGGTATCCCTTGCGCTCCGCGTCTATCCTTTCCGCGCCGAAGTCCATCAATTCTATGGCACAGCAGGCAAGCCCGAACTGCAGAGGCCAAAGGGAGTTTGTGCGGCCCCACGTTATAACGTCCTTTACCAGCGGAGCCATCTTTGACAGGTCGCTCAGCTTTGCGAACACAGCGTTCACGGGCGTCTTGGGCTCGCCTTCCTTCTCCGACTCTGTCAGCAGTTTTGTCATCTCCTTTTCGGCATTCATGAACTGCTCGACAGTGTATGGGGCGTTTGGCACTTTGCGCGATAGATACTCGGCGGGCACTTCATCTTCAGACATTTGGATCACTTATGAATTTATATGAGATAAGTCCAAAAAGCATCGCAACTACCACCATGCCCACCATTTCAAGGCCGGAGTAGTAGCTGACGGACCTGGCAACGGACGCCCATAGGAGCACGACCACTGAGATTATCTCGAATGGCAGGAACATGGCGAAGATAGGCAGGTATTCCACCTGGACCACCAACCCCTCGCCTATGGTCTCTTCTGCACTTTCGTAGGGTGCGTTCTTTACCTTGTTCTTCGGGACCCTGCGCCTTAGCGATATTGATGTCAGCAGGAGAGAGTACGGGATGAAAAGCGCCATGCCTATGAATATTAGTAATGCCAGATAATTGTAAAACATCCTTGCACCACCTAAATATGTCGTTGAATCTTTATATTAATTGCCGTTCGCGGTTGGTCGTCGACTTCGTTATTTGGGAATGTGTACATATAGGGCGCTATGCCCCTCAAATGCGCTGATTTATACGGCGTTGAATCTTTATAATAATTGTTGCACTAACTTAAACTGATATGCCAAGAGTTGTTTGGAGCATATACTTTGGCTATTGCGGTTTTCGGATGCTTTTTGTCTACTCGAGCGAGGACGCAGTGTCCATTGGGGCAGCCGATGAGCTCAAGAGCATGCTCAACATGGAGCATGATATGGAGATAGATGGGAATATGCACTTTAGGCAGGGCGATGGCCTGGAGATGCTCGGGGTAGGGACAAGGCTCGTTGATGCGGATTACGTAGAGAGGCTGGTAAAGACCGATTTCATAGTATTCCTGAGCAAACACAGCAGCGCGGCAGGGGTGCCTGCCTTCACGGTGCATTCCGAAGGCAACTGGAGCGATGCTGCGGCATTGGGCGGGGCCGCTAAAGAGCTAAGCGTTGCCGCGCCGGTGCAGATGAAGGGATTTTTGGCCGCCTTGCATGCGGCTGCCTCTGAAGCGAAGGTGGATGTGCAGGTCGTGTATGAAGCCACACACCATGGGCCCCTGCTGAAAACGCCGTCCTTCTTCGCGGAGCTTGGCGGCAATGTTGAAACAACGCAGGACACGCGCTTAATCGGGGTACTCGCCGAAGCCGCGGAAAGATTCACGCACCCGGAAGGCGATACCATGGATTATGACAAAATCGCAGTGTACATTGGCGGCATGCATTATGCGAGGCGCGCAACGGAACTCGCATTGAATAAAGACTATGCCTCGGCGCACATAATGCCAAAACATTACGTTGATAACGTTGAGTTATTGGAACAGGCGTTTTCCAGATCGTCAGTTAAGCCCGAAATCGCCCTCATAGAGTGGAAAAGCATAAATGCTGATAAGAGGAATAAGGTACTACGAAAGCTCGAGGATATGGGTCTTGACCATGAGAGGGTATAATCCCGCTTACTTACTCATCGCGATTATAGCAATAACAGCCCTGTCGGCCCAAGCAGGTGCAGCATACTGGTTCCAGAGCGGCGCCAGAGGCTCTGACAAAGCGTATTATAACACCGGCGCCAGCGCACAGATAGAGACCATTGCCCCACAGAACCTGACTATAGGGTCATTTGGATTCTGGGTGGGGGAAACCATATCCAACAATGCGTTCATACAGGTTGGATATGTGATACCTAACCAGAGCGGCTATTATCCGACAAACTGCACTGTAGGCCCTAATGATACGGCTACCTGCGCCAAAGGCATTTACTTGTCCGAGGGAACGCCGTCGTGGTTTTGGGAGTACTTCCCAAGCAGCGGCAATAGGACCGCTTTCTACGGCGGTTATGGTCCTGCCGGTTCGGCAGGGAAGAATGGCACATTCAACACATACTCGTTCCAAGCCGACGGCAACACATGGAATGTTTACTTCAACCAGCAGCTCATAGGCAGCGTCGACCTCGGCGTGCCTGGGTCCGGGGGGAATGCGCCGGAAGCGATAGCGGAGTACGCGGACACCAACACAAACGCCACATTCATGAAGGAGGTGCAGTTCAAGAATGTGCAATTTAGGTCAGGCGGACAGTTCTTGCCCATGTCTGCGGGATACGCTTACATAAGTTACGGAAAGGGCAGCCAGACAGAACTGAAGAATCTTTATGGCGTGGCGGAGGTTGGGCAGTACGTCAACAACTTTAAGGTAGGATCAAACATCAACGTGCCTCCTGACTCAATGCAGCTATGGGGACTCGGATATTATTTAAACGTCTCTTCCAGCGTGGCCAACACGAGCAGTTCGGGCAAATACGATGCATACTCAAACGTGCAGCTACGAATGCCGCGCATCGCCAATGTATCGCCCGGGGTTAGGGAGGTCTTTGAAGGATGGAGAGGCAGTGGCTCCGGTTCATACACTGGCAATTCCACATCGATAACGGTAAGCATGTACAGCAACATAAGTGAGACGGTGATATGGCAGAAGCAGTATATGCTCAACATCATCTCAGAATACGGGAGCGTGCTGAACGTGCCAGGCGGGACTTGGTACAACGCAGGGTCGGTTGCAAGATTCTCTGTGAACCAGACGGTCCTGCCCATAAGTTATGGTTCGCGCGCAATGTTTGAGGGATGGAGCACGAACGAGAGCTCTGCTAATGGGATGACAGCGATTAATGGACCGACCAATGTTACCGCTTATTGGGTGACCCAGTACCTGGTTAATGCGACAAGCGTTTATGGTAATACGTTAGGATCTGGATGGTACAACGCCAACAGCCTGGCGGCCGTAAGCGTGGACACGCTGACAATACCGATAAACAACGAAAGCAGGATGGAATTCATAGGTTGGAGCAATGGAGACGGCGGTGCACTCTTGAATGTACTGGTAAGCGGCCCGGTGTTCATACACGCTAATTATGCGGAGCAATATCTTGTCAACTTCACTGCAACAGACGCCTATGGGAATGCCATAACGCCGGACTATGTGGTGGTATCGAACCAAGTGATATATGGCCCCTCATTCCTTTATGGAAATACGCAGTATGAGCTGCAGTATGCAGGGTTTGATGGCGCGCGGATGGGCGTAAACAGGACATTTAGCATAAGCGGGCCGATGTCCATAAACTCACAGTTGCCTGTTTACAAAGTCAATATAACAACGGAGAGCTGGCTCGGGCAGCCCGTGAATGCCAGCATAAATCTGACGTTCTCAAATGGCACGGTGCTGAGATCGTACTTGGGCCCCACAGGCAACCGCCAGTTCGGCGAGGTGCCGTATGGCTCGATAAGCGGCAGCATGGAATACTTTTTTGTAACGGAGAAGGTTGATCTAAGGAACGGGGAGAACCTGAAGCTTAATTTCATAACGCCCGGCGCCATAGGTGCAATAGTGGTAGCGCTCTTTGCGATAGGGCTCTCCATTAGGGCGTTGATCAAGATAGAGAAGGAGCATGAAAATGAGGCGAGCACCAAGAAGAAGTGATAACATAGATGCGTACAGTCTTTTCCTCGAAAAGTACAGGGAGTTCACCGAGATACAGAAAAAGGCCATCCCGATAATAGAAGCAGGGAGCAATGCGATTATTATAGCCCCGACAGGGGCCGGCAAGACGGAGGCGGCGGTCCTGCCATTGCTTAAGCATATCTGCCAATCAGCCGATAAGGGGGACAGGCCAGCAGGCATATGCGTACTGTACATAACGCCGTTGAGGGCGCTCAACAGGGATATGATAGGCAGGCTTGAGAGTATGTGCAGGGCATTGGACATAAGCATAGCCGTAAGGCACGGAGACACAACGCAAAGCGAAAGAAGCAGGCAGGCCAGGAATGCGCCGCAGCTCCTGATAACCACGCCCGAAACGCTGCAGAGCATACTGCCGACAAAGTACTTGGGCATGGCATTGAAGAACCTGGGGGCGGTGGTGATCGACGAGATACATGAGCTTTATCATAACAAAAGGGGTGCCCAGCTCTCGCTTGCACTGGAAAGGCTGGAGCGCTTCTCTCCTGGCTTCCAGAGGATAGGTATAAGCGCAACCGTAAGCGACAGCGAAGTTATAGGTCGTTTCCTATGCGGCAAACGCAGATGCGAAGCTGCAATCTCAGGTGCGCAGAAGAGCATGAGGATAATGGTCACTTTGCCGAAGCACCATGAGATGAAGCTTGACTCGGTTGCTGACCGATTCGGTCTTGACAATGAAGCCCTAGCCAGGCTTGGAACCATTGCGGATTGCGTATCCAAATACAATTCCGTGCTCATCTTCGCAAATACGAGGCAGATAGTAGAGGCCCTGGGCAGCAGGCTGCTTTACATCAATTCAGTGAGGGGCTTTGGAGGCATTGGGGTGCACCACAGCTCGCTCGACAGGGATGGCAGGATAGAAATAGAAGACTCGTTCAAGCGTGGCGAACTCAAGAGCATAATAGCAACCAGTTCGCTAGAGCTGGGCATAGACATAGGCAAGATAGACATGGTGATCCAGTATGGATCCCCGAGGCAGGCTCTCAGGCTGGTGCAGAGGGTCGGGAGGAGTGGGCACTCCGAACGCAGGACGGCCGAAGGCATCGTAGTAAGCACCAGCATAATTGACGCGATAGAGGCGGTTTCAGTTTCCGCTAATGCGGTCTCCGGGAAACTTGAGGGATTCAATATACAGAAGAACGCACTTGATGTACTAGCGAACCAGATATGCGGAATCGCCCTTGATTGCGGATCTTTGGGCCTAGAATGCACGATGGACTCTGTTGCCAAATCGGTAAGGATGTCAAATGCCTATGAGACACTGGGCGATGAGGACCTGGAATCGCTGTTCAAGTTCATGGCGCAGCAGCACATGGTCAGGATTGACGGCAATATTATAATTGGCAGTCCCAGGACCAGAATGTTTTATTACGACCATCTTAGCGTTATACAGGACACAAAGAGGTACATTGTCAGGAACATGCTGGACAACAGGATAATATCGTCGCTGGACGACAAGTTCGTATCCGGATCAATAGATGAAGGCAGCGTATTCATAACGAAGGGTTTGCCATGGCGTGTTATCAGTATAGAAGAGGATACTGTCATGGTAGAACCGAGTGGCGATTTTGAGGCCGCGATACCGGACTGGAGCGGCGAGGACATACCAGTAAGCGGACTTGTCGCAGGCGGGGTGGCGAGCATAATAGACAGGCCTTCTGCCACCGCAGTGGCGGGAATCGCGGATCCGCAAACCGGGGCTGCAATTTCGGAGTTCGTCCACAAGCAGCAAAAGTACTGGAGACCTGACGGCAATGTAGTGATAGAGCGCAGCGGAGATTACACCGCCATATATACGTGGCTGGGCACCTTGGCCAACGATGCGCTGTCAAAACTCATATCGCATCACGTGACCCTTAGGCTCGGGCACAGCATAAACATCAAGACGTCGCCGTACGTAATATTCATTGAACTTGGAGCAGAATCCAAAATCGATTTGGAGCACATGCTTTCATCGCTCACGCCTGGGAACATAGAGCATGTACTGGCTACAGTAGCACAGGAGACGGAACTCTTCAGGTACAAATTTATTGCAGTGGCCAAGCTTTTCGGCGTAATCGACAGGGAAGCCATGGTCTCGAAGTCTTTGGTAAAAAGGATGATGAAGCTGCTCAAGGATTCCCCGATATATAAGGAGACAGAGAGAGAACTCATGAAGAATTACTTTGATATAGACGGACTCAGGGCGTTTCTTACCTCAATGGCGAGCGGAAAAATAGGTATCCGGCTGCTTGACCTGCCGCGCATGTCAAACCTGACAGAAGCGATAATAAGCTCAGCGTATTACACGAAGGAGTTGGTACTGCCACTAACGCCTGACAGCGAGATAATAAAATCTTTTGCCGGATCCATACTCTCCAAGAGCATAAAACTGCAGTGCACATATTGCGGTTTCTCCTTTAGCAGGAATGTTGCGGACATAAAGGATTACACGAAGATTGCCTGCCCTTCATGCAAAAGCCCTATGATAACAGGGTACGACGAGGCTTATGATGCGATCATAAAGAAGCGGGCTGCTGGGAAGAGGCTCACTGCAGGGGAAAGCGCTGTGCTCCGCGATGCGCTGAAGGAGGCGAGCTTATTTGAATCGTATGGAGGCAAGGCAGCGGTTGCACTGTCTACATACGGTGTCGGGGTGAAGGGGGCCGCACGCGCGCTTATGATGCTGAGGAGGGATGAAAGGCTCTTTTACATAGACCTTCTTGAACTGCAACGCAATTTCATACGCACAAAGAAATATTGGGCAGTGTGATCGATTCGGGATAAACTTTTGGCATGCGTCGTAAACTATTTATATCTACTTCACCATCTATCTGCAACTCAATTTTTATCAGTGTTTTGATGTATGTATCTAGCGCAGTCGTAAGGAAGATTCTCAAGGAAGCCGGTGCAGAGCGGATAAGCAACGAAGCAGTTGCGGAGCTGCAGAAGTATACGAATAAACTGGCTTTTGAGACTGCCGCCAAGGCCGTGAAGCTTTCAAAACACGCCAAAAGGAAGACTGTGGGAGCATCTGATGTCAAACTGGCCATGCGGGAATGAGATCCCGGTTGGTCGGCTATACTGGCACTCCGAGTAGCTTCAATATTATTATGGTGCCGACTCCTGGCAAGCCAAATATTGCAGTAGGTATTAGCGTTGTAACTCCTACGTTTATTCCCATGTTGAATAGGTAGTTAAGCAGCAACATCGCGATTACGCCTGCTATGCTGTTTACTATTATGCCGACAACTAGCTTGAGTACCATGCTGCTAAGCTTGAATACTATGAAAAGAACGGCAGCTATGAGCGCTACCACTATAACTTCGCCTAAAATCCCGCCGGCCAGAATATCCAACATCATGAAATCACTCTTAATCTTAAGCTCTAAATATTTAATAGCCTTATGAATAAGAGGTGGCAGGTGGGCAGCCTACCGAAAGGAGGAAGCTCCCCTCATACAGAGTGCGAAGGGTTCAAGGCCCTATTCGGAACAGAAACGACACCAGAACGGCACATGTGCGATGACGCGACGAGCGTGCCGCAATGGATTAAACGCGCCGATGCAAGCACGATGAGTATGCAAGGCTTTAAGCCGCTCAGTCTAATGCTGCCTAAAACAGAAAGGGGGCTACGGCCTGCCACTATTATTGCTTAACGTAGGCCATGGCCTTTGTGAGGACTTGCTGCGGCACCTTTGGCAGTCCGGTTGCAAGAACCCTATATGATTTGGATTCATAACCAAAGAAGTTCATAGATGCGAATGGAGCCACCAGTGCGTATACGCTAAGCTCGTCCGCATTTATCCCGAACGACTCGACCGCTAGGGCAGCTATAGGATCCACATGGCTCACGCCAACTATGACACCATTCTCTTTTGAAACGTCGGAAGCGAAAGAAGCGACACGCTTCTTTATTGATTCCCAATTTTCGACGCTCTTCGCCTCCTCTTCCGACATGTTGAAGCGCCAGGCTCCGAGAAGGGCGGGCTTCCCCTCAATCAGGCCCCATCCGCGCTCCTTCAGCCGCTTGTCGAGCACTATGTCCATCCCTAACTCTTTGGCAAGTATGCCTGCCGTTTGCTTTGCCCTGTACGTAGTGCTTGAGTATATCTTGGATACCTTGAAATTGCGCTTCAACTCCTTTGCAGTGGCTTCGGCCTGGGAGACGCCCAGCTCGGTCAGCGGATATTTGTCCTCCGAATCGCTGAGGAAGCTTTCCTTATTTGTCATGCTCTGGCCATGCCTTATCAGTATTAGTAACGTCACATACATCATCTCGTTTATTCTAGCAGTGAAGCGCTCCTGCTTGCTATCTGGCTGTTCACCAGCGTCAGGAAGTCGTCCAGTTTGACATCGTGCTTCTGCTTACCGGACCTATCCCTTATGGTGAGAGTGTTCGCCTCAACCTCCTTCTTGCCTATTACGACCATGTACGGCGCTTTCTGCAGCTGTGCATCCCGTATCTTGTACTCCAGGGTGCGATCGCTGATATCCAGGTCAACGCGAAGCTTCATTGCCTTTAGTTTGCTGTAGACGCTCTTCGCATAATCATTCGCCTGCTCTGATATTGATATTATTACTGCATGGGTTGGCGACAGCCATATTGGAAGCTTGCCCTGATAGTGCTCTATCATCACTCCTATGAAACGCTCAAGGCTGCCAAGTACGGCCCTGTGTATTATCACAGGCATGTGCTCCCTCCCGTCCTCACCTATGTATGAGAGCCCGAACTTTAGCGGCATCTGATAGTCCAATTGTATCGTGGCGCATTGCCATGACCTGCCCTGCGAGTCGAATATGTCGAAGTCTATTTTGGGGGCGTAGAAGGACCCCTCCTTCTCCTTGATGTCATACTTCATGCCGTGTGATTCCAGCGCGTTCCTCAATTGCAGCGTGGCCTTCTCCCAGATCGCGTCTTCGCCCGCGTGATCGTCGGGCATCGTGGAGAGCTTAGCTGCGAAGCTAAGGCCGAAAGTGCCATACACTTCCTTTATCATGCGAAGAATTGAATCCAACTCCTGGCTTATCTGGTCCTCCCTCAAGAATATGTGGCCGTCGTCTTGGGTAAGCTCCTTCACCCTGAAAAGGCCGGTGGCGACACCACTGAGCTCGCTCCTGTATACCTTATCGAATATCGCAGTGCGGAATGGAAGCTCCCTGTAGCTCCACTTTCTGGACTTGTATACCAGTATCGTAGAGGGGCAGTTCATGGGCTTCAATCCTACCTCGCCGAACTGGGACTCGAATGCGAACATGTTGTCTTTGTAATGCTCGTCATGACCGCTCATGTGCCAGAGCGCGACGTTGGCCAAGCTAGGCGTGCTTATCTCTTCGAAATCATACTGCGCCTCCTTTTCCCTGATGAACTCCACCAGTTGCTTATAGATTGTATAGCCTCTGGGGTGCCAGTACACCATGGCTGGGGAGACGGCTTGGAAACTGAAGAGATTCAGTTTCTCGCCTATGGTCCTATGATCACTTTCCGGCAGCCCCGACCAGTCGCTCTTTGTGACTATGGAAGTGTCGACCTTTTGGTGCGCGGGCTTGCTTTGCGATTTGGATGCCGGAGCGGCACCGTATGACCGTGACAGCTCTGCAAGCGGATGGCCCTTTATGTTTACGCTTAGCTTCTTGTTCCACCCGAACGGAGCCTTTGTGGAAGAAACCTTGGCTGCGGCCTTCTCCTGCATTAGGGCGATAATTCGCATGGCCTCCTTTGGTTCGCAGAGGTTGTTGCTTAAGTGCGCGAAAGGATACACGACAAGCCTCTCTTTCTTGTTCTTCTCCATGAATGCCATGACATCCTTTATCGCCTGCTCCGCGGTGGAATCCGTATCCCCGCTCTCAACGCTGACCAGAAGCGCGACGGCATCATCAACTGAAATCTTCTTTTCATCGCTCTGCTCGTAGACCTTTGCTTCTGGCTTTATGAGTTCGTACGTTATATTATCAACGTCAAGCTGCAAAATCTTCATTACATCAACTACGAGAATAAATGGGCATAATCAAGGATTTATAGGTTGTGTCTGCTTTGCGTGGAATTAGGATGTATACATAATAGTAGAGGCATAAACCTGCAAACGCTTATATAGATTGGTGTGAAAAACTTTCTTGGATATTCTGAAGGTGTATTTTTGGGAAGCATCCCACGAAAGTGGAAGAAAAACGGAAGAATGCGCTGGAAATGGAAGAAAAAGCGGCGCAAAAGGCTAAAGAGGGCGCAGAAGAGGAGAGTCGGAGAACTCTGATTTTGCCTATCTGCTCTTTTGCTTGAATGATATTCTAGGTCAGTGGTAGCGGCTGCGCTAAATCTTTCCTTGAGTTTATAGGAAGTATCTTGAGCGCCGAATACTGCAGCTACTTTGCTATCTTGTTCAGTATCGGATATGCATCGTATATGCGTTCCTGCTCCAGTTGCTGGTATACCATGTAGATTATACCGACTGTAAGCAGTATGCCCATACCAGAGCCAACTGCGCCTGTCAGCGTGGCCAATGCGGCCAGAAGTCCGACGAATATGCTGCCAAGAACGGTTATGGTGGGAATGTATTTGTTAAGAACGCTTTCCACTATTCTTGGATCGCGCCTGAATCCGGGTATCTGCCATCCCATTTCAGCAAGTTGCTGTGCCATATTCTTAGGGCTCTGGCCTGTCATCTCTATCCAGAACTTGCCGAATATCACGCAAAGGACGACCAGTACCAGCGTGTATATTATTACGTGGATCCATTCTGGCACTAAAACAAAGCCGCCCCACGGCAACACCAACTTTGCAGTGTTGGTTGTCAGGAGATAGTTGAAGTAAGCGGCATAACCTCCAACGCCGCCGTAATTTGACGAATACGGCAGCGGAAAAGACGGTGATATTAAGTACGCCAAACCGCCCGTGAGCTGAAGCGAGGTGCCGCCACCAGCGGTGCTGCTGACTGGACTGTATAGCGCTATGAACTTCGCTATATTGCCGAAGGAACCGCTAATACCGTTCAGGAACCTCAGCCACACCGTAAGGCTCAGCTCTAGCGAGGACGCCAATATGACAGGAAGCACGCTAACGTAAAGGAATGGTATCGGAAGCCTTCCGCCTATGCCCCTGAGCTGCTCAAATGCGAGCGGAAGCTCCACCTTGGTTTCATAAGCGTAGATGCTGATCAGGAACACGAGTACGGCGAAGAACAGCGGGCCGAATGCCAACAAGGCATTGGAAAATGAAGCTGTAGTACCTGCAGCTATCGCAGCCGCAGCTTCGGGCAGTATTATGCCTGCCGTGCCTGCTACTATAGCGTATGATACGCCGCTCGCGATGAATAGGTTTATTCCGGACGTTATCCCGTACTTCGTCATCATTTCGTCCATTATTATTATTATCAACGCACCGGCTATCAATTGCAGCATCACCACTATGGCGTACGAGGGCGAAGTGACGGCTACGTACTGCGTAGAGACGTATATCACGGCTTCTATTACCGCTATCACTATGGCCGCAAGCTTCTGCAGCGTCTGGAAGCGGGCCTTCTGCGCCGGGTCGTTCATGTCTACCTTTATTAGGTCGGAACCTGCAAGCAACTGGAGCACTATGCTGGACAGCACTATGGGACTTATGCCCACTGTTATTAGACTGCCGATCCTCGCTGCGAATATTATGCTTATGAGCTGTTCAAGCGGCTGCGTTATCTGGGCCGGGCTCACCCCTATTGCATATGTGTTGTAAAGCAGGAAATATACGGCCAGTATGCTTACGGTCCATACCATCTTCTCCCTTAGCGACAGCGGCTTCGCTGGAGACCTTATCGATGGGAGGAATTTGGACACAGTGTCCATTATTTCTAGTACCATCTAAGCAGCACCCGAATAGACAGAGATACGTTTTGAAGTTAACATTAATATCTTTTGTGGAAGGATAGCGGAATAATGCGCGTTATTTTGCCTTGCGGGACTTTGCAGGGGCTGTACGCAATTTGCACTTCTTGGTGGAAAACCTCAGCAAATAGTATGATATCACCATTACATTCATGAGCACCATTGCTGCGAATATCTGCGTTGAGTAGTTTACAAAGAAGGCGTATATTGGTACGGCTTCGGCAGTAGCTCCAAAAACCGAAAATATGGAAAAAATTAGCGGGGCGGTGCAACCGCATCCCTCTACCAAACTTCCGACAAAAGTAGTTAGTACGCTCACGCCAGATGCAGTGACTTTCGCGTAGTTACGCCTGGTATTGTTGATCGAATATATTGATAACGTTAGCGCTATTGAAGCAGTGAGCAATAGCAAGTAGATGGCGTATTGGGGAATTGATAATATTAGAGCAGGGCCTTCCTGCAAATCAATAAGTGTGATGAATACCAAGTAATAGATCAGGAATACGATTATGTTAATGGCAGTGTATTTTATGCTGTACACCTGCCTGAAGGCAGAATACAATGTATGCACCATATGCATCGAGACCCATAGCATGCTAGTATTTTATATTACAATTGATTGATTGTTTTAATCTCAACTAAATATTTATAGATACGATTCAGTAAGTACGGGTGCTTCAATGCAGACAACAATGGTAAAGGAGCTTGGGATGCTGCAAAAAACCAAAGTCGAGCTAGCTGATGCGCACTCCCACCTCGATTTGATTGAGGGTATGCATCAGATAAACGAAGCGATCGAATACGGCGTTTCCACCATAATAACTGATGGAGTGGACACCAAATCCAATTTAAAGTCGCTAGAATTGAGCGATTATAAGAATATCTTCCCTGCATTGGGCATTGACCCGCACAATATAATCACCATTGGAGATGATGAGCTCGAGTTCAATTTCAAACTTATCAAGGACAACGCGGAGCGCATAGTAGCTATAGGCGAGATAGGCTTGGATTATATGGTAGCCACAGATGCAAAGAAGAGATCCAGGCAGAAAACCGCGTTTGGCCGCTTCCTTGATTTGGCAGAGCAGTTGGATCTTCCCGTAAGCGTGCATGCCAGGAAGGCGATAAGTGATGTGCTTGAGATCCTTGGGAAGAGGGACGGGCTGCGCGTACAGATGCACTATTTTGATGGGGATGTAGAGGAGGCTAAAACCGCGGTAGAGCGTGGTTACATGATATCAATCCCCCCTGTAGAATCAGGGAGGAGGAAACGCGTGATAAAGGAGATTGGCATAGACATGATGCTTACCGAATCAGATGCTCCGGTCGTGGGTGCTAGCCCTAGCGATGTAGAGCGATCCGTAAGGATGATAGGCGGGATAAAGGGCATAGATTATGAGAGGGCCGCCCAGGCACTTACTGCCAATGCAAAGAAGTTCTTTAATATTAACAAGGAAAAAGGGTTTATGCGTTATTAGGGCCCGTAGCTCAGGTTGGATAGAGCGGCAGACTTCTAATCTGATGGTCGCGGGTTCAAAATGGGTTTCTTCATAGAAGCATGAAAATCCCGCCGGGCCCGATTATCGCGCAGTAATTTACACTATTATGATACAGGCTGCTGCATGTCAGGAGCCGGCTGCGACGCAGTAGCTGTGGTGTCCAGATTTTTAGGTATCTGTTTTCCACCTCTTTTTTGCTGCTTGTCAGTCCTCGCGTTGGGGAATTCTATGGCCAAATCCTCCTCTGAAGCGCTTTCCATCCATGCTTTTATGTAAATTGCTATGTTCTTGAAAGGCTTTGAGAATCTATCAGTGAGCGAATACGCATTATCTTCGTGTTTAAGCAATCCCACCTGCACCGCGAAATCCAAGTATCTTTTGGCAGTTGCGATTGGTATCGATCCTGGAACATCCTTTAACCTCATTTGCCCGTCTTTTTTCACCTGAAGCAAAAGGGCGGCGAGTCTGTACGCTTCGGTTTCATTGTCAAAGAATACCTTGGCGACTTCCCTTGCCGTTACGTTTTTGAGCTTCTCCTTTAGTGGTGCGTCTTCGAATTCCCAATATTTAATCGCCATGAGTCCAATATCCCCGACAAAGCATTTATTACTTTCTCCGGTTTCAGGCATTAGAGAGCAGGAATCATTTTATGAACGTTATTGTGTCCCCTCCCTGCAAGATGTGATCCGCACCGACTTTCTGATTAGAGAACTTGACGCTTGGGCCGGTAACGTATGCCACTTTTATAGACTCCGCAATTTCCGTATGTATCTTGCTCGCAGCGTCCCTCACAGTGGAATTGCTATGCAGTATCATTGGGGTTATTGGTTCATGGGGCGCTTTTGGCTTTAAATACACTGTCATTATGCTGAGGTTTCTGTATATTGCGGCACGCACCTCTTCCAGATTTGTCATGTTTGTGGCGCTTATCGATATTATTTTTGTACCGTACTTGGAATTGATATATCTTGCCACATCTGCGTACTTCGGGTTCAGATCTATCTTGTTTAGCAACACTATAGCGTTCATATAAAATGAACGGCCGGCAACAAGCGATATTAACTCATCCTCGCCTAGGTCGCTCTCTATTTTAACGTGCGCCTGGTATATCCCAAATCCATTGCATATTGTTTCTATATCCCTGCTGCTAATCTTAGACTTGTTTATCTCGACGACAACTTTGGGATATGACGCGGATTGCCTTATGTAGACGCTTGGTTTTTTCTTGTTGACAAAAACATTCAGGGCGCGAAGCTCGTTGAGTAGTATGCCCAATTGATCAGGGTATCTGACGTCTATTACGAAGACGATTAAATCTGTTGACTTCATTGCAGAAATGACTGTACGACCGCCGCCAAGACCTTTATGGGCGTTCTCTATAATCCCGGGAAGGTCAAATATCTGTATGTGCGCGTCATTGTAGAGCATCATGCCCGGTATCACAGTGAGCGTGGTGAACGCATAGTTTGACGTCTTCGATTTTGCGTTTGATATGGCATTCAGGAGTGAAGATTTGCCGACATTTGGAAAACCCATGAGTGCAACAGTAGCATCGCCGCTTTTTCTTACAAAGAATCCGGATCCTGCCGCCCGTTTTCCGGACTCTATTATTTCATGCTTTACCTTGGCTATCTTAGCCCGCAAAGCACCTACGTGTTTGTTCGTTGCCTTGTTTATCTTTGTCTTCGAATATTCCCCCTCGAGCTCCTGCAGCTTGTTTGATAGAGCTTCACTTTTTGTTTCCATAAAAATCGAGATTATTTGTATTCGACCGCAAAATCCACCATGTCATGATGTAAACCAGCGTGTAGGACATTACCAACCATATTTAAATATATGGTATGACAAATTAAAAATGTTTAGAGACGTATTGCGGTGATAAAATGCCAAAAAAAACAGTGAAGAAAAAGACAAAGAAGGCGAAACCTCGAAAGCGCTAGGTCTTTTTTATTTTAAATATTTTATTTTTTATACTTGTTACATCATATTGGAGAATCTCTTCTTAAAGTTGCGGTCGTTTTTAAGCGTGCCGAACATTTTCTTCATCTTGCTGAAATCAGATATCAATTCATGGACATCCTTTTCAGTTGTTCCACTTCCCATGGCTATGCGCTTTATCCTGCCGGAATCTCTAAGCTCTTTCTCGTTCACCCGTTCTTCTTTTGTCATGGACGCGATTATGACCTTGTATTTCTTCAGCTTCTCTTCGCCTTTCTCGGCTATTTCCTTGGGCACATCAGGCGCACCCATCATGCCGAACAGATTTTTAAGCGGCCCCATCTTGTTCATCGCCTTCAATTGCGTATAGAATGTTTCGAAATTCAGTTCTTCGGTCTGCATATCTTCGGGACTCAGGCCTGCTTCCTTAACTGCGCTCTGCACATGATCGATAAGGGATTCTATATCGGGTATGCCAAGCAAGCCCCCGATGAACTTGTTCGCATCGTAGGGCTGTAGGTTGCTTAGCTTCTCGCCTACACCTATGAACATTATTTTTGTATTGGCGGCATTTGCTGCGCTGAGCGCGCCGCCGCCTTTGCCAGAGCCATCCATTTTCGTTACGATGACTCCGGATATCCTGACTGCGCTGTCGAATTCGCGCGCCTGCTTACCGGCTACCTGCCCAGTATCCGCGCTAATTACTAATACCTTCTCGTCTGGTTTGAAAGCATCTGCTACTCTCTTCAGTTCACCTATCAAGTTCTCATCGAGCGCATTCCTTCCGCTAGTATCACATATTATTATCTGCTTGTCATGGAACAACGCATATCCTTCCTTTGCAATCTTTGCTGCGTTGGTCTCCCCTTTTATGCCGAAGAAGCCCACGTTAGCTTGCTTGGCCAATGTCTCTAGCTGTTCATATGCCGCAGGCCTAGTTACATCGCAGCATATCACAGCTGCGCTAAGGCCCCTGTCCTGATAGAATTTCGCCAGCTTTGCAGTAGATGTCGTTTTTCCGGATCCGTAAAGACCCATCATTAGTATTCTCTGCTTCTTAAGCTGCGGCTGGTACGTGGGGCCCATTAGGCTTACGAGCTCGTCATAGACTATGTTAGTTATGTAATCAGTAGGCGCCACGCCAGAAGGGGGTTTAACCTTAAGCGCCTTTTCCTCTATATCCTTGGTAAATTTCAGTACAAGCTCTACCTCTACATCTGCACCCAGAAGTGTCTTCTGAAGCTCCTTGTTGAATTCTTTTATTGTTTTGGCGTCTATTATCGCGGAGCGCGTGAGCTTTGCGATTGCCTGCCTCAATCCTTCTCCCAAATCCATGCAAACCAGTCAGTAGTTTATATTGACGAGCAAGCTTTATATTTGATGTTTCACCAAATTAGCTTGTACGTGTTTTTGCAGCTGGTAGAATTTTATGAATATTGTGATGGCGCAGTCAAATCTTACGCTCAAGGGCGGTGCCGAACGTGTGGTACTCAAGATAGCGCAGCATTACAAGGCCAAAATTTATACTGCTGAATATAACAAGAAAACCACTTTCAGCGAATTCTCGGACATTGACATTGAAGTAATAGGCAATGGCAGATTACAGAGGATCATGCCGTACGGCAGGGTTTCGCAAGGATTGAGCTATGGCCTCGGGTTCTATAATTTCGTGATGAAAGGTGATTACGACGTTATAAACGCACATATAGCACCTAGCCATTGGATACGAAACAAGAACGAGCGCGTGCTGTGGTATTGTCACACTCCGCTCAGGGACGTGTACGACCTTTACAATTACAGACTTAGCATAAAAAAGCGTTATCAGAGGCCTGTATACAGGATAGGAGCTGCAGCAGTCAGGCGCATGGATCGGAAGATAGTCAAGAATATAGAGATGATAGTAGCCAACAGCAGCAACACGCAATCTAGGATAGCTAAATACCTAGGCAGAGACGATGCGAGGGTATTGGGCGGGGGAGTGGAGTACGAGAAGTACAAGGACAAAGGCGACGGAAAGTATTTCCTTTATCCGTCCAGGATGTCACCGAACAAGAGGCAAGACTATGCCATCAGGGCTTTTGAACTTTTTAAAAGGAGGGTAAAGGGCTACAAGCTTGTTCTTGTAGGGCCGGTATCCAAGGATGGTTTCTACCTGGATTTCTATATGAAGGTGCTTGAACTGTCAAAGAGGGTGGGCGATGTAGAGATAGTCGAGGCGGTAAACGAGGAAAGGTTAAGGGATTACTACTCCAAAGCCACTGCTGTGCTCTACGCCCCAATAGATGAAGATTACGGCCTTGTGCCATTGGAATCTATGGCAAGTGGCAAGCCAATAATATCGGTAAATGAGGGTGGCCCGAGGATGACCGTACGGAACGGCGATACCGGCTTCCTTGTAAACAATGAGGCGGAGATGGCATCAAAGATGGTGGAGGTAGCAGAAAATCCCGCCACGGCAGAGCAAATCGGAAAGAATGGGGTAGCATGCGTAAAGAAAGAGTACTCATGGGGCAGATTCTTCAATGAATTTGATAGGTACCTAAAGGAAGTATCTAAGAAGTGACATCCTTATTCAGGCGCCTTCTTTGAATCAGGCTTCTTTGCATCGCCGGGCTTAGTGGCAGGCATTACTTCTATCACGTACTTGGATATTATCTTTGATGCGTAGTCCAGCACTTTCTTTATATTAGACTCAGTGTTGGCACCGGTGCATATCATTTTGCCATTCTTGAAAAGTATTATTACGGCCTTTGGCTCGGCTATCTTGAAAATTGCACCTGGAAACTGTTCCGGCTCATAATCAACGGCCTTGACGTCTCTTGACAGAGAATAAAGATCTATTATGGCATGCAGGTCTGCACTGACAACGATATTCTGTATCTTTATTGTTGGTTTTATTATGTCATTGCTTTGACGTGCCTGCGTGCTCTTTGATGGCGTTTCAATCACCTTTATGAATTAGGATGAAAAGGTTTAAATAAGTGGGATAGGAAGATAGGCGATTTGCGGACATTTGCGATGTCTGGTGATTTCCCGCTGTCTTGTTGCGGATCCCATGTGGTGTGACATCCTCCAACGACTAAAGGTAGTTGGCTTCCCCTGCGTTTGCAGGGTATGTTATCAGTTCTCCGAGGGCTGCCTCCCGTTGGGGTCTTACATCCTCTCCCTGAGCGTGACTTCGAGAGTGTCCCTCCCTAGCTCTGTTGAGTATATTTATGGATGCGTTTACGTCCCTGTCCAACCGTAGGCCGCATAGCCCGCAGTTGTACTCCCTCACGGATAATGGCATTTCCAGCATATTGCCACAATTACTGCATTCCTTTGTCGTGTTCCTTGCGTCCACCTTAATTACCTTCATGCCGGCACTTTCGGCCTTGTATGAAAGGAAGTTTATGAACCTGTTCCATGAAGCGTTATGGATTGATTGCGCAAGACGATGGTTCTTTTCCATGTTTTGGATGTGAAGGTTTTCCACTGCGAATGAGGTGTATCCTGCCTTGGCGAGTTCGGTTGAAAGTTTGTGCATGAAGTCGTTTGACTGGTTTTTTACCCTCTTCCATTCCTATTGAAGGTGGAATTTTGCCTTTTCCCTTCTTTTCGAGCCTTTGTCTCTCCTTGCAATTATGCGTTGCCAATGTGCAATCCTCTTTTCCTTCTTCCTGAAGAATTTTGGCTTCTGGATTGTCTTTCCGTCCGAAAGGGCTATGAAATTGTTGGGTCCCATGTCGATGCCGACTGGGTTTGTGTCCTCGGTCTTCTTTGGATTGGTCACCTGCTCCGCGGTGAAGATTGCATAATAGTCTCTTCCCTCCCTTTTTATCGTCAGTGTCTTCACGTTTCCGATAATGTTCCTGTGCTGTTCTATCTTCATCGTGCCTATTTTTGATATTCTTAGCCTGCCTTTATCTATCCTAAATGAACCGTTATTTTCTATGTGGGTTATTGAGTTGAACCTGTCCTTTGACTTGAAGCGTGGGAATCCTGCATTTATCCTTGCTCCTGATTTCTTCTGATGACATCTTCGAAGAAGTTTTGGTAAGTTTGAAGGAGTTTGTTGCGTATGTCGACTCTGATATGGGCGTAGAGTTGCAAGTATGTCTTGTCCTCTTTTATTATCTCATTAAGGAGTTGGTTTATTATTCTCTGTGATATTTTTGAGTCGGGATTGCTCCTATGTGCATTTATCGTCTTCTCCAGCAGTTTGTTGTACAGTCTCTGTGAAATGTAAATGGCATCGTCTATCTCCTTCTGCCTCTTTGCGTCAGGATATATCCTGAACTTGTAGGCACGGATTGTTCCAATGTTCCCTGTTTTATTTTGTATTTTTATATACCTTCTTACGCCCTTAACCCACCATTGAAATGATGGGTTTGCGGGGCGAGTCATTTATCATGAGATTGGCTGACAAAGTAATAAAAGCTTAGGAACTCATACTCTTTGGATTTGGCCGGTGCGGTGATGAAAAAGGTGGTTATCGTAGGAGCCGGAGTAGTCGGCTTAGTGCTTGCAAAGGAACTGTGCAGGCTGGGACATTATGTCACCGTATACGACGCCAAAAATGATATTAAGGAAGGATCCGCCAAGGCCTCGGGCATACTCTCGAAAGAAGGGCTTGCGACAATAGGCGTGAATTATAAGAGCGCAGTAGTGAACACCCTTGATGGAGCTGTGCTGCATGCAGGGAAGGAACTCCTCAAGATAAAGGCCGCGGACACCAAGGCTTACATACTGGACAGAGGGAAGCTAGTCGAGGAGTGCCTGTCAGAAGCGAGGAGCGCAGGTGCGGATGTGGTGCTTGGAAAGAGCGTACAAAGAGAAGATATAAGACTGATGAAAAACGACAGCGATACGGTGCTTGTTGGCGCCGACGGCTCTGTCTCGAATGTGGCAAGCACATGCGGATTCCCACAGATAAAGGAGTACATACTCACATACAAAGCTGAATACAATGGCGCACGGCTGGACGATCCTCATTCGGTGGACCTGTTTTTCTCGAACAAAGTGTCCAACCGCTTTTTCGGATGGACGGCGCCTTACTCTAAAAGCCTTGTAGAGGCAGGTATAGGGATAAGCAGCTTCGCAAGGAGCAGCAGCTCCAGCGCATTTAAGCAGTTCCTTAAGAATGAGACCCTACATCGCATGCTTGATGGGGCCAATCCCGTTTCTGGGCATGCCAGCATGATACCTGTATCTACACGAAAGCGCACAGTGAAGGACAATGTTCTGCTCGTAGGTGATGCGGCGGGCCAGGTGAAGGCGACAACTGGAGGCGGGATAATATTCGGCGCGTCGTGCGCCAGGATAGCTGCCGGGGCCATTGATGACCATATAAGGAATGGAAAGCCTTTGGAGCGCTATGAGAAAGCATGGAGGAAGGCGTATGGGCTGGACTTAACGATGCACAAGATGATCCATGGATACTACGCCTCGTTAGGCAGCAGGAGCCTGGACATGCTTTTCATGTTTTCCAAGCTGTTTGGAGCGGAAAGCTTCTTCAGCAAGTATGGCGATATGGACAGGCCGACCATCATGATAAAGAGGTTCTTCCTGCGCGGCATCTCCGGATAATCGGATTATTGCTTACTCATATCGCAAGCAAGGCCTTGCTTGCGACAGTGGCTGCGCTTATCAGCGGGCCGGGGTATAAGCCAAGCAGTATTGTAGCCGCGAGCGCTATTACGACAACTGCATAGGTGTACTTGCCCATCGCAAGCATGTCGTGGGACTTGCCGCTGTACATGCGGTCTATGACTTTCGCATAATAGTATATCGATATGAAGCTGTTTATTATGCCGAAGACCGCCAGATAAAGCAGCGTTTGCGAGTCTATCGCGCTAGAGAACACAAGGAACTTCCCTATGAAACCTATCAGCGGAGGCACGCCGGCCATCGAAAGCATGAGTATTGCTAGGGATATGGCGGCAAACCTGTTTCTGGAGCCTAGGGCGTTATAATCGTCCAGCGTCCTTAGGTTATTGGACTCCAGCCATAGCACTATGGCGAATGCACCTATTACCATGAAAAGGTGCGCTACGATCTGCAGTATGCTCGCCTCTATGCCGAACTGCGTGGCAACGGCAAGCCCTATGAGTATGTAGCCGGCCTGGGATATTGATGAATAGGCGAGCAGCCTCTTCACGTTAGTCTGCACAAGAGCAAGTATGTTACCGTAGAACATAGTCGCTATCGAGAGCAGAACAAGTATTGGGGAGAATATCGGTTTGAACTGTATGAAAACGACGAAAAATATCTCCATTAGTGCTACGAACGCCACCTTCTTGTTTATTCCTGCCAGAAGCGCGGTAACGTTGCCCGGCGCGCCCTGATAGACGTCCGGCACCCACAGGTTGAACGGGAATGCCGCGACCTCGAATCCCATCGCAGCTGCGACGAGTATTATTGACAGTATGAGCAAGTAGTTGCCTGAAGCCGCGGTTGCGCCCGTGAACAGCGAAATCGCGGACACAGGGGAAAGAGTCAGCTGCAGGTCGTATGGGAACAGCAGCGCTATGGCGAACGAAAGCGCACCGATTGCTATGGCGCTTAGTATGAAGAGCTTCACTGCCGCCTCTATGTGATGCCTGCCGCTCGTCATTATCATGAATGCGGTAGGCAGCGTCATCAGCTCCAATCCGAGGAGTATGGTCACCAATGAGTTGGCCATAGCCACTACGAACATGCCCACTATGGCGAAGCTGAAGAACAGCAGGAACCTGGTGAAGTTAGGATAGTGCTCGTATGACAGCGCGTTTATCAGCAGAAGTGCAAATGCGAACAGCCCTAGGAAGAATTCCGAGAAGCTGTACAGATGGAATATCGTGAATACGGTGACGTCGACGCCGGCTAGGAATGCATAAATTGACAGTAGCAGTATGAGCGCGAGCAGCGCGCTGCTTGCGAGGAATGCCGCATACGAAAGCTTTCGCGGTATTGTTGCTAGCGGAACGATTATCAGTGCCAGCATAAGAACGATGATCGCATGCGCAACGTAGAACGGACCTATCAACATTCATAACACCTACAAATTGGAGAAACCAAGCAGAAGGAACGGGAATATACCGAAAAGCAGCATCGAGCCCATGAGTATCGCATAGCCGGCCTTCTCTTCCATGCCTATGTATTCGATGGGCTGCGATGGGTCTTTGGTCATCATGAAGGAGCGGTTTACCACAAGATAGAAGAACGCGCCTATCATGAGCAATCCCACAAGCGGCAGAGCCCCGGCTAGGCCGAATGCCTGTATCGCGCCTATGAATATAAGGACGTCGGCTATGAAGCCAGCAGTGAGCGGCACTCCAGTTATTCCGAAGACCCCCATTATGAACGAATAACCGGTGGACGCAGCCTTGCTCACCACGCCCTTCACCACCTTCATGTCCCTAGAACCGAATATGTGGTGCAGGCAACCGACAGACAGGAACATTAACGCTATGGTGACTCCGTGGGCGAACATGGCGTATACGGCACCATACGTCCCGAAGGCGTTCATTGCGGCTATGGCCACCAATATTATCCCCATGTCTATTATTGTAGTGTAAGCTATGACGCGCTTTATGTCGTGCTGCATCATAGTTACGAATGCCGCGTATATCGTGGAGAATCCAGCGAGCACCGCTATGGGCACCGCGAGCTTGTTCGCTATCGGGAGCATTGTGAATATCAGCAGCATGCCATACGCACCGAACTTTGTCAGCACCCCGGAAAGCAGCATCGAGCCCTGGGTGGACGCTTCCGTATGGGCATCGGGCAGCCAGAAGTGCACAGGGAACAACGGCATGTTGACCGCGAATGCAGCGAACAGCAGTATGAATATCAGCTCCTGCGTGGACTGCGGTATGCTAGACGCCGCTGCAGTTATTGAACTTATATTGAACGAATGGACCGGCGTATAGAAGTATATCATCATTATGCCAAGCAGAAGGAGGGAGCTGGCGAATATCTCGTATATTATGAACTTTATAGATGCATATCGCCTGTTTGCGGAGCCCAGGACATTTATCATGAAGAACAACGCGATTACCCCTATGTCCCAGAATATGAAGAATATGAACAGGTTTGCCGACGTGAAAAGGCCTATGGCGGAGAACTCGAATAGCATGATAAGCGTGTTTGCCGTCTTCACTCCAGCGCGCTCCGGATTGCCCGAGAGTATGGCTGCGAAGGCCACTATCGCGGTCATCAGGACCAGTATGAAGTTTATCGGCGTCATCTGCAACTGCAGGCTGATGTTGAACGCATTGATGTATGGGTATGATTCATTCATGCTTAGGCTGCCCTGCAGCAGCGATGAGACAAGTATCAATATCGCTATGGCCAGCACTATTCCGGAGCCTGCGATAGCTAGGCGCTTGCTCAGTTTGCTGTCCAGGGCCAGTATGAACACTGACGCTAGGGCGGAGACGAGCAACATCAACCCTATCAATATAGTCATAGTATCACAATGCGAAAAGCAGTATCAGGGCAAGGAGCCCCATCATGAAAGCTGCTACGTAGAGGCTTGTCTGGCCGTTCTGCAGCTTCCTGAGGATAGTGCCTATCTTAACCAACCCCTTGCTGGAATAGTATAGCGCCATGTCGCAGTAATGGTCGAAGTGCCACACTATGTTGGCTATAAGCCCCACGAATGCCGTGAAGTGATTGTAGAAGCCGTTGATTTCTGCGCCGCTATTGGCGACACCGTGCAGTATCTCGTGCTTCTCTGTGAAGCCGCTGAGCTTCAGCTTTACATAAAGCATGTAAGCGATGGCGAATCCGATCACCACGAGTATCGTCTCTATGATTGTATCTAGCAATGTTACAGATGCAGGCGCGCCGGGCAGAGGCAGGAGGTTTGTAAGAGTCACATAGAACACTGACCCTATTATCACAAATGCAGCCAGTATTGTCGGCGGTATGAGCATGGACTTAGGCAGCGTCCTGTAGTTTATGTTGAGCGTGAATGCCTTTTCAAGGGGCGCTTTCCTCATCGGAACGAACAGCCACCTGAATATGTAGATGCTGCTCAGCAGGTCAACGATGGATAGCAGGATGTACAGAAGTATGTGTGGCAGCGATGAGAAATTAGCAGCTGCGGAGTCGATGGCCACCTTACCGAAGAAGCCGCTGAGCGGGAACACCCCGGCCAGCGAGAGCGTGCCTATCACAGTAGTTATGAAAAGCCCTCTGTTCTTAGTCGAATTGAAGCTCTCGAAAAGGTCCTCTTCGTGGTCGCCGGCTGTCATGATGGAGCCTGCGCTCATGAACAGGAGCGCCTTGTAGAATGCCTGCACGATGAATAGGAGCACTGCGGCGTAGAGCGCATTGAAGCCTATTGCTATGAACATCAGCGCGAGATCCTCTATCGTGGAATATGCAAGTATCCTCTTTATGTGGTGCTCGGACAGCGCGTTCAGGGCCCCCACCAGGGCGCTGACTATGCCGAAGATTATGAATATGCCAAGCATGTGGAGTTCAGCGTATATGGGCGCCAGAACCAATATTAGGAACACTCCTGCCTTTACCATGGTAGATGAGTGAAGGAATGCGGACACCGGGGTAGGACCTTCCATGGCGTCTGCAAGCCACTCGGTGAACGGGAACTGCGCGGACTTGGTGAATGCTGCTACGGCGATCAGAAGCATAGCGGCGTAGAGCGCCGGTGTGACCGCAACGAAAGAGAGCGCGGAGAATTCGAACGTGTGGTAGGTGCTCCATATGAGCAGCATGCCGATGAGCATCGACACGTCGCCTATTATTATCGTGGTTATGGCCTTGCGCGCGGCTAGCTGTGCTTTTGGCTTGTGCTGCCAGAACCCTATGAGCAGGTAGCTTGTTATGCCCAGCATCTCCCATGCTATGAAAAGCGATATGAAGTTTGCGGATATTGAGAACAGCATCATCGAAGCCGCGAATATGCATATCTCGAAGTAATACCTGCCCTGCTCGGACGGGGTCTTTAGGTAGCCGAATGAATACGCGAAGATGAGCGGGGCTATGAACGCCACTATGAGCAGCAGCATCATGTTCAGAGGCGCCGTTGTGGTCGTTATATGGAGGGCATACTGGCCCGCGGTGAACCATGTGAACGATTGAACGGCATTGGATGTCGTGAAAAACAGCAACGCTGCGATAAGAAGTGAGAGTAGGCTGCCCGCAAGCGCTATGTACTTCACGATGTCGGTCCTGGACCTGAGTATCAATGCTAGGAACGCGGCAATGATGAGCGGCACTATGACCAAAAGGGCTAGCATATCAGTCCCTCAACCCGGAAAGGTTAGTTATATCCATCGTTGATTCCTCCTTAAGCATGTATTGATAGAAAGCTATGAGTGCTATCACCTCAACAGCGGCTATCGCCCATATGGCGAAGAGCAGCAGGACTATCTGTCCGTTTGCATAGTAGTAGAAGAAGCCCACGGCCAGGAGCGTGGCTGCAACAAGCATCACCTCCATCGAAAGTATTATCATAACGAAGTGCTTGCTGGATACCACTCCTGCGGCTCCTATGGCGAACACGAGCATCGCAAGCAATATTACTAATATAGGGATCATTTATCAGCACCATGATGATGGACTTTGGCCATCTTTATGAGGAGTATCGCACCTAGCGAAACCGCGAAAAGCAGCAGCATGATTATATAGAACACAGGCAGCCATGAAGAGAAGGTGCCGGCTATTCCGCTGGACTGCAGCACGTTGCTTGCAGGAGATGCAAACATGATTGAGATGAGCGGATATGAGAGCACGGCGAACATGACTATCGATAATGGTATTAGTATATTGATTCTTGCGTGCTTGAAGCGAGCTAGACCTGGCGCTGCCACCCCTACGAATATGTAGACGGATATGCCCCCTATCATTATGAATATCTGGAAGGCGGCAAGCAGAGGCTGCGACAGGAATGCGAACATTAGCGAATTTATCGCAAAAACGGATGTCAGCGCTATGGCGGAATGCATGAGGTTCTTGAAGAAGAATATTGAATAAGCAGCGAATACCTCAAGGACCGCTATTATTCCAAAAACCAATGTGTCTGGGCTGACCATTTAGACCACAATTCATTCCAGATCCTCGGGCCTCTTTACGTACTCCCTCCTGTCGTACTTGACAAAATCATAATCCTTTGTAAGGGAGAGGCATTTTGTTGGGCACACCTCTTCGCACAGGGCGCAATACAGGCATCGCTCCAGGTTTATCTCCGGCATCTTCTTCACACCCTTCTCCGTGTCAACATCTACCATAGTTATCGTCTGGTTCGGGCATATCCTTGCGCAGGCTGCGCAGCTTATGCATGTCTTCATGTCGAGTTTGTGCACGCCGCGGTAGTTGTCGGTAAGCTCCTCCTTCTCGTCGGGGTACTCGAGGGTGGCCGGCTTCTTGACCATCTCCTTCATAACAGTCTCAATCGATTTGACTATCATTGTAATCACTTCATTTTATGAACAATATGAACGTCACAAGAAGGTTCAACACGGCGAGCGGCATCATGTACACCCACCCTATCCTTATGAGCCTGTCCAGGCGCATCCTGACCGTAGTTGCCCTTATCACTATTATGAACAGCGTAAATATAACAACCTTTATCATGAGCCACACGAACGGCGGCAGGAAGCTCGGCCCAAGCCATCCGCCGAAGAATAGCACCACTATGAGCACGACGCCCGCGAGCATCCTTATGTAGTCGAGCAGCAGCACCAGGCTGTAGTATGGTGCGCTCACGTCAGTAAGCCAGCCGGCTATAAGCTCGCTGTCGGCCTCCCTTATGTCAAAAGGCGGCCTCTCTGTCTCCGCCAGCATCACTATGAAGAAGAGCACCGCCCCTATCGGCATGAGCACGAAGTACCATGTGCTGCTCTGCTGCGCCAACACGATGTTGGTTATGCTGAATCCACCGGCCAGGAGAGCCACAGTGGCGACCACGAGTATTAGCGGTATTTCGTAGCTGAGGAGCATTATGACTGACCTGGACGCAGCTATGGAGCCGAACTTGTTTCCGCTGGTCCATCCTGCCAGGAACACCAGTATCGGCACGACCGACACCAGAAGGAATACGACAACCAGGCTCAAGCTAGAGTTTATGGCCACGAAGTTGGCCGTGAAAGGTATGAATGCAAGCATGACTACGAACGTAGCCACCATCATTGGTATCATCATCTGGAACAGGGGGTTGTCCGCCTCCTTCGGTATTATGTGCTCCTTTGTCACCAGCTTTATCAGATCGGCCAGGTTTTGCAGTATGCCGTATTTGCCCACGTAAGTCGGGCCGTGCCTCCTCTGCGCCCTTGCTATGAGCTTTCTCTCAAGCCATCCGAATATGTATGAGAAAAGGCTGAAGAATATTGAGAGGGCTATGGCGAATATGATTATGCCTATTATCATGGATATTATTGATGATAGCGTGGCGTTTGCCACAAGGTTTGAGACCAGAGGCTGTATCAAGTTGTATAGCTGATTTACAGTGCCAGAGCTTATTTGCACCATTTGACTGCGCCTTGTTCCTATCTTATTACATTCATCTTTTTATTGTTTTGTTATATTGGTTGTACTTCTGCTTCGTGCCTGCGAATCAGTTGAGATACGACAAAATGCGGATTATGCCGTGCGATTACAGTTGCGCTGCGGCATGGTCTATGGCGCCTCGGGCCGTCCTGCTATGGATTAAGCGGTTTGCGCCGTTTTATGCACGGCTTTTGCCAAAGGCAGCGAACCTGCATCTGGATGTTTTGGCGATGCATTGGCTGGGCGCACAATGAGGAGGTATCCGTTAGTCCCAAGGCTCTGTTTTTTATATATGCTCGGAAAAACAGTTATTTAGGCGATTATCGATGCGACCTTTGGTGCATTCGGGGACGCCGCAGTGTTAATTATGTTGTTGGAATTCTTAGGGGGAGCCCAGGAAGTAGGCAGATCCGCCATATTCCTCAAGGACCAGAAATCCTTTATGCTGGACTATGGGGTAAAGCTTGACGAGAAGACGGAATATCCGATAGGGCTGCCCAACGTTGATGCGTGCGTGGTAAGCCATGCACATTTGGACCATAGCGGATTCCTCCCAGGGGTGTACAATGAGCAGCTCGTGCCGACATTCGGCACGCATCCTACACTGGAGCTTTCCAAGCTGCTGCTGGAAGACTCTCTGAGCATCGCCAAGAAGGAGCATCTGCAGCCCAAATTCCACAAGAGGCAGATAAGGACGTTCGAGAACAAGTTCGTGGGGCTCAACTACAACGCCACGCAGTCATTCGGCAACTATGATATAACCCTGCATGATGCTGGTCACATAGCCGGCAGCGCAATAACGCTGATAGAGAGACGGGATGCGCATGAGAACAAGAGGATAGTCTATACGGGAGACTTCAAGCTGCATGAGCAGCTGCTGCACAATGGTGCGGATGTGGTTGAGTCGGATGTGCTCATAATGGAATCCACTTATGCCACCAGGCATCATCCCGATAGGGATGAACTGACGAGGAATTTCATCGAGGAGATAAACGGCGTATTGGAGGCAGGAGGCACTGCACTTGTCCCGGTGTTCGCGGTAGGCAGAAGCCAGGAGATATTGGCCATACTGCAGAAAAACGGGCTCGCAAGCGCCACATACGTAGACGGCATGGCAAGGACCGCGACCAAGATAGTCACGCGGCACCCCAAGTTCATCAGGAACCATAACCTGCTGAGCGGCGGCCTCAGGGAATCGACGCTCATAGAGGATGCCGGCACCAGGAAGGAGGCGCTTAGCGGACCGTCCATAATACTCACTACAGCAGGCATGCTTAACGGCGGGCCGGTGCTTCACTACATCAACAGGCTGAACGAGAACTCGAAGATAATACTGACAGGCTATCAGGTTGAGGGGACGAACGGCAGGAGGCTCCTCGAGGGTAAGAGCATATTTATAGACGAGATGGAGGTAAATATACGCACACCGGTAAGTTTTTATGATTTCTCAGCTCATGCAGGGATGAACGAGCTCTATGAGTACGTGAATAAAAGCTCGCCGAACGTCGTTGTGTGCGTGCATGGCGACAAGGGCAACGCGGAGGCGCTCGCGGATACGCTTAGGGGCGAGGGCTTTGAGGCGCATGCGCCAAAGGTCGGCGACACAATAAAGCTTGGTGATTGAATAGGCATAATCGTGATATCGCTCGGGGGCAGCGTGGTAAGCCAGGAAAAACTGCTGAACACCGCTTTCCTGCGCAACTTCTCCAAGCTGATAAAATCAGAGACCAAGAACAACAGGTTCATAATAACGTGCGGAGGCGGCTATGTAAGCAAGCAGTATGTGAATGCGGCGAGCGAGTTCACGAAATCCAACTACACCAAGGACCGGATAGCCATAGCAACCACCAGGATGAACGCGCTGCTCGTATGCGCTTCCTTCGGGGAGGATGCGGTAGTGGCGAATGGCATCGATTCGGCTGCAGAGCTTATCAAGCACAACAATGTAGTGGTGCTTGGCGGCATAATGCCTGGTATAACTACCGACTCAGTTGCAGCCCTTTCCGCAGAAGCCGCTGATGCCAAGCTCCTTATCAACGTAAGCAGAGTGGGCGGCATATACGAAGAGCACCACAAGAACAAGGTAATGCCAAAGATGACTTATAACACCCTGATAGAATACGGCACCAGGCATGACCAGAGGGTCGCACGCTCCAATTTCATATTCGACATAGTCGCGTGCAAGCTGGCCAAGAGAGCCGGAATAAAACTGCATTTCATAGGCATGGGAATCTCTGACCTTAAGAAGGCAATAGCGGACACATCGCACAGCGGCACCGTCGTATCTTGATTTTACATTGTTGACTACCATGCAAAAGAAGGGCGCTATCAATTGTCGGCCAACGCCAAGGCGCTGATAGTAATATCACTTTTGATAGACGCAGCGGTGTTCCTGACGTTTGCTCATTATTATCCGATGCTGCCGAACACTGTAGCAACGCATTATGGAGCAAGCGGCGCGCCCGCTTCGTATGGACCCAAGACAGACCTGCTCGTGGTGCCTGCGGTGTTCCTGATCGTGCTGGCAACGCTTCTCGCGGCGCTGCATTTCAGGTACACCATAATGGAAAAGTACCCGTATATGCTGAACCTCCCGTCCTTCGTGTACAAGTTCGGCACAGAGAGGAATCGCGAAGTCCAGTCAATGGTGATAAGCAAGGTATTCACCGTTTACTCGCTGGCCATCTTTTATGTATCGGTGCTGAACCTCCTAATCACCCCTGCGGTGCTGCAGGTAGGAAGCATAGCGGACAGGCCCATACTCCCGGTTATAATCGCAACCGCGGCAGTTTTCACCATTACAGCGTTTGCACTGTATAGAAGGATTTACAAGGGCTTTTCCAAGACTGCCGGCTAGACGATATCCGACGCAGCGAACATCATCGGCATTATTATGGTTGCATCGCCGTCTATGGTGGTGTACTTTGCCTTCTCCTTTATCTTGCCCCACGAAACCGCCTCGCTTAGCCTGGCACCGGACAAGCTGCCATCGAACTGCGTTGCGGTGGTTATGTAGACCGCGTAGTCGAGCCCGCCCTTGAACTGGTTCCACCATATGACGTGGTGCTTGCTTATGCCCCCTCCAACCATGAAGGCTCCGGTGACCTTGTTGTCGAATGATATGTTGCTGAGGGCCAATTCGTCCTTTATGAGATTTAGCTTGAAATCATGGTTCTGCGAGAATATGGTAAGCTGGGTGCCGAACGCACCGTCAAGTATGCCCGGATTGAATATGGGGACCTTGTGCAGGTATGCCTGCCTTATTATGGATCCATCGTCCTTCATGCGCTTGCCGAATTCCGATATCAGTTCGCTCGCGCTGTATTCATGCTTGTAATCCTTTGACTTGTAGATGTCATTCATTATCCTTGTGAATTCATCCTCTACCTTTAGGCCGTACTCCCTGTTCTCTATGAATACGTTGCCAAGCCTGTAAACCCCAAGCCTGTGCAGCTTCGCATCATCCGCATAGAAACTGCCTACGCTGTATTTGCCGCCGAATGCCCTTGCAAGGTCGTGATCAAGGGTCCCGCCGGTCGTTATTATCGCGTCGAAATATTTCACCGCGCTTGCCAATACTCCGCGGATGCCCGTCGATACTATGTCCGCAGGGAACGACAAGAAATTGAATGAGTCCTTGTCGGCCAGCATCTCCTTCATTATTTTTATGCCGTCCACCATGTGCTGCGCAGAGAAACCGCCCACGGAGTCCATCGAGCTTATCAGGTTCGATACGCTCATCCCCTTCTTTAGCTTTATGTCCTTCACGCCTCTTTCCAGCATATCTTTTTTCGCCATAAAAGCATCACCAACCCTGCATCCTGTCTTAATCAGGCCAACGCGGCCTCTATCTCTTGGTACTTTGGCTCCACTCCGGGATCGTCCGACACCCATTTGTACTTCACGACGCCGCCTGCTACTATGAATACCGCCCTTTTAGCTGCGGTGTAGCCCTTGATCCCTGCGAAGTCGGCCAACTCTATCCCGAACGCTTTCACTGCGGTCCTGTTGAAGTCGCTCAATAAAGTGAAATTCAGGCTATTCTTCTCCTTGAAGCCCTTGTTGGCAAATGGGCCGTCTACGCTTATGCCCAAGACGTTTGCATTCAGCGAAGAGAATTTTGACATGTCATCCTTGAATGTGCACAGTTCCTTCGTGCAAACCGAAGTGAATGCACCAGGAAAGAACGCCATTACGGTCTTGCCCTTTGTCGCCTCCATTAAATTTACGGGTTTCAGTCCGGTATCTATCAACGTCAGGTCAGGTATCCTCTCTCCTACTTCAACCATGGTATCACGTGATTAGATTGTCTCCGGTATTTATTATCTTTGTTGTTGGCAGTCATGGAAGCCTCTTCCGAAGATGCGAAATGCAGTCGTATCAGAAGCCGTTTGGCAGCGTGCCGTTCCCGCCGCGCCGTGAATTGGCATGTCTATCTCGCGGAAGTATCCAGCTCCTGAAAACAAGGATAACTCCGGTCAACAATACGGTGAATATGCTGCCGAACACGTGATAATAAAGCGACTGGTTGTCTATCACATAGAAGTTTATGTAAAGCCGGATTAGGTACTGGACCACGGCGAACATTATGACGAATGCGATCCCTATTTTCAATCCGGCGAATATGGGATTCGGCTTCAATTTTACAAGCCGTTTGGACCATTTTATCATGTCAAGTATTATGACCGTTATAAGCAGAAGAAGCATGCTCGCTCCGATTATGGAGGTCCCGGAACCGCCGATTATCATCGTGCTGGAGGAGGTAATTGTAAGGTAGAAATCCACCATGTATGTTGCCACGACGCTGGACATGAAAGCAGCCAGGACTTCGACGCCCCTATTGGTAATTTTTAGGTATAGCTCTGCTGCGGCAAATATCAAGAGTAGGATTATTACGTTTCCGAATATGTTGCCCTCTCTGGATATGTTGAAAGGACCGGTGAGTATCTGGAAGTAGTATATGGCAGCCGCGTCGCCACGCGGTATTATGTACGTGATTAACGTGGATGCCATTATCAGGAAAAACAATGTGGTGGTTATGCCCAATGGCACTTCCTTGCTCGTTATCGGTTTGGTGTCTGGTTCCGTTGGCATCGCCTCTCCGGATCGCCTTTCTTTGCATGAGGATGAATGTGCGGGTACCGGGATTTGAACCCGGGCTGCAAGCTTGGGAAGCTCGCGTCCTACCAGGCTAGACTATGCCCGCATCCAGCGTACCTATTATTTTGTCAACTGTTTTAATTGTTGTGCAACGTCCTGAAAGATTACCTTATGTAAGTTGGATGCGAAGCCTCGTTGCCGGCCGGACCGGATGCGCCGCCGAACCCTGTCGCTACCTGCTGCTCAAATGCGTGAATCGCAGTGGCAGCCTTTGTTATCTTGGCGTCCATGCCCGTCATGTCGACCTTCAACTCGAGTTTTTTGGCGAGGACTGTGAGGACGGCCTTGGCCGCGGAAGCATCGACTTCCAGGAAGCTCGTCTCGCCCATGAGGCAGATTCCGTCTATGCCGCTCATCTTGGCAAATGCCAGGATTAGGCCGGCGGAGCCCCAAATCAATCCCTTCGATTGGCCGAAAAGTATGTTCGAGTCCCTGAATTGGGATATGACCTTCGTCCTAGTGGTATTGCCGAATACCCTTGGCCTGCTCACCACGCCTTGGCCTATGCTATATCCACCTACGGTGTATATGAACTTGCCGCCGAGCTCTTTCTTGAAGAAATCGACTATCTTGCTGTTGACTTGATATTGCCCCTCTGGCGTTACCGCCTGCACATCGCCCGTCAGCAGCACAAGATCGCTTCCGCCGCGCTTCTGCGCCTTTATCACGTAGAACCTGTTGCTTACGAGCCTTATGCCGCCGTCGCTGCGCATCACTACCTGGTGCGGAAAGTGGGGCGAGTAAAGCATTGCAAACCTTTTGGCCTTGAATTCTTTTATCAGGTGCCCTGCGACCAGCTTGCCCACGCTGCCTATGCCCGGCAATCCGACTATAAGTATCGGCTTGTTGAGCTTAACCTTCTTGTCCATCTTTATTACGGTCTCTTTCATAGCAAACCCATTCTTTATAGAGCTTCCATCACGCTCTCTTTCTTCTTGGCCAGCTTCTCCTTTTCTATCGCAAAAAGGCCTTTCTTTAGCCTTGACTGGACTATCTCCGTGGCGGATTTCACCTTTGCTTCGGCTTGGGCGTAGTTCTCGCCCTGCGATACGAGCCTGTACTTCGGCGCGCTTATGTACTTTACATCCACGCCTTTTTCCTTGACAGCGGACAATATGCCCCTGAGCTCCTGCGCACCGGTCCTCGTGTTGTATGATGACAGAGTCATTATGTATGAAACTATGAACTTCTTCTCTGGTTTGTTGGCCTCGTACAGTTTTACCATCATGCTCCTTAGCTTCTTTGGTATGCTGCTCTTCTGTGCACGCTCATCGTCGTCCATTATGCTGCGCATCATGTTAGTGTAGCTGCCGAACTCCGAGCGCACCTTGTCCTCGATGCTCTCATTCGTGGCCTGCAGCTTGCTAACCTTTATGGACTGCGTGAACAGGGCCTCCAGCCTCTTCTCAAGATTGTAGCTCCCTATCTTTTCTTTTGTTTCCTTTGCGGTTACCTTCTTGAGCGAAACGTCTATCGAGCCGCGCTCCCTGTCGTAGTACACGACCTTGCATACGACCTTCTGCCCTTCATGTATGAACTCGTGTATGTTCTTTATCCATCCGGAGGAGACCTCCCTTATCGGCAGGAAGACCTCAAGATCGTTGTATTCGAGCAGCCTGCAGTAGGCGCCGAACTGCATTATCTTGGCTATGTTGGCTATTACTAGTTCGCCTATCTTAGGTATCCTTTTTGTTTCACTTTCGATTTCAGAAGGAATGCTGTTCACCCTGTCTTAAGCTCCAACTTCTTCTTCGTCCTCGTGCCCAGCACGCGCTCGACTATATATCCGCACTGCGCGCACTCCAGCATGGCCTTCTGGTGCTTGCCCGCCTTCTTGCTAGTTGCAGCACCTTTTACCTTGCCAATATATCCCTTCAGCTTCCTGGCGCGCCTCCTGTTACCTATGTTAAGGCCGCTTTCCTGCTTCTTAGAGTATATCTTGACCTTATGCGGGGTGTGCTTGTTGCATTTGGGGCAAAATACACGTATTTCTTTTGATATCTTCATGCCAATCAGCCTATTTTCTTGCATAATGCATTGTTAATCAGGAATGTAGCGTCATCAGTGTTTTCAACGCTGACGGTCTGGGCTTTCGCCAGCGGGCCTATCTTGTTGCCGGATGGAAGCAGCATCTCAGGTATGTCATAAAGCGACTCCAGCATTGAGTCCTTGCTTTCGCCGGACAGATGAGACGAGAACACGTTAGACTTGAAAGCGCCAATCACCTTGCCGTAAAAATCAACCTCCACTTGCGGGAGCGGCTGCGGCAACTGCCTTCCGTATGCTATGTATATCAGTATCTTTTGCTTCCGCCTTTCGTACATGTCGTTGGAAAGTTTTATCATGTTGCGCTTTGTCTGCTCGCTCTCTTCGGTCTTTTCCTTTTCCAGCTCTTTTATCAGCCCGGCGATGTCGTGAAAGAACGTTTTCGGCACCATCTGTATCTCATTGGTCTGTTTCTCGCGTTGGAGGATTTGCCATAGAAGGTCATATGTTATGTTGTCCGCCATGTTAGTCCGCCCAGTACCCCAGAGTTCCGCTATTCTGTGCTGTAAATCCTGAATTTTTGCACATTACTTACATTTATTTTTCTCTTTTATTATTCATATATATATAACAACAACGCGAATAGTGGAAGTGAGGGGTGTATAGCGAGGAATGGATTTGAACCATCGATCTCCGGGTTATGAGCCCGGCGGGCACTCCAGACTACCCTACCTCGCTTTGTTAACAAATAATCTACTGCAACGCTATAAATAGTTTTGCGGGAGTTGCAAATAATAACGTAAACGGCACTTACTCCCCCGAATACCCAGAGGAGGCCGCATAATCCTGATTGTTCTTCTTAACCTCCGCGGCGGGCCTCATCAGCTTCTCCGCCTCTGCCTTCCCTATCCTCTCAAGCGTACCGCCACATGAGCACCGGAATCCTGATTCGTATGCAGAGTCGAACGTGAATATGAGCTTGTCTGTGTCATAGCACTTCCTGCACACGAAATAGTCGTTGCATTCATCATTTATTATGGAATTGCCGTTGCCCATTCTGTTAACGTACTCCAGGAAAGGTTCCACCTTGTCAATGTTTATGAACCATGCGAACGATAGCCACCCATTGGTGTTCTTTGCCACATAATAATTGGTTATCCCGTATCCCTGCAGTATGTTGAGGATCCTCCTTATGGCATTTATCTTAAGGTCCAGCTGGACCGCGATGTACTCATCCGTCCTCGGCACGCTTAGCATGCTTATGACCTCCGGCGCAACCCTGCTTACGTTCTTCTTTAGGTAATCTATTATCTGCTCGTTGTTCAGCAGCATGTTTATGGCGTTCTTAACCTCTTCCGGCTTGCCTATGTTCATGTTCTTCAGTTTCTTGCTCTTCGCCATCTCGTAGCCGGTATAATCCTTATCGAGCAGCTTGTTTATGTCCTTTATCTGCTTGGTCTTCTGTTCCGCGCTCTTGACTTCCGTTTCATTATTCGCGCTCTTCCCTACTGCTGCTTTTGGGGACTTCGCGCTGCGCCTAATGGCTGCTTTGCTGACAGGGAGCGGACGCGTCGCTGCCTTATGCACTTGCGCCTTGCGCTGCTGCGGTCTGGCTGCTTTTTTATGTTTCACTGACTTAAGGTTATACCCGACTTTAGACTTGACCGCAGCCCGCTTGTTGCTCTTCTTTGCCATTGTATGACCGATGCTTAACGCATATTGTATTATGGGTTTCCCGATATTTAAGCTTAACTGCAATGTACGCCGTCTTCATACGCGATGTGGTGACAAACGAGATGCTCATACAAACGCAAGGGCAAGGAGAACGCTAATGATAGCACCGCACACGCTGCACAGGAAGTTGGATGTAAACTTATTGCCTAGGCCCTTCTCCTCATAATAACCCAGCATGGAATCTATTACCGTACCTGCGAACCCTGCGATGGCTATGCTTAAGAAAACCACCACTATGCCATACGCTCCATAGCCCCCTATGGCAGAGACATAATCCCATATCAGGAAAACGCCTGCCGCTATGAGCAGGGATCCCAATAGCCCGGCTGCCAATCCCAGCGAGGTTACGCCGCCTGATACGCCCCTCTTGACCTTCCTGAACGTGAATATGAGGCGCGGCATCCCGTCAAGCACTCCCAGCTCGCTGCTAAACTTATCCGCCATTATGGCAGCCACGCTGCCCATGAAGCCTACCACCGCCAACAACGCGAGCCCGGGCGCATGCAGGTAGTTGCTCAGCAGGAAGAATATAACGGCAATGATAGTAGGGCAACCACCATTCGCTATCACGTTGCTTACCCCTCTATCGCGCTGATATAGCTTGAGCACCTTCTTCCGCGGCTTCCCCGCCCACGTAGCCAACGCCGACAGGACAAGGAAATAGATCATCATGGCCACAAAGAAAATGCCCAGTCCCTGCCCTAGAAGCAGCAGCGCAAGGGCCATAATCAAGGATACTGCCAATCCCATCTTGTCGAGAGTGAGGAACGCCATGCGACCATTTTTATGAAATTATTCCGCTATTAACAAAGATTTAAAAATCTATTTGCCGCTATAATATCACGGGTTCTCTACTGTAAAGAAGGTCGTAGAACTGGTCGCCTTGCCAGCGTGCATCTGCACGCTGGCACTTATTCTTATCTCATTGCCAATTACGACGTAAAAATGCATTACAGCTGGCTTGAATTCCAATGCATTATTACTTATCAAACTTATTTATTACTATTCATGCATAACCTAGTTGATACAAATGGCGAAGGACAAGGGAATCCATGATCTGGAGGATTTGCCGGGCATAGGGGAGACCACAGCAGAAAAACTTAGGGCCTCGGGCATAGATTCTATAGAGAAAATCGCTACCGCTGCACCGCATGAGCTTTCAGAGATAGCCGGTATAAGCGTGGATAACGCCAAGAAGGCGATCCAGGCGGCGCAGGAGTCTACCACTGTAGTATATGAGACCGCAGAGGCGATCTCCGAGAAGCGCAAAGAGATAGGCAAGATAACCACCAATTCGAAGGACCTGGATGACCTTATAGGCGGCGGCGTGGAAACAAACGCCATAACTGAAGCGTACGGAAAATTCGCAAGCGGCAAATCGCAATTAGGCTTTCAGCTTGCTGTAGATGTGCAGCTTCCCCGTAAGGATGGCGGCCTAGAAGGCGCCGTCCTGTTCATAGACACTGAAGGGACTTTCAGGCCGGAGCGCATAGAAAGCATAGCGAAGGCAAAGGGCATTGATCCAAAGACCGCATTAGAAAACATACTGGTCGTTCGCGCCATAACCACGGACCAGCAGATACTCACTATAGAGCGGGCCGACAAGCTGATACAGGAGAAGAACATAAAGCTGATCATAGTAGATTCCCTCATGGCGCTGTTCAGGTCTGAGTTCATAGGCAGGGGCGCCCTTGGCGAGAGGCAGCAAAAGCTCAATGTTCACATCCACAGGCTGCAGATGCTTGCAGACAAGTACAGCCTGGCGGTCTACGTCTCGAACCAGGTCATGGATAACCCCGGCATACTGTTCGGCGACCCTACCACGCCAATCGGAGGCAACGTTCTTGCGCATGCTGCCACTACAAGGCTCTATCTCAGAAAAAGCAAGGAGGAGAAGCGCATAGTGAGGCTGGTCGATTCGCCCGCCGTGCCGGAAGGCGAGTGCGTCATAAAGATAACGCCGAACGGCATAGCGGAATGATGCTGGTCAAATGCTTTACATAATAGGTCTGGGCCTCTGCAGCAGCGACGTGTCCCAAAGGGCATTGGAGCTGGTGAGGGAAAGTTCCGGGTCTTACATAGAGCGGTACACAAGCTTCATACCTGAAAGCACCATAGAGCTAATAAAGGCGGCTTCCCCAAGCGGGGTGACTGAGCTTTCCAGGCAGGATCTTGAGGACGGCGTGGATGGCTTCGTCTCTAAGGCTGCCGGCACCGACATATCGTTGCTGGTCGGCGGCGACCCGCTGGTCGCTACGACGCACAAGGTGATACTCAACGCAGCTGCCAAGCGCGGCATAAAAACTAGCATGTTGCACGCCCCATCAATACTTTCTGCCGCTATAGGGGAGAGCGGTCTGGACTTCTACAGGTTCGGTCAGATAATAACGATACCCCGTTGGAGCGAGCACTACAAGCCCATTTCATTCTTTGACATAATAGAGGGCAACGCAAAGAGGAACCTGCACACCATGCTGCTATTGGACTATGACGGCCCTTCCGGTTCGTCACTGCAACCAGAGGAGGCTGCAGAGACACTGGTCAATGCGGCGCAGCAGCACAAATCGGACCTGGTGGGCTGGGACACCAAAATGCTCCTGTTGCACAACATAGCGCTTGATGGCAAGGTGATAAGATACGCCAAGCTGGGCGAGCTGAAGGATATCAAGTTCAGCAACGGCCCTACGCTCATGATGATGCCTGCCAAACTTGCCGACATAGAATCTGAGACTCTGCTAAATGTAGCAACTTAATTAAATGGTGTCCGCATTGCTAACTATAAAATTCGATCATAAGGCGAAGACGTTCTGCGTAACTGATCAATCAGGCATAGACACGCTAAGGAACGGCAACATAGGCACCATCACAAAGGATGGATTGTTCCTCATGCCAGAGGAGGCCCTATTCCTTATGGATGTGCGAAATGCGGAGTGCAGGTATGCATCAACGGGCTCCTTGATGCACTTTAATCAGGTAGCGGAGCGGTTCAGCCACAGCCACAAATTCATGGCGCGGTACTTCACCTACAAGGATTGGCGCGATAGGGGCCTGGCCATAAGGAGCATGTCCGATAGCTTCAGGGAGTCCGCCGGCCGTCTGCCGTCAAAGAAGTATCCCCAATCCGGATTCAAGGCAAAGGGCCGCAAGCTCAGCGGTGTATTCTTCCCGGAGGACATGATCACAGTGGTCGATGACCCTGAGGACGGCAAGAAGATATACCTAGAGAGCTGGTTAGGGCAGTACGGCACCTACAAGCTGAGCGACCACGGCATGCTCAACAAGCTTGACATATACGAGACGGTGTTCCTGATCGAGGCAGGCATGCTGGATGTCAAGAATTCGACAAAAGCCAATATACTGGATACTGCGACAAAGAGACGGTCTGACTTCCCTAAGCTGTACGACGTCTACAAGGACTGGCGCAGCAAGGGCTATGTGGTCAAGACGGGTTTCAAGTTCGGCACTCATTTCAGGATATACTTCCCCGGGGCCCGCCCTGTGAAGGACGACCCAGCATGGGTGCACTCCAAGCACGTGGTGCACGTGTTCCCCAGGGACGCAAAGCTGCTGATATCTGAATGGGCCAGGGCCATAAGAGTGGCGCATTCAGTTAGGAAAACTTTCATACTTGCAATACCCGGCAGGAGCAGGAAGAAAAAGCTGGGCATGGATTTCGTGCTTTACCACAGGAAGGGCAATGACATAGAGATACCGGGCATCGACAGCCCGAGGTTCGCCATGCTATCGCTGAGCGAGGACGAGTACATAGGCGGAGCCGAGCTGTCAGCCATAATAAGCGAGGCAAAGGCGCACAAGCTTGAGCTGATAATCGCAATAGCCGACAGGGAAACCGCAGTCACGTACTACAAGGCCAGGATGATAGAGCTTCCAAAGAGCGACTACGAGTACTACGAGATAGACTGGATGCAGCCATAACTGCATAATGGGTTTTCAGCGCCCAATTGCATGCTCTGATAAAACCGCATATAAAAAGCTCCATATACATTGTCCCGCACCATGTCATATAGCAGACGCAGAAAAGCAGATAGTGTGATATTACGGCACAAAAGACAATTGACAAGGGCGCTGCGTCCGATGCCGAAAGGCCTTCCACAAAGCTCCAGTCCAGCGAAGACAAATACGCAAATTTTCGTACATACATCGATATCCGTGCAAAAGCGATTGTCAATGAGACAAGAACGATTTACGCTGATTTGTACAATGAACTTTACTCCGGCCTGCGTAACGAACTTCAAACCTAACATTAGAGAAGCCCCCAAAGGAATTGGACGGCATACCATTGGTATTCCAGTGCGACAAGGAGTACATCGGTGCGGCTGCCTGCTATGAAAAAGGTTCAATAATATTCTACAAGCCCGCATACAATCTGTTCAAGACAATGGAAAAGGCCGAGGCGAATGGTGACTCTTATGCTGCAGAGAAAACAGGATATCACATAGACCAGCTCATAAGCCATGAGCTGGCGCACGCCCTGACGTTCAAGATATCATTTGATGCCATGCCGTTCTTGGAATTCTCGTACAGCCGCCCGCGGGACAGGAGGCTGGCGGAAGGGCTCGCGGAGCTGATAGGGTTCTACGTAACCCAAAAGGTTAACGGCAAGCCCTTTGACAATGGCGCCATTGCGGACGCAATGCTTGAAGCCGTAAAGCAAAGGCAGGAGTCAATAAACGAGCGCAATCGCCTGCTGGCCACGAGTCTAGGTTCTCTGGAAGGAAATGAACTAGCCGATGCGCAGCGCAACATAAGATGGGCTACGCAGTGCTTCTCCTACGACTATGCCAAGCTGGGGTTCGCCCAAGCGCTGAAGGCGAATAAGGGAATGAACATGCCCAAGTTTCTAAGGCGTACGTTGCGTAAACCGGAAAAGCTTGCAGGCATAAGCACTCATATACTGGATCTTGACGGCGCCACTGCGGAGCTCGATAAAATCTACGACTCGCGGTTTATGAGCAGCAAATACGAAGCGCCCGTGGCGTTGGAAGAATTGCGGAAGGAGTTGGAACTGCAGTCGAAGCTAAGCTCTTTGATGTCCAAGGGGGCCGCCATGCGCCTTGCCAAGTGAATACTGTTCACGGGCAAACCTGCCTGCACTGCGCGTCATCGTCTGGCCTAAACACTCCTAAAGCGCAGGCAATTTATCGGCTGCTATTCTGACGTATTAACAAAGTGAGCGGGAAATCCCACATCCTCTTCAGAGGACTCCCTTTAGGGGTGGGATGAAAGCGAACCGCAGAAACGTATATAAGAATGAAAAATAGAATGATAAACATGGAATTCAAAAAGGCATACAAATTCAGAATCTATCCTGATGCTAGACGGCAATCAGAGATAGACGAAAAACTGATTCTTGCCCAAAAATTCTACAACAAACTTCTTGAAAAGTCTATTGGAGCATATGGTGATGGAAACAAATCAGTTTCAATGGCAACATTCAATCGTTTCGTAAAGGAGATAATTTCAGAGAACGCCAACTATTTGAAACTCTATTCCCAGACCAGATGCGAGATAGAATATCGCCTCAAAAAAGCATATCAAAACTTCTTCAGAAGATGCAAGGGAAATAAAGGAAAGAATGGATTTCCCCGCTTCAAATCCAAAGACCGATACAATTCCCTGACCTATCCACAGGATAATGGTTCATTCTCGATCGAAAAGAACAGGCTGAGGGTTTCACGAATTGGTACCATGCAGATTGAACTCCACAGAGCAATCGAAGGTCAGATAAAGACATTGATAATAAAAAGGGAGGCAGGAAAGTATTACGCAGTATTCACTACCTCGACTGAAAAGGTAATCCCGGAAGTGAAGAATACAACCCCAGTCGGCATAGATATGGGTTTGAAGACTTTTGCAGTTTTCTCTGATGGAACTGCAATAACCAAACCAAATTTCAGGAAGGATTCACGAAAGCACATTGCAAAATGGCAGAGGATAGTTGCACGGAGGAAGAAGGGAAGCCGTCGCAGACAGATGGCAAAAGAAAGGCTGAACAGGGAATATCAGATTGCAAACAATCAACAGGAGGACTATCTCCATAAGATAACGAACCAACTCGTGAATTCAGGATACACCTCATTTGCAGTGGAGAAACTTCAGGTTCAGAATATGGTAAGGAATCATCATCTCGCAAAGTCAATCCAAGACGCTTCATGGAGCAGATTCAGGCAGCTCCTTTCATACAAGGCTGAAAGCGCTGGTATGGAAGTCATCGAAGTGAATCCAAAAGATACCTCAAGGATATGCAGCAACTGTGATAATATACAGGACATGCCGCTATCCGAAAGGCTATTCCTCTGCAACAGGTGCGGTATGCAGAAGGACAGGGACTACAATGCATCAATAAATATACTCAAAAGAGCTTTGAACCCTTCGAGTTCAAATTTTGACAGCTTAGCTGTCAAAGCTACTGCGGGACACGCAGGAAGTCACGCTCAGGGAGATATGGCCTCTGCGGTGCAACAGGCATCGAAAAGTCGCATCGACGAACTGAGAACATACTCTGCAAATGCAGAGGAAGCCCACACGCTTTGGCGGTGGGAGGATGTCACATATGCAAAGCGTGGAATATGAACATGAAATTCAAGCAGCTTGGGCGGACCTCTGAGAAGATACCCTGCATAGGGATGGGAACATGGAAATTCGGCTACAATCCAGAAGAGGAGATCGCGGCAATAAGGGAGGGGATAGATCTTGGCATGAGCCTTATCGACACCGCAGAGATGTACCACATCGAGGGGATAGTCGGCAGGGCCATAAGCGGCAGGAACATCTTCGTTGCGACAAAAGTGTCCCCGGAGCACTTCGGCTACAACGACGTGATAAAGGCCTGCCAGGGCAGCCTTACGGTCCTTGGTGTAAAGACAATAGACCTCTACCAGCTCCACTGGCCCAATTCAAGCATACCTATAGAAGAGACGATGAAGGCCATGGAACGCCTAGTGAAGGACGGGAAGATAAGGCATATAGGGGTGAGCAACTTCTCCATAGAGGAGCTTGAGGCCGCCCAGGCCGCCCTGAAGAGCGAGGTGATCGTATCGAACCAGGTCGAGTACAGCGTCTTTGTCAGGGAGATTGCAGACTACCTCTTGCCGTACTGCAAAAAGAACGGGATTACCCTGCTGGCATACAGTCCACTGGCTAGGGGTGCGACTGCAACAATGCAGTCTACAAGGCTTGCCCTGACGCTTGCAAGGATAGGCAATAAGCGCGACTGCAGTCCGTCCCAGGTGGCCCTTAGCTGGCTCATATCAAAAGAAAACGTCGTGCCAATACCAAAGGCTGCGACAGTGGCGCACGTGCGAGAAAATGCGGGCGCTGCAGGGCTGAGGCTGAGCAGGGGTGAAATATCAGAGATCGACAATGCAAATGACAGCAGCATAAGGCCGCTAGCATCAAAACTGACCGGATTTGCAAAACGCAACACG
>DAHVQB010000013.1 GCA_027317945.1 Microcaldota archaeon
GAGGGACGCAGACCATATACATGAATTTCCTGCCGATGTCTAGCAATGCGCCTGTCACAGATGGCTACACCGGTTACGCACCGCAGCATTATTGCGCTGTGAATTGCATGCAGACAACTTACGGCCAGTATGACAATGGCCCGAAAATATTCACTTTCTATGATGACTTCAAATCGACATCGCTTAATACAAGCAAGTGGACTGCAGTGACTTCTGGTGGTACAATTTCAGTGGACAATGGGTTGTCGGCATCGCTTACCGGAACTGGTAATAACTATGCATGGATATGGTCGTCCGGCTTCTCTGAAGCATCACCGAATAATTATATAGCGGATTATTACGGTTCTGCGTCAACAGTTCAGCACAAGGTAGGATGGGAGCTGGGAAGCAGCGGCAATGGCGCCGGGATAGAGGACGGTGCAACTGCGGACCAACTTAGCAGCTGGCTCACCGGAAGCTACGTAAGCGGCTCTTGCGGGATATCAGTAGGCGTCTTTTCGTCCACATGGCAAGGTACAAATAACGAAATAGGTTACCAGAACTATTGTGACGCTGCAACCCAATCGTCTACCCCGACGATTGGAACTGCAAATATCTATCTTGGGACATTTTATGCTACTCAGGCTAGCGCGGCTAATTATTATTGGGCCAGGGTAAGAGCGTATCCACCGAGCGGCGTGATGCCAGGGAGCAGTATACTTCTCAATTGAGCTTGTTCAAACCAAAAGCACTGCCAGCACTCATCATATGCAAAAGCAGCCTTGTAAGAGGGATCAGCCAATCCTATAAACTCCGCTCCCTATGGGGACCCTGTACTTGGTCTTTATACCTACAGAATCGCCATCGTCTGCCTCCTGCACGTCCTGCCTGTCTATCTGCATGCTGGACACCCTCTGCCTTATGGCCTCCTCCTCGGTGCCTATCTCTATGATATCGCCTACGGACAGCTTGCCGGTAAGTTTGACTGCTGCAACATTTATCTTGCTGAAAAATTCTTCTACGGTGCCTATATGAATCCGTCCTGTCTCTATAGCCTTGGGGGCATCTCCATATGCAAACCTTTCCGCATGCCTCTGCTCACGCGACTCGAATGATGCTATAACTTCATCAAGCTCCGAAGCCTTTACTGGTTTCTTCCTAGCCATTGCCGATCAATAGTTGTTGTCGTGAATGCTTTATATAATTATATACCATCCCAATCTGCCTTCCCATGCATCATAAACCTTATTAAGTTATAATGCGCTCTTGTGATTATGGAGATAACTGTAAGGGGATTCGCGAACGGAGGCAGGATACCACAAAAATTTACGTGCGACGGGGATAACGTATCGCCCGAGATAATTATAGAAGGCGTGCCTTCAGAGGCGAAGTCGCTTGTGCTGATAATGGACGACCCAGACGCGCCTGGCGGCCTTTTCACCCACTGGATAGCTTATGGCATGCCGCCGGACACGAAGCTGATTGAGCAGGGCGCAGGCAACGGAAGCACATTTAAATCATGCATTAACGATTTTGGGAAACACGGATACGGAGGCCCATGCCCGCCGCCCGGGAAGCCGCACAGGTACAATTTCACATTGTATGCCCTCGACACTGAAAGACTTGACGCAGGGAACGGCAGGAAAGGCATAGATTCCGCAATGCAAGGCAGGATAATAGAGACGGCGGGCTACTCGGGTATTTACAGCAGGTAAATATCGCGGCCGTGGTGTGGCTTACGCATCCAATCCCGCTTCTTTTATTACGCTCTTGGCAAATCTGTAGTTCATGGCCTCATCGCCTTCCGCGATGACAGGGGTTTCCATTATGAACCCGCAACCGTTCAGCGACCCGTCCCTGAAAAGGGACAGGAATCCTCGCTTTCCTATGTACCCCTTGCCCAAATGCCAGTGCCTGTCCAGATGGCTTCCCAGGCCGTACTTCGCATCGTTGAGGTGCACGAGTTTCACTTTGCCCAGGCCCACGGTGGCGTCTAGTTCATGCATTGTATCGGCTATCCCTTTTGGCGTGCTGAGATCGTAGCCTGCGGCAAACGTGTGGCAGGTGTCCAAGCACATCCCGACGCGTTTGGATCCTACGTTTTCCATTATGCGCGCTATCTCCCCGAATTTAGAGCCCACGCTGTTATTGTAGCCCGCTGTGTTCTCAAGCAGTATGCTGACACGCCTGGCGGAGTCGAGGCCGTCCGCCATCGCTTTCGCCGCATTGGAAATGCCAGCGTCCAACCCCTTCCCCAAGTGGGAGCCTATGTGCACCACAAGGTAATCCACGCCCAGGCGTTCGCAGTTCCGCATGTTGTCCATAAGCATGCGTACGCTCTTCCTGTGCACCTCCGGATTCGTGGACGAGGGATTGCACAGGTACGGTATGTGCGCGTAGGCCGCCAGCCTGCCGTCCTTGACCAGTGCCTTGAACGCGTCCGCATCATCGCTCTTTATCTCGGAATGCTTCCACGACCTGGAGCTGGACACGAACATCTGGAACGCGTTATAGCCGCTGGCTATGGCGCTCTTTGGCGCATTCGCCACGGAGCCAGCTATGGACATATGGAAGCCCAGCCTTATCACTAAACCACTTCGAGCAATCTGTTAGGCGTTATACTGTAGCCCGGGATATAAATAATGTGGGAATCTGGCGTATTCAGCAACATTTAATAATATGGAGAGGCGCTGTATCTAATGAGCGAATCGATGATGCGATGACCAGCATGGAGCCGGTAGTGAAGAAGCCGTTGCCGCCGCTTGCGGTGGGCGACAGGATCAGCGTCAGGCTGCACTCGGTTAACAAGAACGGGAATGACGGCATAGCGAAGCTCGAAGACGAATGGCTCATAAGGGTAAATCACGCGCCAGGCAAGGAAGCCCTGGTTCCCGACCAGAAAACCGATGTTGTAATAACCAGACTGTTCCCCGGAGGGGCGGAGGGGACGCAAGCATAGGGTGAGTCGATGCCGGACATTACAAGGACGCCTGCGGAACAGAACATGGTAAGGCGCAACAAGCAAATAGACCAAGAGCAATACGCACAATTTCAGGAGTATGTGAACGGCAGGGTGCATAAGATTTTCGATGGAGCATCCGCCTTGTACAATGATACAGCACGCGAAATGTTCGGTGCTGATGCGAATGTACGGGGATTCGAAAAAATAAGCGTATTATACTCGCAATTCTACAAGAAAACTGGACATAACGTGCTGGCAGATTACGAAGAGTCCATCAGTTCTATAAAATTCTACCGCCCGTCATACCAGCTATTCAAGAGGATGAATGAAGCTGCGGCAGACGTGGAGAAACAGGAGCGGTTGCGTAAGAGGCTGGACACCATAATAGGACATGAGTTAGGGCACGAGTTGCTCTCATTCATAAAGTCGGAAAGCATGAGGATTAACGCCAGTCTTTACCAAAAGCAGGGTGCAGGGTATCCTAAATGGTTTGAATATAGCGGCGAGGGCAAGAGGCTGGAAGAGAGCATGGCAGAGGTCATAGGCACTTACCTATGCGCCAAGGTAAACAATGAGGAGTCTGACAGCGCAACGCTCGCAAGGACGCTCATTGATTCCGTATACAAAAGCGCCACTGGATCCGCAGACCTGCACAAGGAATATTACAACGAACAGGATTTCAAAGAGGCGCTTAAACGCCTGGGCTTAGAACAGCTGGCGGACAACGGCTACGCCAAGGAGTACAGCGACGAGCAGGCGATCAGGGCGGGCCGGAGGACGCTGGGCAAGTACTGCAAGGAAAACCAAAGCTTCCTCGTATTCTACTGCATGCCGCGCCTTGGCATGCTTCTGGCACTTGCAGACCATCCGAACGATTCGCTGCCCGAATTCATAAAGCGGTGCATTGATTCGCCAAGCTCGTTGGGCATAGGCGTCAGCAATTACATACTCGATCATGACGGCGAGGTATCCGGCCTTGAGCAGTCGCTCAAGGAGGCGAATATGCGCGGCAGGAACGAGATATTGTACAAGAAGTTTTCCGAGATAGCGGAGAAGGTTGCCGCTGAGGCTTACCTTAGGTATGGGCTGTTCTACGGTGCGACCTGAGCAGGAAAGTTATGCAGCAGCGCATCATAGCAGCTTAGAGTGTATGTTCGTTATCGGCCTGAATCCCTGCTTCGCGTAGAACTGCACTGATATCTTGTTCTGGGACGGGAATTCCGCCGATATCATCTGCACACCCATGTGCTTCATTTTTTCTATGGCGTGATGCAGCATTTCGGTGCCGCTTCCGTGCTTCCTGTACTCGGGCATTATGTAGAATTCTATTATCCTGCCCTCCCTCATCGGCTGGCTGAACCGCCTCTCCCTGAGGTCAGCCTTGAGAAGGCCGACCACCTTGCCCTTGTATTCCGCGACAATCACTATGCAGTTCTTGTCCTTTACTGCACTTGATATGTAAGAGCGTGACACTACTTTTATGTCATCCCTGACCGTAAGCATTGAATCGAACTCCTCGTTCAGCCTCTTGAGCCGAACTACAAGCTCTGCAAGCGTATCAACGTCTCCATTACGTGCGTCCCTGTATCTTAATTTGCTCTCAACACCTGCCATATAAAAGACCGCTATAAACGTTATTGGGGCGGCATCTTAATTAACCTGCTCTTTATCAGGGCGGAAAGCGTCATCCTGCTGCCCTCTATTATCCTCTCCGCGTTGTCATGGAACTTCTTCGCCGACATGGAATGCTTCGCTATCTTCTGTTCCACCGCCTTCCTCGCCACGGCTGCCGCCACATTCGGGTAGACCTCCCACTCCTTCATAGTTGGTATTATGTGCTCCTCCGTCGAGCCCTTCTCGTATGCGTACTTGGCTATCTCGGACGAAGCCGCCACTATCATCTCGTCCGTTATTGTAGAAGCTCTGGAGTCCAGGGCGCCCCTGAACAATGCAGGGAATATGATGCTGTTGTTGACCTGATTGGGGAAGTCGGATCTTCCTGTCGCGACTATCTTGGCGCCCATCGCCTTGGCCTCCCATGGCCATATCTCAGGCACGGGGTTTGCAAGCAGGAAAACTATTGCATCCTTGTTCATGCCTTTTATGAATTCCTTCGGGAACCTGTTCGGGCCAGGACCAGAAGCCGCCACCATGGCATCTGCGCCTTTCAGCGCATCCTTGAGGCTGCCCTTGATCCTCTCGCCGTTCGTCTTTATAGCAAGATCGTACTTCCATGGGTTGTGAAGCATGAGCTCGTCCATATCATCCCTATCGGGATTCAGAACGCCCTTGGAATCCACCATGACGATGTTCCCGATGTCGAATCCTGCGACAGACAGTATCCTTGCAGTGGCGACGTTCGCCGCTCCGGTGCCCAGGAACACCACTTTCGTCTGGCTGGGCTTCCTTCCGGTCATCCTCATGCTGCTAAGGAGCCCCGCAAGCGTTGCACCCGCCGTGCCCTGCTGGTCGTCGTGCCAGACAGGCACCTTGAGAGACTTCCTCAGGTTATCCAGTAAGTAGAAGCACTTGGGCGACTCTATGTCTTCCAGGTTGAAGCCGCCGAATGCAGGCTCCAGGGCGCTTACGGTGTTGAATATGCCCTGCTGATCGTGCACGTTTACAGTCAAAGGCACGGCGTTGACTCCGCCCAGGTACTTGAATATCATTGCCTTTCCCTCCATGACCGGCATCGCGGCCTCCGGCCCCACGTTTCCGAGGCCAAGCACCCTCGTGCCATCGCTGACTATGGCTATCGTGTTCCACCTGCTGGTCAGCTCGAACGAGAGCTCGTGCTTTTTCTCTATCGCCCTTGATACCGCGGCAACCCCCGGAGTGTACCATATCGAGAAATCGTCCAGGCTCCGCACCGGCACGCTAGGCGTCACGGATATCTTCCCGCCATAGAACTTGGAGTAGCGTACGGCCAGCTTGTAAAGCTCCTCCGTCTTCTCATTCTTCTTGGGCATCGTACCACAGGGACAACTTTAATTATGAAAAAAAGCATTTAAAGGTCTTTCATTATGTTCGTTTATATGCGTAAGGGACGCTGCCGGATCCCATATGCCACATATGAATTGCATGCCCGGCGTGTCCCAAAATCCATTTTTAAGATGAAATACCAATGGTCTGGCTATTGCCAAACCGAGGCGTTACGTTTTTATAATGTACTCTGGCATATAATTTTGGAGATATTATGGAAGCTTATTGCATGAAGTGCAAGCAGAAGAGGGAAATGAAGAATGCGGCCGAGGTGACCATGAAGAATGGGAAACCTGCCATGTCGGGCTCCTGCCCGGTTTGCAGCACCAAGATGTTCAAGATAGGGGGCAAGTAACCCAATTACCTGGCTTTTGCTAGCAGGGATGGCTGCAATATGCCACGGTAGGCGTAACCTTGCTGCCTTTTGGCCTTTCGCGTAAATGCTGGCCCAAGTCAAAGGATAGGGGATTTTTACATAGAATGGACAGGACAAATATGCGATCGGGATTGCTTAAACCTGCAGGATCTGGGATTAAGGCCCAGTCGGCGATGGAGTACCTGATGACCTACGGATGGGCAGTACTTGTCATCGCGATAATAGCCAGCCTGCTCATGGCATTTGGTATTTTTGACCTAGGGAACAGCAGCACCCCGAATTCTTGCGTTCCGATATCCGGGTTCGGCTGCAGCAGCCCGTCTTACACCACGAACGGCGTAAGCGCGGTGATAAGCGAAGGCGGCGGCTCGTATTACAACAATGCATGGGGATTCATAACATCGGACAGCGAGCACATAGGCAGCTCCGGGCTGCCGGACAACTTCTCGACCTCAAGCACGGACAACATGGTACACCTGGGCATTTTAGCTCCAGGCCAGACCGTCACATTGAACTACAGCGGTGGCGCATACGCAATGGCTGGCGATATACCTACAAACGAGCCCGTAGGCTATCCTTTTACCGGCTATGTTTGGCTAGCTTACTGCATGACACCCAACTGCAACGCGCCTACTAACTACGTTAAGATAGCTACCGTAGCAGTGCAGAATAACGGTGGGTCGTCATCATTAAGCGGGGGCGGCTCCTCGCAGACTGGCAGCAGCACGACTTCGACATCGTCTACGTCTACCACGTCCACCTCCACAACCAGCTCTACCACAAGCAGCACGAGCAGTACGACGACTACGATAGGCACCACATACGACCCGATGGGCGGCTACACAGGAAGCAACAACATAATATTTGATTCCGGATCCAGCGGCTCCGCTTTGACCGGCAGCATAACCACTACGGCTAACATAACTATAGAATCCGGAGTATCGCTAACCAGCGAGGGATTCTCGTTCATTGCAGGAGGCAATTTCATAAATGATGGCACGATTTCGACAGGATACGGGCCGGGCGGCGGCAGCGGATCCTCGGGCACGGGCACAGCCGGAACATCCGAGTCCCTTTCATACGGCGGGTCCGGCGGAGGCGGCGGCAGCAACGGCCAAGGCGGCGCAGGCGGCACTGCTCCGAATCCGGCACCGACACTGAGCCTAGTGCAGGAATGGGCAAATGATCCATTGGCGTACCTTTCCGGTGCGGGCGGCGGCGGAGGAGGAGGTTCAGGCGGCGGGGGAGGGGATGGCGGTTCGAGTATAGCCCCAGGAGGCGCCGGCGGCAGCGGCGGCGGTGCAGGGTGCGGCAGTGGAGGCAATGGCGGAGCAGGAGCACATGGCATTTACATACAAGCCTATTCGATTACCGCAGGGCAGATCCAAGCGCCCGGAGAAGGCGGGGGCGGAGGCAACATACCTGCCCCTGGAGGTGGCTGCGGAGCGGGCGGGGGCGGAGGAGGAGGAGGAGGCGCCATACTGCTAGCGTACTATTCATCTTATACGGCATCACCGACCTACGGAGGCGGCGCCGGGCAGGGAGGAACCGCAACAAACGGCCAGAATAACGGTGCCGGAGGCGGGGCGGGCCAGTTGATACATTACCAGTACACCACACAGCCTGTGCCGACATGATGCGGCAATTGATGCTTTCAAATGCTCAGGAAGACCCAATAAACGAAAACGTTTATCGCAGTAAGCAGAACTCCGACCCTGGCGAAGTCCGTGAATGTAAGGGCCTCGGAACGCCTCCGCTCCGCGCTCTGTATTATTATGACGTTGCTAGCTGCGCCCAGTATGAACATGTTTCCGGCTATGGTGCTACCCGCTGCGAGCGCCATCGCGGACGCGGTTGATATGTGCGCGAATGCCAGGAGCTTGAGGTACAGGAGCACCATTGGCACATTGGACACCAGCTGGCTGCCGAGAACGCTTGCCACGAGCACCACTGGCACGGATCCGATTCCGGCGCCCAGGCCGCTTGCCAGGCCCTGCACGAAACCCGACTGCCATACGCTGCCCACAAGCACGAACAGGGCGACGAAAAACGCTATGGTCGGCCAGTCTATGTTCTTCAGCAGCGTTGCCCTCTTCTTGCTCAGGGCAAGCAATGGGAGCGCCGCCATGGCCGCGATATACGCCAGGCTGAAGCCTCCGCCCAATCCCAGTGATACGATAGCTATGTCTGCCGCAACAAGCACGCCGATTATGAGCAGCGAAACCTTGCACAGCCGGGCCAGCCCCTCATCGGCTATGCGCATCTTGGCGTATGTTGGCCTCTTCGCACCGAACTCTTTCTTATAGAAGAGCCTAAGCACCGCATACGCCAGCAGCAGGTTTATCATCGTCGGGAGCAGGAGGTAGGAGAAAAACGTGATGAACGGGTTGCCGACATCGCCGCTGGACGCTATGAGGATGTTCTGCGGGTTGCCTATCGGGCTTGCGACGCTCCCTATCGTGACCGCGAACGCCAATGACAGCAGCATGAGCTTCGGATTTATGCGCTCCTTCTCGGCGAACAGCAGAACGACTGGTGTGCCTATCACCGCAAGCGTGTCGTTCAGCAGGAACATCGAGGCCACCCCTACCGAGAACAGCACAATAAGCACAAGTGCGCCGACTGACTTCGCCGGCTTGAAAACCGAGTAAAAGAGATGCTGTGCATAGCCGCTCTCGGTGAGCGCTTCGCCCACTACGAATATCGATGCCAGGAACACTATTACGGTGGGGTCGATGTAGGATACCGCGGCCTGCAACGATATCTGCCCGGTGGCCATTATGACTGCTGCGCCGGCGACTACTATCTGCCATATCCTGAGCTTCACAATGTTTATCTGCCTTACGGCTATCAGCAGGAAGACTACGGATAACACTACCACAGGAAATGGAGGTGCATTGAGCATGGAATCATAATTGCATGCTCATCGTTTATAAATGCATGGCAGTACAAGCACGGATGCGGATTCGATTGGTCGGGCCATGCCGTGATGACGTTCAGTCTCTAAGCCTCATATACTTGGTGTCATCGAAGAAAAGGGCGGCTGCAAGTATCGCGATCGCGGTGTCCCTTATGGTTATGTCAGTGAACCCCGATTGCATCGTCACCACGACGATTATAGCCAGCATCATGAAAACAGCGAGCAGGGACGCGACCCTCAAGTAGGCCCCTGCAAGCACTGCAATCCCTATCACAAGTAGAACCATTCCATGGACAATAATCAGTGTATCGATAGGTACGATACCCGGGAATGACCGCGGAATGAACGCGCTCCAATAACCGGGCTGCAGTATCTCCCAGACGCCTATCCCTATGAATACCACTGCGAGGCTTACCCTGGTTAGCATATGGCGTATTTGCTGGTTCTCCATATAGAATCGTGCCATTACTGGAATTAGCCTGTGCCGTTGACCCGTACGACATACCACAAGCCGAGCAAGCCCTCGCCGTTGATGGCGGAGGCGCTCCTGTCCCCGCTGTAGAAGTATAACGGCATGCCGTTATAGGTGGTCTGCATGACTCCGCCGACCCTCGTTATGGAGCCGAACTTTGAGGCATTGATGTTTTTTGGGGTTGATATGTTTGCGGCATAGAAAGATGGCCATAGCGCAGCGCATTCGCCGTAGCATGTGCTGTTCCCGCTATAAGGCGTGTCCTTGGCATAAGTGTAAAGCGCCCAGCCCGTTGCATTCACCATATAGTTGCCCACAGTTGCGTTGTACGCCGAATTCAAAGTGTACAATGTCTGCGATATCGTAGTCGCAGTAGTGGTGTTGGCCCGTGTCTGGTTCATGCTTGTTGTGGCAGTGGTAGTTGCGTTAGTATGATTAGTATAATTAGTATAATTAGTATAATTAGTAGGATGGATTGTCGTGTACGTCTGGCTTCTTATCTTGCCGCCGGTGTTGAGCGCCATGCCCACTGCTATGACTACTACGATTAATACCACTATTATGCCTGCTATAACCGCCTTTGAATTCTTGCTGGCCATACTATACTTTTGGGTAGTAATCAATAAAAAGCTTGGCAAAGTTTTAGGCTTAGATGGGCGAATGAAGCTATTTCGGCTTCATTATGCAGAATATGGCCTTTGGCTGCTCTCCCATCGGCCCCTGGAATATGGAATCTCGCATAGACAGTATCTTGAATTGGCTGCCAAAGTAATCCCTTATCTGGTCCATTGTGAACCTGTAGGGCCCCCATGTCCCCGGGGTCTTGGTAGAGAAACATTTCATCAGGTAAATTCCGTCCCTCTTGAGCATGCCGTTTATCTTCTTTACGTACGCCTGCCTGTTTTCAGGATTTATCGTGTGGAAGATGCCCCTGTCCAAGACGCAGTCGAATTGCCCGCGACTGAGCCTTGCCTTGATTATGTTGCAGCGTATGAACTCTATCGCGACCCCTTCTGCCCGGGCCCTTTCCCTGGACTGCCTTATGGCCTCTATGGAGATGTCTATGCCAACCACATCGAAGCCCATCTTTTTCAGCGCTATCGCTTGGGTGCCCGGGCCCGTCCCTAGGTCCAGCATCCTTCCGCCGCTTAGGCCAAGGCGTTTAAGCGCCTTCCTTACGTCCCCGTCCAATACGGGATAGTACCATGGCAGCCTCTGCGTCTCTGTCTCCTTGTAAACGTTGTTCCAGAAATTCTCTATGCTCATAAAGTCACGTTTATTCGCTTCTATTCGACCTCTCCGGAAATCCAGCCAAGGTAGCTTTTGGAGCCCTTGCTTATATAAGTCGCGGTTATCTGGGGCAGCGAGTAATTATGGCTCTTTAGGATCACCTTTTGGACTGCATCGAAGCGGGATTCCTTTGTCTTTATTATGCACAGCCATTCCCTAGTGCGCCTGAGCCTGCCCTGCCACATGTAGTTGCTCTCTACCTGCCGCGCACCTGCACGCAGGCGGCCAGCCCCTTCTTTACCAGTTTCAGCGCGATCCCATCAAGCACGCCCTTCCTGTCGCTCGTTGCGGTTATCTCCAAGTATCTCATAATACCTGATTGTTTAAAGCACTTCCATGGATGGCGATGTTTCCCGCAGGAAAAATTTTGGGGAATGGCGCCACAGAAAGCCTTATATTGATATAATCACTAAGCTCTTGAAGTGCATGTTTGGTGAAACCTTACGGCACAGTGATTGTAATGGCCGAAGTAAAAGTCATGTCCTTTGTAGAGATATTCGTGGATCCCGCCTTTATGGACGACGTGGTGAAGGAGCTGTCTTCCATAGACGATGTAGTCCAGGTGTACGAAGTGACCGGAGAGTTCGACATAATAGCTATGACGCTGTCTGATGACATGGAGCAGTTCAGGGACATGCTCAAGAACAAGATAATGAAGATAAAGGGCATAAAGACAACAGTAAGCTCGATAGTCCTGAAGGCCGACAAGGGCTCTAACCAATAAGCGGGCCTCACATGTCTTGTGCTTTTCCTAAAATATCCGCAATGGATAAGCGCCGGGGCTGCTCATGAGCGCATTACTCTATATCCCCTTTCTTGCCCTCATATTCGCTATAGTGATAGCCTCGGCATGGCTGCTATCGAGGTACCTCTTTGACGTGTATACCGGGAAGAAGGGCAGGCTCGACAAGCTATTCGACCCAATAGACAATTTCATTTACAGGATCATAAATGCTGACCCGCTAAGGCAGATGTCGGGCTGGGACTACTTCTTTTCTGTGCTTGTTTTCAGCGCGTTTTCCGCAGCGCTGTGCTTTGCAATCCTCTTATTCCAGGGATATCTGCCGCTGAATCCGCAGCACTTTACTGGCCTGTCATGGAGTCTCGCGCTTAACACTGCGATATCATTCGTAACCAACACGAACCTTCAGCATTACGCTGGTGAGACCACCCTGTCGTATCTCAGCCAAGCTGCGGCGATCCAGTTCCTGCAGTTCTCATCCGCAGCAATAGGCCTTTGCGTTGCCGTCGCAGTTTTCAGGGGCTTTTCTGGGAAATTCAAAGGGATAGGCAACTTTTACTATGATTACGTAAGGACGATAACGAGGGTGATGCTGCCAATAGCGGCTATTGCTGCGATAGTATTGGTGGCAGCGGGCCTGCCGCAGACATTCAGTGGTTACATTACCGCGAACACCATAGGGGGAGGCAGCCAGACAATCGCGATCGGCCCCATAGCCTCATTGGTTTCCATAATGCAGCTAGGCACGAACGGAGGCGGATATTTCGGCGCCAATTCCGCAAGCCCGTTCCAGAACCCTTCGCCTTTCACAAACTGGTTTGAGGTATACCTTATGGTCCTGTTCGTAACCGCGATGCCGTTCCTTTTCGGAAGGATGGCGCAGAACAGCAGAGAAGGGCATATGCTCCTGATAGCAATGTATGCCATCTACGCGATCAACATGGCCGTAGCATTCTATAACGTGATGCAGTTCGGGCCAGGAATGGAAGCGAGCATAGGGGCGTTTTCATCTACATTCTGGACAGTTACTTCGACTTCAACCATGACGGGATCACTTAATGCATCGCTGGCATCGTTCAACCCGCTAGTCATACTGGCGGCCCTGATGGGCATGTTCGTGCAGGCAGCACCAGGCGGCATCGGTGTCGGCATAGTGTACATGCTCATGTACGCGATCTTGGCAGTATTCATAGTCGGCCTTATGGCCGGCAGGACGCCGGAGTATCTTGGCGCTAAAATCTTGCCCAGCGACATAAAGAGGGCAGTTATAGTGTTCGTCTCCCACCCGATAATAATACTGATACCGCTGGCCATAGCGTTTTCCACTGGTGCAGCCGGAGCCATCGGCTCCGGCAGCATACCAAACGGCTTCACGAGGGTGCTGTACGAATTCACTTCTGCCGCGGCGAACAACGGCTCTGACTTCCTCGGTACGGCGGCGAACACTGCATTCTTCAACATATCGACCGGCGTGGTGATGCTGCTCGGCAGGTTCATCGCAATGGCCATAATGCTTATAATAGCGGAAAGCATGCTCAAGAGGCCACGCGCGGCGGAGATAGGCATGAGGACGGACAGCCTCCTGTTCGCCGGCATACTGGTTGTAAGCATAATGATACTGGTAGTGCTCGCCTTCCTGCCTTTCATGGTGCTTGGGCCCATACTGTCTTTACTACAGGGATACGGTGCAATCTGAAAAACCGACTGGCGCAAAAAGAGTCGAGGGAAATGCCAGCGGCGAGCATCGCAAGCCGCAACTTAAGCCCCTGCTTGTGGAGTCGTTTGCCAGGATGGACCCTAGGAGGCTGAAATCCAATCCCGTGATGTTCATCGTAGAGCTTTCCTTCATCGTAGTGGCGGTGATGGCGATAGACCCCGGCCTCATACCGGTAGTCTCCAGCCCGTCACAGCAGCCTTTCTACGCTTACGTCGCCATAATAGTGCTTCTTACAGTGTGGTTCAGCACAATTTCGGACTCGATAGCGGAGGCGCAGATAAAAGCCACGGCGGACAGCCTGAAGCAGATAGAACACGAGGTGAAAGCGAGGAAGGTAGGCGCCGACCGCAAGGTAACGATGGTGTCATCGAAGTCGCTCAGGAAGGGCGACACGGTGCTTATACAGAAGGGCGACTACATACCGATAGACTGCGTTGTGATGGAAGGGGTGGCGATGGTGGATGAATCGCTTCTGACAGGCGAATCCGCGCCGGTCAAGAAAGCGCCGACCGACGTGCTCATAGGCGGATCCGTCCTGGTTTCGGATTCACTCGTGGCCAAGATATCGGCAGACCCAGGCGACACATTCCTAAGCAAGCTGATAAGCATGGTGGAGAGCACGAAGAGGCCGAAGACCCCCAATGAGACATCTATATCAACACTGCTTATCGGGTTCACCGCCATATTCACCATTATAATAATATCAATATTGTGGCTCTCGGTATCTCTTTCGCTTGGCGTAGACCTTTCTGTGCTAATGGCGTTGTACGTATGCCTGCTACCGACAACCATAGGGGCGCTACTGCCTGCCATAGGGATATCCGGGATAAGGAGGATGTCTGCGGACAAGATAATAGCGAAATCAGGCAAAGCAATAGAGACGGCGGGCGACACGGACGTCGTGCTCCTTGACAAGACAGGCACTATCACATTCGGGAGCAGGATAGCGACGAATTTCATCCCGTTGGGGAAACATACCCAGAAGGAGCTCGGCGAGGCCTCATTCCTATCATCGTGGTATGATGACACGCCGGAAGGGCGCAGCATAATAGACTTGGCGTACCGTGATGGCTACATACCAAGCGTATTCTGCTCCATAGACAGGGCGTCTGCCGTGGAGTTCAGCGCAGTCACGAGGGTCAGCAGCGTGAAACTCGAGAACCCTGCCCTCTTCCTGCTACCGAAGGGAGGAGGCAGGAAGTCTCAGCGCATGACCAGGATGCGCAAGAAGGTTCAGCAGGACATACCTATACAGGACATGAACATAACGAAGGGTGCGCCGGATGCGATTGCCCAATCAGCGCGTGAGGTACCTGCTGGCTTCGATGAAAAAGTTTCCATGATATCTTCAATGGGCGAGACCGCGATGGCGGTCGCAGCAGGAGGCGAGATAATAGGGCTGATAAGATTGAAGGACCAGCTGAAGCCGGGCATAAAGGAGAAGATAGACTCGGTAAAGGCCATGGGCATAACGCCCATTATGATAACAGGCGATCAGCCGCTTACGGCAAAAAGCATAGCGTCGGAAGTCGACATAGACGAATTCGTCTCGAAGGCAAAGCCGGAGACCAAGATAGAAGTGGTCAAGAGGGAGCAGTCGAATGGCAGGATAGTCGCGATGGTCGGTGACGGGACGAACGATGCGCCTGCGCTGGCCGCTGCGGATGCGGGCCTGGCCATGGGGTCCGGCACGATAGCTGCAAAAGAGGCCGCCAACATGGTGGACCTTGAATCGGACCCGTCCAAGATAATAAGGGTAATAATATTGGGAAAACAGCTGCTGATGACCAGAGGGGCGGTGACGACTTTCAGCATATCGAATGACATCGCTAAGTACTTCGCCATAGTGCCGGTGATGTTCGCCGCATTGCCCGTGCTTGGCAGGATAAACGTGCTGGGCCTCCCACCAGAAACGACAGTGCTGGCTGCGCTGGTATTCAACGCGATCATAATACCTGCGCTAATACCGCTCGCGACCCGCGGCGTGAAGCTCAAGCCCCAGAATGCCATGGCCATATTCATGAGGAACATGCTGACATACGGGGTCGGAGGTATCATACTTCCTTTCATAGGGATAGAGCTTATAGGGCGCATAATAATGGCGCTTTGACGGTTGTTGCGATGAAGACGATGGAACTTGTAAAGACGCCGCTGCTGCTTGCGATAGTCTCGATGCTGATCTGCGGAATCGCATACCCGATAGCCATAGCGCTGATAGCAGGGGGGGCTTTCCCGTTCCAGGCAAACGGGGAGCAGATCACGATTAATGGCACGGTTGTGGGATCCCACCTCATGGCGCAGAGTTTCAATTCAAGCGTATTTTTCCATCCTGAGCCTGCCAACTTCTCAGCCTCGGGAGTGGACCCTACGATAACGCTCGCTTATGCGGAATCCCAGATTCCTGCAGTAAGCAACGCGACAGGCTTATCCTCTTCTCTTCTGGTAGGCATAGTCAACAACCAGAGCAGGTACACAATGTTCTTTTTCGGCACAAAATACGTAAATGTCGTAAACCTCAATCTTTACCTAATCAATAACTATCCTGCTATCTATTCTAAGTTCACCGGGCACAGCGCATGACGGTTAAACGATCAGATGCCTGAATTTCTTACATGTGAGGCCCGAACCGGCTATGCATTAACAAGATTTTTGGTTGATGCAGCCGTAGCCCATCGGAATCTAGTAGAAATGAACCGATGTTGCTTCCTACACGATTATGGAGTTATAGGTGCAGATGAGTACGTGCACGCGTAAGCAACCCCGTTGCCTCCGGCGCCTCCCTGACCGTAAAGGCTGCCGCCTCCCGCCGCGCCGCCGTTAACATTTAACGTTCCTGTGCTTGAATAGCTGCCGGAGCTGGAAGTGTCCACCAGTATTACGCCGCCGCCTCCGCCGCCGTTGCCCGCATTACCTGCAGTTGCTGCAGTGGCATTTGCATATATCGTTCCTGTATTGGTGAATGAATATGCCTGTATGTAAATTCCATATTCCCCTGAACTCGGCCCTCCCTGGCTGGATCCGCTGCCTCCGCCCCCTGCATCCAGGTACTGCGCTATGGTATTGCCATACCAAGTGCTTAAGCTTGACGTCATTGTAGAGCAGGATTCAGTGGGTGCGCTCTGGCCGTTGCTATATTGGCCGTTGACGTGGGGAGCTATGCCACCAGCAGCAACCAACGTGCTGCCGCCGTTGCCCGAGTTGCCGCCGCCGCCGCCGCCGCCTCCCCCGCCATAGGCATTCGGCTCGTTGCCTCCGGCGCAGTAGTTGCAATTTGGAGCCTGGTTCCCAACCTGGCCGGTATAAATGCTTCCGGCATTGGTGAATGCGCCGCCTGCTATTATGGAATAGCTATCTGTAGTAAGCGACACTCCGCTGTCTATTTTTACGGTGCCGGTGGTCTTGATGTCGCCGGATAATGTCGTGACACTACTGAATTCCACATTCTGCGTGCCAGAATATGAAGTCGGATTGTATATCGGCGGGCTTATTGTAGTGGTGGAGCTTGTGGTGGTAGAGCTCGTCGAAGTGGAAGTTGTAGAGCTTGATGTGGAAGAAGTCGTGGTAGATTGCGAGATTGTGAAAGCGCTTGCGCCAGAGAACTTCGTGTTGATTGTGCCTATCCTCGTGTAAGAGGTTGGTATGTTGCAGTTCGGGACAGTGCAGTATCCCAGCCATACGTATGCAGTCAAAGGCTGTCCAACCAGAACGTTAGCGGTCGGTATGTCACCCGCCTGCGCATTAGTGAATTCGACCGTTGCGGTCTGCCCCGGGGTCAATGCGCCTATGGGTATCATGTTAGCGGCAAACGACATGTTCTCAGGTAGTCCGTTGCTGTCGAGATGCTCTGAAGTAGATGACACGAACACCCAGTCCCCATAATAGTACTGCCCTGACTCCTGCCCTACAGTAAGGACTATCCCGTTGGGAGTGTAAGAAGGATTTGAGCAGATGAAACCTGTCTGCGGCGTGCAACCTTCTGGCAGGTTGGATGACGACTGTCCGAACAGGCCGAGAGCGAAGAGCAGGGCCGCCACGATAGCTATGACAAGTATGGCCCACCCATAAGTCATCAGGTACTCCATCGATGATTGGGCTTTGGTACCTGATTTGTTACCGCACATATGCGTAACTATGAAACGCGCAGGTATTAATAATATCCACTTTATGCAAATTATGCAAATAACGTCAATAATATCAATTTAAATACGTATACTGATTGTATTAGATAATAGATAAGTGGTTTCGTGGCTGGCATAGGTGCCCCTATTTCCATAGGGATGAAGATACTGCTTCACGGCAAGGCACTCGCCATTAAGGCAAATAACGCGGAGCTTACTGCCAAGTTTGACAAGTCTATAGCGGATTTGGACCAGTATATCAAGAGCGGCCACACCACCCTTGATGACAAGGCCAATAGCATAGTATTCGAACCGTTCGGCGGGGTCGAGCATGAATTTAGGGAAGAGGCGATGTCAGGGATCGGCGATGACGGTATGGTTGTGCCCAAGAAGCCCAAACATGGGAAGTGATTATGTTTTATAAGGTGCGGCGATGGTCGAAATAAAAAAGGAGAAACATGAGACAGCTGAGTTTTCCAGTGTCGAAGACATGGTTGATTATCTGCGGTCCGCAAATATTGCGGTTAAGGATAGGGTAGATGTAGTACTAGACGTGGACGGAAACCAGAAGAATATAACATTTGAAAGGCGCAGCAACCCGGATGGGTCGAGAGGAGGATTCGTAGCGACCAGCGTTTCGAGATTAAACATAGCATCCTCTTACGTAGACAGCACGGCAGTTATATACGGCAATTTTGACATAATTAATTCGCATATAGGCCCTAATGCGACCGTAATATCGCTGGGAAAAGACACAGTTTACGCTAACGGGGACCAGAATGTTATAATAGACACCGACATAGGGATGGACAGCACGCTGAAAGCCCTCGGAAAGAAGAGCTGCATAGTGCTTAGGGGCGCCATGATAGGCGATCAAGTCGACATCGATGTCCAGAAGGGCAGGCTCTACATAGCAAGAGCTACAGTAGGAAACAGCGTAACTACGGAAACGTTGGTGTCGGATCCCGGTAACCTTGAGATATTGACTATTGAAGAGGCAGTGATTGGCAGGTACAGCAAGATATCGCTTGACAAGCAGCCGCCTAGGCTGGGCATATCCAACCTGAACATACCGGAGCGCTCTGCGATAAGTATCGATATGGACAACTATGCCATGGAAGTCCAGCAACCAGGGAAAATGCCGAACGATCCGTATACCGTAATAGTGCCAACGCCAACAAACCATACGCTAGAGGCTTTCATAAAAAGCGCAGAGAAGTATGCCAACAACATGTCGCTTACGCCAAAATACATTTCGCAATTGCAGATGTTTGCCGGAAACGCGAAGAGGCTCAAGAAACTGGAGATGGTGATACTGCTTGCAAAGTACGTTTATGACACGATACCGTACGATGGTACGACCTATGAGAAATATGGCGACCCGGCCAACGTGCCTCTCGACTACTTCATAAAGAACAAGGGCGGCGTATGCTTCGAGCACGCACTGCTTCTTTATGAGATACTCGAGAAGGAGAGGCAGGATGGGACTCTTGACGTGAAGCCCATGTTCGTTACGGGCGCAGCCATAGGGAAGGACGTAGATTCGCTCCACGCGTGGGTCGAGGTGGAGATAGACGGGGAGGTATTCGTCATGGACCCGACCAATCCAATGCCTTACACGATTGCAGGTATGAGGGACATCAACAACGGTTTCATAAGGATCTACGGCGTGCCGGGTTATGACTACGTATACGATGGGCAGCCAGCGATAAAGCCGCTGTAATAGTACGCGTACCTAAGCCAGCAAGGTATACCATATAAGAGGCAGCCATGCAGTTATTCCGGCCCGTGCTGATGTTGTCCAATAGTTCGCTTCTGTGTCATATGCACCGTCGGCGAACAACCTTTTGACAAATTCCCTTAGTGGTTCGACCAAATCCTTTAAGACGCTTGTATCGGCAACTTTACTATCAGTTACTTTCACACCGTAAACCCTCTTTGTATGGGCGTCCACGATTATGTGAACTTTCTTCCACTCCTTCACTTTTCCATATTTCATGCTCCTGTACTCTCCATCGTTCCTACTTTTCCAACCGGAAGAGTCTATCTATACCTCCAGGTTCCTTCCAGACTGTTTTGTACGCACTTCTAAACCGTATTTTTGCAGGTTTATAAGTCTCCAATTTATAGTCCGAAAGTTTGGTACCTTCTTCAAATGGAAGAAGGCCTTTAGACCCTTTACGAAACCTTCCAACTGTCTATACCCTATCTTGAAGGCACATTTTACAGTGAAGAAACCGGCTATTATTCCATCGCTAAACCGAAAAGGAGCGCCAACCTTATGCTTATTCTTTGTTTTCAACTCCTCCAACTGCATTTCTGCAGCAGGTGATATCCGTACTATTATGTTTCCTCTGTCTACCAACCGCTGGCTATACAAATTCCAATCTCTACTATATTGCTGCATACTGTTCGCCAAGATTAGTATGCGCCTAGAGGTTTAATACCTCTAGGAAATAGTGGGATTATTAGACAATGTCGCCCGTGCTTACCGTTTCGCAAGATATTTATATTAGGTATACAGATATCTTCCAACATCCACTGCGTGCGCATGAGCACATAGGTGGGCATAGCCATATGCGCTATGCGATTCGGTACCAACGCATGGAACTGCCATCGAGACAACGAGGTTGCACCCTTTTGGGTTCGGCCATTGACTTAACGGTCCTGCGTGTTTTTCAATTTTTAAGGTGCTGATGCCGAGCGGCAGAGCTACGAGCTGGGGATTGCATGGTAAACGCCACGAAATACAACGACTTTGGGAACATACAGCAGACATACGCAGGAGCAGCGTACCTCAGGATAGAGCATCCGCAGTACGATGAAAAGGAACTGACAAAAGCAAGCCCGAAGAGCATACTCAAGCTAATGGATGCAGTCAAGGAGGGGAACGCCCCGAAGCACGAGATACTCGAACTGCTTGGGAAGGTCAACAAGGTCGCACCGGGCGAAACGGAAAAACTGCTAAAACGCTACAATAAGAAGGACATAGAAGGGTTCGCCGATTTCCTATACAAGACCAAGAACGAAAAGGCGATAAGGGACCTCACCTATGTGGTCATAGGGATACTGAAAACCATGGTCTTGAAGGACTATATGCGCAAGTAAAGGCGTAACGTTGCGCAACGAATAAATAGTTTGGTTGCGCACTCTTTTTTTAGTGTGATTCTTTGGACGGATCGGCTAGGACATTTGATATAAGCATTGCAGCAGTTGTTATACTGATTGTAGTAATCGCATTGGCGCTGATGAACGGGAAAGGGGGCCAGACGAATGAAAATGCATCCAGGATAAGCGTAACCGCGACTGGTACCGCTTACGCCTACCCCAGTTCTGCAATCATGTACATCCTTGTAAACGGATCTGGCAGCAGCACGCTCGAGGCGACATCCAACATATCCGCTACGCTGGTCGAGTTGAACCGCTCAATCTCGCCTTTCATAGATGGCAATCTCAGCAACGTGAAGACGACTTCGTACAACATAGGCAGGTCATACAACGCGAGCCGCAACAAGACTCTATACGCTGCAGTCGAATCAATCAGGATATCAATCCCGTCAGTGGACAACGTAAGCGCGTTGATCGGTACGCTTTCGGGCATACCTAACACTTATGTCACATCGGTATCGGCGCAGCTTACCGGTGCGCAGGTAAACGCGCTGAGGCAGCAGGCGCTTTCGCTGGCACTGCAGAATGCGACACAGCAGGCCAGTACACTTGCAGGTGGGCCGGTTTCGCCCGGAAACATCACAGTAAACAGCTATGCTTATTATCCATTAGGGGCAAGTGGCAGCTTCCAAACTTTCTCCCAGACAGTAGCCGGGGCGGTGCCGGAACCATTCTTCTCTGCGGGAAGAGGCAGCGTGACCGAGAGCATATCGGTTGCGTTCTACCGCAATTGATGGGCGGTGTGTTTCCATGGCTAATCAAGGCGCTGGCGCAGGATGCGAATGTGGAGGGGGATGCATATGCGGCTGCAGGAGCGGCTGCGCATGCAAAGCGGGGTGCGAATGCGGATGCACGTGTGGTGAAAGGAGGGCAGGCAACTAAACCTTGTCTGGTTCCCTAGTCTATGGCTACATGAAGTATGACAGCGTTATTACCCCTGCGATTGCAAGCACCATACCCGCCCACTGGTTCGACTCGGGCCTCTCCTTCAATAGTATTACTGCAAAAACGATTAGGAACAGTGTTGCCATCCCGGATAATGCTGACACTATGGGCAGCGCTGCACTCTGCACCTGAATCCCGTATGCAAAAGAAAGGGTGGCGAATGCGTCCGTGATCCCGGCTCCTGCCACATATGCGATGTAAGGTTTCCCAGGAGGGGCCATGTCCTGCTTTGCCATGCGCCCTGTTATGAAGCCTCCGGCTGAAGCAACGACCCTCCATATCATGCTTAGCAGTGCAAAACCCAATATCGCGGCGTAGGGTCCGGAGTATATTCCCGGAGCGGCAAACATGACCATAGAAACAATTGCGCTTCCGACTCCGGCAGCCAGGACGGTACGCCCTTTTTTCAGCTTGCTGAACTTCGTAGATGTGAGTATCATGCCTACCAATATTGCAGCTATGGAAACTTCCTGGATAAGATTTAGCACATCGCCAAACGCAAACACCGCCACGACTACCGTGATGAGCGGATACGAATAGGCTATCGGCGCTATTATTGACAGGTTGCCATACTTGAATGCCCTGTACAGGAATAGCTGCCCTATGAAAAATCCGATTGCAGAGAGCACCGCCAAGAATATTACGAACCAGTTTATGCCGGTGCCAGTCCCAGTGATGAGAAGGAACGGCAGTATGGTCAGCATGCTGAAAAGCATCGAGTAGGCTATGGCATTATAGTGGCCCAATACCCGCACGGGCTTGCTCACTAGATAATCGGACAAGCCCCAGAAGAATGCTGCGGAGAGCCCGGCGATTATCGGGATGAAAGCCATGGTTCAACAACCTCTGCATATTTTGTCAGATTCGGACCTGTGGCTTACGTATACAGAAACATCGCCCTTGCCGGGATTTGAACCCGGATCACAGGCTCCGGAAGCCCACGTTCTATCCAAGTTATACTACAAGGGCTCAGCGCGACATATACCGATCCTGCCTAGCCCCGCTTGTTTATACCGGTCGGCGCTGCCGGAATCGGAGTTACCAATGGGGCGCCGTCCGGCCTGTAGTCCCAGTCTATCAATGGACCGGAGCTGACGAAACTTCCGCTCTTGGTCCTCTTGCCTGCAAACATGAACGGGCTGGTTGCATCTATCACGAATACCTTGCCGTTTATCTCAACCTCCACCCATGCGTGCCATGAAGCGACGTCGTCGCTCTTTGCGAGCCCGGTAACGAAATGCGGGGTCACTTTGCCGCCCTGCATTGCCAGCTCCTTCTCCAGTATAGTATAAAGGAGGAGGGCATGCTCGAAGCATATCCCCTTACCCTTGTCTATGAAGTAGTCGAGCGGTATGTCAAGTACGTCCTTCGTATACTTGTCGGTTATGTCCCCATACTTTATGTTGTCGTATACGTACTTCGCTATCAGTATGGTGTGCTGCAGCTGCTTCGCTGAATCCGCATCTAGCTTGCCGAGGAGGCTCTGGTCCACGGTTTTCGGCAGCTTGTGGGTATTGGCGTAATCCTCAGCGTCCTTGGCAAACTTTGAGAAGACAGGATCGTTTAGCAACGGTATGCGCACCTTGTAGAATATGTTGGATTGTGTGCCATCCAGCGTAACCGGTATGAAGTAGTTGCGCGGGTCCACTGTAACTTTTGAATTGGCCGGCACATTTGCACTCAGTATCCTAAGCCTTGGAGAGCCGGCTTCAAGTTTTATCCTGCTGTTGCTGCCTATCTCTGAATCATCTATGTCCAATACCTTTATGCTGATACTGGGTGAGGCGCCCTTCAAATCCTTGGAGCTTGCATATGGGCTCATGAAATCGCGCAAAGCCTTGAAGTTGGGCGGATTTTCTGGCAGGTCGGCATAGGATTCCAGGACCACGCCGCTGTGCACGGTGGATCTTACTATGTACAGTATGCCCTTGCCTATGTTGAGGCTCACGTCATCCTCTATGTTGGTCATGTCAAGAACTATCGGGCCCAGCACTCCGCCGGACCGTATGTTAACGCGCGAGCCTATCGCTGTATCCTCTATGTAGGACTGCGCCTGGCCCAGTGCGAGGACTGACGAGTTCGGGCCTATCTTTGAGTTTACTATCTTGACATTGCCGTATACGACAGCGGTGCTGTCTATGAATGTGTCTTCCGGCTGCATATCGCTCCCGTAGATTGACTTGGCGCTGAGGTTCTGGTCTATAAGGCCCCCGACGCTGCCATCAGGGTTCCTGTAGCGCACGAAACTAAGTTGGCGGCTTTCGCCACCGGTCAATAGCGTGACTGTTACGCTGTCCGCACCGGCCGCCATGCTTGACCTCAAGTAAGCGAGCATGTCGGCTTCGCTCCCGAATTCCGTCGAATCTTCCGCAATGGCCTCCAGCAGTTTCTCGTTCTTCTTGACATTCGGTACAGCCTGTTTTTCTGCCATAATAATCAACTCAATAAGCATTATTCAGTCCCGTTCCCGTTCCCTATCAGCTCAGCCAACTCGTTTATGTCTATAGTTGCATGAGCTTCTTCCTCCAAGGCGAACTCGCCCTTAAATGGTGCGGATATTATCGCGCCGGCATGGGTGTCTAGGGTGCTATGGCCCTTCTTTTCGTAGCTTTTCAATTCCTCTATGGACTTGTCGAATTTAGGAAGAAGATATGACTTGCCTTTCTGTTGCGCGAGCTCCCTGCCCCTTGCGAGTATGCGCATGCCAATTACTATCGGTATCCCTGTGTCTGCCATGTCGACCCATTACCTGTTTTATCTCTGTGTATTTAAGGTTATCCTATCAAAACCTCTTCTGTGCTTTTTGCACACGATCGTCAATAAAACGGTAGGCATGCATGGGTTATTACATAATAGTAAGGGGGCCCCTTGGAGCGGGAAAAACAAGCATAGCAGTGACGCTTTCCAGGAGGTTGAGGGCAGAACGCATAAGCATAGACGAGGTGCTTGAAGCCAACCACCTCGAAGACGACATTGAGGATGGGTATATATCGCAGAGAAGCTTCATCAAGGCCAATGAGATAGCAGCGCAGAAGGCGAATGATGCCATGGACTCTGGCGCCATAGTCATATTCGATGGTAATTTTTATTGGAAGTCGCAGCTAGACGACCTCCAGGGCAGGCTCAGGCGCAATGGGTATGTGTTCACGCTCAAGGTACCGCTCGATGTGTGCATCTCAAGGGACGGGGGCAGGGCCAAGCCCCTTGGAATCGAAGCCACCAGGGAGGTGTATGAGAAGACAACGTCGTTCGAATACGGAATTGATATAGATGCAGCGGGAACGCTTGAAGACGCGATTGACAGGATATTGTCGTTCATCAACAGCAAGGACCCAGCCACAGATATAACCATGAGGCATACCTGACAATGCGCCGCTTTTCCTTTCGAAGGCGATGCAACCAATTTTATGTAAGCAAACTGCTGGGGCAGTAATAAAGACCTTGCCTGCCATCAAAGTAACGATGAAATGGAACTATCTGGCAACACAGTGTTGATCACTGGAGGGGCTACTGGGATAGGCTTCGCAGTTGCGGACAGGCTCATCAAGCTGGGCAATACGTGCATAGTATGCGGCAGAAGGCTGGACAGGCTCGAGGAGGCCAGGAAGAGGATCCCTGGGCTGAACATAATTCAGTGCGACATATCCAAGGAGGAGCAGCGGAATGCGCTCTTTGAATGGATTGACGCGAACTTCAAGGAGATGAACGTCTTAGTAAACAATGCAGGGATACAGAGGAAGATAAACCTGGCAGAAGGGATGGCGGACATAGAGAAGAATGAGGACGAGATAGAGATAAACCTGAGATCCCAGATATACCTTGCAGCCAGGTTCATACCAATGCTTCGCAGGAGGGCCAAGGCCGCCATAATCAACGTGTCATCAGGGCTGGGCTTTGTGCCGATGGCCGCTTTCCCGATATACTCCGCGACCAAAGCTGCGATACACTCATTCACGATGTCTTTAAGGCAGCAGCTTAAGGGCACATCCATATCGGTATTCGAAGTGATCCCCCCTACGGTACATGATACTGAACTCAAGGGCAAGCCCATACCGAAGAGCGATTATTCAATCTCAGCAGCTGAGATGGCAGACGCGATCATAGCAGGGTTACGAAATGACCAATACGAGATAGCAGCAGGCGCATCAAAAGGATGGATTTCCGCTTCAAGGGAAGAGCTGGATAGATTTTTCTCAGGAATCAACGACCATTGATGTAGAAGCGCCTTATGTACGATAGGGACAGCAGCAAGAATGCAACGCGCAGCCCTCAGAACTCATTTTGAGAACTTGATGTAAATCCTGCGGTACTGCAGCAATATAGATGCGAGCAGAATCGCAATTACCGCAATGTATATGTATATGAATGGAGAGGACGAGCCAGTTTGAATGCTAGAACCTATGCTGATTGTCAAAACCAGGCTTAATAGGCCGAGGAAGGCAACCACCAACGCATGCACCGTGAATATCATGCTGAATGCAATGCTCTGATTGCTTTTGCTTTTTTGCTTGTCGATGCGATAGAACAATGAAGGCAGATTCATTAGATACGGGTATTTTTCAAATAACGTGTACCGGTACTGAATTATCAAAATGAGTACGGCCAAAATGCATGTGAATATTAAAGGCGCTATAAACAGCGCCATTTTGCTTACAAATCCGAAATAATAAATCCCCACAAACCAGGAAGAAAGGACAAGCAATAACCCAATAACAATGAGTATCTTGGCTGCGGATTCCAACCCATATCTCTTAAGCGCAATAGTTGCCATAATTTGGTTTTGCCTCTTAGATATTTATACATTTTTAGGTTTGTTGACAGGGCGCCTCATTTTGTTCATATATGGATTGACTGGGACCTGAACGATGGGAAATGACCCTGCCATATAAAATTATTGGCATGAGTTGGACTTAAAAGAAAAATTGTAAGCCCCGAGAGGGACGCTGAAATTCCCTTTATGTCCCAATCAATATACAAGTGTTATTATGACAGATATGCCAGAATCCTCAGTGTTTCATTACTTTCAATTGCACACCGCTATTATTTGCCGTCATCTTTGCTGTTCCGCCTATCGGGAATGTTATTTGCGGAGCGGTATGCCCGAAGTCTGCACCTGATATTACAGGTATACCGTCCAACTCTCTCTTTGTCTTGATTATCTTATCCAGCAATTGCTGGGTCATGCTGGATGCCTTTTGGAACCTTCCAATTACTAACCCCCTTACTGTTTCGAAGCCGGGCTGATGTATCAATGACTGCAAGTCCCTGTCAAACGTATGCGGGCGTGTCTCTTCATCATCTTCCAAGAAGAGTATACTGTTTTTTATGTTTGGCATATATTGTGTGCCTTGAAGCAGATTGAAAGTGCATAAATTGCCTCCTATTATCATTCCTTGCGCCTCGCCCTGGTTGATTACACGATAGCCCTCGTTTTTTATGAAATGTCTGTCCTGCTGGTCCTTATACCACGGGTCATCGCTCCACTCCTTTGCCGCCACCACCTCAAATGGTCTTGAAGACATCAGGCACTTCTGGAAATATTCTGCTGTGAATTCGAACCCAAGCTCCATCCCAAAGGTAGAGAAATGGGGCCCATAGTACGTAATAAGGCCCGTTTTGGCATAAATAGCATTTGACAGGGCAGTTATGTCAGAGTAGCCGCAGAGTATCTTGGGGTTTTCTTTTATGAGTTTGTAGTCGAGATATTTCAGTAATTGGTTGGAGTTGAAACCCCCTATAACAGTGAGTATCCCTTTTATTTCCCTATCGCTGAAAGCCCAATTGATGTCCTCAATGCGGGATTCTATAGAAGACGAAACAAAATCGTCGCTTTCTTTTATGTGTTTCCCGTACTCTACCTTCAATCCCAATCTTGTGAGGGCTGAAATCGCAATCTTTTGCCCATTCTCACTTATGATACGCATACTTCGGGCTGGAGCTATGACTGCAACATGATCTCCACGCCTCAGCCTCTTTGCAACTATGGCCATGCTCTAAATATTGCAGCAACAGCTAATAATATTTTCTAGAAGTGGCGCATTTGGCAGCAATAGCATAGCCTCGCTGTGGGGGATTTGAATCGACTTCAAACTGCCATTTTCGTCGGTATAGCCCCGAGGGGGAATTGAACCCTCGACCTCTTGTTTACGAGACAAGCGCTCTACCACTGAGCTACCGGGGCATTAGGTTTTGACTAAATTCTTTTGGCATTTAACTTTATATAGCATTTGGGATTTCTAAGCATTTTAGAACTTTATGCGCTACGCATCTCCTTTTGCAACTTACCTGCCATTGCCGAAACATTGATCGGGTTGCTATATGGCGTTGCGTTGCCCTTCATGTGATCGAAAGGAAGCGCATTGTAACCCAGCTTTTTTAGATTCTCTGCGAATACGTAGGAGCTCTTTCCATAGGTGTATATCATTGCGGGATCGACCGCCTCTATATACTCTGTGGCCTGCCAAAAATCGGCATGATCACTCAGCGGAAACTGTGCATCTGTCGGGAAAACGAACTCCTTTGCGAATCCCGTGGCAACAGCAGTAAAGACGCGCTTGCCATAAGCGCTTGTAAGCATGTATGGCAGCGTGCCGAGGTTGTGGTTTTCGACTATCCCGACAAAGTTGTCCTTCAGAACCTCTTCATGGTCGCTTTGTTCCTTGTATGCAGAAACGTAATCTAGCTTTACGCCATGCGCATTGTATATCGCGCTCACTTCGTTTATCTTCTTGCTTACGACAGGCGTTATGCCCGCGTCGTTCAATATCGCTATAAGCTCCTGGGCCTTGCCCATTGCGTAGGCGCCGAACAGCACTATGCCGTGCTTCTGCATTGTGGTGGTCCATTTCCGTATGCCCTGCTCCACAACCGCCCTCTCATCGAATATCACATCTGGCGTGGGATACGTCGAGTCCAATATCGCTATGTCGGCCTTTTCTATCTCTATCCGCTCGGACGCCATGGATTCCTGCATTTGGTAATCCCCGGTATAGACTATGCGGCTGCCGGTCCCGTAATCATCCATTAATATCTGTTTTGAGCCCAGCATATGGCCAGCGTTGAGCAGCTTCAGCCACCCGTGCTTCGATAAATCGTACTTGTTGATGTTCTTGCCGTATACGCGCCTTATGAGGTCTATCGTCTGCCCGCTTGCCAGTATGTTCTTGTTGTTGCGGGCGGCTGCAGTATGGTCAGTGTGGGCATGGGATATGAAGTCGATATCTGCGCCTTGCTCCTTCCTGTCCAGCGATATATTGTACCCGTTAACGCAGAACATCGCAGTCGCCATTTTTATTTAGCATGCCAACGCTTTAATTATTTCGTTTTGCCGCGCCTACGGCTTCTTTACGGCAATATACGCAGCCAGTCCATAGTTTAAAATCCTTTGGAAGGCCAATTATATCGGTTGAGATGGTCGAGCAAATAATAGTAATAGGATCCGGGCCTGCTGGCTACACTGCTGCACTTTATGCCGCAAGGGAGGGATTTAACCCTTTGGTAATAACTGGAATCAACATAGGGGGGCAACTCATACTCACAACGACAGTAGAGAACTACCCGGGTTTCCCTGACGGCGTATACGGGGCGGACCTTATGGAAATGATGAAAAAACAGGCCGAAAGATTCGGCTCGAGGTTCGCTTATGAGGACGTGACCGAAGTGGACTTCTCCAAGAAACCGTTCAAGGTAAAGACAAAATCCAACGAGTATGAAGCGAGGTCAGTAATAATAGCGACAGGCGCATCGGCCAACTGGATGGGACTGCCATCCGAACAGAAATTCATAGGCAAGGGAGTGAGCAGCTGCGCAACGTGCGATGGCCCGTTCTTCAAGGGGAAGGATGTGATAGTGGTTGGAGGCGGGGACACCGCGATGACTGATTCCATATTCCTTACGAAATTCGCCAACAGCGTCACCATAGTGCATCGAAGGGATTCGTTCAAGGCGAGCAAGATAATGCAGGAAAGGGCGATGGCGAATAACAAGATCAAGGTAAGGTGGAATTCCGTTGTGGAGGAAATACGCGGGGATGCGAAAGTCAGCTCCGTAAGCATAAGGGATACCGTTACCGGAAAGGGCGAGGAGATTCCGGTTTCCGGGGTCTTCGTGGCAATAGGCTACTCCCCCAACACCAAGTTCCTAGAGGGCAAGGTTAAGCTCGACGAGCATGGTTACATAGTAACCGAAGATGAGGTAAAGACCGGCATAGACGGAGTATTTGCGGCAGGAGATGCCGTAGACCACGTTTATAGGCAGGCGATATCTGCGGCAGGAAGCGGGGCAAAGGCAGCGCTGGAGGCCAGGGAGTACCTGCAGAACATGGATTATATCGAATCAGGTAAGGAATGATCAGAAGAGCGTATTCTGGCCCTTCATGCTGACCAAAGTAGAAACCTTCACGCCTATCTTGTTCACGTCCTTTGTCGTGTCAAGATACTTGGAAAGGGCGATTGCTGTTTCGCGCAGCAACTCGGCTGAATTGATGTAATGGTTAAGCCTTGTGCTCTTTATGTGTGTCGTGAAGTCGTTATATCTCGCCTTGAGCGTTACGGTCTTGTAAAGCAGGTTCTGCTTCTTGACCTCTGCGGATACTTCATCTGACAGTTTCTTCAATATCTCGCCCACCTCCATGCTGTTATTCGGATCCAGCTTCACGGCCCTCTCCCTGCCTATTGATTGCGCCTCCTCGTTCTCCACTATCTTTTCAGTTTCGGTGCCATTGGCTATCAAGTACATGTACTTGCCGACCTCGCCGAATTCCCCATAGAGCGCCACTGGACTTGCTTTGGACAGCTTGCCTATCGTATCGAAACCCAGCGCCCTGAGCCTGTCTCCGGTCTTCTTCCCTATCCCAGGCAGCTTCTCGACAGGTTTTTCCCCCAGGAAAGCGGTGATGTCTGCCTCACTCACCGCCTTCAGCCCGTTTGGCTTGGCTTCGTCGCATGCCATCTTTGCGAAGGTCTTGCCGAAACTTATCCCTACTGTGCAGGGAAGCCCGAGGCTGTCGTTTATTCTGGCCTTTATCTTCCTTGATAGATCGATGGCCGTGTCGTAGTCCATGCCGGCCGCTTCCATGGCAACCTCGTCTATGCTGTCGACCTCTAACCTGAATCCGTATGACTTTAGCAGTTCCACTATCTTTTTTGACGTGCTCTCGTAGTATTCGTAGTCCTCTGGCAGGTATTTCAAGTCCGGATTTATCTTGAATGCCTCGATCAGCGGCATGGCGCTGTGGATCCCCAGCTTCCTCGTCTCGTAATTGCACGTCTGAACCACCCCTTTGGACGTCCGTTCCTCGAAAGACGACGTTCCCACAACGAATGGCTTGCCCTTGAGTTCCGGATGCTTCAGCTCCTCGCATGCGGCGAAGAAATAGTCCATATCTACGTATATTACTGTAGCGACGTGATCACCGTTTAACTGGCATTGGAGCCTTGGCGCATTGGCAGATTTCCCCGTAAAAATATTTAATATATCACAAGTAATATGTAAATTGTCATGTGGTGAAAATGCGCAAGCACGCTTTCGCAGGCAGTTTCTACCCGAGAGGCAGGGATGAACTCCAGGCCATGATAAATGAATTCCTGCTAGAGGCAGCGGCCAAGAATCCTGAAAAGAAGCAGTTCCTGTCATACGTCGCCCCGCATGCGGGTTATGTCTATTCAGGTAAAACAGCAGCGTACACATACAACGCAATTGCAAACCGCGACGACATCGGCTATGTGGACACGATAGTCATCGTTGGGCCAAACCATACGGGCTACGGCACGCGAATCTCTGTTTCTGCACAGGATTGGGAGACGCCGATCGGAAATATTGCCAATGACCTGGAACTGTCTAATGCAATAGTGGAATGTTCAGGCATAGCAGGGATAGACGAGACTGCACACGCGCAGGAGCACTCGATAGAAGTGCAACTCCCTTTCATCCAGACAATATCGCATGGAAAGAAGGCGGTATTCATATGCATGGGCGACCAGAGCCTTGGCTGCAGCGAAGATCTCGCCAATGCGATAACCAAGGCGGAGAAGGAACTTGGCAGGAAAATCCTTGTTGTGGCCAGCTCAGATTTCAACCACTACGAGTCCGCAGAAGTCGGAAAGGGCAAGGATATGAAGTTAATAGACGCCATTAAAGCAATGGACTATGAGCGGTTTAATGCGCTAGTCGGAGAACTCGAAGATACGATATGCGGATTCGGGCCCATTACCGTATCGCTGCTCTATGCGAAGGCGCATGGAGGCATGCGCGGCGAGCTGCTCAAGTATGCCAACTCCGGCGAGGCTTCCGGGGACTATGAAAGCGCGGTATGCTATGCGTCCATAGGTTTCTGCTGAACAGATTGGACCATGATGCCGCAGGCATCTGCTATCTTACGGTGCCTATGCCCAGGAATTCGTTGCCTTCGTACAGCGCGAATCTTCCGAGCTCTGCGCATTCCTCGAAATTCTCCACAGGGTACCTGGACTTGAGCTGAAGCGCTATTATGCCGGAGTTGCTCGGACTTATGCTGGCGGACTTTTCCTCCGACCCTGTTACTGGGGATATTGCTCTTAGCACATTCAGCGCCCTTATCGGCACGTCATTGTTGTTTATCTTCATGTGTATCCTTCCGTTCGTCTCGCGTTCCAGCCTCTTTATCGCGAACACCTTGGCCTCGAACCTGTTCATGGAATAAGGCTTGTCGGCAGCACCGTAAAGCACGCTGCCCCTGGACACCTTTGAGATGTCAGCAAGTTCAAGCGCCACATTGGTGCCGGCAGGCGCGGACTTGGCGCTCAGTCCTTTAAGGTATATCTTCTTTATCGCGGTTGTCATGCCGGCCGGCTGGACCCTAAGCTTCTCGCCCACCTTTATGCTCCCGCTATATACCATGCCGAATGCCACCTTGTCGCTGGCGCCGTCCGCGATGCTCTGCACGAGTATCCTCACGCTCTTGCCTTTTGGCGCCTCGCCGTACTTCGATATGAAAGACCCTATCGTATCCATCAATGGCAGCCCATCGTACCAGGGCATCTTTTTAGACTTCTTGATCAGGTTTTCGCTGCTGTAAGCTGATATCGGGACGAACTCGACCGGTTTGTCGAAGCCTATCCTGCCAAGGTAATCCCTTACCATCTCGCAGATGTTCTGGAACTTCCGCTCATCGTATCCCATGTAATCTAGCTTGTTGACCGCGACTATGAGCGCACGCATCCCGAACATGCTCGCTATGAATATGTGACGCCTTGTCTGCGCGGTGAAGCCCTCTCCCCTCTTCGCCGATATGACCACGACAGCCACGTCGCCGCTGGACGCGCCGCTCATCATGTTCTTCATCAGCTCAAGGTGGCCGGGCACGTCTATGAACTCGAATATCCTACCATTGTACGCTATGTCGGCCCTCGTGGTGTCTATCGTCAGCCCCTGCTCCCTCTCCTCGGAAAAGCTGTCCATTATGAAAGCGGGTTCGAATGGCTTGCCTATCTGCTCGCTGATTTTCCTGGCCTCTTTCACCCTCTCTGCGGTAACGGATCCTGTTGATATGAGCAGGTTTCCTATCACCGTAGACTTCCCATGGTCCTTCTGGCCCAGCAGAGTGATTCTGTTGACTATCATAGCACCACGTCCCTACATGTAGCCCAGCGCCCTGAGCTTCTCCATCACGTACTCCTTCTCCTTGTCCTGCTGCCTCCCCGACCTCTCTTCGGTTTCCGTGACCTCCAGCTCCTTTATTATCTGGTCAACGTTCCTGGCATTGGACTTCAGCGCCACGGTGCAGTGCGTGCAGCCGAGGCTCCTGTACCTTAGGCCGTTCTTGGAGTAATAGAGCGGGTTTATTGGAACGTCGTTCTCCCGTATGTAATTCCATATGTCTATCTCGTTCCAGTCCAATATAGGGTGTATCCTTACGTGGCCCTTGGTGTCCAGCTTGGACGTGTAGTTGTTCCAGAGCTCCGCGGGCTGGTTCTTGTAGTCCCACTTGAACTCCTTCGTCCTCGGTGAGAAGTAGCGCTCCTTTGCCCTTATCCCGTGCTCGTCCCTCCTTATCGATACTATCAAGGCGTTGAACTTGTACTCGTCCATTATCTTCCTGAGCGCGGCCGTCTTGTTGGCGCCGCAGCAGCTGAATCCGGAGATTTCCTGCTTTATCTCGCTTTTCGCGACTATCAGGTCCATGTTCCACTTCTTCGCCAGGTCGTACCTGAACTTGTACGATTCAGGGAAGTCTATCCCGTTGTCTATGTGTATTACAGGGAATGGTATCTTGCCGAGGAATGCCTTGCGCGCTATCGCCAGCATAGTCGTCGAGTCCTTTCCCATGCTCCAGAGTGCCGCTATGTTGCCGAACTTCTCCTTTGCTTCCCTTATTATGAATATGCTCTTTTCCTCCAGTTTGTCAAGATCTTGTTCCATCATTTCAAAGCACCTTCCTGTTTATCTCCAATCCTATAAGGTAACGCGTGGCGCCCTCTATCTTTTTCCCATGCCTGCACAGCACAGGTATCTTGTGCTTCTCGGCATAATTCTTGTCGTAAAGGGTTATGTGAGACTTCGTGAGATCCGCCTCCCCGTCCAGCCCCGAAGGGAAAACCACATTGTAATACCTTATGCCGCTCTTCTTGAGCGCCGAAGCGAACGACTCCCAGTTCTCCTCTGACTGGTCCGAATTGAGCTTGCGGACTATCGCATCGAACCCGTTTCTCTTCTCCGATTGCTTGCGTGCTGCCATGGTAAACATCTTCTAATTATGTATAATTAATCAAATTATATATAATGGCATATAAAAACGTTTGCTCCTATGCTATATATGGTAGTAGCATGAAAACAAAAAGGGCGGTAAAGCAGGAATTCACGACGATCTCGTTGCCGACGGTCCTATTCAAGAAGGTGGAGAAGCACATAGAGGGAACTGGATTTCCCTCTGTTTCAGGGTACGTGGCGTTCCTTCTGCGGGTGTTGCTCAGCGAGTCCGGCAAGGACGGCAAGGCTAACTATGAGACCGATGTGATAAAGAAGAAGCTGAAGGACCTGGGCTACATGTGAGCCATTCCTTTTATGAATGAGAGGACGTCCGCCCCGTGGCCCATGGGCTTTACCTTCTCGTATATCTTCGCTATCCTGCCTGTCCTGTCTATTATGAATGTCTTCCTAAGAGTTCCAATCCCGAATATGCCCCTGTCGCCATAGGAACCGTAGGCCTTTATCGTGGCGGATTCAGGATCCGAGAGGAGTAGGTAGTTTATCTTGTACTTGTTGCAGAACTTGCCGTGGGATTCCAGATCGTCCTTGCTCACGCCCACCACTACTCCGCCTGCTTCCTCTATTTCGGCGTTATGCTTGGTGAAGTCCTTCGCCTCGATGGTGCAGCCTGGCGTATCGTCCCTTGGGTAGAAGTAAAGCACCAGGGTCCTGCCTTTGAAATCTTTTAGCCCATGTGTCTTGCCATCGCTGCCTTCCAATTTAAAATCGGGAGCCTTCGAGCCTTCGCTTATCACGCAATCACATTATACGTTTTGGCTGGAAAGACGTTAATATTCGTCTGTTCAAGCTTTAACCTTGTATAGGGTAAATTGATGAGGATAGGCATACGCTCGCTGTTCGGGAGGAAGAACAGCGTAAAAGCGACAGTAGTGAACATTAAGCTGCACGGTAAGATACACACACTGCCGGGCATGGAGTCGAAATCGGGCTTCATCGACCTTGAGATACCGTTCGCCAACAAGCCGAACCAGAACGTGCTGATGTTCCAGGCGCAGAAGAGGAAGCCGGAACGCATAACCGCGATAGAGGTGGCGCAGCCGTTCACTCTGGTAAGCATAGAGCCCAAGGCGCCCATAGAGATAGAGGAAGAGAGGAAGGTAGTGTTCAAGCTCAGGATAGGGGTGCCGAGCTACGGGTACAGCGGCCCGATGAACATAGAGATGAAGACCGACGAGCCGGAAATGGTGCACATCGAGCTTTCCAAGACTGTGCTCGTCAGGGGCGAGAGGGAAGTGGAAGTGGAGAACTCTAACGCCATAATAATGGTGCAGAAGAACGGGATATTCCAGCAGAACATCCAGATGTACAAGGTGCTGAGCTACAAGGACAAGGTAAGCAAAGTCGTACTGCCCGAGCCGTTCAAGCTCGTGAGCACGGACCCCAAACTCCCATTCACGATAAGCGACGAGAACAGCTACATCGTTGCCTTCTACATCCAGGCGCCGGACCACGGCTATGCGGGCCCGTTGACTATAGGACTAGAATGACCTTGCCCCTCCGGACTTCAGCAGCGCTAGGTGCGCGAGCATCGCCTCCAGCTGTATGCGCTCGTTGGCCCCCTGCACTATGCGGAAATCGTACTCGCCTAGGTCGGACATTATGTTAAGCTTCATCTTCTCATCCATGTTTAGGTTCGGCACCTCCTTGTAGCACTGCGATATTATGTCCTCGGCGCCCAGACCGTGGCGCAGGAGCAGGTTGTAGAGCTCGCCGCGCGCCTTCTCGAAGTCGCCCTCTATGGCGTACTTGAGCATGGAGCTTATCTCCTTCGGCTTCGCCCTTGCCGCGATGTCGTATATGTGCGCCTCGGTAAGCTTGGCATTCTGCATGGAGGCGCTCTGGAGTATGTTCGTTATCTTCCTCAGATCGCCGTCGCCCACGTCCACCAGGGCGCTGACACCCTTTTCGTCTATCTCCAGCTGCTCCCCGTCTATGATCCTCTTTATGTACTCCTTCATGTTGTCTTCCGTAAGCGGCTTGAACCTGAACACCACGCACCTGCTCTGGATCGGCTCTATTATCTTGGCCGCGTAGTTGGCGCTGAGCACGAAGCGGGTCTCGCTGGCGAATTTCTCCATAGTCCTCCTCAGGGCGTGCTGCGCGTCGGCGGTAAGCGAATCTGCCTCGTCCAGGAATATTATCTTTATCGGCACCTTGGCAACTGATATGGTCTTCGCGAACTCCTTGACCTCGCCCCTTATCACGTCTATGCCGCGCGCATCGCTGGCGTTCAGCTCCTTGAAGGCGCTGTGTATGTCGCTCCCGTAAAGCTCGTTCGCCATCGCTATCGCGCATGTGGTCTTGCCCACCCCTGCGCTGCCGGCGAATATCATGCTTGGGAAGTTTCCCTTCTCGACGAATGCCTTGAGCCTTCCGACTATGAGGCTCTGGCCTATCACTTCGGAAAGCCTCTTTGGCCTATACTTCTCAGTCCAAGGAAGATCGAGCGTCTGTATGAGAACCACCAGAAAACGTTGATAATGAATGCGAAAAGATATTTATTAGCTTTTCCGCAAATAGATAGTGCCCATACTATTTTTCAGGCATTTTGGGGAGTTACGCTAACCTGGCAGACTTCCAGCCTTGGGCGCTGGATATCCGAGTTCAAATCTCGGACTCCCCATTTTAGACTTTTCGACTTCAAGGATAAGGTTCGAATCCGCGGATTTAGAACGTTTGGATGGCATGGAATCAGCGGAATTTGATAAGATATCCAAGGCAACACATATAAATCAATGAGGTTCGAATTTACGCTAGAAACTGAATGTAGTCTTGAGCTTTATACTTGGGTTGGATGGGGATATAAGCGCCTCAAAACGTTAAATGATGATTATATAACTCCCCATGGTAAGTAAAATGTATCTGTCTGATTTAATTGCATTGTATCTTTGTCTAACTTAAATACTATTATGTCTTTCAATGATTTAAACTTAAAAGTTTTATCGTCATAGAGCTTTTTTAAAAATCCAAATCTTTGGTCTGTTGTTAAAAAGTCATCACAACCTAAGTAATCTGCCGTAATAAGATGAAACCAATCCATTATATCTAATGCATTTTTAGCGCCGCGTTCTGCAACTAAATCTATATTTAAGTTTCTAATTATGTTTAGAATTTTATATAGGTCTATTTTTATTTCTTTTAAATCAATGTTCTCTTGTTTAAATGGTGTAATAAAGGTATCTAATTTATCCCAGACATCCATAAAAGTTTGATAAGCACTATCGGTCTTATATTCTTCCTGTAAGTCTTTTAGGTCTCTCTGCATTACTTGCAAAAATTCTTCTGTTACGAATAATGAAATATGTTTCTCTATTTTGTTATTCAAATAATAGAACTCATTTGATTTAGTTATCTCGTCTTTTACATTGAAGAAATATAAGAAAAGTCCAGTATCATAATAGCAACGCCTCATAATAACTCACAGATTAGTTGAGTTATCTATTATGCTAAGATAGGCGTCTTTGCTGTAAAATCTTTTATCTAATTCCGATATCCTAAGATATTCATCCGGATACCTATTAGCTATAATGTAAGCATACTTCTCTACTAGCTCACTATATTTAGCTATAAACTGCTCATCATTTCTATTAACTTCAGAAAACGCGGCGGGTATTATCATTTGTTCTAAAGAGACAAATAAACCTATTTCAAAAGAGTTTTTGTCATCATCATCCCACTCCATTGTTTTAAGTTCCTCATTAATTTGATCGATATTCCTCTCTATCTTTTCAAAATCTGTTTTTGATAATACATCAAAAAATATTTTAGATATTATAAAATGCTTTTTGGCAGAAAAATATAGAATTGGGTTAACATCAGATTCTTCTAAAATAGTTATATACGCTTTAGTAAAATTATGCTTAATTTCTTTAGCATCTTTTATTGAAGATGCAAATTGTCTAAGCCATACTTTGTCAATCCCTTTTTCTTTTATAGTACTAAAAGCATTATTCAGATAGTTATCAAATTTTGTTATATATGATTTGGCAGCTAAACTTGCCTCAATTTCTCGCAAAGGAGCTTTATGGCTAGTACTTTTTATATTATATGGAGCTTCAGTCAAATGCTGAATTTTTTCCTTAAAATCTACAATTTCATAAGTAGCTTTGAAATCTTCTAGTATTATGCGCCCAGTATAGAACGCCCCTTCTTGAATCAATATGTTCACCTGATATATACTGCCATTTATAAATCTAAAATCCTTTCGATACTAGCCTTAATAAATGTTTGGATTGGGCTGGCTTTTCTGGGCTGTTGTAAACATTCAGTTTCAGTAGAAATCCTTTGCCTATTAATAAGATCTAATTTTAGTTCAGCTATTAATGGATGCCTCATCTTTTTGCTCTTTTCGTTTTTTGCTAAATTTAGTAGACTGAAACCAATTTATTATATAATAAACTATTACGTTCAAAAACGTGAACCCCGCACCATAAAACATATAGTTAATTGCTCTGTTACTGGTATAAGGAAAAATGCTAAGGATAGATTTGACACTATTAGTTGAATTAATTATTCCACTTGTTTCATTGACCAAAATTGGATTGAATAAGTTTGTGGTTTTAGTTTTATAATAATCAAGAAGTGGCATTGATTTATTTATCAAAGTCTCGTTACGCGTATTATTTATTATAATAGACAGATTGTCATAAAACCCTATATAATATTTTTCCGAGTTGCTCGTGCCGTTATATATTGAGCTAAGAGAAGAGTTGGTGGCTTGGGCATGTTGTAGTATTGTAAGCGCAGGGTATAGCGAAACAGAATCGAAGACAGAAAAAAGGTAATAGTATGTTGGTTGGAATAATAGAAACAAAAAGAAAAGCCGCAATATGTAGCTTCCTGTCTTAGAATGTTTATATGTAACGCTCAGAAACCTTTCTTCTTTTATGATAATTGGGATTAAGATAGTTAAATAAAAACCGAAGAGTATCGCCGTTATAGTTAACAAAGCGCCTAGTAATGATGTATATAAATTGCTGTCATATGGTGATAGAACAACAGTAAAAATAGTAATTTCGTTGGGCAGAGAAAAAGAGATAAAATAGGCTAGATATAATAGGGTATATACTACGGTTATTATTATAACAATAAGCTGGATTAGTTCAAGTGTACTTTGTGATGGCAATTTAATTTTCATAAGCCGTATATTGCAAGACTAACTTAATAAATTATGGCATGTATTTGAAGCTATACCATATGATTAGCGCTATTCCTAGTAAAAGTATTAGGCAAACAAATCCACTTAGATTTGGTTGGATGACTCCGATGAAAAACAAAACAAGTGTGCAACTATACCATACAAAAGGGAAAATAAGTATGCAGAGCCTTTTACGTTTACTGGGCAGTCCCGCCTTATTTATTCAATCTCTTCTTCAGCAGCGCAACCTCGCTTACGGCTATCGCATCAATCACGTCATAAATCTCCCTCTTGTCGGTGTTTATGTACGTGGTCGTCGTGCTAGGGTCGGTGTGGCGTGCGAACCTGCTCGTCAGGATTAGGTTGCCATTAGTCGTCCTCGCGAAGCGCGTTATCGCGTAGTGGCGAAGACTGTGCGTTGTGAGCCTATGAAGGCGCCTAAGAGGCCTGCCCTCCGCCTCCTCGCTTATCCCATAGGTCTCATCAAGCCCGGCAGCTATCAAGTATTCCCGGAATTTATTGCGCAGATAGTTAGGTTCAATAAAGGTCTCGGTTCTGTCCTCCCTTGGTGATTCCTTGAAAAACAGATAACCCTTTGCGTACTCTATCTCTTTTGTGTGTTCATGCACGAAATCCAGCGTTGCCTTGAACAATGGCAAGGGAATCTTTAGCGTATCCAGCAAACCGCTCTTCTCGGTTTTTAGAGTTAGCTCTTGGGTCTCAAAATTTACATTATTGATATTTACCCTGACAACCTCCCCGATTCTCAGCCCAAGGTTGGCCTGAAATTCGAAGGCTAGGCGCATCTTTGGATTATCAACCGCTTTAAGGAAAGCCTGAAGCTCATGCTCGGTGAAACCCTTATTCAAATTACCATACTTCGGGCGGTGTCCATTTTTCTTGAAGCGCGCCATATAGTGATGGCGCACGGCTTGGCCCAAAGCCTCGACTTGCCATTTAGCCATGCTAGGAAGCATAGCCTTTATGTACGCTACCACATCGTTCCTATCCTCTGGTTGCCCCTTCTCTGGTTCGGTTTCCAGCGTGTATCTGAACGCCCTTTCGTAGCCTTCTATGGTAGCCTTCATTTGATACACATTTGGGTTTTGATACAACATTCGAATCTCGGCATTGACACAGTTATCTGAGAGGGAATCGAACCCTGAAAAGCGGGTCTGACTCCTTAGCCGGGCCCCTGACCCGACTCTTGCCTTGGCTGAATCCGCAAGCAGGATTTGAACCTTCGACGTATCTTGGGCGGTGGGCCTTGGCTTTGCTCTCTTGGCCGTCGGCGCCCCTAGGCGCCTCCTTGCTAGGGCTTGGGGCTCTCTTGGTATCTCGGCTGGCTTGGGGGCGTATAGCTTGGCTGGCTTTAGCTCTTGGGTTCTTGGTCGGGTTGGTGGTCTTGGCCCTAGCTTTAGCTCTTGGGTCATGGGTCTTGGGGGGTGCGGATAATCTCGGACTCCCCACCGACGACAAATCGACGACAAAATCGGTGTTCAGACACGAGCCTTGTCGAGGGAGCGGAGAGGACGAAAGAGCGGAGAAAGCTCGAAAACCGGAGCTCGAAAGGCTGCGCAGCGAACTCGCGCATCTGCTTCCAAGAATGGCAAAGCACGAGATAGAAGAGCTGACAACGCAGATAAGGCAGGTCTACTTCAAACGATTCCACAAGAGGAAGACGCCGAAGTACGGCTCGCTGAACAAAGGGTTCACGAGCCAAGAGCTGCAGGCGTTCTTCCGTGTCATAGATGATGAGCGCCTCAAGTTGCTCTTCGCCTACCAGTCGCAGCGGGGGTTAAGGATTGGCGAAGTTTGCAAGCTGCACCTGGGCAGATATGAACAGAACTATTTTAGATTTCAACAGCCTAACTTTTAGAAGAATAGCTTGATATTATGCCTAATTATAATAGGACATACATATACCTGCTACTTATAATTATTTTAGGACTAGTTGTAGCTGGTCTGTTCTACTCAGGCCCATTATATATCGATGACCAGAGTCTTTACATAACATACTCATACCAGCTACTGCAAGGCAACCTTTCCGTTACAACCTCTACACCATATAAAATAGGTCTACTGCCTTTAGCTACGATTGCTATTTCAGAGAGCCTTTTTGGAGTAAGTTCTTTATCGTATGTACTGCCAACCCTACTGGAATTAGTATTGATTATAATCCTTACGTTTTTAGTAGGTAAAGAATTTTTTGATGTTAAAACTGGATTATTAGGAAGTTTACTAATACCTATTTTGCCTTTCGTATTACAATACGCAACTAGTGCATTTCCGGATATGCTTTTAGGTGTATTGGCTGGTTTATCGATTTATCTACTTATAGTAGGACTAAAGAAGAAAAAAGATAATATACTCCTAATTAGCGGATTGGTCGCCGGTCTAATGCTCTCGGCGAAACTTGGCGGCGTTGGATTTGGCGTAATACTAATACTCACTTTAGCTCTAAGAGATCGAAAATATGTAAAGGCATTTTCGATAGGTTATTTCACATCGGTAATAGGGTATCTAATACTACTGTATATCGCATCTAATGGAAACTTATTCCCTGTGCTCTCTTCTTATTCTATCAGGCAGGTCACATTAGCAGTTCCAAATAGCAATAACGGAGCACTATACTATAATATATATTGGATGCTAGACATGATAAGCGGTGCGGCAAGCTTAAGCGCCCCGCTCTTCAAAACGTACCCTCTAGGGATAACATTAATTTTAGTAATAATTGGTAGCGCGGTAGCGCTAACTAAGTTGAAAAGAAGAGGCACATATTTAGTAAGTAGTTTTTGGCTCGTATTTCTCTATCTATTCTTAGGCTCTGAATCAATCACTTCTTATCAACCCATAGTGTTTGTGGATAGATACCTGTTAATTGTGGTAGTACCATTAGTATTGCTAATCTCGGCCTTTCTAGTTTTCGTATACGATTTTTGTCTTAATAATATAAGAAAATCATTCGCAATAATGGCCGTTGTTGCGATAATAAGCGCTCTATTAATTTCGAACTTACAAAGCTATGGACTCGTTTATAATTATAATAATCTAATAAGCGAGCAATGCTTATCTTACATACAAAATAATTCAGTGATTACGTCTATTTATATGAATGAAAGCAACTTATCTGGTAACTGTCTGGTCTTATATAATGCAGTAGTCCCGTGATTAGATGAAGCGCACTAAAATTTTAGGTATAGCTGCCATAATTTATGGTATAGCAATAATATGGTATCTGCTTTACAGCATCCAGTTCTACGCCGCATTCTTTTTTATGTATATCATGTCGATACCTACTCTAAGTACTTCAACGGCGCTAGAACTCTCAGCACTATGCATCGCATTTGTACAGATAGCGTTGGGCTATAAGCTTATGCACATACGGCATATTCGAGAGCCTAAGGTTATGGTCATCTGTATAGTATTAGTAATAACCTACAATACCATAGCTTTAGCCATATCACAGCTATAAGCAACAATTTGAAGAGAGGCGTACATGTGGTAAAAGGCCACATCAGATAGTAGAGGATGGCTTTATGTCATGGTTTTTGTGTTACCACCCTTTTCCTAACACATCAATTGGATTTTGCGCTATTATGGCTAGATTAGGGTGGATTTCAAATCCTAGAGAGTGTATAATAGTGCCTTCTAAAGGCTTGCGATAGATATATGAATAAGAGAACGACCCCGGTCATAACTATCGGCTCTTTCATGGCGTCTCTGGCGCTTGGGCTCTACCTGCAGGTCGCTTACACATTCACCTCGGAGAGCTATCCCACAAGGGCGCGGTCGTCTGGGTTCGCCCTCAGCGACGGGCTGGGACACATAGGCGAGATAGTCGGCGCGCTGGCACTTCCGCTAATCGTGGCAGGACTCGGATTCTTTGTAGGATTCGCTGTGATAGGCATAACTGGCCTTGTGGCCGGAGCCATTGCACTAGCAGGGCCATCGGTGACATCGCTTAGCCTCGAACGGATATCTAAGTGAGAATTTGCGCCAAAAACAGAAAAGCGCATATGTGCAAATTATAGGATAGGGGCGATTCCATATTCATACTCAATTGTATGGTAAACGTATACGATTACTGAGTATCATCGCTGCCGGAAATCTATGGCCCTACCCGTATCTAAGCATACTGCCGGTTTGCCATGCATTGCTCCTTATTTCTTGCCCTTCGCATTTTCATGGCCGGACGCTGATCTCTTTTTCGCAGCCATCTTCCTCAGCATCATGACTGCCGCTGCCGCTATTATGACTGCAGCCACGTATTCTATGGCGGAGCCGTTGCTTGACCCCGAGCTTACGGGTATGAAGTAGTTATCGGAGCCGGTGAACTGCTGGTTAACCGCACCGTTGGGCTGCTTCCACTGCTCGAACAAGGTTATTGGGTAATTGCCTGGAACTCCGTTCGTGTCAACGTCAACCAAGAATGTCAGGTTTGCGGTGGCTCCGGGTTGGAGTTCATCGACAAAAGCCGTGCTCGCAACTGGAGTTATGGGATATGAAGTTTCCAGGTTAAACTGCAGCTTGCTTGCGGGGCTCGTGCCCGTATTGGTCACTTCCAAGTGTATCGGGACGTCTGCAGCGCCGACCACCGGGCCGGTGCCGGCCGAAGATATTGAGAACTGCGCTGATGGCGCTACAGAGAGATTCATCTGCTGCGTGCTGTTGAAGCGCTGGCCCTTGCTGGACGAATAGTACGCTACGCTTGCGTTAAGGTTCGTGTAGTTGGTGCCCTGCGCAGAAATCAGGATGGGCTCGCTCACGGATGAGCCGTACGTCAGGTTTGAAACGAAGAACGTCTTAACCGAGCTCAGTATGGTAAGCCCTCTGCCTGAGCTCAATGCCACGCTGACGTTCCTGGCCGTGCCGTACCCTACGTTCTCTATCACTACGTCGACGCTCTGGTTATGCCCGGTGTAGAGCGTGGACGGCGATGGGCTGGATAGCGTGATTTTTATGTTTGGATTGTTCTGCACGTAGAAGCTTACCGGCATCGATGAGGTGGCTATCTCAGTGCCAGTAGCCGCGTAAACGAAGTAGGTAGCGGTGAACGTGAGCGTGTACGTGCCTGAAGGCACCGTGTCAGGTATGTGGATCGTGTAGTTGTAATATTTCGGGTTATACCCGGGAACTACAAGCCCGACCACGCGGCTGCTTAGCGGAGAAACGTTAAGGATCGGGTAGCTGCCAGTAGGCTGCAGCGTAGTGCTGTAGAGCCAGTAGTCATATGCGTTATACAACTGGAACCTTATAGTTGCATTCCCGCCGGCCATGATCGGATTCGGGGATACCGTCAGGTTGGACAGGGAAGCCGAACCATCGTATACGGTAGCTGCACCGGCAGCACCAATCAGCATTACCGTTACGGCAAAGGCGATAAACAAAGTTGTCGTTTTCATTTTTCCACCAAATATCATATTTGTTCGCTAGTATTCTTGAATAATATAAATGCAATCCCCATCATGATCGCGGTGAACGCGAGCAGTATGGCGCTAGTGGTGATGAATGTGGCAAGCGGAAGTGATCCCTTGATCATTATGTCCCTGACCGCATTCACCGCATAGGTCAATGGGTTTACTACTGTAATCGGGATCAGGAATGAAGGCAGCAGGGTGACCGGCACGAACGCGCCGCCCAAAAATGCCAATGGCATGGTAAGAGTCTGCGCTATAAGCGCGTATGTCTGGAGCTGCTTTGACCTTGCGGCGAGCGCTATTGCGAGAGAACTGAATCCAAGTCCCACGAGCAGGATGAACCACAGCAGCTCCAAAAAGCCCAGGACGCCGGCTGCGATCGTAGCGCCGTAAAGAAGCCCTATGAACAGGCCTATGTAAGCCGAAAGCGCGGACTGGAATGTGCCGTATGCTATCTTGCTGATCAGGTAGGAGAACTTGTTTATCGGCGTGGTCAGGAAGGCCTTCAGATTGCCCAACTGCCTGTCGCTTAGAAGCGTGAAGCCGGAAGTGAACACTGCGCCAAACGACGCCACCATTACAAGCAAACCGCCGACCACGAAGCTAAGGTAATTGCTGCCTGCGCCGTATGCGTAGTTAGTAACCACGGACACGGAGCCTGGATCTGCCGCCACGGGATTCACGCCAACCTGTTGCGCGACGGAATCTACCTTTGCGCTTACAACGGCAGCGGATTGGGGCTGGGAATTATCGAGATACACATACACTTTGTTGGCCGTTCCCTGGGTGAATCCGGATGGTATCACTATTACGCCAGCAACATTGTCGCTCGAAAGAAGGGACATGGCCTGCCGCTGCGTGGCCTCGGACACTACGCTTACGCTGTTGCCCAGCTGTAGCTGGTTTATGAAATTAAGCGCCATGGGCCCGTTGTCGTAGTTTACCACGGCAACTGGCACGTTCTTAGGCGCGCTGCCGAAGCTGCCCAATAATATTATGAATATTACAGGGAAGGTCAGCGATCTGATTATATTTGTAGCCAGGTTCTTTTTGAAAATAAGCAACTCCCTGAGTAAAAGCGTATACGAGTCCCCTAGAATGCTCATTTTATCTACCTCCCCTCATCATTGCACCTGCCCTTCCCGAAAATTCTCCCGTCGCATCCCTCACTTCGGAGCCCGTCAACTTAAGGAAGACGTCGTCTATCGTGGGCTCGTGCATGCTTACGTTGTGTATCTTTATCCTGGCCGCGGACAGCGCCTTCAGCAGCGTCTCTATTTTCTTAGTGGCATTGCTGCCGGCAGGTGCCACGACCTTATTGCTAAGTACATTAGGTTCAAGGCCGATTTTCTCGAATTCCGCTGCCACTTTTTGAAGATCCTCCTTCTCTGCAGCAATCTCTATGACGCTTGTCATGCCTATTTTTTCCCTCAGCTCGCTTGGAGTGCCAAGCGCGATGAGCTTGCCGTGGTCTATTATGCCTATCCTATTGCAAAGCTGGTCTGCCTCCTCGAGATACTGTGTTGTCAAAAGTATCGTTATGTTGTCCTTCTTGTTTATGTCCCTGAGCAGATTCCATATCTTTGTCCTGTTTTGGATGTCCAGGCCGGTCGTAGGCTCATCAAGAAGTATCAGTTGAGGCGCGTGCATTAGTGATTTCGCAGTTTCCAGCCTTCGTTTCATGCCTCCTGAGAAAGTGCCAGCGTACGCATGCCTGAATGGAACTAGATCCGAGAGCTGCAATGCAAATTCTATGTCCTTGGGCAGCTCCGATTCAGGGATGTGGTACAGCCTGCCGAATACCATCAGGTTCTGCTCTGCGGTCAACTCGGGCTCCACTACGGTTTCCTGGGTCACCACCCCTATGTTATTCCTTGCTGCCGCAGGATCTTTTTGCATATCTATGCCGTCTACTATGACCTTGCCTGATGTCGGCTTAAGAAGGCCGAGGAGCATGTTTATTGTTGTGCTCTTGCCTGCGCCGTTCGGCCCCAGCAGGCCGAATATCTCGCCTTTCTTGATTCCCAGGCTTATGTCATTAACGGCCGTCAGGCTGCCGAACTTCTTGACCAAGTGCTCTATATCTACAATGTACTCGCTCATCTGAACATACCATCCGTGATTTGGCCATAATGCATGAGAACATCACTGATCGTTGAACTCGGCCTTGACGAGTCGCTTCAGGGCGCTGAATGTTTCCTTGAAGATTTTGTTCTTGTTCATGACTATTGCGTTGCCCTTGGACGTAAGCGTGAACACTTTTTGGACCTTGTTGCCCTTGAACTGCGCCTTGCTTTTTAGGTAGCCTTCTTTCTCAAGCTGCGATGTCAGATTGTAGATGTCGTTCTTGCCTACACCGTCCAACATGCCGTAGCCGTGCACTTTCTTAAGAGATGCGACAAACTTGAGAAGCGCGTACGGGTAGGTCTTGTTGCTCTTTATGTAGCTCAATATCATTATCTTTACCATGCCCTTACGCATGTCCCTGTCTATGTAGTCCTTTTTCCGCATTCAGACACATTGTTATATTAGTTTGAAATTAAACTATTTTTAAAATACTCCACTTAGGTACTTAAAGCTTTGTGGCTTCGGATTGGAGGATTGTAATATTTTTGCCTGAATCCTTATGGGAAAATGATGCGAATGGTGCGTTTTTTTGCCACAAGCCCATCGCGCTCGCATACAGGTTATTCTGATGAAATCGGCACGGAATGCGACTATTTGAGGTTGTCCTTGTAGAACTTCAGCATCATGTCCCACGAATCCTCGGCTGCTTCCTTGTTATAGTTCTGCGGGTGCGTATCATCGAAGAATGCATGGAATGCGCCCGGGAAAACCTTGATGGTGAACGGCTTCTTATAGTCCGCCATGGCCTTGACCAGCTCGTTCACCTTCGACGTTATCCTTGTGTCTTCCCCTCCGTATAGGCCCATAACCGCGCCCTTGACGTTCTTTACCTTGTCTATCGGCTCGGGATTCTCCCCGTAGAATATTACAGCGGCATCTATACCGCCTTTGCATGCGAGATTGATTGACATGCTGCCGCCGAAGCAGAAGCCAACGCTGCCTATTTTACCGCTTATGTTGTCCAGCGATTTCAGGTAATCCGCACCGGATGACATGTACTCGACAAAAAGGTCCACCGGCCTGTTGGAAAAAAGTATTTCATTCACTGCCATGACTGCCTTCTTGCTTTCGCCATCCAACTTGTTTAGCTCCGCGGCCCTGTATTCGGGGTCCCTCTGCTTGTCCGGGGGTATCGACATCATGAATTTCATCGCTTCCGCGATGTTGCCCGCAGTGAGAACAGGGGACAGCTTTTTGCTGGAGAAAAGATGCGGGGCCAACACCACATAACCCTCGGATGCGAGCCTGTTTGCAACGTCCCTGATGTGGTCATCCAGTCCGAATATTGCATGTATCATAATCACTGCAGGGTGCTTTTCTCCATCGTCCGGATATGTTAGATAAGCGGATATGGAATCGTCACCTGACTTGTAGACCACGTTGCTAGATTTAATTGCCATTTCACCACTAGCTATTTATAATTCTGAATAATTCGTGACATCCTCCCACCCGTGAACGGCGTGGGCTTCCTCTGCGTTCGTGCAATCACTGCATCCCGCAAAGGATGTGTTTTATCGGTTCTCAGTTCGTCGAGTCCGTTTGCATTCCCTGTTGGAACGTATTGACGATTCTCTCCCTGAGCGTTACTTCCCCTCTGCCCGAGGGTAGCTCTGTTGAGTATGTTTATTGATGCGTTTATGTCCCTGTCCTTTGACATTCCGCATCTCTGGCAGATGTACGTTCTTTCCGAGAGTGGCATCTCCTGAATGTTGCCGCAATTACTGCACTCCTTTGAGGTG
>DAHVQB010000018.1 GCA_027317945.1 Microcaldota archaeon
CCCGCGCTCATCGGTGTTTTTGTATTCTACAGGAAGGCCATAATCAATTTCGCATCCGGCATGTTCGCAAGCGTGATGCTTTACTTCGCGTCTTTCTACGCGCTTTCCGGCGGCCATCTCTCATTGATAAGCGAGTACAGCTCAACCCAGGCTGCCTTAATGCCGCACGGCTACCTTGCCCTCAACTTCATAACTATGCTTGACATGGTGGCCGGGCCGGTGCAGATATACCAGGTATATCCGCTGGGCCTTACTGTAATATTCGCTTTCATAAGCACATACATGGCAATAGCCAGGAAGGATCGCAGCCTCTGCTACCTGTCGTTGATATTCTGGTTCGCGTTCTTCTACCTGTTCTACGGCACAGAGTCCCTGTCGCAATACGCTTTCATAACTGTGGTCAACAGGTATCTCATAGCCGTCTCTGTGCCTCTAGTGCTTCTCGCAGCGTTTGTCCTTGTCGATCTCTATAGGGTGTGCGAGGCAATATTGGGTAAGCGCCTGGCGGTTTCCATATTCATAATACTAATATTGCTTACCGTAGCATCGAACTTACCCGCGTACGGCGACGTCTATGCGTTCAAGAACTACATACTCAATAATCCTGCGCCTCCGGGGTTCTTCGGCTGATAAGCCCATCGTCCGATTCACGTCATTGCCGTTCAGACGAATGTGAGCCACTCCTTGAACTTCTCGTTCTTGCCCCTTGCAGCATCCCCATACATCTGCGCAAGTTTTTTCGTGACCGGCCCGGCCAGCCCGTCGTTGATGACTGCGCCGTCAACCTTGTATATGTGCGTTATCTCTGCAGCGGTGCCCGAGAAGAAAGCCTCATCCGCCGTAAGCAGCTCCTCCTTGTGCACGGCGCGCTCTTCCACCTCAATCCCGGAGCTTTTCGCCAGCTTTATCAGCGAGTCCCTGGTTATGCCCATGAGTATGTCGGAGCCCGGCCCAGGCGTTATGAGCTTCTCATCCTTGACTACGAAGATGTTCTCCCCCGGCCCTTCCGCGACGTACCCATCGCTTGAAGTGAGTATGGCTTCGTCGAATCCCACGCCCCTCGCCTCGTTGCTGGCTATTATCGAGTTGAGGTAGTTGCCGCTTGCCTTGGCCTCGACCGGCAGTATGCTGGAGTTTATCCTCTGCCATGAGGATATCTTGCACGATACGCCCTTGTCGTGCTTGCCCCCGAAGTAGTCCCCGAAAGGCATGGCCGCTATGAATACGCTTACCGCCTTCCCTTCGGTGCTGACCCCTATCCTGGCGTCATTGTAGAATGCGAAAGGCCTTATGTAACCGTACGTGAGCCCATTGGACTTCACGAGATTCATGCAGGCCTCGCGCAGTTCCTTGAACCCGTAATTAAGCTTCATCGAATAGATCTTCGCGCTGTTGAGGAAGCGCTCTATATGGTCGTCCAGCCTGAATATGGAGACTCCCTTGCCAGTGTCGTACGCCCTTATGCCCTCGAATATGCCGCTCCCGTACTGCATGGAATGCGTCAGTATCGGAACCGTAGCCTTATCGCTGTCTATAATATTCCCGTCAAGCCACGCGCCAAGTTTCTTCTCCACCATAAAAACAGCCCAAATGCAATAAAACTAAAGCATAAAGATTAATATACTTTTTAGCTTAGGGATTAACGTGCACATCATGGGAAAGGATTACGCTTCAAGGCTGCTTGAGGGTTCCGGCCTCACGGCCTTCCAGAAATCCGTCCTGATAATCGTCTCCGGGATACCGAAAGGCGAGGTGCTCACCTACAAGGAAGTGGCCGAACTCGCGGGCAAGCCCAAAGCGTATAGGGCAGTGGGCACCGCCCTCAGGAAGAACCCGTTCCCGATAAGGATACCGTGCCACAGGGTCATAAGGTCAGATGGCAGCCCGGGCAATTACTCATCCGGCGGCCAGCGCAGGAAACGCGAACTGCTCATGGCGGAGCACGCGATAAGCTGAGGTCGCACGCGCAAACACTGAAGCGCATCAGCTGCAATTTCGCCATTCCGGAGCCTCCATCGCGTGCAGGATCACAGCATTATGTACTTGGCGCCTTCGTATTGCGGCATATAAGCGGGCGCTTGCCTGTCAACCATCTGGTGCTCCTGCTGCCTGCACAGGAACCTGTCGCTGAACCTGTCCAGTATGGTGTTCCTCTGCGGCCCCATCCGCCTGAGCTGCTCAAGCCCGCGCGACGTCAGGGACATCCCCTTCCCTATCTCCTCCTTGCTGGCGAAGTCCACTACGCCATATGATTTGAGCTTGTTGAGCACGTACCATACCGAGCTCTTGGAGAATCCGTACTCCTCGCTCATGTAGTTCACGAAGCTTGACGCGGTGTCTATAACGTCCTTGCCTATCTCTATGAGCATCAGCTGCTCCCGCTCAGTGAATCTCGGAATTTTAGCATCTGCGATACTAGCTATAGTTTGCGCCACATAAACACCCTCAGGAATTTAAAAGGAAGAAGTTTATGCAGCCAAACTGTTATACGGTGTGACGTTGAATCCTGTTCCTGATCCAACAGAGCCGACGCTGCCTATAAGGACGAAGTGCCACATGTCTGACAGCGCCTTGTTTTGCATCGTTTGCACCGTATCGGTTGCATCATCAGATTTATGTAAATTAATTGGTGGCAAAAAGGCTTTTAAAGGTTCTGTTCAACCTTGCAATCTGATTGCCGCGCATACAATCCCTGCAACGCCGCTAGCGCGCCTATTGAGAAAAAGCCCAAAGAGGGAATTGAACCCTTCCTTGACTGCGAGCTCTGGGCTAGTAACGCTAGGCTTCGACGGCACGGCACGGCTGGGCTGGTGTGGGGTGGCTATTCTTAGCTGTAGCGCTAGCTCTTGGGTCATGGGGTCTTTAGAAGTTGATGCAAAGGCTTTTGAGTTTCGGCAGCCCCATTTTGATTTTGCCATCGCAAAATCCGGAGTTCAAATCTATAGCAAAAAGCCAAGGTCTTAACGACTTCGTGTTCAGAAACAGGCAGAGTAAGACCGTCCAACTAAAGCGCAAGCTAGACCGCTGAAAAAGAGCTACCGTAACAGCCTCCCAAATTCCTCCACGGTAAGGCCCGCCTCGCTTATTATGGCCCTTACCGTGCCTCTCGGTATCTCCTTGCGGTTTGGTATTACTGCAATCTTGTGCTTCTCTTCATTCACTAAGATTATGTGGCTTCCTTTCTGCCTGTTGAATACGTAGCCCACCTTGCCTAGCGCCTTTACCGCTTGTACAGCGGAAATCCTAGGCAGTTTTGGCATTTATCTCTACCGCGATTCTGTTGACGCTTACGATCTTGGGCATGGACCATTTCATGTCTTTTAGAGTTTCCATATAGCCCTCTATGGCCTCCTTTACGTTGTTCAGGGCTTCCTTCTTAGTTTTGCCATCCGAAACGCAGCCAGGCAATTCGGGCACGGTAGCTATGAAAGCGCCATCCTCATCCTTTTCGATTACCACCTTGAAATAACGCTTCATCGTTAACACCCTGTATCATCTTATCTCTCTGCCAGATATATAAACATAGAAGATTGTTTGCATGGCAAATTCGGGGTTTAAACTGATTGTTCCAATGATAAAAACCTAATAATGCGCTTTAAGCGGAGGTTTCCAAAACCATCGAATCAGCTTTATCTGGATAGATGGCTAGGCTTAAAGCCAGTTGTGGCGACCCCACGTAAGATGAGCGGAGCGAGGCTTACGTGCTGGGTTTAAGGAAATGATTCCAAAATACGTATAACCTTAAGATGGTAACTCATTTAACAAAGTGAGCGGGAAATCCCACACCATTCATGGGTGGGATGAAAGCTAACCGTAGTAAGGCGTATAAATATGGATGGAAATATAGGTTGCATGGGACTGACAAGAGCCTACAAGTTCAGAATCCACCCCGACGCTACAAGGCAGGGAGAGATAGACGAAAGGCTGATTATTGCACAACAGTTCTACAA
>DAHVQB010000015.1 GCA_027317945.1 Microcaldota archaeon
TAAGGAAGGACAGGCTAAGGGTCTCAAGAATAGGAACAATGCCGATAGAGTTGCATAGGAAGATAGAAGGTGCAATAAAGACTCTTTCGATAAAGAGGGAAGGAAAGAGTTATTATGCAGTTTTCACAACGATAACCAATGCCAAAATTCCCAAAGTGGAAGATACCGATCCAGTAGGGATAGATTTGGGATCGGATTCATTTATTGCACTGTCAGATGGAACAAAGATAGAGAAACCAAGGTTCATGCAACAGAACAGAAAGAGGATTGCATATTGGCAGAGAATAGTCGCAAGGGGGAACAAAGGCTCAAGGAGAAGGCAGAGGGCAAAGGCGCATCTCTAAAAAACATACGAATATTCCGCAAATCAATCTGGCGACTACCTTCATAAACTTTCAGACGCTCTCGTCAATTCAGGATACACTTCATTCGCAGTAGAAGACCTCCGTATCCAAAACATGGTAAAGAATCATAGGTTGGCAAGTTCAATACATGATGCTTCATGGAACAGGTTCATCCAACTCCTCTCATACAAGGCTGAAAGTGCTGGTTTGAGTGTAGTCAAGGTGGATGCAAGGAACACCTCAAAGGAGTGCAGTAATTGCGGCAACATTCAGGAGATGCCACTCTCGGAAAGAACGTACATCTGCCAGAGATGCGGAATGTCAAAGGACAGGGACATAAACGCATCAATAAACATACTCAAAAGAGCTACCCCCGGACAGAGGGAAAGTCACGCTCAGGGAGAGAATCGTCAATACGTTCCAACAGGGAATGCAAACGGACTCGACGAACTGAGAACCGATAAAACACATCCTTTGCGGGATGCAGCGATTGCATGAACGCAGAGGAAGCCCACGCCGTTCACGGGTGGGAGGATGTCACGGTGCATACCGAACCTGCACATGTATTTTGTACTAAATGTTGCGCTAAACTAATGACAGTGAAGCCTGCCTTCGCGCTCAGGCATGGCGTAGAGAATGGAATAGCATCCAGGCACCGCTCCTTCAGTTATTGCAATCACTGCAAGAAGCAGTATTGGGAGGGAACCCACTGGGACAGCATAAGGAAGAGGTTGAAAGTTGTGTCACGCATTGCAGCTAAAAGTTCTGCTTTATGAACCTAAGCCCTGCTTCGTTTCCGGTCTGTGAGAAGTTTCTTGTGGTCTCAAACTCTTCGTACTCAAATATTACCCACGTATCGTTGCTAACGCGAAAATCGCATAAGTCGGGCTTGATCACAGACTGAGGCTTCATCCCGAAAGTGCACGTTATAACCTTGGATCTTGACTTTGAGCGTATCCCACTGCATAGCGTCTTTAGGGTCTTGCCGGTATCCGCTATATCATCTACGACGAGTATATACGACTTGGCATCTATCTTCGGTACGCCCCCTGTCTTTACGCTGGCGTATCTCGTGTTGGATTTGGAGTAATACATGGCGCTGATGCAGACTAGGTTGCGCACGTTAAGGGCGTCGCTCAGCAGCCTAGCTATCAGCATGCCTCCCCTCTGCGCGTATACTATGACATCTGGTGGGCCGTAGCGCTTAAGTATCTCGGTGGCCAGGTCCTCGGAGTACTTCTTCATCTCCTTGAAGCTTACCTTGACAAAACGTTTCTTGCCAAGCTCGAAGTTCAGTACCTTGCCCAAGTTGCGGCTTTCTTTTGCATCCATATAATCAAATCGCCGGTGATTTTTATATTACTTTCTGGAACCAGTTTTTAGAATTAGATTTAGCATTGCCTATTCAGGATTCCAAGAAAGAAATAGGGGTTATGGCTCACATGAGCGTTTCTTCCTCTACCTCTACCTCACTAACGCCCTGGACCTTTTTCAGCCGATCCTCAAGCTGGGAGGAACCGGCCTTATCCGATTCGTAGATGAAAAGCACTTTTACGAGTTTTATCCCAAAAGCTACCTCCTGCGCCTGCATTGCAGCCGGATTCATCGCCGCCTTTATGCTATCCATGGTCTGTTGGACCTTTTCCGGGTCCGTTGGATACACCTTAAACAATATAGTAGCCTTCGCCATCATGGTCCCTCGAAACCGCAATCAGAACATCTGTACGTGTTTGATATCTCCCTGCAGTGGTAGCATCTTATAACTCCGCTCTTGCCGCATTTCGGGCATGAGAATTCTGTATACTCGCTGCTCAGATGACCGCAAGACACGCATACTTTACCTGGCAATACATCGGTTATTAACTCACCTAGAAACTTTTTGCCGCATACGCGCAGGCACGTTCTTGTCGGCCTCGCGAGACGCCCTCCTCTCATGGCGCTCCTTTATCAGGATTATCCATATGGCGGCATTGACAATGAATATGCCTGCAATAACTATAAATAATGCTGTCATCAGCTTGTCCAATTGGGTCAAGTCGTTCTGGACCTGCGTAAGATCAACTATGCTTGGCACGCTGTACGCTGTGCTGTTCATCTTGCCGGGTTGCGTATTCTGGCCAGTTGGCTGCAGGTTGTCATATATCACCTGCATATCATTGCTCATTTGGCTCGCCAGCAATGCGGTAGAATACGCCTGGTCCAGGTAAAGGCTGGCATTGCTCTCGTTGTTGGCAATCTTGGCCTCGTAAATGTAAAATTTCGATTCACCGGCGAATTGCGATGCCCAGACGCCGTATGTCGCATTCGAGTCCATGGCCAAAGTCATGTTGTACTTCTGCTCCGCAGTAACATTCGGGGAGTATGAAAGCGCATAAGCGTAATCTGCATCCAGGATGGCAAGCGGGTAGTTGCCCTGTTTATACGCCGATTCCGCAGTGTCGAGGTATAACCCCGGCCCGTAAGCCAAAGCCCTGTCCACCCTGTTCAGCGCTACGGAGTTCAATGATTGTGACACCGCGACATTCGGTCCGCCAATGCCACTGGCGATTGTGTACATCTCATGCGCAGCGTTGCACCATCCGTTACCATTTGCGCCCTGCGCCATCTCTGCAAGCACTTGATCGCTGTCGAATCCGGTCTGGTTGTAGCTGTTTATCGAGCTCGTTATAGTATAATTGCCCCATGCCTGCCTGAGCTCCCCTCCTAACACGTATTCATAATTGCTCGATGTCAGCTGCGGCGGTATGAAGGTATTGCAGAACCTGCTTATTCCTTCCAGAGTGCTGAATCCGCCGGCCCTTGTGACAAGATGGTTGCCGAAGTAGAATGCCGTCTGGTAGTCAATGAAGGCAAGGTCAGCCGCAAGGTAATTGTAGCCCAATGCATTCAACTGCTCGCTTTGGTTGAGCGAGCGCATAAGTTGCGATGCGGTATCGTTGAAGGCAGGGTACGGGGATAGCGTCTCTACCTCGTTCTTAGTGAAATTTATCGTGAAGTTGCTGAGAACGGAGAATGCGCTGGAATTGCACCCATTGCTGCAGAGAGCACCAGACTGCTGCAGCCCGCCTACATTGTAATTGGTGTAGAAATTGTATGCGACTTTGCTTAGGTTCTTGTAAGTCCCATAGCCATACGGCAGCGCCTGGCTTATATTGCTTACTTGCACGAGCGGCACGCCGAAAGTGCTCTGCACCAGAAGGTATAAAACGTCCTCTCCGCTCCCATAAGGCACCGCAGGCACCAGCGCGTACTTCATTCCCATTGCGGATGCGGCGCCTATCTTGTCATACACGCCTCCTATCTCGCCTATGGACCCATTCGGGCTTATGGTACCTGTTATGGTGAAGTCCTGCATCAAAGGCTTATTGGTAAGGGCAGAAATGGCCAGCAGAGTCATTGCAGCTCCTGCGCTCGGTCCGGATACGTTTGAATAATCATCATGTATGTCGTATGTGAAGTTGTAGTTGTACTGGTTTATGTTAAGGTACTTCGCCGCATAATAAACCGCGACTTGGGCTGACTGCAGCGTAGAAGGCGCCACGGATGCTGGTCCCACTATGGTAACATTGCCATTTCCGTCCGTCACCGTAAGGTTTATTATGGTCAGGCTTCCTGTGTTGTTGCCCAATATGACTGCAGGCGCATGTATGCTGGCGGTGCCAACAACGCCTGCGTCTGTGAGCTGCGCTGCTGCAAGAAGCAAGACCGCCAATGCAAGATAACCAGAAATTTTCACTTATAACCCCCAATGCCGGATCCTCAGTAAGGATCCACTGCTTTTCACGCACTCGGAACTACTTGCAGCATTAAAAGTATTTAGAACTTTTTATACTATTCGGCAGCGTATGCGTGCTGCCTCGCAGTATGTCACAAGGCGCCGTAAATCAAGAGGTACACGAGCATGGCGACGGTTATCCCTCCCAGCAGCGGCGGGATGGCCGGCAGCGCCCTCTTGTATTTCCTAAGTATGTACATGGTTGTTATCAGCCCACCTATGGCGCCTACTGTAACGAAAAGGCTGAGCGTGAAGTTAAGATTGACCCCATACGCGGCAACCGCGAGCATGAGCGGCACCCCAAGATCCCCCGTCCCTAATTCTATATGTGCGGAGAACGGTACCAGTTTGCTATTGACTATCTCCCTTATTGTCGGATTCTTCCTGCTGGCTTCCGCCAGTTCCTTCCTATATCCCCTAACCTCCTTTTTGCTCAGTGCCTTTTCTGGCACAGCCTCGACCTCATTGACGCCGATGAGGAAAGAGAGGTTCATCGATGACATAGCTTTCGCCATGGTTATCATGTGCTTTGTCACGAACACGGCTATGAAATCGTAGACCGCTAGCACCACCATGAAAAGGTACGCGAAGTAGAACGGGAAGCTTATCCCAAGCACAACGCCGACGCCTACGCTTGCTATGATGGCAGTGGTGTTTCTCAGCCGCGGCCACTTGTTCTTGAACAAGACCAGAAGCAGCGCCGCCGCCACCGCCGCTATGAAGTCTATGGTCAGGGGCGAGCCGGCAAGGCTGACGTATGCAGAACTGTTCAGCGTTCCCGCTATTATCAGGAAAACGAAGAAAGTGGATATGAAAATAACCAGTGCCTCCAGCAGCCTGAAGAGCATTTGGCCCTTATAGAACCGCATAACTATTACTATGAGGATGCTGAAGCCCACTATGTAAGCTATGTACAGCAGTGTGCTTGCGGCTCCGGATACCACCTGCGTATTCGAAAGGTATGATGCAGGCAGCCCGTAGTACCACTGCGTGGCAAGAAGCAGCCCGAAGAACTGGACTATCATGAACATTACAAGTATCTGCGACATCTGCCTATACTCTATGACCCTAAGCGCCACAAAAACACCCTCACTCCCTCTCTCCCCTGTCCTTCGGTATCATGATGAATCCGGGCCTCGGCGTGTAGATGTCGCCGCTCTTCTCAAGCTCGGATATTAGCTTATCTATGGTGCCCAGGTCGAGTCCGGCTTTCTCCCCCTCTTCCCTTATGCTCTGCATCCTGGCGCTGCCTTCCTTCTCTTGCAGGTTCCTTATTATTGAAAGCACTGTATTTATCTTATCCACCTTCTCTCTGGGCATTCCTGTCAATATTATATCTATGTCCTTCCTTCCGCCCCTGTCTACCGCAAGAGTTTTCAGCATGAACTCGCTCAGCCATATGGCCCTTTCCGCGTCCTGCAGCTCAACTGTGGGAGAAAGCCTGGTCTTGGCGCTTGCCTCCGCCATCCTGACGAGCCCTTCTATCTGCCTGGGCGTTATGGGCACGGCACCCTGCTTTAGCCCGGCCTTCCTAAGTTCCACGTAATACGTCTGAATCTTGTTCGCAGCATCCGGCCCCAGGCGGGGCATTACGCTTCTCTTTGCGAATGCAATGTACTTCCGCAGCAGCAGCTCATCTATGGGCGGCAGCTCCACCTGCTTATAGTTCTCTATCTCGGCTATGACTGCACCTGCGGCCTCGTGCTGTATGAGTATGTGCTTCGCTATGTTCTTGTCCTGCTCTTCGTCCATCTGGTCTTTTATCGGGAATATCAGGTCAAATCTTGACAGCAGCGTGGGCGGTATGTCAAACTGCTCCGAGGGATACATGTTAGGGTCGAACCTGCCATACTTCGGGTTTGCAGCAGCAAGCACTGCCGCCTTGGCGTTGAACGTGGCCACTATGCCAGCCTTTGCAACGCTAATCGTCTGCGATTCCAGCGCCTCGTGGAGCGATGCCCTATCCTCATCCCCTATCTTATCGAACTCGTCGATGCATACGATTCCGCCAGACCCCAAAACCAAGGCCCCGGCCTTAAGCGTCCATCCACCTTCCGAGAACTCGTCTCTTTCGGCAACAGCTGTCATGCCTCCTCCGGTAACTGATTTGCCGCTTACGTATATGCCCTTTGGCACCAGCCTCGCAACCGACTGCAGTACCCTGGTCTTAGCGCTTCCAGGGTCCCCTATCAACAATATGTGCATGTCGCTTCTTATCGGCCCCCCGTCTACCAGGGTCTTGCCGGGTGTGCCGCCGAATAACTGAAGCGCGACTGACTGCTTTATCTCGTCATAACCGTATATTGATGGCGCGATGGATCGCGTTATCTTATCAAATATCTGCGGATCCTTTGCGAATTCCCTAATCTGCCTCTCCTCCTCCTCGGATATCGAAAGGTCGGAGAACTCCCTCTGCTTGTGCATTATGGAAACTGTGTCTAGGAACATCGTGTAAAAATCCCTGTCCTGTTTCCCCTTCGCATTGCGTCTTTCCCGTATCCTCAGTATGCCGGTCAGGTCTACCCTGTCGCCAGGTATCACGCTATTGACCAGGTCGTCCTCAATCCATACCTCGAGCTGCCATGTCGGAGAATTTCCCCTAAGCTTTTCCAGCGGGTCCTGCACTGCGAGCTTCTGCAGGTTTATGAACTTGGAGTCTTCAGGCATGTCCTTTAGCGACTTCCTTTTGCATTGGGGGCATACATCCGGCACCTCCTCCTTGTTGACCCTGAATCTGTAGACTGCATCGCATAGCGAGCATTTGTAAGCGCCCACGTGCACGCGCGGTATTATCTCGGATCTCTTCACCACGAGGCTGTCGAGCATTATGAGCTTGCCTATGTACATGGCGCCTACATCCTGCACCAGCGGCGCGTTTACGCTCTGGCTGAAGAAGCGCGCGTGCGTCTCCGCATCTCCTACCTCTACGCCTTCACATTTTGCCTTTAGCGCCTGGTCGGCCGCTTCCAGCACTACGTCCGGCTTGCCTATAAGTTCGCTGGCCAGATCCGGATCGAACATCTCGAGGTCCTTGACGTTTATCATCAAGCTCCTTTTTGCCGGCAGTCCGACTATCATGTCGTTTATTCCATCCCTGTAATAGCGCTCGAAGAAGTCCTGGAATTTTATCTTCATGCCTTCGGTAATAGCGTCTGTCATCGGCTTCACTTGATTTGATATATAAGTTAGTTAACGCAAATGCGTATCCCGCAATATTCCTTATTTGACTTGAAAATGCATAAATGTCCTATGTTCTGCAAGGTATTACAATACCTTCTTGAAAAGGTAGCCGCCCTTGGCCACCTTGCCATCGAAATTCCCGAACTTGCAGTCCTCCAGTTTCCCTACTTTAGTGCCGAGCTGCACGGCGATGCACTCCCCGGTCTGCGGCATGAACGGATATATCAGTATGGATATTATCCGCGCGGCTTCAAGCAAGTTGTAAAGCACTCCTGCAAGTTCCGAGCCGTTCAGTTTCCATGGCTGCTTGTCATTCACATATTTGTTGGCAGCTCTTATAAATGTGAACACATCGTTTAGCGCATTGAAAGTGTCATTTTTCTGCATGTGCGCATCTATGGCACCGATGTCGAGCGCAGCGTCAAGCTCGGGCTTGCCCTCTATTTTTCCGTCGAATTTTTCCGCTATCGTCAGTGTCCTATTTATAAGATTGCCAAGTTCTGCAACTAGTTCATTGTTCAGTCTGGTAATCAGCGACTTCTCCGAGTAGTCGCCGTCATCGCCCAGCGGCATCTCCCTGACCAGCACGTATCGCAGCGCGTCTACCGAATACTTGTTGGCGATATCCATCGGGTTCACTGAGTTGCCCATGCTCTTGCTCATCTTCTTGCCTTCAGCGGTCCACCATCCGTGTGCGAACACCATCCGCGGCAGCTCTATGCCTGCAGACATGAGCAGCGCAGGCCATATTACAGAGTGGAACCAGTTAATCTCCTTGCCGACAAGGTGTACGTCGGCAGGCCAGAACCTGGCGAATCTGCCGTCAGATGGGCCCCCTAATGCCGTTATATAGTTGAATAATGCGTCCACCCAAACATATATGGTATGGCTCTTGTCGAGCGGGAACGGCACGCCCCATTTCACGGTAGACCGCGTTATGCTTATGTCGTTCAATCCTGCCTTGACCCTGTTGATTATCTCCTTTGACCTATGCTTTGGGGATAGGAACGCGGGGTTCTTCTCATACAGCTCAAGAAGCGCTTGCTGGTACTTGCTGAGCTTGAAATAGTAGCACTCCTCCTTAACCTTTTTCACCGGCCTGCCGCACTCCGGGCATTTGCCATCCTTGAGCTGCAGTTCGGTCCAGAATGTTTCGTCAGGCACGCAGTACCAATCCTCATAGAAACCTTTGTAGATGTCGCCGCCTTTTGCTATCTTCTCTATGAATTGGGATACCATGGCCTCGTGGTTCGGATCGCTGGTCCTTATGAAATAGTCATATGAAATGCAGAGCTGCTGCCACGCGTCTTTGTAAACGCCCACTATGTCGTCTACGAACTCCTTCGGATTCTTCCCTGCAGTTCTCGCTGCTGTCTCCACCTTCTCCCCGTGTTCGTCCGTCCCTACGAGGAAGAATACATCGTCTCCGCGTAGCCTGTGCCAGCGTGCAATAACGTCGGCAATTACTGTGGGATAAGAGTTTCCGAGCAGCGGCTTGTCAGTTACGTAATAAATCGGCGTAGTGATGTAAAACTTCTTTACGTCTGCCATAAAATCAATTCCTTCCATAGCGTGCTTTCCGTAGTTGCGTTCTGTCAGCCGACTTTCGAGCCTACCTCCATGTCCTTGTCCGGCTGCAATAGCGCTATCAGCTGGTCGTCCCCGGCCGCCAACAGCATGCCATCGGATATCACTCCGGCTATGCTTTTCTGCTCAAGGTTAGCCACGACTATTATCTTCCTGCCCAAAAGCTGTTCCTTGGCGTAGAATGCCTTTATCCCTGCAACTATGGTCCTAGTGCCCAATTCCCCCAAGTCCACTTTTAGCTTGTACATCGGCTTCCTTGCGGTTTCCATGTCGTCCACTTCGAGTATCCGCCCTACCCTGATGTCTATGGCGGAGAAGTCGCTTATAGATACCATGCAACCGGATAATTCTTTAATGGCAGATATTTATTTTTGTGCGTGTGAATCAAGCAAGTAGGTAAACCCCTACGGCATTCACGGTCACATCAAAATAATAATATTGTCTGACTAAGCAGTACCATGGATGCGGAGGACATCGGTGCAGAGAATCTCATAATACGATCATGCTCATCAGCCTTGGGCATAAGCCAATTAGTGCGGATACTCTCAAAGCATCAAAGCAAGAGGGTGGCGATACAATTGTTCGATTATGGCAGCATTGCTAACCGCACTCACCTGGTCGGCGCTTACATAAACGCGCGCCTGGCAGTAAGTGGCTGCAGAAACATGTCCAAAAGCCTGTCGATGGAGATGCTGCTATTTGCCGCGATGACAAAGCAGATAACCGAGGCGATAGAAAGGGTAGGGGCAAAGTCCCCAAAAAGGTTCGTGCTTTTCTCCAACGACGTATCCGCTTACAGGGAAATCAAGAAGTACATGAAAAGCGATACCGAGTTTAAGGCTACAAGGAAGCATGAAATATCCGCCGTTTCAAGGCTGGGCGTGAAGCCAAACGGCAGCGTATCGGAAGCATTGCTGCAGGCGATGGCAGTCGCCAGGCTTCGAGATTGATAAGCGGCTAAGCTATTCACTTACATCATACTGTCCGTTGAGCGTGTCGTGGATGAGCTTTGCCTTCTTCTTGCCGACCTTGTTTACTTCTGCGAGCTCATCCACTCCGGAATTCGCTATCCTGTTTATGGTGCCGAAGTGTTTGAGCAGTTCTTTGGCTAGCTTGGGTCCTATCCCTGGCAGGTTCCCGACTATGAACTCCTGGAACTGTGAGGCAGTATAAGCCCTGGCTCCCCCCTTCATCGATGGCATGCGCTCCGCCCTATCCTGCTCCTGCGCGGCCATGCTGAATAATATGGATGCGCTTTCCTCCGGGCTTTCGGATGTTATTACTTGCATGCCGTGGTTTATGTAAAGAGATACTATTGCTCCGGTTATCGCCCTTCCATGCATCCTGAATCCATCCCTGTCGCCTTCCAGCATAAGTATTGGGGAAGCGTAATGCTCCTTCATGCGCTTCGCCTGCTCGAAAAGCCTGCCGCTTATCAGCGAGCTTTCGAAATCCGATATCGTCTTCCTCTCAACGCACACCCTGTCGGATATTATGTAATCGCCGACATGCAGCGTAGCAACGGCGATCGTAGCGCCCAGCTCCTCTAATTTGCGGAGCAGCTCCCCGTTCCTTTCGCGCTGGTCGATTATTATTTCAGGCCCGTCCATGCGTGGTCACTGCTGCGTTATGGATATGTTCCTTATGAAGATGAGTTGCTGCGCCCCATTCACCGGGTTTGCGACCTTCTGCACAAAGAATAGAGTGTTGCCCATCGGCCCTGAAATCAGGCTTGTGTCGAATGTCGTGGTTGTGAAGTTGGGCGTAAGCGCGATGTCTGCCAGTTGCCTTGGGTTGCCGCTCGCGCTGACCTCGTCAATAAGCAGGCTGGCGTTTCCGAAGTTCGTCCCTGCATTGACTGTTACGCTCGCGTTCACGTAATAAGTCGCAGTAGAAAATGCCTTGGATGCTATGTTGCTCTGGTTCGCGTACGGTGCAGATACGATGAGGCCGCCATATAAGGCGCTGGCGTTCTTGATCGGCGTCCAGAAATACTGCTGCGTGCCGTTGACCAGCTCCTCCACCGCGCCCCACTGTGTCAGTATCGGGTAAGTCACGAAACCCTTGTACTCCTCGTTCAGAGTTGCGTTCAGCGTGGAGAACACTACTGTGTAGTTGTCCATGTAGACCCAGTTGCCGAATGTGCCCACAAGGTAACCAAGCAGTTCGCTGAGCGATGTCTGGTTGTACGCATCCTTGTTGACTACTACGAACCCGGTGTTGTAATCGTTAAGAAGAAGCAAGGATTCGTTCCTGGTTCTCTGCAATGTGGGTTTTGGCGAGAACTCCAATCCGTCTTCTGCAATTGTGTACGTCGGGCCTCCTCCTCCATAAGTGCATAGCGAGAGCTGCTTCTGGTCGCCCTGTTCGATGTAAGTGGCGGCTTCTATTAGTGGAACGTTGCATAGCGAGAGCTTCTGCGTGGTATTGAACGGCCCGGCGAAGCCGCCTACTATCGGTTTATGCATCGCCGTTTCGTAATACGCGGCCTGGCCCGCGAAAAGCGAGGGATCCGCGGAATAGTACTGGTCCTGCATCACTGGCAGTTCCAATACTGAGAAATTCAGGCCGGAGTAGGTGCTGTTTGTGCCTATGAAGCTATAGAATGGCGGTATCGTGGCGTTTATGGTGACCTGGCTCCCGAGCGGTCTGCTCAGCGCAACGCCGTTGTTCTCTACCATGAATATTATCACGAATAGCGCCATTGCCAGCATTATCCTGTTGCGGCCACCTGCATTGCTGCCCAATCTGCCCAGCACGTCCTTGAATCCGAAGGCGGCCATGATCGCAATGGCGATGCTGAACACCAGATAGAACCGGTCTGGCTGGCTTATTATGTTTATAATAGGTATGGCGTTATAAGCGGAATACAGCAGCGCGGCAGGCCCCAGGCACAATATCCCGAATATGGCCGCAAGGCCCATCCATAGGAAGCTTCTCCTGTAGTCTACGTAAATGCCGTAAAGTGCGAGCGCAAGGGCCAAGTAGCCGATATAAGCGATTCTTTCGCTGGGATACGGCAGGAACAGGGAGCTAACGCTTCCGCTCTGGTTCACAGAAGTAAAGTAAGTGGCGGGGTTGTTATCGAAAAGGCCGTTGTAATAGCTCGGAACGAAGAATGAAAGCGGGCTGTCGCTCCACGCGTTGCTGTAAGTCACATTGTTATACGCGAGGCTCTGCGCCGCCCCGGAAGGTTGCAGCGCGGCATTGATCATCGGAATGAAGCCCCATGAACCAAGTATGAACGCGACGGCCAGCGCGGCTGTCATGAATGTAACGAGCCTGCGGTCTAGCACCCTCTTCCTGGTGCTTTTCCATAAGGCATACGCGCTGAGTACGAGCACTACCGTCATGAAGATCTCGACGCCCTGCTCCATCCCGCCCATGAACACGGCCAGCATCGCCGATGCGCCCAGCTCAAATGCGTTTGTGTAATTGGCCTCACCTCTCACCATCCTTATCGCAAAGTAAAGCGCCAGTGGCACCCATTCTACGTTTATCCAGCTTATGTTGGCGTAACCTTGTGCGATGTGGAACGCGCTGAATGCGAAGATGAGCCCTGCTGCGAATGCGGCGCGCTTGTCCTTGACTATGTAATCCGCAAGTATGAACATCGTGACTCCCGAAAGGGCGAATCCAATGAGCAGCATAATGTTGTAGGCGAAGGCGAGGTTGACCGCCTGGAACGGCAGCGACAGGAGCCCCATTAGCGGCGCGAAGCTGTCAGACACAAGGTTGACGCCCAGCGGCGTGTAGAGCAGGTTCGTGAAGTAAATGTTCGAGTGCAGGCTAAGCAGCGCATAGCCGGGCCACCATAAGTCCCAGAGATTCTGGTAGGCGGTGCCGCCGGATCCGGGCGCGTTGCCCGTAATGTTGGAGGTCAGCGGATAGAACGCTATGCAGGCGAAAGCCAGGTACACTATGAAAAGCGCAACCCCTAACCGCAGGTTGCCGTTTCTCACCACTGCATTCGCCATGCTGACTGCATTGTAATGCTTGCGTGTCATGGGCTTCGCTCCTTCCTCATGGCCTACTGTAGAATTATGCATGCCCTCCATTCAATCTACGCCTTAAAAAGACCATACGACATTTTCCTGCAAAAATAGATAAAACTTATTCAACCTTAAGGGTCTGCCAGGCTTAAGGCGCATTTCATGCACCTGCCCTAGCCTTTGCGGCCTTTATGAGCGATATGAATAGCGGATGGGGCCTCTCCAGCCTTGACTCGAGTTCAGGGTGGGCCTGCGTCCCTATGCCAAACGAGCCTTTCCACTCGAGAATCTCGACAAGATCCCTGTCCCTATTGATCGCGCTTACGACAAGGCCCGCCTCCGCAAGCCTCTTCCTGTAATGATTGTTTATCTCGTATCTGTGCCTGTGCCTTTCACTGATCCTTTCCGATCCATAAGCCCTGTGCGCTTCCGTTCCTTTCATTATGTCTGCGGTCCACAGTCCCAGCCGCATGGTGCCTCCTTTAGCCGCGGCTTCCTGGCCGGGCAACATATCCACTATCTTGTAAGCCGCCTTCGGATCGAATTCAGTCGAGTTGGCGCCTTTTAGCATGCAAACGTTCCTGGCATACTCTACCGCCATAAGCTGCATACCAAGGCACAAACCAAGGTAAGGCACGCCATTCGTCCTTGCATACTGTATCGCAGTTATCATGCCCTCAACGCCCCTCTTCCCAAATCCGCCTGGCACCACTATGCCGTCGATGCCTTCAAGCATTTTTTCGGCATTGTCGCGACTTCCCTCAAGCGACTCAGAATCTATCCAACGCACTTCTACCCCGACGCCATTGCGCCCTGCCGCGTGCGTTATAGCCTCCTTAACGCTTGCATACGCATCGTGGAGCTGTGTATACTTGCCAACTATCCCTATGTTGACTCTGGATCCATTTTTGTCTATCGCGTCGCAAAGCGAGCGCCATGATGCGACGCTCTTCCGGAACAGTTTGTCGCCACTTTTTGGTTTTAGCCCCAGCGCCTTGATCATCATTCTGTCTAAGCCCTGGTCCAGAAGATGGAGCGGAGTCCTGTATATGTTATCGGAATCCCTGTCATCGATCACTGCGCCCTCATCCACATTTGCGAAGAGGGCCACCTTTTTCTTTGCAGCTTCGCCGAGCGCCTTCTCAGACCTGCATATTATGAAGCCTGGCCTAATCCCAAGTTGCATCATGTTCCTTAGCGCTATCTGCGTCGGTTTTGTCTTCTGTTCGCCTACTGCGCCCAGTTCGGGTATGTAAGTAAGATTAACGAAAACGACCTTCTCCTCGGATGCAAGCTCCCTCATAGCCTCTATGAAGTATCCATTCTCTATGTCGCCTACCGTGCCCCCGACTTCTATAAGCATCACATCCAGCTTGTTCCTTTTTGCCACCCCCGTCACATAACCTGTTATATAATCGGCGACGTGAGGCACGAACTGCACATCATTGCCAAGGAAGTCGCCTTTTCGCTCTTTCTCTATTATCGCGCTGAATATCTTCCCCCCAGTGAGCGAGAATTCCCCATTAAGATCAGTGTTCAGGAACCTCTCGTAGTTACCGAAATCCATGTCTACCTCGCTTTTGTCATCGAGGACGAAGACCTCCCCATGTCTGAAAGGATTCATGGTGCCGCAGTCGTAGTTGAGGTAGCCGTCGAATTTCAGCGGCATCGCCTTTATGCCGTGCATGGAAAGAAGCTTTGCTAAGGAAGCGGTTATTATGCCCTTTCCAAGCCCGCTCAGCAGCGAGCCCATGACGACTATGTACTTGGTCTGCATAAAAGTTATTACATTGTCAGTCTTAAAAACATTGCCATAAAAAGGTGGGTATGATGCAAACTCCCAGATATGTGCCCTATGCTCCTGTTGTATATGCGAGGGTTTGCCATACTTAATTAAGGTTGGGGGATCCGTGCAAATACGTCCTATTATGTTCAGTGGTCAGCATAATATATAAAAATTTTTTACATGTTCCTGACGGCAATGGATGGATCCACATACCTGTATAATCGCGCCATACCACATACATTTAAATTCATGCGTTGAGAGGAACCTAACACCATAATTAATGGCAAAATCGTACGTCATTAAGGCACCACTGGCACCCGCCATAGTTCACATGAAGTTGCGCGCGTTCGGCGGCCTGCCTTTGCAATTGCAATATACGTTGTACGGAGCGGCGGTCATTTGCACGCAATGTGCAGTGCGGTCCTCTCCTTTCATATAAAATATTTGCAACTGCACCTTAGTATAAAAAAATGATAGTTGCTTATTTGACGACGAAAAACCATATACTGGCGTGACACCGTAATTCAAGCTCCATTGACAATGACTTGCCACAATGATCGCCCGCAATAACCGCTACAAGCAAACCCTAGCATGTGTTAAAATGCGCACAACAGCCACCATTTACATACTGTTGATCATCATGAGCGGAATCGCACTGCTCATATCAAATTCCGGCGTCATCGGCGATGCAGGTTCTGTTAATAGTACGTGGCATATGAACAACTATGCGGCATCAAGTTCTAATGTAAACACCTATGCTTTGAAAATTAGCGCGCCAACTGGTACGTCGCTAAACATTGCAACCATGGCGCCCAGCGTTTCCAATTCCACAGCATTAAAGACGCCTTCCATAGCTCCGCCTAATTCCACATCAATTACTACGACAACTATCGCTTATCCTGACGAGATTGCGGTGGCAGCAGGCCGCACCGTCCAAATCACGCGAATTGAGAGCAATATAACAACACAGATGTCGCAGATGCTTTCGCGTAGAAATGGGAAGGCACAATCCGCGGCGGGCACGACTACTTCATCGCCCTACGTGATTAAATCATGCAACACGATCCGATGCGAAGAGAACGTTACCGTTGGTTACGCGACCGCTAGCTCTGGAATACAATTCAGGAACTTGGACCTCTCTTTCAGCAATTCTGCGAGCTCTACCAATGTGCATGTCAAAGGGGTGTACGCAGGCATATCAAATCCGATCATGGTTGGCAACAATGGCAGTACGTTGTACTCACTGTACATGACGCCAAGGTCTTCCTTCCCTGAAATGAACCTCAGTATTTCCTTCACAAAGTCCGGGCCGAAAGGCGTGCCAACACTATCGAGCTCATACAGCTACTTCACAATAAATAGCTCAGTATCTGACAGTTACATAAGCGAAGCAGACTATTTCTTCAGGGTCAACCAGAGCTGGATAAACTCTATGAAAATACAGCCATCTCAGGTCAGGCTGTACAAGTACATAAACGACAGTTGGAATCCGCTTCCAACGTCAATGTTGAACTACTCTAATGGCTACTACGAGTATGGGGCAGTATCCAATTCCTTCTCCATATACGCGATCTCATTCAATACGGGAAATGCGGTCGGTGAGACGAGTTCAGTCTCGCTTACCTTGCCTTCTGGTTACTCTCTTTATCTGTGCGAAGCAGGCGCCAATTACACTTTCGCCAAAACAGGTCAGCCTTTCTCATGGACTAGTGATGTCAGCGCACCGGCAGGCGCGTCATTGAAAAACAGCGCAAACGCATCAATAGGCCACCAGACCAGCAACGTCTGTACTGCAAGCGTATCTGGCGTCGCCTATCCCGGCCTAGTTGTAGGTGGATTGGGCACCAATGCAGCGAACTATACATTATTCAGCACGTCTTCAAGCAGCACAGCCCGCCCATCCGCCCTTTCATACACCGTCAATACTCAAGGGTCTTTCACTGTCATAATGGTTGCTTCCGGATACTATAACATAAAATCTGTTGCAATACCGACTGGATGTGTGAAGCAGCAGTTCGTGAACAACAGCAACCCCAGTGACATATATGAAGGTATATACATAGCGACCTGTGCCGGGCAGGCCAAAGGAAGTTACTCCGTCACTGCAGCACTGAGCGGAAGCGGCAGCACAGCCATGGCCGCTTATGTGTTCCCATCGCCTTCAATTTCGATAACTCCAAGCGCTACGACCTTAGATTCTGGCCAGACGGAGACATACACTATGCGCATAGTCAACGGTGCAGGCCCTTTCAACGTCGAGTTATTCAACATAACCGGAGGTACACGACAAGGGGCTAACGTGACAATAGCATTGCCGGGAGGCAGCAATACGATATCTTTCGTGACTAGTAATACAGGAACGTTCACGTACAATGCCATATCGACAGATACTGGGGCGTCAAGCTACGTATTTAACTCGATCCCTAACTCCATCTTAGTGAACTCCGCCATGTCCGCTCTGGTACTGTCCCCTAACTCTCCTTTAATCGATAATGGGCAGGGCATAACGCTGACTGGGTCGTGGACAGGCGGCACGGCTCCTTACACGGCTACGTGGTACGCAGGACCAAGCGGCAATACTTGTGCGCAGGATGCAGCAAATGTATTGGCGACATACACTGGGATATCAACGCTCTCCAATTCACTCATAGTTTCGCCAACCTCAACTAACGGATATTGCATAGGCGTTACAGACTCTGCGAGCACACCAGTCACGATGAATTCTATGGTTGATGCAGTGACTGTCAACCCTGCATTGGTTGCCAATTCCGTGTCTCCGAATGCGGTGAGCATAGACCGGGGTCAGTTCATAACATTGACTAGCGGAGCTTACGGCGGCACAGCCCCATACTCCTACCAGTGGTACTCCTCTACTGGGCTGTCATGCGGTCCATCCAACTCAATAGTGGCAGGCGGAACAAGCACTGTAATAACAAATTCTCCTACTACTAGCACAAGGTTTTGTATGGCCGTAACAGATTCCGCTACCATAAATCAAACTGTCACATCAGAAAATGCTTTGGTGACTGTCAATCCATCATTATCCGCAGGCAGCCCAACGCCGCTTAACCCCTCAATAGATACTGGCCAGTCGATCACGCTTACTGCAAACATATCCGGCGGCACCCCGCCATACTCCTACAAATGGTACTCATCGACGGGCTCCTCATGCAGCTCATCGGGCACTGCAGTCGCATCGGGCAACTCCGTCACGGTCACAAACTCCCCGACATCAAACACCCTATTCTGCTACACGGTAACCGACAGTGCAGCAAATTCCCCAGTAACATTGACATCAGGCAACACGTTAGTTACGGTCAATTCATCGCTATTGGTGGGCAGCCCCACGCCATCGAACCCCTCAATAGATACTGGCCAGTCGATCACGCTGACCGCGAATCCATCTGGAGGTTCCCCGCCATACTCCTACCAATGGTACAGTTCCCCTAGCGGTGCTTGCAGGTCATCAGGCGATAAAGTCGCATCGGGCAACTCCGTCACGGTCACAAACTCCCCGACATCAAACACCCTATTCTGCTATTCCGTGTCAGACACATCTACAAACCCCCCTGTGTTGACATCAGGCAACAGCCTAGTGACTGTCAATCCATCATTATCCGCAGGCAGCCCTATACCGCTTAACCCCTCAATAGACGACGGCCAGTCGATCACGCTTACTGCAAACATATCCGGCGGCACCCCACCATACACATTTCAGTGGTATAGATCCACTAGCACGTCATGTAATTCCTCGAGTACATTGATTTCTAGTGCGACCTCCAATTCATATTCCACATCACCATTAATCGCAGTACGTTACTGCTACACGGTAACCGACAGCGCTGCCAATTCCCCTGTGACATTGACGTCCGGCAACACTCTTGCCATAGTTAGTAATGCTCCATCGCTTTCAATTTCACCATCCAATATAACGCTTGATTCAGGTCAAATAGAAACTTATACAATAAAAGAAACAGGGGGCACTGGTCCATTCAACATTGAACTATATAATGTATCCGGATCAAAGAAGCAAGGATCAAATCTAACTATTCAATCGCCAGGGGGAAGCAATACAATATCATTTACCGTGAATTCCCCCGCATCTAGCAATACATTCACTTATAATGCTACTGCTACGGACACAGGAACATCAGTTCATTTTGTCTTTATTTCAGCACAAAATTCCATACTCGTAAACCCCGCACTGGCGGAACCATCAATAACGCCGAACTCGCCAGCCTACGACATAGGCCAAAAAGCTACTCTAGCTGGAAATTGGTCCGGAGGTACGGCCCCTTATACAGTAAATTGGACTATAAGTGATGGTAATACTATCGTTTACAATTCCATCTACATAGGTACTGTAGCATCAAATTCCATAACATTCTCCTCCAATGCGCTCGGGGCAGGCTCATTCAATGCTATACTACATGTGAATGACTCTGCAACGACTACTGTTAAGCTAGCTTCATCAACACACGTCGTTGAAATAAGCAATACAATGTCCAACCTCGCATTGACTCCGAACTCGCCATCCTACGACATAGGCCAAAAAGCTACTCTAGCTGGAAATTGGTCCGGCGGCACCCCGCCATATACATTCAACCTTACCATATCTAATGGCAGTGCAGTAGTTTACAACTCCTTATTCAGGAGTTCTACCACTTCAAATAATGTGGTATTTGCAGTGAATTCGCTAGGTAGCGGGTCGTATAATGCAATACTTAATGTCACTGATTCGGCAACTAACGCAGTAAAACTGACTTCAGTCGTTGATACAATAAATATCAATAGCGGATTGGTCTCGCCAAGCAAGCCGTTGGAGTTGAATGAGAAGGCTGACCAGGGCCAGACCGCAACAATATTCACTGCAATTCCGTCGACTGGCACACCACCTTATTCATATATATGGCTTGTTGAAACTCCTACTTCAAATGGCAACTTCATACAATCGAATTCTACAATATGTACAAAGCCTAGCGGCTCAAACACGCCTTCAGGCAACACAGTGATATGCTCGTTCGTTACAAACGGGCTCACAGCCATAGGCAATTATACGTTCAAATTGAATGTAACAGATTCCGCCACTGTGCCGGTCACAGTATCTTCAGGCTCAAATGCCATAACGCTAAATGCTGCATTTACTGCACCATCAACCCCAATCATCACAAATCCAAAGCTGGATCAGGGCCAGACGGCAACGATAACTGCGAATATGCCGTCGACTGGCACACCACCCTATTCGTATATATGGCTTTCATCGTTTAATGGCGGAGTGTTCGTGACTGCTCCAGAGTGCAGCAATTCAACGGGCTCCAACCAAAACTCCGGAAACGCAATAACATGCGCATTTGCCACCACGGCAAATACTGCGACTGGTAACTATCTATTCAAACTTCAGGTGAATGACAGCGCAACAACGCCTTCGATTACAACTTCATCATCCGATGGGGTAGTGCTAAACAAAGCAATAACCGCCCCATCTGCGCCTACAATATTCGCGTCTAAACTAGACGCCGACCAGCCAGAATCAGTCACTGCATTGATACCATCGACAGGGACATCGCCATACTCTTACTCATGGCTGGTATCGGTTAACAGCGGCAATTATGTC
>DAHVQB010000002.1 GCA_027317945.1 Microcaldota archaeon
TGGATTGCCTCTTTTACGAATCTGTTGAATTGAGCCATCGAGACCTTGGTCTTTCCATTTTTATAGGACTCGATTGACTTTTCAAGAATCTTGTTGTAGAACTGTTGTGCAATAATCAGCCTTTCGTCTATCTCTCCCTGCCTTGTAGCGTCAGGGTGGATTCTGAACTTGTAGGCTCTTGTCAGTCCCATGCAACCTATATTTCCATCCATATTTATACGCCTTACTACGGTTCGCTTTCATCCCACCCATGAATGGTGGGGATTTCCCGCTCACTTTGTTAAGACTTAACTTACATGCGCACGGTATGCCAATGCAGGAATTGCGCAGCAGGAGCACCTATTTAATAACTTGAACACTGATATCAGATTTGTTAGTATGAGGAGGATAAGCGATTTGAAACCTGTGAAGTGGCGCGATGGCAAGGTGGCATGGATAGACCAGACAAAGCTGCCGTGGAAGGAGCAGTGGAATGAAAGCAATTCGATAAGCGAACTGGCCAAAGCCATAAAACGATTGGAGATACGCGGAGCTCCTGCGATAGGTGTTGCGGCTGCTTTCGGTATCGCTGTTTCTGCGTCTAATGCAAAAAGCGATCTTAAAGCTGCGATGGGCAGCGTAAGTAGGGACGCCAAAGTGCTTGGGAAGACCAGGCCTACCGCAGTGAACTTGTTCTGGGCAATAGAACGAATGCTTAAGAAAGCGGAAGATCTTGCAGCTGACTGTGTATCGCTCAGAGAATTTCAAGATAGCCTTGCAAGCGAGGCGCTGAGCATACAGAAAGAGGACATAGATTCAAACATGAGGATGGGCAGATTGGGCAGCAAGCTGATAAAGGACGGCGATGTCATACTGACGCACTGCAACGCTGGCGCGCTTGCGACAGGAGGGTATGGCACATCTTATGGGGTTATAAGGACTGCTTGGATGGAGGGCAAGGACATAAAGGTGATAGCCACGCAGACTGCACCGCTGTACCAAGGCGCAAGGCTTACGGTATGGGAGCTGATGCGCGACAGGATACCGGTGACATTGATAACGGATAGCATGGCAGCATACGCAATGAAGAATGCAGGCGTAACGAAAGTCATATTGGGTGCAGACAGGATCCTGATGAATGGGGACGTTGCCAACAAGATAGGCACGTATGGCCTTGCGGTACTCGCAAAGAGGCATAACATACCGTTCCTAGTAGCGGCTCCGGTATCGACAATAGACAAGGAAGGCTCAAGCATAGAGATAGAGCAGCGAAACCCCGATGAGGTCAGGAAGGTGCTGGGCAAACTTATGATAACATCGCCTGAAGTGCCGGTCATGAATCCGGCTTTCGATGTGACCCCTAGCGAACTGGTTTCTGGAATAATAACCGAGCGCGGGATTGCCAGGGCGCCCTATCGCCCATCGTTAAATAAAATCGCTTATGGCTGAAGCGGAGGAGCGCTCATTTTATGTACTCCATCGCTTCATGCAGATGCTTTATCTTTCTCCTTACCCTTGCAGCCTCTGGCGCGCCGTATGATTCCCAGTGTATAAGGACAGCAGGTATGCCGTGCCTTGCGGCTGATTTGTAGTCGTACGTATAGCTATCCCCGATCATCAGCGCATGCTTTTTCGATATGCCTTCTCTTTTAAGCACCTTCTCCATCAGCCTGCCCTTTGCATCGGACTCTTCCGGGACTGGATAAAGCTCGTCAAAATATTTCCTCAGGCCAAAATGGTCGACCCGCTTTTTCAGTATCTCGCGCGCCGTATCCCTTGGTCCTGGGACTATGGATAGGACGGCAAGCCTGACACCACTGCGCTTCAGGCGTTTTAGTACCATTAATGTAGATGGCGTGAGGATCAGGTGCTTGTTTGGATCCCTGGAAGTGACCGGATCGCTGTACACCCAGTGTGGCACTTTGTCGCGCTTCGTAAGTTTAGGGTACCAGAGCGTTCCGTCTCCATCCATGAACACCATTTTTTTCACTGAAAGACACCATTATGTTATTTTCCGCGAAGCGCATTTAATTTTTATCCTGAAATTCGAAACAATCTGAATACGATTCCAGCATTTCACGCCCCGGGCGCTAGGATTTATTTCTCCCTCTGGTACATCTCCTTTATCGCTGAAAGCATTATCTTCTTGTACTTGTTGTCTGGCAGCAGGTGACCGTACTTATCAAGCATCTTTGCGGCCTTTGCGCCGTACCTCTCCTTCGTCGCATTCGCGTACTCCAGGCCGCCATACTTGCGTATCATCTCCCTTAGAAAATCTATTTCCTTTGTTGTCTTATCCTGCCTCTTCTTCACGTATATGGAGTCTATCCTTTTCTTCTCTGCCTTGGTGGCCTCGCCGTATGCATGCAGTATCATGAGGGTAAGTTTGCCTTCGTAAAGGTCGCCGAAGTTCTTCTTTCCGAAAACCTTTTCATCAGCGGTCATGTCCAATATGTCGTCGGTTATCTGGAACGCGATCCCGGCTGCCGTCCCTATCTCCTTGAGGAAGTCCAGTGTACTGTCGGGTTGGCCCGCCGCTATCGCACCAAGCTGGAGAGGCCCGTAAACGGAGTAATAGCATGTCTTGCTGTCGGCTATCCTGTAGTACGTGCTCTCGTCCACCTTCTTGAGATCCTTTGTATTGTGTATGAAATAGTTATCGACATACTGACCCTCCGCGGTGTACTGAAGCATGTCATAGAACTTCTCGTACAGCCTGTTGCCTATTTGCGCACCGTAAGCCAAGGCGTAATCCTTCAGCATGCACCACATGGCCATCTGGCCTATGTTGGATGCGTTTATCGTGTGCACCGCGCCATAAAGCCTGTGTGCCGCGGGCTTGCCTCGCCTCAGTTCCGAGTCATCGAAAGTGTCATCCTGCATCAGTATCCAGTCCTCGGATAGCTGCTGCGCTGCAGCTGGCAGGATTAGCTGGCGCAGCTGGGCGTCGAACATCTGTCCGCTGAGCAGAAGCAGGCCCGGCCTCCTGTAATTGCCCTGCCTGTCTATATAATCCCTCATTATCCCATGATGGCCTTCAGGGTCCTTCAACGGGACGTACTCGCAGATTTTAGAGTATATCGCATTCTTATTCGCTCCCACGTACTCCATGAAATTCAAAACAACACCGCATATGATTATTGATGTGGCTTTTATTTAAAGCTATTTGGAGCGCATATTGGCGTTTTTTGCGTGCTTTTCGCTTATAATCAGGTAAACCGCCGCATTAGGATAATATTTATTACTTATTGTAGTATAATACTACACGTACTTACTGAGCTAGCTTGTCCTCGCTATGCTCCCGGTGTTTGCTTGCCATATGCTTATGAACTTATTCCTGAACATGAACTCGTTAGTTCTAGCGAAGCATCAAAGGTATCGAAGAAATTCGGCGTGCCAGTAGAGAAGTTCCCGAAGATACTGGAGAGCGACCCGCAGGTTAAGAAGATAGGCGCAAAGCCGGGCCAGTTGGTAGCTATACACAGAGAGGATCCTACCGGCAAGTACACTTACTACAGGTATGTAGTCAGAGGTTAGGCATATTTGCTTCGCCGCTCTGTCGGCGTAAATTATATCGTATAAGGTGACATCATGGTGAACACGCACGAAATATTGGAATCTTACCTTGAATCTACTTCTATGGTACAGCAGCAGATAGAGAGCTACAACAGGTTCATAAACCTTGGCATAAAGAGGGTGGTCGAGAGCCAGAGCCTTGTGGAACCTGAAGTGAATAATTTCGCCATAAAGTTCAAGGGCATAAGGCTGGAGCAGCCTGCAATAATAGAAGCGGACAGCTCTACGAGGCACGTGTTGCCAAATGAGACGCTTGCAAGGAACCTTACATACTCCGCACCAATGTACATTACCTACGCGCCGATAGTCAGCGGCATAGAGAAGACCGATTCTATGGGCGAAGCTTTCATATGCGAACTGCCAGTAATGGTGAAGAGCGACCTGTGCTACACACACAATATGACAAGGGAGCAGCTCATAGCGAACAACGAGGACCCTGACGACCCGGGCGGCTATTTCATAATCAAGGGAACAGAGCGCGTGCTCGTAGGCATAGAGGATCTTGCACCAAACAGGATAATATGCACGAGGGAGAAAAGCAAGGGCGTTGTAAGCAAGGTATTCTCTACGACATTGAGTTTCAGGGCAAGATGCAGCGTCACGAGGGACGATTATGGCATATACACCCTGCTGTTCCCGACTCTTTCCAAGGGCATAGACCTGATACTGGTGCTGCGCGCGCTTGGAATGCAGATCAAGGATGTCATAGACTTCACGAACAACAAGGACGTGAAGAACGATTTCCTGCTAAACAGCGATTTGAGCAAGGCGAAGGACATGACACCGGCGCTTGCACTTGAGGAGCTCGGCAGGATGTCTGCGCCCAACCAAGCGAAGGCTTACCAGGAGAAGAGGGCGGAGATGCAGCTTGACACTTACATACTGCCACACCTAGGCACGACGCCAGACGCGAGGAAGAGCAAGGCGCTCTACCTCATGCACATGGCCGAGAGAGCGTCGCTTGTGGCGTACAACTATGCGAAGTCGGACGACAAGGACCACTATGCCAACAAGCGCATAAAGCTTGCAGGAGACCTTATGGAGGAGTTGTTCAACAACGCCTTCAAGTTCTTCATAAAGGACATAAAGTACCATATAGAGAGGACCACTGCCAGAGGCAGGAAGCTCACCGTAAGGACGAACATAAACCCGGACACACTGACAGACAAGGTACTCTACTCAATGGGCACCGGATCATGGCCAGCTGGCCAGACCGGCGTATCGCAGGTGCTTGATAGGACTAACATTATGAGCGCGCTGGCGCACCTTAGGAGGGTTAAGTCCCCGTTGGCAAAGAAGCACCCGCACTTCAGGGCCAGGGACGTACATGGAACGCACGTGGGGAAGCTGTGCCCGAGCGAGACGCCCGAGGGAGTTGAAGTAGGGCTGACCCGATACCTTGCAATAATGTCAAGGGTCACTGTCGGCGCTGACGAAGCCATGCTTGAGGACAAGATCAAGGAGCTGAAGCTCATTAATAACGAGTGATATTATGGCAGGAGAGAAATGTTATGTTTACCTTGACGGCAGGGCCATAGGATTCGTGGACGATGGCAAGAAGTTCGCCGAGGAGATAAGGAAGAACCGCAGGCTAGGGGTGATTTCTGGGGAGATCAACGTTGCCTACAGGAAGAGGCTCAACGAAGTCAGGATAAACGCCGACAGGGGAAGGGCGAGGAAACCGTACATCGTCGTAGAGAACGGCGCGAGCAAGTTCACGGAAGACCTCAGGGAAAAGCTGAAGAACAAGGAGATAGACTTCAATTATCTATTGAGGAGGGGCGTTGTCGAGTACCTGGACGCCGAGGAGGAGGAGAACGTTGTGGTCGCGCTCCATGAGGACGGCATAACGAGGGCCACAACGCATATTGACATAGATCCCGTTATATTATTCGGACTAACATTCAACGTGAGCGTTTACCCCGAGCACAATTCGGTGGGCAGGCACGCAATATCCGCCAACTTCATAAAGCAGAGCCAGGGCCTGTACTCCATGAATTTCAACAACAGGTATGATGCGAGGGCGTTCCTTCTTTACTACCCGCAGACCCCGATTGCAGACAGCGTGGCCTACAGGAAGCTCGGCATAGGCAAGCACCCCAGCGGGCAGAACATGGTTGTCGCAGTTTCCACTTATTACGGATACAACATGAAGGACGCATTGGTCATAAACAAGTCCGCGATAGATAGGGGCCTGGGCAGGAGCGCGTTCTTCAGGACGTACAGCGACGAGGAGCGCAGATATCCTGGAGGTCAGCAGGACCATTTCAGGGTGCCGGCAGCAACGACGGAAGGGTATCTGGGAGAGCATGCGTACGCCAAGCTAAGCGACGACGGCATAATAGAGCAGGAGACTCCCGTGACAGAGGGGGACGTGCTCGTTGGAAAGGTATCGCCGCCAAGGTTCCTGGAGGAGCAGACCAGCTTCGGCGTGGTCGAGGAGAGGAACAGGGATAACTCCATAACGCTTAGGGCCGGAGAGGAGGGAGTGATAGACAATGTTATGCTTACAGAGACGACAGGAGCGACAAAGCTCGTGAAGACCAGGGTGAGGAGCGTAAAGATACCAGAGGTCGGCGACAAGTTCGCAAGCAGGCACGGACAGAAGGGAGTGGTTGCGCTCATAGTCAACCAGGAGGATATGCCCTTCACCAAGGACGGCATAATACCTGACCTACTGCTCAACCCGCACAGCCTCCCGGGCAGGATGACGTTCGGCCACATGATAGAGACGATAGCGGGCAAGGCCGGAGCTCTGGCTGGTACGCACTTTGACGGCACGGCGTTCTCCGAGAAGGGCAAGGAGCGCGTTGACATGTACGGGGCGTTGCTGGAGAAGTACGGATACGACAAGTTCGGCGACGAGGAGCTTTATGACGGCAGGACAGGGAAGAAGTTCAACGCAAAGATATTCACAGGAGTGGTATATTTCAACAGGCTATGGCACATGGTAAGCCTGAAGCTGCAGGTAAGGAGCAGGGGACCGGTGCAGATACTTACGCACCAGCCGACGGAGGGCAAACCAAGGAGGGGAGGCCTGAAGTTCGGGGAGATGGAACGTGACGCGCTGGTAGGACACGGGGCAAGCCTGCTCCTGAAAGACAGGATGCTGGAACAGAGCGACAAGGCGGACATATGGATATGCAAGCAGTGCGGAGATGTCGGCTATTTCGACTTCGTGAAGAACGTGCCCGTATGCGCTAACGACGGGGGCAACGATCTGGAGAAGGTGGAGATAAGCTATGCATTCAAGCTGCTGCTTGACGAGGTAAAGTCCATGCACATACTGCCGAGGATAAAACTGAAAAGCGAGTGATGTTATGCAGGCCGAAGGTATAGATTATATAAGGTTCACGATAGTCAGCCCGGAAACAATAAAGAAGATGAGCGTAGCCAAGCTGATAGTGCCAGACACGTACAACGAGGATGGCTATCCGATAGACGGCGGCCTGGTAGACCAGAGGCTTGGGGTCATAGATCCGGGATTGAAATGCAAGACGTGCGGCGGCAGGGCGAAGACATGCCCGGGGCATTTCGGTCACATAGAGCTCGTAAGGCCTGTCATACACCCCGAATTCGCCAAGACTGTATACTTATTGCTTCAGAGCACCTGCAGGCAGTGCCACAGGGTTCTGCTGAGCGAGGAACAGATAAAGGAGCTCAAGCCAGCGATAAAGAGCTACGTGAGCGAAGAGGAGGAGGACAAGGACATAACAGTGCCTACCGAACCGCAGCAGATGCAGCAGCAGGTAATTGACGAGGGGAGCAAGGCGGCATTGCTGAAGAAGATAAGGTCTGTCAAGAAGTGCCCTCATTGCAGCGCGCAGCAGGCCAAGATAAAGCTGGAGAGGCCGACATACTTTTATGCTGACGGGAACAGGATAAAGCCGGACGAGATAAGGGACTGGATGCAAAAGATAAGTGATGACGACCTTGAGCCGCTGGGCATGGACAGCACTGCGACCAGGCCGGAATGGCTCGTGCTCACCACGCTTATGGTGCCTCCGGTGAACGTGAGGCCTTCCATAACGCTTGAATCCGGAGAGAGGAGCGAGGACGACCTTACCCACAAGCTCGTGGACATAATGAGGATAAACCAGAGGCTGGAGCAGGACATAGATGCGGGCGCACCGCAGATAATAATAGACGACCTGTGGGAGCTTCTGCAGTACCAGGTAACCACATATTTCAACAATGAGACCCCAGGAGTGCCGGTAGCAAGGCACAGGAGCACAAGGCCGCTTAAGACACTGGCGCAGAGACTGAAGGGCAAGGAAGGAAGGCTCAGGTACAACCTGAGCGGCAAGCGTGTCAACTTTTCGGCCAGAACGGTCATATCATCCGATGCCAGCCTCACGATAAACCAGGTAGGCATACCAAGGCGCATAGCGGAAAACCTTACCGTGCCATTCTACGTCACGCTCTGGAACATGGAAAAGGCCAAGGAAGTCCTCCGGAGGAATGAATACCCGATGGTAATCAATGTGATATCTAAGGAGGGCATAAGGAAGAGGGTGGCGGATTCGAACAGGGAGGATCTCATAAATACGCTTGCGCCAGGGTTCGTGCTTGAACGCCAGCTTGTCGACGGTGACATAGCGCTTTTCAACAGGCAGCCGACGCTGCACAGGCTTTCCATAATGGCGCACACGGTGAAGGTGCTGCCGGGCAGGACGATGAGGCTCCACGTATCAGTGGCCTTCCCGTACAACGCAGACTTCGACGGGGACGAGATGAACCTCCACGTGCCGCAGTCAATAGAGGCGCAGGCCGAAGCCAGGTACTTGATGCAGCCCAAGGACATGATACTATCGCCCAGGGACGGAAGGACCGTGATGTTCACTGAGGAAGACGAGATAGCAGGCGCGTACTTCCTGACAAAGGACGATGCCAGGTTCGCCAAGGAAGAGGCATGCCTGATGCTTTCGAGCATAGGGATACACGAGCTGCCGAAGCCGCTGAAGGACGGCACGTATTCCGGCAAGTCTATATTCTCGATGCTCCTGCCGAAAGGCATGGATTTCGAGGAGGAGACCAAGGGCAACCACATGGTCATAAAGAACGGCGAGCTCAAGGAGGGCATAATAGACGCCAAGCTCATAGGCCTTGGCGGCACTCTGATACAGCGCATCTTCAGCCATTACGGCAGCGACGCTGCGATGATGTTCATACTCAACTCGGCAAAGCTCTCGCTTAGAGTGCTGCTGATGGAAGGAGTTACGATAAGCATACGCGACTATTACAACGCGGAATTCGTGAACAAGGAGCGCGTCAGGATAATAGACGAAGTATCGCAAAAGGCTGCCGTGCTGCTTGAGAAATACAGGAACAAGCAGCTTGAGTCACTGCCTGGTTACACCAAGAAGGAGACGTTCGAGACGGAGACGCTGGTCGCCTTGGAGGAGGCCAGGGCTCTCGCGAGCAAGACACTTGAAAAGGTGCTGGACAGGTCCAACATGGCGTACCTTATGGTACTGGTGCATGCAAGGGGTTCTGTACTCAACCTCGTCCAAACGAGCATGTTCCTGGGACAGCAGGCAGTCAGAGGAAAGAGGCCGTCAAGGGGCTATTCCGGCAGGACATTGCCGTATTTCAGGAGGAACGACAGGAGCCCGCTTGCAAGGGGATTCATAAGGTCCAGCTTCTTCGACGGGCTGACCCCGGTGGAGTTCTACATGCACGCCATGGGAGCAAGGGACTCCGGAATGACCAAGTCTCTGGTAACGGCAGTCAGCGGATACCTGCAGAGGAGGCTCATAAACGCGCTGCAGGACCTGTATGTTGACGAGAATCTCAGCGTGAAGGATGCGAGCGGCGCGCTCATACAGACGATATATGGAGGCGACGGCGTGGATCCGATGCAGGAGATGGTATCTAGGGAGAAGTGATTTTGATGGCTGGAAAAGAATCTTTGAACGTATCGCCGGGCGAAGCGGTCGGCGTGGTAGCTGCGCAGTCCATAGGCGAGCCGGGCACCCAGATGATATTGCGTTCATTCCACGCGGCAGGCATATCATCGCTCATAACAACCAAGGGATTGCCGAGGATCATAGAGATAGTGGACGCCAGGAAGAGGCCGAAGTTCCCCATGATGCACGTAGTGCTGGAGAAGGGAGTCGCCAAGAAGTACGAGAGCGTAAGGGCGATATGGAGGAAGATAGAGGAGGTCAAGGTGTCCAGCGTGCTCAAGGGCTTCAGCGAGGACCTCAAGGCGCAGGCGATGGTGCTGGAGCTTGACAAGGAAAAGCTCTCATCCTATGAGATAACGAGCAGGCAGGTGGCCAACAAGCTTGAGAAGAGGGAAGCCACAACGGTATCGCAGGACGACAACATAATAAAAGTGAAGATAAAGAGCAAGGACATGAAGTCCGCAAGAACCGCTTTCGTGCACATAAGGAACGCATCCGTAATAGGCGTGCAGGGCATAACGAAGGCCCTTGTGCAAGAGGATGCCGACGGGGTATTTTACATAACCACGGCAGGCAGCAACATAGCCGACGTTATGGAGATAGATGGCGTTGACAAGTGGCACATATACAGCAACGACATATTCGAGGTGATGCGCGTATACGGCATAGAAGCCGCGAGGACCCTAATAGCCCACGAGCTATATGAGACGATGTCGGACGAGGGCTTCACCGTAAGCTTCAGGCATCCGTCCCTTGTGGCGGACACGATGACGTACACCGGAGCCATAAAGAGCATAGGGAGGCACGGCGTAGCCGGAGAGAAGGAGTCCGTTTTCGCTAGAGCTGCGTATGAAGAGACGGTCAAGCACTTCACCAACGCTGGAGTATTCGGGGAGAGGGACATGCTTAAGGGCGTCGCTGAGAACATACTCATAGGCAAGCAGATAGGCGTAGGCACTGGTATGGTGAGGCTGGCCATAAAGAAGGACGAGCTCAAGAAGGTCAAGGCAAAAGAATAAGCTTTTAACCAGTTGCTTTCAATCTATATTGATTTTTTCTATGGTGTTGCAATGCAAGAAAGACCATTCGATTTGCTGAACAAGGTATTGGGGAAGCAGGTACTGGTGAGACTCAAGAACAACGTGAGCATAAGGGGCACGATAACGTCGTTCGATGCGCACATGAACATCGTCATGGAGGGCGCGGAGGAACTGGACGACGGCGAATTGAGGGCCAAGCTAGGCACCATACTGCTCAGGGGAGGCAACATAATATTCGTCTCGCCGGCATGATATCGGCGGTCGCACGGGTGGTGCTGTGCGCGAAACAAGGAAACTCATAGTCGTAGACTTTGACAACACGCTTTTCTTCACAAACAGGACTTCGTTCCTCGCGTCAAAAGAGCTCTTCAACATAGGGCTTACGCACGCCGACATACGGAAGCTGCCGGAGGATGTTCGCAGGAGTATATACCACCTTGCTGCTACGAAATACGGCGAGCACAGCAGGCCCAACAAGGAGCTGCACGAGAGGCTTGCCGGAAGCCGCAACGCCAACGTAATGATACTCACTGCGAGGCATAACAGCTCCGACGAGCATACGATGAGGCTGCTAAAAAAGCACGGGGTCAGGATAAAACGATTAAGGAGCAGGAACAGCAGTGAGATGGGGATAGATGACGGCGAGTGGAAGGGCAAGGTAGTATCGAGGATCGCGGGCAGGTACGGCGAGGTAGACGTTTACGAGGACAAACTGGCGAACATTAAGCGCATGATGAAAGCCATACATTCTAAGAAGGCGAAGGTGGCTTTCTATCTTGTGAGGCCGCGCACCATAAGGAGGATAGATGCGGACGCTCCACCTTTTTAGACTTTTGTTATGTAATTATATTCCGTTAGGGGCTCATAGCGTAACGGTAGCGCGCCTGCATGGCATGCAGGAGGTTGCGGGTTCAAATCCCGCTGAGTCCATCAAACCTATTTAATGGAATGTTTCGCCGTTCTCTAGCATCCTTATCATCTTTTGATCTTTTCGGCCTTTTTTTCTCGCCACTTGCATTGTGCAGCCTGAATATTATCGCGTATGCATTGGCCCTGCTCAGGGGCTTTAGGAACGCCTTGGCTTTCTTGTTTCTATTGACCTTCCTCAAGAAGTCCTCTGGAAGCGCAGCCGTTCTTTGCGGCGGATAGGCGCGATCCCGCCTACCATCATCCCTTGCCATCTATATCTTCTTCATCCCGCTAGCCTTAATTCGCCCCTCACTGATCAATCGTTCTGCGTGGTTTCTATTTACCTCGGGCCACATGCTCTTCCTTCTTCTAGGGCATATCCACCAAAGCGCGTATTCATTAGTTCCTTTCTTTGCCTTGCTGGTAATCCAGCCATAGCAAAGCAGTGAATCTAGGACATCTGAGCCTTTGAGCGCATTCGAATTAAAGCCGTTCTTATGGATCTTGAGCCAGACCCCATTCCTCTTATCATGATTCCTTGCCCGCATATCCTCGAGACCCCCGTAATACTTGAACCCGAGTACTTCGTCCATGGCATCACTTTGAATCCCAAAGATATAAATCAATGGGATATGAGTTAGCAGCCCACGGAGCTAATTGGTTACTTTTATTTTTAGTATTTGAATTATGGATTGCAGGATAAGAAAAGAAAAAGCCAGGCAGGACCAAATCCTGCCCAAAAAAGTTTATTGGCCCTCTTTCTTTGTGCCCTCGACAGGATATCCTGACTCAGACCACTCCTTTATGCCACCCTCGTAGGCGACCACGTTGAATTCCTTGCCCTTGAGGAATTCTGCTGCCTTCTTTGAGCCCTTGCATGTCGTGCTGGCGCAGTATGTTACGATCTGCTTGCTCTTGTCCAGTTTTTCCCATCCATCCTTCTGGAGATCCTCCAGGGGAATTGAGATCGAACCCTTTATGTGCGAATCTTCGTATGCTTCCTTTGATAGGACGTTGACCACTATCGTGGATCCTCCCTCTATCTTTTCCTTCAGTTGCTCCTTTGATATATTCTCTGTCATTTCATCACTCTATCTATATGGCGCTTTGAATTTAAAACGTTTTACTGATGCATTTTTTACTGCGCTTCCATTTTTGCAGGATATGATAATTGGCCATAAATATGGATTTTCGCAAGTTTTGGTACTGCATGGTTTTAATACGCGTTCCCCTATGCGCTTTTATTTTAAGGCCTTGCCAGATAATATGGATTTATTCAAACAGGTGTTCTACTGGATAACAAAATAACGATCCGCACCGCGGGCAAAAACGACGCGGCGGATATCCTAGGGCTGATGAGGGAATTTGACGGCTACCTACAGGGCCTTACGAAGGACAAGAGGACGGTATCGACAAGTGAGCGCAAGGCGCGGCTCCTTCGCGACGGATTTGGTAAAAAGCCCGCTTTCAGGTGCATAATAGCCAGAGAAGACACGAAACCCATAGGTTACCTATGCTATCATGAAGGTTACGATCCTGATGAGATGAGGGGCAAGGTGATATACGTAATCGACCTTTTCGTAACTTCAAGTGCACGCGGATCCGGAATCGGAAGGATGCTGATGGACAGGGTAGCAGATGTATGCGCCAACATGGATGGCATAGCCGTATACGTCGGTGTTTGGAGGAGAAATCCAAAAGCCATAAAATTTTACATGGGCATTGGGGCGGAATTCGTTGAGGATGTGCCATTTATGAGGTGGGGCAAGGAGAGATGGCTCTGATGGGCTGGCGCAGAGTCTTTCATATGATAAGTGAAATCGTTATTACTGCAAAGTATAGGGCGATGAGCGATACGCTGGTGGCGTAGTTGAACTTGCCCTTCCTTATTACTAACAGCGCTATTATGTTCACTGCTATGATTGATAAAAACTCTGGAAGAGCATTAGCTATAGGAAGGTACGGTATTGCAAATATGCATATAAGACCCAGAAGAAGCGTGTTGTTCTCCAGCTTTGAGCCTATGAAGCTCACTATGGCGGTTGAACCCCCGCCCTGCCTTCCCTTCGCCAGCCTGTAGCCGTTTATGTTTTCCCCGAAATCCGAAACCAGCGGCACTATCACCAGGGAGAGCCACAGCGCAGGTATGTGGATGGTGCTGGATATCTGGGATATGTCTGACACGAGCGGGGCCGAGAACGCCAGTATTATTATGAATCCGGCAAGCACGTATATTATGGCGCGTAGCATGTTGGATTTTGCTTTTTTATTGGATTTGTTTCTGGAGAACGTCTCATGTGCCTTTGAGTACCTCTTGAAAATGTATGCTATATACAGCAGTATCAGTATGGCGCCTATGTAGAAATTCAACTGGTCTGATATGGCTATTACGATGAATATTATGGTAGACAACGCGAGGAAACCGAACTCCACGCCGTAATCATCTTTCATAAGAAGCGGCGTCTTCCATTTTTTTAGATAGACCAGGCCGACCATCCCTATGCCAAAACTGAAAAGCACTATATTGCCACCCAGCGCAGCCCCTATTGCGACATCGTACGAGCTCGCGAGCAGTGCTATTATCACAACCATTGTCTCGGGTATGGCGTTTATTACGCCAAGTACGATTCCCGCAGCAAACCCCTGGCCGAACATATCCTCAAAGTCATCCATCGCCCTTGCTATGAACTCGGCAGCTATCCTAAAAGCTGCCAGTATCACGATTATTTCCAGTATGAGTATTTCCAGTTGCATCGTCATACCTTTTATGACCTGTTGTTTAATGCAGTATTTAGCGCCATTAGGATGTTGTATGTCAACCCCCAAATGACATACCCTTGATAATTTATTGACGGAACGTCCATTTGAATGCTCCTCGTTTTGACTTTGGCCATTGATATGTTCTGACCAGACAAAAGCGTGCTCGCGAGCACCCATTTGTAAGATGATACCTCATCTTTATTAGGTTTTATCTCTACTTCCCTGTCCAACCAGAAGATGCAAGGCAGCACTTTAAGACCAGTGTGTGTTTCAAGCGGAGTTATGTAGCCCAGGAACTCGGAGTTTTCCAGCTTGAAGCCCATCTCCTCCTCCACCTCCCTGATGGCAGTGTTAAGATATTTGCTGTCGCATTTCTCACATCCACCGCCAGGAAATGCTATCTGCCCAGACCATTTGTCATCATCCCTTTCTGATCTCCGCATCATCAGGACTTTCGTTCCTTCTGCAGTGGCAGCAAATATTACTGCGACGCATGCATTGACCTTGTTCAGGGCAGGGTTCCCATAATCAAGCTTGTTGACTACTAAACTGCTGAGCAAATCAGGCCTTTGCGTGCCTTCCGGTTCCATCTTCTGCACCATATGCCGTCCATCGTAGGTGGATGGACGTACTGTTGCTACGGTTATAGATTTTTAAGTTTATATCTCTATAGCTGTATGTGACTTATATGAAGCTCCAGTTAGGCAAATTCTTTGATGATATATATGAACTGGATGCTAATGGCATCCCATGTTTCAAGCTATTTTCAGGCGGCAAATGGTTCTTTCCACGCGAAAAGAAGTTCATTGATATAAAAAGTCCGATTGATGATTCTGTTATAGCGCGCGTGTCCATGGCCAGCGAGGCTGATGCCGATGATGCAGTGACAAACGCGAACAAGGGGAAGAAGGCCATACGCGGATTACCTGCCATAGAGAGGCTAAACGTCATGCGCAGGGCGGCGGATTCACTTGAAGCCAACAGGAAGGATATGATAGACTCCATAGTGATAAACAATGGAAAGACGATAGCAGACGCTACAGGGGAAGTTAACGCCACGAGGAACAGGCTTCTGCTTACATTTGAGGAAGCTAGGAAAATATACGGGGATTACCTGCCCGGCGACTGGGCCGAGGAGAACCTTGGCAAATATGCCATGGTAATAAGGGAGCCTGTCGGAGTCGTTCTGGCCATACCGCCCTTCAACTATCCACTTTTCATAACATACACTAAGGTCATACCTGCACTGCTGGCCGGGAACTCAGTAATCGCCAAACCTGCTAGCGCGGATCCGGTGCCTGCCATACTGATGGCGAGGATACTCGAGGTGGCTGGCGTTCCAGCAGGGGCATTGAGCATGATAACCGCCAGAGGCGCGCTAGGCAGCAGGATGGCGGAAAGCCCAATGGTAAACATGGTAACTTTCACGGGCAGCACTGACGTAGGGCAGGAACTCACCAAAATCTCCGGTATAAAGAAGATACACCTTGAGCTGGGCGGCAAGGGGTGCGCGGTGGTGCTTGATGATGCGGAATTGAAGAGCTGCGCAGATAAAGTACTGGCCGGATCGCTTAAGAATGCGGGGCAGCGGTGCGATGCGATAAACATAGTCCTAGTGCAGGAAAGCGTGAAAGAGGAATTCATGAAACTATTGAAGGACGGAATCAGCAAATGGACCGTAGGCGACCCGACTGACCCATCCAGCAAGATAGGGCCGCTCATAGACTCAAATGCAGTAGCAAGGGTCAAGGCTTTAGTCGACAATGCGGTGGATAAGGGAGCGAAACTTGTGCATGGAGGCAAAGTAAAAGGCAACTTTTTTGAGCCTACCCTGCTGGGCGACGTGCCGCTTGACGCGGACATAATGAAAAACGAGACATTCGGACCGGTCATACCTGTCCACGCGTTCAAAACAATAGATGAAGCTCTTGACATAGCCAACAGGTCGTCTTATGGCTTGGACTCTTCGGTCTTCACCACAAACATAAACCATGCGTGGAAGATAGCAAAGAGGCTGGAAGTAGGCGAAGTGACGATAAACAACTACCCCGCGCACGGCGTAGGGTTCTTCCCGTTTGGCGGAGTCAAGGATAGCGGGCTCGGGAGGGAGGGCATAGGCTACAGCATAGAAGAGTTCACGAACATGAAGACCATAGTTGTAGACACAAGCGCCGCGAAAACCTGGGCAAGCGATGCTTAACGTGCTGCGCAGACTGAGCGGGAAGCGCAAGTATGCATTCTATGCTTACAAGCCGGCATACGCAAAACTATTTACAAGGGAACGGCGCAGGCTTCTGAAGGCCTTGGGTTCGAAAACACACTTGGAGCACATAGGCAGCACAGCAGTGCCAGGTTTGGGAGGTAAGAACATTCTGGATATTATAGTGGGAACCAAAAAGCGCGATATGCACATTATGATAGGCGATATGAAAAGGTTAGGATATGAATTCATGCCGAACAGTGGATCTGAAGAAAGGCTATTTTTTGTTAGGGATGCAACGTACGAAGGCCGTAAAGAGAGGATACACCTGCACCTTGTCAAGTTCCGCGGCGGAGAATGGATCGATAAGATTGCATTCAGAGACTACTTAAAAAGCAACAGCACGGCGATGCTTGAGTATGCGAACGTAAAACGGAGTGCAGTGAGAGTTGCAAAAGGCGACAAAGAGAGATACATGTATGGGAAACAGTCTTTTATAAGTAAGGCAATGCGCAAGGCCACTAGGAATGTAAACTCGGGCAAGTAACATAAATCAAAGCGTCGCAGCTCATTTCAGGTTAACTTCCATGAACTTTATGTTGGTCTTGATTCTCTCCGCAGTCTTCCTTATCGGCCTGTGGATGTCATCCCTCTTGTTGTTATCCGCAGCGAAGAATCTATTGAAGTCATCAAGTGATTTCTTGTCCGCCATGCCATCCATATTCTCTACGTATTTCTTCAGTATGTGCGTGCCGCTTATGAACTTGTTTAGCAACATCTGCCAATTCTCCTTCGTCCATCCCCATATCAACATCTTGCCGAATGGATTGTCTGCTATCATAGCCGCTGGTATGTGTGCATCCTGAAGTTTTACGTACTTGGAGAAAGAGAAGGCTAGTGTTTTAGAGATAAGTGACTTGTCCCTGAACATGCCCAAGGCGATTATGATCCTTCTCTGCTCTTCCGCATTTTGCTCGTTCTTGTATAGCTCCTCAAGCTTTTTGTGCGTAGACGCATTGCCATTCCATGCCGCTATCTTGTAAACCGAACCTCGTATGTTGGGCTCTATTTTTTTGCCGGAAGATAGGTAATCCTCGAATAGCATTGTGACCTTTTCTATAGTCTCCTTGTGGCCCGTTGTACCGAGGCCAGATATGGCTAGGGAGCGCAACATGGTGGTTATATTTGCCTCGCTTTTCCTCCTTTCCCACCCTATAGCCTCGATTATACTACGATTATATGACAATATCAGTTTGTCTATGCCAGCCTGGAGCTGTGTTCCGTAAGTCATGAATTGCAGCCAGTTGAGATGCCCGAATATGCTAAAGTTAATCGGATAGTCATTGGTATTCGACATACAATAGGAGCTTATGAAATCGGTGTAACGGCCAAGCCCTACCTTACCGCTACGCGCCATCATGAACAGGTCATTCTCTAAGCCCCATGAATCCTTGCCATTCAGTCTGCCGGAAGCAACCGCGCCGCCCAGCTTGGCAAGCGTTTCGTGATCGTAGGACACCCTGTAAAGACAGCTTTGCCCATAATTCAGCTTTATCCAGCCATCGGATTTGTGGTTGAGCTTTAGCGATTTGGATTGCATGAGCGACATGCTTTGTCTGCCAGAATCGTCTATCATGTGCAGCGGTATGGGCCAGACGCCGCCCTTCTGGCTTCCAAGCATCATGAAGCGCTCTTGATTAGCAGAAACGGACCTGCCGCTTACCCTGCATTTCACTATCGGATAGCCAGCGTTGTCAACCCAGTAGCTTGCAAGCTTGCTGACCTTCTTGCCCTTGCTTGAATTCGCTGCTGCTTTCTCTATCGCGCCCCAAAGGTCGTATTTTGTCGCGTTCGAATACGAGTGTGCTTTAATATAGCTGCTAAGGCCTTTCCTGAAGGTCTCCTTTCCTACGTAGTCCTCCAGCATGTGCAGTACGCTGCCGCCCTTCTCGTAGCTTATCTCATCGAATATGCTGTCTATTTCCTTAGGATTCTTTACTGGGACGCTTATCGGGTGCGTAGATCCCAAGGCATCCGCATTGAATGCCGTGCCGATCACTTCTAAGAAATACTGCATGCCCATGTTCCAACTTGGGAACATGGCGTCCAGGGCCTTATAGCTCATGAAAGTGGCGAAGCTTTCGTTAAGCCACAGGTCGTTCCACCATTTCATGGTAACTAAGTCGCCGAACCACTGGTGCGCCAGTTCGTGGGCCACAACCTCGGCTATGCGCTGCTTGTTTGCTATAGAGGTATTATCATCCGCCAGTAGCAATATCTCCCTGAACGTCACGGCGCCCCAGTTCTCCATGGCACCAACTGCAAAGTCTGGGACTGCTATCAGATCAAGTTTCCTTAGAGGATACGGAACCCCGAAGTACTGCTGGTAAAATGAGATGAACTTCCTGGCTAACTCGAGCGGAAGCGCGCACATGTTCCTCTTGCCCGGCGTCGAAATCACCCTTATTTTAAGGCTTCCGAGCCTGCCTTCAGCATACTCAAACCGCCCGACGCCAATGTAGAGCAGGTAATCCGACATCCTAGGTGTGGTTTCGAATACGACCTCCTTCCTTGAGCCACTTATCCTGGTGCTCTTTACTTCGGTGTTCGATATGGCTTCAAGATCCTTATCCAACTCAAGCGTCAGGTCGAACGTTGACTTGAACGCCGGCTCATCGAAACATGGGAATGCGGCACGGGCGTCAGCAGCTTCAAACTGTGTTGTGAGCATGTACTCGGTCCTGCCGCTGTTCTTGTAGGAACTCCTGTAAAAACCGTACAACTTATCGTTATTGTACCCCTTGAACTTTATCCTCACAATGGCATTTCCTGCTATCGCATGTGACAACTTCAGCTCCACCTGTTCCATATCGGGTTTCGCCTTTATCGTTGCATTGATAACTTCGCCTCCCTGTTCCACAAATGCTTCTTTTATGTCCAGTTCCTTCGCATTTAGCGCTATCACGTCCGCCTTATTCTTTATCTTGACGGCTATGGACTCCTCGCCATCATACTCGAATTTAGCGAAGCTAAGGCCAAGCCTAATTTTGTAGTTGCTTGGTAGCACGTTGTCCCCCAGAGTTTCGTATTCGTAAGCCATGTTAAAACCATTTAATGGCGATGCACAACGCCAACTAATCATCAGCCGTTATTTTTATTTCGCCCGCAGGCTTATATTCAGACTTCAGCAGGCTCAATATTATATCATCAATGAACTTATCCGAATGGAATACATTTTGCCTCATTATGCCTTCGCTGCTGAAGCCGAGGGACCTTAGCAGATTGAGCGAGCGCTCATTGAACGCGAACACGGTTGCATATACCCTGTTCATCCCCAAAGACGTGAATGCGATGTGGATAAGTAGGGAGACGGCGTCCTTCCCGTACCCTTTATCCCAAAACTTCTTTCCTATCCAGTAACCTATCTCGCATTTCTTGTTTTTTAAATCTATGTTCTTTATCCCTCCTGCGCCGACCAGTTCATCCGTGCTTTTAAGAAGTATGGCGTAATGGAATTCTGTGCCATTTATCGATGCATGAGTAGCTGCATCTATGAACCGTAGCGCATCGGAACGCTCGTATGGAAATGGGAATGAGCCTAGCTCTGCTATATTGTAAACAACATCATAATCATTCGCGTGCTCCGCTATGGCGTCCGCATCTTCAGCAGTTAACGTGCGCAGCGCCACTTTAGAGACGTTTGATTTTACCTCCATCAAATCGATACCTGCTTAATGCTTTATAAACTTTCTCCGTAAAAGTTTATCTACTTTCTGTACCGAAAAATTATTTCAGGTAACGTTATGCCAAAAGCGGATGACTCTCCCGCATGGATGCTTTGCGAGGAGCTCATGGTAAAGGTCAAGGAGGCTATGGTTAGCGAAGCGATCAGGGTGCTACACGAGGAAATCGATAGCGGCAGGATAAAGCTTAACGCTGGTTGGGTCAACACGGAATCCCAAACCGAGGAGCTGGAACGGGCGATGTTCCTTATAAACAGGTTGGTGGAGGAAGCCCCGAAGATGCTCGAAGCGCAAAGCAAATACATCGCTGCCGCAGAAGCGCAAGACGCCAAGGCAGATGCGAAAACCATAGAGAACATCGAGAGCATGAAGAGGCTTGGCATGGCGGTGTCATACATATCGGCCCTTATTGGGCACGTCGGCGTAATTGATGGCTGGATAAAGGGAATAGGCAACGTGCCACATATTAACGACATGGAATCCGTACTTAAGGAAACGCTCAACGAGGAAAGGCTTAACACAGTTAAATTCATTATTGCGACGAAGGCATTGAGCCGCGACCTGCTGAGTGAGGATGAGGCAAGGCTGTTAAAGGACCTAGAGAAATAACGGGCCAGCCACATGGTGATATTACGAATAACGCAATCATTGTCAATGACGTATTCAAGAAATTCAAGACATATGAGAGCAACTCCGGCGCAGCAGGGATGCTATTCGGCAGGAAGAAAAAGATAAAAACAGCATTAGGGGGAGTCAGCTTCAGCGTTAAAAAAGGTGAGATACTTGCCATGCTCGGCAGGAACGGAAGCGGCAAGTCTACACTCATAAAGATGATGGCAGGCATCCTCAGGGCAGACGGCGGTTCCCTGACGGTGCTGGGCTTAGACCCTTACAAGGATAGGATAAGGCTGGCGCAGCAGATAGGCGTGGTTTTCGGTTCGACTCACCCGCAGCTCTTCTGGGACCTTCCTCCCATGGATACGTTCAATTACATAAAGGGAATGTACGGCATACCGCAGTCCACGTTCGATAGGAGGCTCAAATATTTCATAAAGATGCTTTCACTGGAGGGAGTCTACACGAGGCAGACCAGGCAGCTTTCGCTTGGCGAACGCATGAAGTGCGAGTTCGTATGCAGCAACCTGCATGCGCCTACGCTAGTCCTTATGGACGAGCCCACAGTCGGGGTTGACCTGCCGTCAAGAATGGCCATAGCGGAAGCGGTTGTGAAGCTGAGGAATGAGATGAAGACGACATTCGTTATAACGACGCACGTGGTTGACGACGTAGCCAATGTAGACAGGATAGTAATGCTGGACCATGGCAAGCTCGTATTTGACGGACCGCAGGAAAAGATGAGGGCGCTGTTCAAGAAGAGCGTCATTGTGGAACTCTATTTCAATGGAAAAGGGCACTTGGGCAAGTACTCGAAACATGGAAACGTAGTAATGAGCAGGGAGGATTACCTGAAGCTGGAGATGGAGCCGGACAGGGTGAAACAGCGATGGTTCATTGACATGCTTAACGATGAAGCAGTAGTAGATTACAGGATAAACGAGCCGAGCCTTGGCTTCATGCTAAACCAGATGTACAAGCATATCGACAAAAAAGGCTCGCACAGGGGTGCGGAAAATGATTGAAGCCGGCGCATATGCTGCAGCCTTTAAGGTAAATTTCAAGAACATGCTGGCTTACAAGATGGACATAGTGCTTGACCTTAGCTTCACCGTGCTGTCATCCCTGATCTTCATATTCGTTTGGGCGGCGGTCTACTATTCCTCCAACACAAACGTGATTAGCGGCTTCTCGCTGAACGGAATAATAGCGTATTACATAGTGCTGGCGGCCATAAGCGAGGTCACTGGATGGCCCAAGATAATAAACAATATGGAAGAGGACATGAAAGAAGGCGGCATCGCGAGGTTCCTGATAAGGCCTATGAATTATACGACGCAATTGCTGCTGGAATCCGTTCCGGTCGACATGGTCTTCTTCGCTTTCGGCTCGCTGCCAATACTGATAGGTGTCGTGGCATTGGGGCACCTTAACATACAGGCCAGCGCAGTATTGTTTTTCGCGGTGTTCATGGTAATCGCTTACCTGATGATAAACATCATAGGCTTCATAATAGGTAGCATGGCGATATACCTTACCAGCGTGTGGGGCGTGGCCAACGCGATAACATGGCTATTCGGCCTGGCCGGAGGCAGCATAGTTCCGCTCATGTTCCTCCCGCAAAGCGTAGCGAATGCGCTTATGCTTACGCCATTTGCATTCATGTACTACATACCAGACGCAACCCTGCTGGGCCTCATACCGGCAGGCGCAGCAGTGCAGAGCGCATTCATCGGTGCATTCTGGGTGCTGGTTTTTGCGCTGCTGGCTAGTATAATATGGAACAAGGCCAAGAGGGACATAAATGCCGTAGGTGGCTGAATGCTCGATAGGATAAGGCAATACATAGTGATGTTCATAACGTCGCAACGCTACATGTGGCTCTCTTTCCTGATATACAGGAGCCAGGCGATAGTATGGGCCGTCGTATGGATGTTCTCTACACTCGCCAGCTTCATAAGCATAAGCGTAATATACGAAGTATCTTCTGGCATACCTGGATGGAGCTATTACCAAATGCTGGCACTTGCCGCGCTGTCCAACATGGTAATAGGGATAGTCAGCTACTTGATAAGGCCGTGGGACCTCATAATGCTAATGCGCAACGGCGTATTTGACCAATTCCTTACAAAACCTTACAACACCGTGGCCCTGATACTGTCCCGCTCAGGCGCCAAAGCATCCGTGGGAAGCATCATAAGCGCCTTAGCCATGCTTATTTACGCGCTTGCGAACCAAGGCAACATGAGCATCCAGGCAGTGCTGGTGGCCGTAGTGCTTTTTGCTCTTGGCGCAGGGGCCCTTACAATGTTCGTAGTATTCATATCAGTGCTATCGTACGTCCTTTTCAGGAGCGGCAACTACATACAATGGCTCATAAACATAGCAGGCACTACGTCAAACTATCCATTGCCGATATACAGTGTTGCAGGAATAGTGTTGCTGACGCTGGGCTTACCCGTAGGTCTTGCGACGTTCTATCCTGCAGAGCTGATGTTCCTAAAAATAGATTACCAGCTGTCGATTGGCATAGCCTGCATATCAGTAATACTGGCATTCCTGTTCTACAAGGCGAGCATGTACCTCTTGAGATTCTATGCTAGCGGAGGGGGATGAATTGCACGTTTTGTATACGCAATTTCGGGATACAAAGCGCAAGGTCTAAATAAATTAAAACTGATTGAGGATTATCAGCAAATAGCGTGACCCTGGAGAAACGGTGTTTTTATGGAATTGTTAAAAACTGATAGCTTTACGCTCAGCATTGACGATGATGTAGTGTCCTTAGATGGCAAAAAGCTGGATTCCAGTTACAGGAAACTGTCCGCAATGAAGGAAGTTATCATGGACAAGAACGCGATCACTGCGGAGAATGGGGATGAGCAGATTTACATGATGTACAGGGATGTAGCCGCCGAATCTGACAGGAGTGCATTTGACAAGATTGGAGTGCGCTATGACGTTACTATAATGCCAGATTACAGGTTGGGAAATGAATTAAACAAGACACTAGGACATTACCATCCAAAAGCCGAAGATGGCGTTTCCTACCCTGAAATTTATGAGATATTAAAGGGCGAGGCTCTCATTCTTCTGCAGAAGATACTGGCCGACGGAGGGGTGGACCTTAGGCTAGCGCATGCAAAGGCGGGGCAGAAGGTCCTTATTATGCCGGATTATGGCCATATAACAATAAACAGCGGCCATTCACTTTTGGCAATGTCAAATCTTGTATGCACGCGCTTCACTTCGGATTACAAGTCCATAGAGGCGATGCATGGCGGGGCAATATATGTCCTTTCTGACGGTTCCCACGTGGCCAACAACGCGTACAAGAATGTCTCAATAACGGATCCGTACGTCCAGCCGAATATAGGCTCGCTGATGAAGGATATTAACTTGTACGATGCTTTCGTGAGCTCGCCTGCAGATTTCGAGTTCTTGAGCAAGCCGAGCATTCTGGAGGGCCTAATAAATCCATGAACCATATGCGTTATAACTACCACGCCTTATTTTCGCCATGATATTTGTCAAATTTTATTTGACATTTCAATTAATTATGCAAAAAAACGATAATTATTTAAACATATCTGCATATAATATAGTATTGGGGGAATGCCTTGATTGAAAGGATAAGCATAAGAGTAGTTGGCGTACCTGACAAAAAGACCACACAGCAACTGATCAAATGGTTCTGCATGGCATTTGGTTTGGAGAACGAAAGCTCCGCAGATCAAGGCATAGAGGAGGAGCTGTTGGGCAAATTTATAGCGGCCGCCTATTCGGACAAGGGCATATCGAGCTCCGAGATAAAGCTGAAGAACAAGATTGCCAGAAGCACAGTCATATACCATCTGAATAGGATGATGGAAGCCGGGCTAATAGTGAAAAGGGGCAGGCAATATTACCTAAGGGCAACGGACATGTACAGATCTATAGAAGAGATAGAATATGATTTAGAGAGGGAGATGATGCGTATGCTTGACACTGCAAAGGAGTTCGATAGGCTTATGGCCGTCAAGCTCAAGAGGCTGAAATGAGGTGTTATTGTGTCTAATGGAAAAGATGCGGCGGATAACAATGAACAAAGCGGCAAGGAAGCCAATGCCCCTGAGGAACATGGCGCAACCAGCAAAAACGAGTATGACGACCTTAAGGAACGCATGTTGAGACTTGCAGCTGAATTTGACAATTATAAGAAAAAGGTAAGGAGGGACATTGATGACGCAAAGTTAGTGGGCAAAGCTGAGATAATGAAGAACCTGCTTTATGTATTAGATGAATTCGGAGTTGCAATCGCAGCTACAGAGAAGCAGAAGAACGACAATGTGGTGAAGGGCTTCGGGCTTCTTTATTCCAACTTCCTTGAAGCACTTAGGAAAGAGGGATTGAGCGAGGTGCAGGCGAGTGGGATGCTCAACCCTTACATACATGAAGCAGTGATGACACTTGAATCAGATAAGCCCGCCGGAATGATATTGGAAGTCGTTAAAAAAGGGTATCTGTTGGGCGACATATTGCTTAGGCCTGCATCCGTCATAGTAGCTAGAGAACAGGCTGACAAAAGGGAGGACGCCGAAGCGAAGGATGAATGATATTTAAAAAGGGTGAAAAAATGAGCAAGATAATAGGAATTGATTTAGGAACATCGAATTCTGCAGCTGCAGTTTTGGAAGGAGGCAGGCCGGTGATAATACCAAGTACCGAAGGCATTACATTATACGGCAAGGCTTTTCCCAGTTATGTGGCCTTTACCAAGAGTGGGGAGCGCTTAGTAGGCGAGCCCGCTAGAAGGCAAGCAGTAGCAAATCCTGACGGTACGGCAGCGGCTTTCAAAAGAAAGATGGGCACAGATTTCATATACAAAATATATGGCAAGCAGTACAAACCCCAAGAACTTTCATCCATGCTGCTACAGAAGATAAAGGAAGACGCGGAATCATATTTGGGAGAGACCGTCAGCAAGGCAGTAATAACAGTACCTGCCAATTTCAATGACAACCAGAGACAGGCCACGAAGGATGCAGGCGAGATAGCAGGACTTGAAGTGATAAGGCTAGTAAACGAGCCCACGGCTGCAGCTCTGGCATACGGAATTGACAAGTCAAACAAGGATATGAAGATACTCGTATATGACTTGGGCGGCGGCACTCTTGACGTAACAATAATGGAATTCGGAAACGGTGTCTTCGAGGTAAAATCTACCGCTGGCATAACTGAATTGGGAGGCACTGATATGGATAATGAAATAGTGAAATTCCTAGTTGGGGAAGTTAAGTCAGGACATGCAGTAGACGTATCAAGGGACACCCAGGCTATGCAAAGGCTCAAGGAAGCGGCAGAGAAGGCGAAAATCGAGCTATCTACTGCCACGACTACCGAGATAAATCTGCCATTCCTCTCAAAGGACGGCAAGGGTGACCCAATAAACTTCACACGCCAGCTCACTAGGGCAAAAATGGAAAGCCTTGTGATACCTATAATAGAAAAATCTGCAACTGCGGTGAGGAGGGCGTTAGGCGATGCAAAACTTGAAGCAAGCCAGATTGACAAAGTCATATTAGTAGGCGGACCTACGAGGATGCCGATAGTACAGCGTTATGTAGAGCAACTGCTGAGCAAGAAGGTTGAGAGGGGCGTAGATCCCATGGAAGCCGTCGCGTTCGGTGCGGCAGTGCAAGGCGGGGTCCTGAGCGGCGAGGTCAAGGACATAATACTGCTTGACGTGACCCCTCTTTCGCTCTGCATAGAGACATTGGGTGGCGTGGCCACAAAGCTTATCGACAGGAATACCACGATACCGATAAAGAAATCGCAGGTATTCACAACGGCTGATGACATGCAAACCAGCGTCGATATACACATAGTACAGGGAGAGAGGCCCTTGGCCAAGGACAACATTGAACTGGGTAAGTTCACTCTTACTGGGATACCACCAGCCAGGCGAGGAATCCCACAGGTGGAGGTAACGTTCGATATTGATTCGAACGGCATACTGCACGTTACTGCCAGAGACAAGGGAACGAACAAATCCCAGGGAATGGATATAGTTGCACCGCACAAGATGAGCAAGGACGACATAGAGAAGAAGATGGAGGAAGCAAAGAAATATGAAGAGGAGGACAAGAAGATGCGCGACCTCATAGACCTTAAGAACACCGCAGAGTCCCTTATCTACACGACTGAGCGCACCATGGAGGACTACAAAGGCAAGATACCAGAGGATATAGAGAAAAAAGTAAATGAATCCAAGGACTCGCTCAAGGATGCGTTAACGAAGGAAGATACCGATTCTATAAAATCGTCCATGGAGCAGCTTAAGGGAGCTTTGGAGGAGATAGGCAGCTCAATATACGGGAAGCAGCATGGGCCGAATGGCCCAGAGGGTGCGGAGCCAGGAGACGGCAGCAAAGGAGCGGAATCGGACGGCGGCCCAGATGGACAAAACACGACAGATGCAGATTACAAGGTAGAGAAGTGAACAGATGGCTGATGACTACTATAAAGTGCTGGGCGTAAGCAAGGACGCTAGTCCGGATGACATCAAGCGAGCCTACAGGAACCTTGCACTGAAGTATCATCCGGACCGCAATAAGAATGATGATGCGGAGGAGAAATTCAAGGAGATAAATGAAGCGTATGCAGTCCTAAGCAACCCGGAGAAGAGGCAGCAGTATGATGTCTATGGCCCTGACCAGTTTAACCAGAGATATAGCAGGGACGACATATTCAGGAACTTCAACTTTGAGGATATCTTTCGAAGCATGGGCTTAAACATAGATTTTGGCGGAGAGGGATTCGGCAATGCGGATAGCATATTTGATGCAATGTTTGGGGTGCGTTCCGGAGGCAACAGGCATAACGTAGATATGGGAAACGATATACTTGTGCATGCGAACATCAACATTGAAGAGGCGGCCAAAGGCGTCCAGAAGAGAATCCAGATGAGACACATTAAAAAATGCTCAAGATGCAATGGCGGCGGGGCAGAACCCGGCAGTGACATAATCACATGCAATGCATGCAAGGGTACGGGACAGACCAAGTCAACCGCAAGGACACCTTTTGGCATAATGCAAACGATAAGCACGTGCACGAAATGCAGCGGTTCGGGCAAGATCTTCAAGTCCCCATGCAAAGAATGCGGAGGAAGGGGCAGGGTGCAGAAGGAAGAGAAAATCGATATCAACATACCAAAAGGCATAGACTCCGGTATGAGGCTAAGGCTTCGTGGCATGGGCGATTATGGCAGGGATAGGGAGGGAGATGCTTATGTCGAAGTAGCCGTACAGAAGAGTAAGACCTTCGATAGACGCGGGGATGATGTTGTGGTGAATTACAGGATACCTTTCTATATCGCTGCCCTCGGCGGCAAGATCGTAGTGCCTACGCTAAATGGGGAAGCCGAGATGGCAGTGCCCGAAGGAACGCAGAACGGTGACAGGCTGACAATTTATGGCAAGGGCATGCCCAAGATGAATGGCGGCGGATTTGGGGACGAGCTAATCGATATAACAATAGACATACCGAAGCATATGACTGCGGAACAGAAGGAACTCATGAAAAAGCTAGCGCAGACTGATGGAGGGGCGGATGGTTATATGGATAAGAAGCGGAAATTCGGCATTTTCTAATTGTTTTGCGTAATCGGAAGCGGATGCCACGGATACCATGGAATCGAAACCGTTTTAAATTCTTAAATCAATCCTTTAAAATATAGTGATTGAATGCCAAATGAAAAATACAGTACCGGGCTTAAATTCTTCGGAACCAATGGCGTTAGGGGCATCACAAACGATGAGTATTATCCTGATTTCTTCCTTCACATAGCATTGGCTTTGGGCACGAAGATAAACGACAGGGAGATTGTCGTAGGTAGCGACGGAAGGTCAAGCCTTCACATGGTAAAGGGGGCAGTCATAAGCGGGCTCACGGCAACAGGCCACGATATTATAGATGTAGGGCTGCTTCCAGTCCCTGCACTTCAACATTACTGCAAAACACACGGCCTTTATGGCGTTATGGTGACTGCATCGCACAACCCGCCAGAGTACAACGGGGTTAAGTTCATAGACAAAAACGGGTCCGAGGTAGATGAGGCATTTCAAAGCGCCATAGAAAAAGTCTATTTGTCTGCGGCATATTTATCATCCAAAAAGGAAAAGAAGCCCGTCGGATCCAGGATTGGATATTCTAGATGGGATGGCGTCGGCACAGTCAATAATGACTATGGCGCCAAGGCGGCTTACATAAAAGCGATAATGAAGATGGTGGACTGCGAAAGCATAAGGAAGGCAAACTTAAGGGTACTTTGCGACTGCGTGAATGGCGCAACTTCTGAGACGACGCCCACTCTGCTAAAGCAGCTTGGCGTTAATGAGATAGCATTGAACTCCAACATTGACTGGAGGTTCCCTGCCCACAACTCCGAGCCGGTGATAGACAACATAAAAGATACCATAAATATTACAAAGGAGGCAAATGTTGACCTGGCCGTAGTCCATGACAGTGATGGTGACAGGGCAGTTTTCATCTCTCCTGATGGGAGGTACCTTGATGGAAATTACTCTCTCGCAGTAGCTTCTATGAACAAGATAAGAAGGGGCGATATCGTAGTGACCCCCATATCGACTTCTGATATCGTAGGTATGGTGGTGGACGAGGTTGGTGGAACTCTGATAAAGACGAAGACCGGTGCCCCCATAGTTATACATGAAATGGTTAAGAGGAAAGCCAAGCTAGGCGGTGAAGAGAATGGCGGGACCATATTCGGACCGCACCAGTACTGCAGAGATGGGGCAATGACGCTGGCGCTATGGCTAGATGCGGTGGCAAAGGATGATCTAAACAGCATACTCAAGAAGCTACCGAATCTTCATTACAGAAGGGATAGGATCAAGACTGCCATCAGCTTTGACAGGATAAAGACTGCGCTTGCGAATAGGCGCAATTCTGGCATAGACTATTCAGACGGGATGAAGATGGGACTCGGCGGGAAGTCGTGGATAATGGTAAGGCCTTCAGGGACGGAGCCCGTCATAAGGCTTTATGCACAAGCCGAAAGTGAGAAGTCGCTAGATAGGATACTTAAAGAGTACAAGGGAGCCATAGAGAAACTTGGATGAGTGCATGCTGGATTCTTTGACAATGCCCAGATATGCCGTAATAATCGCAGGCGGAGAAGGCACTAGGCTTAGGCCGCTCACGTATGAAGTACCCAAGCCATTGATGCCTGTCAAGGGAAAGCCCATAGTCGAACACATACTGGACGCATTGGTGCATTATGGCGCTAAGGATGTCGTACTGGCGATTGGATACAAGGCGGACATGATAATGGATTACTTTAAGGATGGATCCAAATTCGGCATAAATATAATGTATAGCGTAGAGAGCAAGACTCTCGGAACAGGCGGTGCGGCAAAGAAAGCGATAGAAGAGCATTTCAAAAATGGGGTAAATTATGAAAGCGGCATTGGCGAGAATGATGTCCTAATAGTCAACGGAGACAACCTTTACGACATAAATTTGAATGAAATGTACAAGATGCACAAATCCGAGAACGCCATAGTAACGATACTCGCGAAGGAAGTAGAGGACATTACGGGCTATGGTGTACTTACGATGGATGGGAATGTGGTAAGAAAATTCGTGGAAAAACCGAATCCTGCAAATGCCGAGAGCCACATAATAAATGCAGGCATATACATCTTGAGTGCAATGGCAATCGAAATGATGCCGGATAAGGAAAAGTTTTCTATGGAAAGAGACTTTTTTGAGGACATTGTGGGGAGGGAGAAGATATGTGCCTATGTCAGCAAGGGCCAATGGTTCCCTGCAGACACTATGGAGCGATACGAAAAGGCCATACTTGGCTGGAAACCTCCTAAATATTAAATTCAATGGTTGATAATTAATCCTCTTTTGATTATGTTATATTTTACAGCAGGATAATTATGCATACAAAAGACCGCAACAGCAAAAGGCGAAGTGCCCAGTCGGCCATGGAATATTTGATGACTTACGGGTGGGCTATATTGGTCATTGCGATTATAGTGTCGCTGCTGTTCGCTCTCGGACTGTTCAGCGGTGGGAGCGGCACGCCGAATGGATGCGTGCCTCAATCTGGCTTCTCATGCACCAATCCGTCGTACGGCACGAACGGGATAAGCGCTACGATCAGTCAAGATTCAGGTCAGTATTACCTGGGCGCGTGGGTGTTCGTCGCGTCGTCGAGTGAACACATAGGCAGCTCTGGGCTGCCAGTCAATTTCTCTACCTCAAATACCGCCAATATGCAATACATAGGTGAACTCGGACCCACCCAATCAACCACC
>DAHVQB010000010.1 GCA_027317945.1 Microcaldota archaeon
CAGCAACACCGCATCAAAGACAATGATATGGGTGAACCTGGGGCTAAACGCGATAGCCGCAGGAGGGACGCAGACCATATACATGAATTTCCTGCCGATGTCTAGCAATGCGCCTGTCACAGATGGCTACACCGGTTACGCGCCGCAGCATTATTGCGCTGCGAATTGCATGCAGACCACTTACGGCCAGTACGACAACGGCGCTAAGGTGTTCACCCAATACGGAGGGGCATCGTGGTCATCCTTTACAATGTTCGAAGGCACTTGGTCCACTTCTAATGGTTACTTACAACAAACAAACACTGGTGGTAGCTATACAAACGGACCTACCGCACTTATAACTGGCACTTCATATGCAGCATCGGGTCGCTACATCTTGGATATGTATTTCAACTATCCATCGGTATCTGTTAATAATCCACCAAGGGTTGGTTTGGTAGCCGTGCAAGACGGTGCCACCGATAGCAGCGGTTATAGATTCCTGGTTGGGGGGAATAACGGCGGATCGCTAGCCTTCCTGAACGACCAAGTTGCATGGGTGTATTCAAGCGGATCGTATACGTCCTCAACCTTGACTAATTATACCATGGACGTGCAGGATGATGGTGGCACGTGGACAGGTGCATTATACGCAGGTAATACTGAGGTCGGATCGTTCCCGTCTACTAGCTACTCCGCAAACAATTATGGAGGCTCAAGCACAGGGTATGTTGGCGTAAGTGCCTCCAGCGACAGCGGGAACCAGGCAAATCCAATAAACGTATATTGGTTCATGATGCGTTCTTATCCACCGGGCGGAGTTATGCCCACATATTTCCCGTTTTCTGTGGCATGAGTTGCCAGACGTGTTTGCTTATGCGGCGCTTAGTATGCTGTTGATTTCAAGCGTCCGTAAATATTTTTATATAGGCGCTACGTATGATTCGATAAAATAGGGGGTTGCATTATACCGTTTAAACAAAGGAAAGCCCAGTCGGCGATGGAGTACCTGATGACGTATGGGTGGGCCATATTAGTCATTGCGATAGTGGCTGCCCTGCTATTCGCTCTCGGCCTGTTCGGCCAGTCGTCATCCAACCTGCCCGAAGGCTGCATGCCGCAGACAGGTTTCATATGTTCCAATCCTTCTTACACTCCCAACGGAATAGTCCTTACTGTAGGGCAGGAGTCAGGGCAGTACTATTATGGGGATTGGGTGTTTGTCGCGTCTACCTCAGAGCATCTCGACAGCAACGGACTGCCGGTTAACATGTCATTCCCGACCAATATGATATCTGTAGGTGTATTGACCCCAGGGCAGACCGCAACAGTCGAATTCACGAATGGACAGGCGGGTGACATGCCTACAGCGAATGTTCTGGTGGGCTATCCGTTCACAGGGTACGTATGGCTGGGATACTGCACTGTCCCTGGCTGTGGTGCGCCGACCTCTTACACGAGGATAGGCACCATCAACACGAAGTTCTCTGGCGCAAGCGCTTTCACTGGTTCGTCATCGATAACTACTTCGACTACATCCACCTCGACTACATCAAGTTCCACTACGTCAACATCCACCACCAGCACGTCATCAACCAGCACATCGACCACTTCCATACGTTACGTACCCATAACTCTCTCTAATGCTCAGAGTTCTCCAACTCCATCAACATTCCAACAGATGTTAACGATAGATAGCACCAAATACAACTTGATTAACGAGATTAACAATGGATGGACCAACGTAGAGTTCTCAACTGGAAACACTATAGCCGATGGTGGCACGCCCCTGTACGCGTGGTGCGAGTCTGGATGTAACAACTCCGCAAGCAATACGGTAATGTGGGTAAAGTTGACGAATGCAATAAACGCAAATTCCAATACGATAATATACATGAACTTCATGCCCAGCAACGTGATGGCATCACCATCCAGCTACACAGGAGAAGCCCCGCAATTACCCGGCCAGCCTTCCTACGGGGCATATGACAATGGCGCAAATGTGTTCCTTTATTACAACGTTAATCCAATTTCAACTGCCGGTTGGACTATAACACAAAGCAGCGTAGGTCAGACTAGCTCTGCTCCTTCGGGCAGCTATTTTGGAACGGCTGATGCACTCTACACAACAGTATGTCAGGGAGGCGGTTCGGGGCTTTTTGAAACTGCGATCCCTAATCTGAACTACAATGAGATTATAACATATTGGACTTATGCATCTTCGGGGAACGACGGCGGCAATTTTTACTTTTTGGATAATTCCACACAGTCAGGTCCGATGGCCTTGTTTGGTGTTGCCGGCTATGGATCCGGATTGCTCAGCAGCGCTGGGCCATGCGGCTATACCAATCCTGGCGGTGCAATTTTTAGTTCTGGAACGTGGTATAAAAATGATATTGTAATCGCAGGAACGACTGCCACATACTATGTTGGCGGTAACTCCGATGAAATCGCCACTTTTGGGAGCCAGATAAATTCCGTAAGCATATCATCAAGAGGTGATTATATAGGATTGGACACAAATTATGATTATGGTAGCGGAAATGGCAATACTTATTATAATGGATTTCTTATCCGCGCCTACCCCCCAGGTGGCGCAATGCCAAGCGCCAACGTAGGCAATGTCATATAAATTATCGGTGTAGCAACGCACAGAAAAGGATGTGAACCAAAGAAAATGGCCCAGTCGGCGATGGAGTACCTAATGACGTATGGGTGGGCGATATTGGTCATCGCAATTATAGTGTCTCTGCTGTTCGCGCTGGGATTGTTCAGCGGAGGCGCAGGCACGCCAAGCAGGTGCACGCCGCAGTCCGGATTCTCATGCACTAATCCGTCGTACGGCACGAACGGGATAAGCGCGACGATCAGCCAGGATTCGGGCCAGTATTACCTGGGCGCATGGGTGTTCGTCGCGTCGTCGAGTGAACATATAAGCAGTTCCGGACTTCCGGTCAATTTCTCGGCTTCGAGTGCGAACAACATGCTGTACATTGGGCAACTGGGACCTAGTCAGTCTACAACGTTCTATTATACAAATGCCAAGGCAGGGGCAATACCTACGGCCAACGTGCCGGTGGGTTATCCGTTCACAGGTGACGTATGGCTGGGCTACTGCACCACCCCGGGATGCGATTCGCCGACAAGTTTCGCGAAGGTCGGCACGATAAACGTGAAGAACAGCGGAATCGGATTTTCAGGGGGAAGCAGCACGACGATTTCGGTCACCAGTACATCCACTTCATCCACATCAACATCTACCACCAGCACATCTTCTACTATACATTACGCTGCCATAACTTTGACCAATTCGCAATCATCGTCCACAGGCACGGACTTCCAGCAGATGATCAACATAACGTCCAGCACGTGCTCGTCGTGCGCGGCATACGAAAACCTTAACCTGTCGAACGTAGAGTTCACTACTGGGCCAGCAAACACCGGGACCGTGCTGTATGCATGGATAGAGAACGGAACCAGCAACACTGCGGCAAAGACAACCGTATGGGTGAATTTGGGATCCAACACGATAACCGCAAGTGGGGCGCAGACGATATACATGAATTTCCTGCCCATGTCGAGCAATGCGCCGGTAACAAGTGGTTATACCGGTTATGCACCGCAGAAGTATTGCGCTGCAGCAAATTGCATGCAGACCGCATACGGCCAGTACGACAACGGCCCTAGAGTATTCAGCTTTTATGATGATTTCTCAGGCACGAGTTTGAATGCGACCAAATGGCCAACTTCTTATGGTGCAGTTACCATAAACAACATGTTGCGGCTTAACTACAACCAGGGCGGCACTAGTTCAGCGGTAATATCGGAATTGATAAGCAATCCACAGATTTTAGAATACGCAGTCGCTCCAGGAACAATACTTTCTAATGACCAAGGTTCGGGTATCGGGAGTTCCCAAGGCAGTTGGGATTTCATCTATAATGGATATGGCTTTGAGAACAGAGGCTTCTACACGGATCTAAGATTGAAAGTGCAAACTAATGGTGCCTCCAATTATATTCTTTCAACAGGTAGCGATACTGCAACGGTTGGCACAGTATTCTCATTGATGTGGCCGGCCACAGACACAGAATCCATATGGGAAAATTATGTGCAACAAGGCAGTACGCAAACGGATAGCTCGCAAACTTATCTGTCATCTAACCACGTGATACTTGAAAATTATGGAGGTAACAACGATGTTTTAACTGCCTACTGGGTACGCACTAGGATATTCCCGCCAAATGGTCAGATGCCTAGTGCTAACTTCGGCAGTATTGTCTAATATTAATGGTGTGTCAATGCGTAACGGAGCGTTCAAATGCAGGACAAGAGCACAATCAGCGATGGAGTACCTGATGACGTATGGGTGGGCGATATTGGTCATCGCAATTATAGTGTCTCTGCTGTTCGCGCTGGGATTGTTCAGCGGAGGCGCAGGCACGCCTGATGTATGCACACCCCAATCCGGATTCTCTTGCACGAACCCGTCGTACGGGACTAATGGCATAAGCGCGACAATATCGCAAACTTCAGGCAGCTACTATACTAGTGCATGGGTATTCATAGTTTCGTCTAGTGAACTGATTGGCAGTTCAGGGCTTCCGGTTAATTTCTCGGCCTCAAGTACCGCGAACATGCTGTACCTGGGTCAGTTAGGACCTAGCCAGACTGTACTGTTCACCTATACTAATACTTCGGCCGGCGAGATACCTACTGCGAACATACCAGTGGGCTATCCGTTCACCGGTTACGTATGGTTGGGATACTGCACGACTCCCGGGTGCAATTCGCCGACCAGCTTCGCGAAGGTCGGCACAATCAATGTTAAAGAGGCGGGCACGGCATTCGTCGGCGGATCTACAATAATATCAAACGGACCGCCCACCACATCGACTTCCACGACCAGCACCTCAACAACAAGCACCTCAAGCACATCAATATATTTGGATCCGCTCTTCTGCGATGCATGCACTGGAGACGTTGTGTTCGATAGCAATATGGTGTCGACCGGCCTCACGAACGATATCGTCACTACCGGCAGCGTAACCGTGCTGGCTGGAGCCAACCTGCTTACTAATGGTTACAGCATAATCTCAGGAAACACTTTCACCAATGATGGCACTGTAGATACCGGCAATGCGACCAATGGCGGGTCCGGCGGCGGATATTATAGCATTTCGTACGGCAATCCCATACCGTCCGCGTATGGCGGAGGCACATGCAGTTCCAATCCGCCGTGTTTCGGAGGCATAGGCGGCGGGGGAGGAGGTGCAGGAGGATATGGCGGTGCCGGAGGAGGCGGAGCTGGTGGCAATGCAAATGCATGCAACGGCGGCAATGGAGGGACTAGGGGCACAGGTGGCGCTAGCGGCGCAGCAGGAACAGCTGGCCAAGCTGGCCAGCCGCAGGGCAACAGCTGGGGCGGCGGCGGAGGAGGTGGTGGAGGCGGCAGCACGCTTGGCGCAAGCCCAGGAGCGCAAGGAGGGATAGGCGCAGGCAGCAATACCAGCAGCCAGTGCAACTGGAGCTTCTTAAACGTAAGCAGTGCAGGCACCGGGCAAAGCTCATACCCAAGCCCCATACTCTCAAGCGTTCAGACATGGTACGCAAACAAAGGAGGCGCATTGCAAAGCTACCTTGAGGGAGCCGGAGGCGGAGGAGGTGGTGGCAACGGATGCTGCGGCGATGGCGGCACGGGAGGAGGGGGCGGATACGGTATATACATACAAGCCAACCAGATCACGCCTGGCACAATAAACGCTGCTGGTGCATCCGGAGCTGGAGGCGGTTCCGGTGGAGGAGCCGGGGGCGGAGGAGGTGGTTTCGTAATACTAGCTTATGGCAGCAGCATAGGCAGCGTCGCGTCGGTTAGCGTTTCGGGCGGGGCTCGCGGAGAAGGCCAAAACGGCGGCCCGCACGGCAGTTCCGGAGGTTCTGGCATTACGGTCCAGTCACAATGGAGCACACCTCCGATAACCCCTTGACGCCGCCTACTGATGAAGCATATAGAAGCGTTTGGCCAATATGGCTAATTTACAAATTGACAATAACGTATTCATCATCCCCTCCGGTAAGCTTTTTTATCTGAGCCATTATGCCGCCATCATAAGTCACCCACACGGTATTTAGCCCGTCCTTATCGTTCCTACTCTTGTTGGACATCACGTTATCCGCCCTCGCAGTAGTCTGTATCTCGTAGGCCCTGACTGCCGAGTCCTTCCACATGTACTTCCTCTTGCCCGATTCCATCGGGTATGCGATAAGGTCAGGCACCGCATGGCCCTTTGGCGCGATGACAAGGGTATTGCTCTCATGCAGCTTCGCTATCGTGCGCTTCAGGAGCCTGAAGTGCAGGTCGGAAGCGGTATTGACCGAGTCCAGGATCATGTTCGGGTTAACCCACGAGGATCCTTTCTGTGTGAGCTCGTAGCGGCCCCCATCGGACCTTGCTGCCAGCCCCAGCATGACAAGGCTCTCAAACACGCCGGGCCTTCCGGACCCTCCGTATATCGTAGTGCTACCGCTTATCCACCCCTTGCTTCGCACATAGCTGGCCAGCTCGGTTATCTTAGCGGATTTATTGCCGTATATCGCTAGGATAGCTGCATGCTGTGTCGTGGTGGGCCGCTCCCCGAGCAGATCGCCATACATGCGCTTATACCAATTCCATGAATCGCCTGATCCGCTGGCGGCGGCTGGCTTGTCGGTGCATTCGAAATCTCTGCGCCCGTGCAGCTTGGGCTCCCAGTCCAGTATCAACTCTGGCACCACGTCATGCACCCCCGGATATCGCGCGTCGGAGAAGCAATGCTTGGGCATGTCCACCGCGGCGTATGCAACCTTCTGGTCGATTGCGGCAAACGCGCTCAGGTCGCTTTCCGCAGTTGCCGCGAAGAAGAACGCGGTCTGGAACTGCGACACCAAGGAGGCCGGCAGGTCAGTATAGTTCTGCGAACTGGTCCACAACGACCCGAACGTGCGGATCTCGCGCGCCAGCTCGAAGAAAATGCTGTGGTGCCTGTCCAGCGAGCCTAGCAGCCTGTGAGCCTCGTCCACGCATATTATGCTCTTTTTAGATTCATCGGCAGTTGTAAGCCCCCGGAACAGGTTGCGCAGTATCAACTCAGCATAGAATGTCTTGGCGTTCTCGTTCAGCTTCGAGAAATCAAAGACAAGGCTCTTGCCTTCCGGCAGCTCGAAACCCGACAGATCCGACTTGAGCTGCTTGGCGCTGTCGGCTATGAACGTGAGGGCGTTCCTCTTTATGCTGCCTGCGCCGCTCGCCATCCTCCTGTTCACATTGAACTCGAAGTCGTTCCAGTTCCTGGATCCCTTTGCCAGCTCCGTAAGGAGCGACGAGAGCGATGCTGCGGTTATGCCGGTATCGCTCATTGAATATGTTATAAGGAAAGCTGCGACGAAATCGTCCGGATTAGTGAAGGCATTCGGAAGATGCTTCGACATGTCCACTATCTCTATGCCAACGTCAAGGTACTCGTCCCTCGGCTTGAACGAGAATATGTACTTCTCGTCATCGTACAGCTGCAGCAGGTAGTTCATCAGCCTCGACTTTCCGCTTCCGGAAGCTCCGCAAACGAACACATTGTGGTTGGCTTTCTGGTCCAGATACTCCTTGAGGTCCATATTGAGCGGCCTCCACGTTGGAGTGCGGATTATCCTGGTCTCGTATCTCCTCATGCGCTCGGAGCCCATGCCAATCTGGTATTCCGCAACAGCGGATATTGCCAGCACGCCAGTCCTCCTCTTGTTAAGGCGCAGGGCGCTTGCCATTGCAAGCAGCCAGAAAGCTATGGGAAGCGTTATCATGAAAGCGCCGGTCAGCATTACGAACCCGTAGAAGCCGGAAATGAAACCGGACTGCATGCCAAATATGAATCCTATCATAGAGACACCGGATGCCTCCATGAAGATCAGTACCGTTCCGTTCTTTGCCCTCAGGAACTCCGCAGGTTCCCATTCCCCGCTGAATGAATACGCCCTCCATACCGCATGCGCGACAACGAAGGATATCAGCAGATTAATCCACCAGATCGCATGGAATAGGGTGCCGAGTCCGTAAAACAGGATGAAAAACAGCGCGACACAAGCCAGTTTCAGGTAGTGAGAATTAGTCGGAGCCATAGTTTTACCCATATATACGCGCGTGCGCGTACGGTAAAACGTCGATAAGAATGCGACATTTCCATTATAATGATAAAATTTGGCGGGCCTTTAACATGCCGAAGTGGCCATCCATATTTTGCATTGAAGCCGTGAATGGAATCCGCGCTGCGACGATTTGATTAAGAAACTTTTATATACTTATGGCACAGGATTTCTATCACTAATTGTGATAGTGATTTCACGGAGGACGCCATTCCTGATGAGAAAGCTTACGAGGAGAAGCTAAGGGTTGTTTAAAATGAATAACGATCAAAAAGATGAACAGAACGCTTATGATTTAAGGTTACTTGAATATTCAAAATTATTCGAAGAAAAAGGGTATGCACTTCATGATACTGAACCATTAGTTTATGAGTTGGCAGTACTTAGCAATGGAAGGAAAATAGCGCTTTCAGAGAAGTCCGTAGAATTGGTAGCACGCTTCGATAAATACATAAAGGAATTGGAAGAGTACAAATCTTCTGGTAAAGCAAAAATAGATGAACATGTAAAAATGATAATGCGAGACGCTTTTGATGGCGTTGGAATTCGTCTTAGAGAGGCTGCGCATTCGGCAAAGCTCATAGTAGATGACGAATGAGCTGATTATAAGGATTTTAGTGATTTGATGGAGGGAACTGCACCCCATAAAATAGAGCGTTTCTCTGGCTTACAGGAGTTAGTAAGTTATTTGGCTACACAAAAACCTGAGATAAAATCAATAGAAGTATTAAGTGCGAATAAAATTAGAAATGCTGATGATAAGCTCGCATTTGAGCGGCATATCAACCCTAATGATACGATGGGTGGGTTCATAGAACGTGGGAAGGTAAAGCTAAATGGTGATAGCAATAGGGTAGCACCTTCAGCAGTTCTTATTGGAAACATAACATTGAATGATGCTACAATTGGGGAGCATGCATTTGTATATACGGATGAAAGCTCTTCTATGAGCATTTTGAAATCAGAGATTAATGGTGATGTTAAAGCACACCAAGGAAACGCTAGTGTAATGCATTCGATAATTGATAAAACTACTAATGTTGATTGGTCAGGTGGGGATGACAAAAATGCGCATATGCTTATCCAAGGATCTTATATTGGGACTGCTTTTAATAATATAGAAATTAATATTTCAAACGCAGACTTAAAAATAATAGATTCACAAATTCAAAGCGATATTTCAGCACATCTTAGTAAACGGCGGGCTTTAAGTATAATTTCTATCGTTATACCAAGAGATACGTCCATAAAAGATTATGGCACGTTTACACGCAGAATTGAATCGTTAGAAGGTAGAGGATATACGTTTTCGCCTACAACTAGAGCTAAAATAAGTAATTTGGCTCTTCCAGATGTTGGTGCTTATAGGTGGATCTTTAATACAATTACTTATAAAATAGGTGACCAGAACCAGCGTGGTAAATATTATATTGAATTATCAAAAAACGATAATGAGGAGGCAAATAAAATTTTGAGTTCAATAGGTGAAAATCAAATGAAACTTCAAGATTCGATTATAGAGATTATAAATGAGATTAGTGAGAACGATAAAGCATCTTTCGAAATTTTAGAAACTGTAACGGAATTGGCGGATGGCGTATACGATCAAATAAAGTACGATAATAAATGGGATGCCCATATAAAATTGAACTATTTGGATAAGGGACAGCAAGTTATACCGTTTTACGAAATAATAAAAAACCGTAAAGGGGAATGCCACGAAAAAGCTTTACTCTTAGAGATGCTTATAGAACTAACAAATAAATCAAGAGATAAGGATAATAAAATAAAATCAGAATTTGTAGAAGGGGAACTTAGCATAGGAACAGATAAGGCAGGTCATGCATGGGTAGAATTACATTTGCCAGATGGAAAATCTGTTATAGTAGATCCTACAAATCCCCCATATTTATATGGCACTTACGATGAAATAACATTAGATGAAGATGGAAACCGTATAAAATTTGTCAGAGACGATAGATTCAATCGGCTTGTTGTTGATGCGACTCCGAAATGATGTTAAAACTTTTTCAGTTAAATCTCTTTCCCGTAAGTGAGCAACTTTTCGTAATGCTTAAATCCCATCTTGGAGAATAGCGCCTTTGAGGCAGTATTGCGGCTGTAAATCTCCACCTTTACCATGCTTATGCCGCGGCTCTTCATCTCTTTTGCCGCTCTAGTTACCAGCATTGTGGCTATGCCTGCCTTCCTGTAGCCCTTTTCCACTGCAAGATGGTGCAGCCATCCTCGCCTCCCGTCCCACGATCCTAACACCGCGCCTATAACGTCACCATTCCTGACTGCAACGAATGACAATTTGGGATTGTGCGAAAGCATTGTACGTATGCCATCCCTGTCATCCCCCAACCTTATCATTATGCCGTTCGCTTTCCAGAGCTTAACCAGTGCGGCGTAGTCGCCGATTCTTGCATTGCGCACCTTTATCCGGAGCCTTTTCCCTGCATCCATGATTCCACCATTTACAACACCATGCACCATAATTTCCGCTTTGACGTGGCTTTTCGCCCTACACAATATGCTACCATAACTTTTTTAAGCTCTTTATGCGTATATGAACTAACGGGGTAATTATGCAAGTAAACAAAACGTACGTACCGCCAGGAATGCCGGGAAGCATAGTTGAATTGAAGGAAAAGTATGGCAATTATATAGGTGGAAAGTTCGTGCCCCCTGTGAAGGGGCAGTACATGGACGACATATCGCCGACTACAGGCAAGCCGTTCACTAAGGTGGCCAAATCGACTCCGGAAGACGTCGAGCTGGCGCTAGATGCGGCGCATGCAGCCAAGGAGAAGTGGGGCGAGATACTGCCGTTGTCGGAGAGGGCCAAGGTGCTGAACAAGATAGCAGACGCAATAGAGGCCAACGAGGAGATGCTTTCGGTTGCGGAGAGCTGGGAGAACGGCAAGCCCGTTAGGGAGACGCTGAACGTGGACGTGCCGATGGCCGTGGACCATTTCAGGTACTTCGCAGGCGCGGCCAGGATGCTGGAAGGCACCATAACAGAGGTGGACAAGGACACGCTCGCTTACAACATGCACGAGCCGCTCGGGGTAGTAGGCCAGATAGTGCCGTTCAACTTCCCGCTGATGCTCGCATCATGGAAGATAGCACCGGCTCTTGCCGCGGGCAACTGCACCGTGGTCAAGCCGGCATCCCCGACTCCGTGGTCCCTGCTCAAGATGATGGAAGTCATAGGCGACGTAGTCCCGCCAGGAGTGATAAACGTTGTCACAGGGCCTGGAGCTGAGATAGGAAAGGCGCTGGCCACGAGCCCGAGGATAGCGAAGATTGCGTTCACAGGGGAGACGGTGACAGGCAGGCTGATAATGCAGTACGCCGCGCAGAACATAATACCGGCCACGCTGGAGCTTGGAGGCAAGTCGCCCAACGTATTCTTCGAGGACGTGCTCGACAAGGACGACGACTTCATGAGGAAGGCGGTCGAGGGGTTCGTGCTGTACGCGTTCAACAAGGGGGAGGTCTGCACATGCCCGTCAAGGGCGCTTGTGCAGAAGTCAATATACGACAAGTTCATAGCCAAGGCGCTCGACAGCATAAAGAAGATAAAGCAGGGCAACCCGCTTGATACCAATACTATGATAGGACCGCAGGTTTCTGCGCAGCAGATACAGAAGATAAGCTCTTATGTCGAGATAGGGAAGCAGGAGGGAGCGCAGCTGCTGTGCGGCGGTCAGAAGGCGCAGATGGGAGGCGACATGGCAGGGGGCTTCTTCTTCCAGCCTACCGTGTTCAAGGGGGAGAACAACATGCGCATATTCCAGGAGGAGATATTCGGGCCTGTCATAGCGGTGACGACATTCGAGGACGAGCAGGACGCGATAAGGATAGCGAACGACACGCTGTACGGGCTTGGAGCCGGAGTATGGAGCAGGGACGGGACGCGCGCATACAGGATAGCGCGCGCCATAAAGGCAGGAAGGGTGTGGGTGAACTGCTACCACTCGTATCCTGCAGGAGCCACTTTCGGAGGCTACAAGATATCCGGAGTAGGAAGGGAGACGCACAGGATGGCGCTGGAGCATTATACACAGGTAAAGAGCATGCTGGTAAGCTATTCAGAGAAGCCCATGGGATTCTTCTGAAGGGATCTGATATGCCGGAAGAGAATCAGGATGTACAGGTGCCTTCTGTCATAGCCACGCAGGCCGCGCTTGACGCCATTGGGAAGCTGCTCAGGACCCACAAGGGGGTAGCGTTCTTCCAGTCCGGCGGGTGCTGCGACAACAGCGCGCCGATGTGCTTCGACGAAGGCGAGATGATAGTAGGGAATGTGGACAGGCTGGTCGGCACCGTTGGGGGCTGCCCGTACTACATCGATTTCAGGCAGTACGAGACATACAGGACCAGCCAGATAATACTTGACGTTGAGGACGGCGAGGCTGACGGCTTCTCCCTGCCCGCGGGCATTGAAGGGAAGCACTTCGTCACGCGCACCAAGATATGCGCCAAGAATGCATGTAACGTTTAAAAAGTGAGTATATGTCGTATGTGGAAAAAACTGAGAGAGATGGTCTGGACCCTTACATAAACGGTTTGGCGGAGGATATAGCTAAGGATCTTTCCGGGAAGCCGAACAAGCAGGGCAAGAGGACCGCGCAGCAGGAGGAGGATGTATCGGGGCTTTATAAGCAGGCCATCCTGCAGGTGGCCGACACGATAATAGAGATTGAGGGCGGCAAGAGCGTCTCTGCCGAAACACCTGCGCAGAAGCTGGGGCAGCAGATACTTGAGGCGGCGAAGAAGTCCAGCGACGGCTTAGGCTGGTTCGGGGGATTCAACTACTCGATAACGAGGCTGATACAGGCGGTCCCGCACATCATGGTTGTGAACCTCGAATGGCAGGCGGAGTTCAGGTACTTCCTTTACGCCCTTACTGCGGGGGCCATAGAGCAGTCCGCCATAGAGATAAGGACCAGGCAGGTACCTGCCAACCTTGAATGGGTGGTGAACGGGTTAGTAGGCACGCTTTTTGACGTGAAGGACGAGTACAAACGCAGGGTCAACATATCCTACGAGGCAATACAGATAAAGAAGTCCGGGGACTGCTATGACGTCCCATTCAGGACCGAGGTAGTCGAGGTGAAGGATCCAGACGGCAACAAGGGCTACCAGGAGATAATGATGGACTACAGGGGCATAACGCAGAAGAAGAGCGAGGACAAGAGCGTCTGAGCGCACCGAATAGTGAGCAAATGCCATACGTTGAAAAACACGACAGGAGGAAGATGGAGGCGTACATAACTGCGCTGGCCGAGGATGTGGCCAGGCAGCTCGCCTCAGTTGGCAAGACGCCGGAACGGCAGGAGGCCGCGCTGGGCGTCATGTACAAGCACATAATGCTTGAGATGACCAACGCCATAGTGGACAAGGAGAGCGGCAGCGATGCGGTGCCTAAGACAGCGGCCCAGAGGCTAGGCCACCAGCTATTCGATGTCGCAAAGAGGAAGGGAGGCAGCATAAAGGTGGACTGGCTGGGCAACCTAAACTACGCTACCACCAGGCTCATACAGATCGTGCCGCATATCATGGTAGCGGAACATGGGTGGAAGGAGGAGTTCAACAATAGCATATACACGATGACCGCCGGAGCTCTGGAACAGACCGCGATGGAGATAAGGACCAGGTACGTGCCGGGCAACATAGAGTGGGTGCTGGACGGTCTGGTGGGAGTGCTTTTTGACATAACGGACGAGTACAAGCGCAGGGTCAACATCGCTTACCGCGCGGTCCAGATAAAGGACCTGGGGGACTCTTTCGATGCGCCTTTCAGGACGGAAGTTGTGGAGAATGAGATAACAGGCAACAAGGGCTACCAGGAGATAATGATGGACCACAGCAAAACCGGCAAGGATGAGAAGGGCTGATGGCGCAGATAAGGAGGTGCGACTGGGCTGGCAGCGACCCGCTGTACCTGCGGTACCATGACATTGAGTGGGGGGTCCCGATCCATGACGACAAAAAGATATTCGAGTTCTTGACGCTGGAGGGCGCGCAGGCCGGCCTCAGCTGGCTCACCGTTCTAAGGAAGCGCGACAACTACAGGAAAGCATTCGATGGTTTCGACTACGAGAAGATATCCAGATATGATGGCGCAAAGGTGGAGGCGCTTCTGGCCAATCCTGGCATAATAAGGAACCGCCTCAAGATACGTTCCGTGATAGGTAATGCGAAGGCCTTCATGCGGATAAGGGACGAATTCGGCACTTTCGATAGATATGCATGGGGGTTCGTGGGCGGCAGGACCATAGTCAACAGGTGGAAGGAGTCGAAGCAGCTGCCTGCCCGCAGCGCAGAATCCGATTCTATGAGCAAGGACATGCGGAAGCGCGGCTTCAGCTTCGTCGGAAGCACCATATGCTATTCGCACATGCAGGCGACAGGGATGGTCAACGACCACCTGACGTACTGCTTCAGGTATGCCGAGCTCAAGTAACGCGCACAAATGCTTTGGCTTCGGCCTTTATCAGGCATGCAGCATCAGCTGCTGCCTACCTCGCCGCTTAACTGCGCGTACGCATTCTTCACTTCTTCTACGGAAGCCTCGTCGTCCAGCGTTGTCGTGTCGCCAGGCGGCTTGCCTATGGCGACCGCCTTCACCACCCTGCGCATTATCTTCGCGCTCCTAGTCTTGGGCAGCTTCGACACGAATATGACATCCTTCAGCGACGCGACCGGGCCGACCGTCTTGCGGACCGTATCTTTCAGCTCGTTCTTCAGCGTGTCGTTCGGTTGTGCGCCCTGCTTCAGTATCACGAAAGCCACGGGCACCTCGCCTTTTATGTCATCGGGCACGCCCACCACTGCGGATTCCGCAACGGAGTTGTGCTTCATCAGCGCCGATTCCAGTTCGTATGTCCCGAGCCTGTGGCCGGCCACTTTTATTATCTCGTCGGCCCTTCCCAGCACCCAGAAATACCCGTCCGGATCGCGCACCGCGTAATCCCCGGCGTAGAATACGTTCTTGAACTTCGAGAAGTACACCTCCTTGAACCTGTCAGGATCCTTGAATATCGTAAGCGGCATGCCGGGCCACGGGTTCTTGATCACGAGGAAGCCCCTCTCGTTCTGCTTTTGGGAGTTCCCGTCCTCGTCAACAACGTCCGCGTCTATTCCCGGTATCGGCAGGCCGTTGGTACCGGGCTTCATCGGCACCATCATGAGCCCTGGTACGTGGCTTATCATTATACCGCCCGTCTCCGTCATCCACCATGTGCTCCCGAACGGCACCATCTCCCTGCCGACATGCTTGAAGAGCCACCTGAAGGCTTCTGGATTCAACGGCTCGCCGACAGAATGCAAGAGCCTCACTGTCTTGACATCGTGAATCTTGACCCACTGGTCACCGCCCTTGATCCAGCCCCTAACTGCCGTAGGGGACGTGTAGAATATGCTGACCCCGTACCGCTCTATTATGGAAGCCCACCTGTCCTGCTCGGGGAATACCGGCAAGCCTTCATACATGACCTCGGTCGCGCCCTCCATTAGAGGGCCGAAAACTATGTACGAGTGGCCGGTCACCCATCCTATGTCTGCCATGCACCAATAAACGTCATGGTCATGTATGTCGAACACCCATTTCATTGTGGCGTGAAGCAGCGTCATGTAGCCACCGACATCGTGGACCTGCCCTTTCGGCTTGCCCGTCGTACCTGAAGTATACAATACGTAAAGCGGCGATTCCGACTTCACCTTTTCCGGCTCAACATACGTATTAACCGGGATGTCCTTCATCACCTGATCGAAGAGCTCATCCCTGCCGTCCGTCATGTTGATCTTGTTGTTCGTCCTGTTAAGCACTACGACCTTGCTTATGGTCTTTGTCTTCTGCAGCGCCTGGTCAACTATGGATTTGAGATCCAGCACCTTGCCGCCCCTCCACGCGCCATCCGCAGTTACCAGTATCTTTGCTTCGGCATCGTTCATCCTTTCGGCTATCGCATCGGAGCTGAATCCCGAGAACACCACGCAGAATGTGGCGCCCAGCCTTGCAGCAGCGAGCATGAAGATGGGAAGCTCCGGTATCATGGGCATGTACAGCCCGATGACGTCCCCCTTCTTTATCTGGTACCTGTTCTTGAGCAGGTGCGCCACCCTGTTGACTTCCCTGTACATTTCGTTGTAGGTGATCTTGCGGACCTCCTTGGGCTTGCCGTTCTCCATCGGCTCGCCTTCCCATATTATTGCAACCTTGTTCTTCCTGCCCGTCTTGATGTGCCTGTCCAAGCACAAGTATGAAGCGTTGAGCTCGCCGCCGGCAAACCACTTGTAGAAAGGGGGATTCGAGTCATCCAGCGTCTTGTCCCATTTCTTGAACCATTCCAGCTCCGATGCAATGTTTGCCCAGAAGGCTTTGTAGTCCCGCACGCTGTTCGCATGGTACTTGATATACTCTTCAGGGGTAGCTGCATTCTGCATGTCTTTCGGCATTATCTTTTCATCGAATGATATTGACCAATCTACTGACATAATCACACTCCACTAGTACTCTCTTATAATCACGTCACATTTATTAAAGTTGCGCTGCACTTCCTGAATAGTCGAATGTGCCTGGCGACTCTTCTTTGCAGGGGCCCCTAAAAGCTGCTGAGGCCTAAGCCGGCCTTGGCCATGCTATCAGTCGATCTTCCCTCCGTATACCGCGTCTATTGTGAACACCCTGATCCTGTTCCCATGCCTCAGCCTTATCTCGTACACCGGGATGTAAATCCACTCCAGTGAGATTATCGTCGAACCATGGAACATTAGGGACACGTAATCCCTTACGTCGCGGTCGCCCGATTCGCTGCTTATTATGTCCTCCTTGCCATGCATTTCCGTGACGAGCGCCGGCGGCCTGTCGGCCAAGATGTCGCTATTGTCCACTATTGTCGCGAAGTCGTTTTTCAGCCTTATCAAACCAGCTGCGCTCAGCCTGCCCAAGCTATTGTCAACGTGGAGCGGATCCTTGCCGACATATTTCTGTATGGCCGATGCGCTTGCCCTGCGCTTGGCCGCTAGGAAGGAAAGGATCTCCCTGTCCCCATTGGACAGCGCTGTCTTCCGGTTGATCCTCCGAGCCGCGAACGATATCCTGCCACTTAGGCTTACCGAGCGCAACCTGCCATCAAGCATCAGGTGGCGCTCCTCATACTCGCCCTCCCGCTTCATCGGTATGCGTATGCCTAGCAGCGCGACTTCAATGAACTTTTTGGTTATCCTGTCCACCTCCTCCACGGGCTTGCCGAACAGCATGAACCTCTTCTTGACCGATTGGATTGCGTACATCTTGGCTTCGTCGGCACCCACGCTGGCGACTACGACATGGATGTCTGCGGATCCCACGGCCGCGCCCTTCGTCCGCGTGGGCTTTTTGGACGGCGCGCTTAGCGCCTTTAGCTCCTTTATGATGCTGCTGAGTTTCGTCCTCGCTACGCCATCTTCCTCTATTGATGGGGTGGCGCCGCCATGCTCCATCAGGCGCGGCTTGACCTTGAACTGCACGTCGCTCCCTATGCCAAATGGCGTAAACTCACCGGCGCCGTGCCTCGTGAGCTTTCCCGGTATGCCATCGGCGCCACCTAGCAGCGTGCTCACGGCCCTTATATCGTTGCCTATGACAAGCTTCCCTATGAATCCGTAGGAGCACTGCGCCAGCACGTTCTTGCTTATGCTGGCCGGCCTCTGCGTTGCGACTAGGATCCCTATGCCCCTCTTGCGACCCCTGACCGATATCTCCTCTATCATGTTGAGCTTGGTGTGCGCCGCCTGCGGCGCGAACTTGTCCGCCTCCTCCACTATTACCAGATAGGGCTTCTTCACCCGCTCCGCCTGCACGTAGAGCGCTGCCAGCGCGGCTTCCACGGCGGCCGTCTTGTCCGTCTCCTCGGACACGTCCAGCACTACAGGGAACCCATCGCCCATGCTGAGGCGAAAGAGCGACCCAAGGTCATCGGGCAGGCCGATGTCGCCGTCGCTGCCTCCCACCACGACCACCGGGAAGGCGGCCTTGAGGGGCGAGTACTCGCCTTCCGTGTCTATTATGCAGAACGGGAGTCCAAGCCTGCACAGCTCCTCGGCCATGACGCCCACTAGGTACGACTTGCCGGAGCCGCTCTGGCCGATGACGCAGCCCCTCCCGGTCATGACCAGTTGCGCGTCTATGTCAACGCCGTCCGCTATGTTAATCTCCATCAGTTCAATCATGCTCAGGAAAAGAATAAAAGCACTAAACCCGAATATAGTTCTGCTGATGGAGATCTCAGCGTCAGACATATGATTAAATTAAAAGAAAGTGCTACAGGGAAATCATGGACATTGCATACGAAAGACTCGGAATCGTGAATCATTAATGCGTAAACGAACTTCCTGAATGACTGGATATGTTTTGTTGCAGTTAACAAAAAGTCAGCAAAACCACTCTTGTGCATAATACTCTGTTGGGCCATCTACCAGAAGGTGTTTTGGCTAGCCCACTATTAAAGTTGGGATAATTTCTGCATTTACTTCGAGGGTTACCTGCCATCCCCTGACAATGTGCAAACAATTTAATGCTTGTAAGAATAAGCCAGATAACAAGTGATTTTCATGGCTGATGAATTTAGGATAGACAAGACCAAGACTGCTCTGGTAGTTATAGACCTGCAAGTAGGCATAACAGGCATGGCGACCGCACCGCACGACTCTGCCTCCGTCATAAAAAACGCATCCCGACTTGTTGATGCGTTCAGGCGGAATTCAATGCCAGTGGTTCTCGTACATGTCAATGCGTCACAAGCAGAAATGCTGAGACCCGAAGCCGACGAGCCCATGGGGTTCACAGGGGAGAGGCCGAAGAACTGGGCGGATTTTGTTCCGGAGATGGCGCCCAATGAGGATGACATAGTAATAACAAAGAAGCAGTGGGGAGCTTTTTATGGCACAGGGCTCGACCTCCAGCTCAGGAGGAGGGGCATAAGCACCATAGTGCTATGCGGCATAGCCACCAACTACGGCGTGGAGAGCACAGCGAGGGTCGCCTACGAGTACGGCTACCGGCAGGTATTCGCTGAGGATGCTACTGCGGCCAGGTCGGAGGAAGCGCACAGGGTGACCATGGACAACGTATTCAAAAGGATAGGCATGGTAAGGAAGACGGACGACATATTGGCCGCGATTAAGCCGGAGTGAGTGCAAATTCATGCTTTTGATAGCGTTCGTCATTTTTGTAGCTTCAATAATATTGATGATAATGCCGAAATCCATGCTATTTAAAATAATCGGCGTTATATTCTTTATCATTTCAGTGCTAATTGCATATTCATTGATAATAGGTTGATTTGATGTCAAAAAGAAGCGTATTCATAATGCAGATTGCAATCGCGTTAATCATAATAGTAGCTATCGTTGCAGACATGATACTTTCGCAGCCACAACCATCACCAATCATACACGTCCCTTGGTGGAATAGCACGAGCGTGAACATGACAACTGTAACATTGTTCAGCAGCACGGTAATGAATACATCGCAATATTGGGCTTGGTGGCTTACGCAGAATTTGCCACCACCACGCAATGTAACGACTCACAAGCCGTATATCTACGTATCGCAGAACAACAATGCAAATACGAACTTTGGTCTTGGCACGAATGTGACCACTTATTCATTCTCGCCAAGTCCTGTGTATTTCGGCATCTCCGGCAGGAATTTCACTGAGTGCAATTCAACTGATTATAGCTGCGATGCCAACAACGTTTATAAAGCAACTTGCATATTAAATGGATTTCGTGTAGGTAGTTATGTTGTGACTTATATACATAATGCTTCTATAGATAGCAATGTATATGGAAATGCAAATGTATTTCAAGGTATATGGGGCATAGTAAACCAACCTGAAACACCAGATTTGGGTCCTTATTCTTTAATGTACAACGGTACTTGCACAGTATCGGCTTTAGATTACTACAGCAACCAATGGAGCAACAACGTGATAGTTCACGTAAGACCGTATAATAGTACTTATGGTTGATTGAGAAAAACTGACGCACTGACCGATTTGAAATGCCTTTCTGATGTGCGCCATTATTCGCTTCTAGGCTAAGCCGATGCATAGCCTTTTATGCCATTGAATGATAGTCTATTTCTGTGGTATGATGCCATTTACAAACGAACTGAGGTTCCTTTGGAAGCTCGTGTGGGACCCGGAGAAGAACTCCAAAAGGCAACTGGACTTCATGGGGGCATTGAAGCTCTATTACACGCTGGCGATTTTCGCTTTCATAGCATATGCAGTAGTGGGAAGCATAGTTGTGGCGCTTGAAGGCGCCACGACTGCGATGCACCCAGTAGTATCAGCAACGGTGGCCGTAGCGACATCTATAGGATACTTTGCCGTAATAGGAGGTGGCCTGTTGTTTTTCCTTGTTGCGCTCCCGATAGGGATCGCCGTAGATGCCATATTTTACCAGATAATAGCGAAGTTTTTCCTCAGGATATGGAACGGTGGCTATGACAGGACGTTCACCGCGCTCGTATACGCGGTGTTCCCGCTTCTGTTGCTCTATTGGCTATCCCCAATACCGTTCATAAACAGCCTGTTCATCGTGATAGTCCCGATATGGATAATAGTGACGCTGGTCATATCGCTTTCAGTGCAGCAGAAAGTAAGCAGGCTGCACGCCATGCTCGCAGTAATACTCAAGTGCTGCCTGACAACCTTGGTGCTTCTGTTGTTGGGGTTTGCAGTCTTCAGCGCACTGGCTTACGTTATAGGGAGCGTAGTCCATACGGGCATTGCCGCATTCCCTTGGAACAGCTCGGCATTCAACTGGACCATGATGCACAATTCCACGGTTCCTGGAATCCCGTGAACGCTTCCGCATCACTGCCTTTATTGGCCTGTGCGGATAACGGGCTGCCTTATCCGTTGCGCTATGCCGTTACCGCGCCCATAAGCCAAGCTTATTAGAATTTTGCAGCAAAAGTGCATCAGTTGAAATCGGTGTATGATTGGTAGAATCAATAAACCAGCAGCCCACGAATGAATCCGAAAGCAAGGACGACTCCAGGACTGAGGCAAAGCAGACGGACAGGCTCCAGACAGGTGTCGCAGGGCTGGATTCGATGCTCTTGGGCGGCATACCGCAAAACAAGCAGGTGCTAATAGCGGGCAGCCCGGGCGTCGGCAAAACACTCCTGTCGTTCCAGATGCTTTACAATTGCGCCAAGGCAGGCATCCCGGCGCTCTATATAACGCTGGAGGAGGATTCGGCAGACCTTTTGAAGAACGCAAAAGAGGCGTTTGAAGATTTTCCTGATATTGATAGCCTGTTGGGCAATGGCATGCTCAAGATAATAGGCCAGGGATCATTGCCCGTGTTTTTAAGCAAGGGACAAAACGCCAACTCCGTACTTGAACAGATGGAGACGCAGATGGACAGCATAATAAAGAACGCCAAGCCCAAATTGGTTTGCGTGGACTCATTGTCGCTCATCAAGGTGTCGTTCCCTGGTGAATTCGAGTACAGGAACGCGCTGACGCATCTTGTCATGGATTTCAGGAGATCCGGCATTACTGGATTGTTCATAACGGAAATGAAATCATCCGAAAGAACGGCGCTTGTCTTCGAACAGGAATTCTTCATATTCGACGGGATATTGACCCTGTATGAAAGCACCAAAGAAACAGGGAGAGAACTTTATATGGAGATCGTTAAGATGCGAGGCACCAAGCATAGCAGGAAGCTTGCCCCGTACGATATAACAGGCAGCGGGTTCAAAATATTGCTGGACCAAATTTAGTATGTGAATCGATGCAGACAAGTTTACGCAAAACAAAGGCCCAGTCGGCGATGGAGTACCTGATGACCTACGGATGGGCCATACTTGTAATTGCAATTATAGTGTCGTTACTGTTCGCTCTCGGCCTGTTCAGCGGAGGCGCAGGTACGCCGAGCGGGTGCGTACCGCAGTCAGGATTCTCATGCACCAATCCGTCGTACGGCACGAACGGAATAACTGCGACGATCAGCCAGGATTCGGGCCAGTATTACCTGGGCGCATGGGTGTTCGTCGCGTCGTCGAGTGAACATATAAGCAGTTCCGGACTTCCGGTCAATTTCTCGGCTTCGAGTGCGAACAACATGCTGTACATAGGCCAATTAGGACCCAGCCAGTCGACCACTTTCTACTTCAAAAATACTTCTGCGGGCGAAATACCTACCGCGAACGTGCCAGTTGGTTATCCGTTCACCGGCGACATATGGATTGGA
>DAHVQB010000017.1 GCA_027317945.1 Microcaldota archaeon
GAACGGATAGCCCACCAGAACATTCGCCGTAGGTATGTCACCCGCCCGCCAATCCGTGAATTCGACCGTTGCGGTCTGCCCAGGCGTCAATGCGCCTACTGATATCATATTGGTCGGGAATGACATATTCTCCGGCAGCCCATTGCTGTCGAGATGCTCTGAAGTGGATGAAACGAAAACCCAGTCGCCGTAGTAATACTGCCCGGACTCCTGCCCTACTGTAAGGACTATCCCGTTCGGCGTGTAAGAAGGATTGGAACATATGAAACCTGTCTGCGGCGTGCAGCCTTCGGGCAGGTTAGATGACGACTGGCCGAACAGGCCGAGAGCGAATAGCAGGGCAGCCACGATCGCGATGACCAATATCGCCCACCCGTAGGTCATCAGATACTCCATAGACGACTGGGCCTTATTGGCTACGTTGGCAGTTTTGCTTTTGGTAATCTTCATCCAATTCGCTTGCAATATCGGCGTTACTTGGCCTTCCCTTTCTTCGAGATGAATTCCTTGTAGAAACCTACTGGCAGCAGCGCGATCCACGAGCTGAATGCGGCGCTTAGTATGAAGTTAACAACCTGCGCACCCGCTATGCCAAAACCTCTGCCTACGCCCGCGGTCAGCAGGAACTCCAGGGCTATGATGACGAGGCTGTCCACTATCGCGAAGCATACGCCTATCACGCAGGTAATGGCCAGCACTCCGAAGATGCTGCCCAAATTCTTCTTGCCTATGTCAAAGCTCCTCCTTATCGCGTCTATCGGGCTCTTTCCCTCTATTATAACTACGGCGTATACCTCGAAAAGGTAGATTGATAGCAGTATTAGGGCAACGATCGAGACCAGGACGCCGAGAGCGATCCACAGCCCGGTAGTAAAGTGCAGCCCGAAGGCAGCCGCGGGCAGGGCGAAAACGATTGCAAGCACGGCAACGGCCACCACCCAGCATATGCCTACCGCAATCCCGGCAAGCAGCATGTTGAGGTAGTTTGCCCTTGCTGTGTCGTACGCCTTCTTGAGCAGTACCTTCCCTCCTCCGTAGCCCTGGTCCGCAATGTCCATGTACATGCCATACATGAACGGGGCCACAAACACGGATACGAGCATTACAACAAGGATTAACGGGACCAGGCCAGCCAGCACGTCCAATGCCGCAGCTGCATAGCCGGGCGTCGCCGATCCCAGGCTACCTGAGTAAGAACTTACGAGCGAGAGTGAGAAATATAGGGCAGCTACCCCTATTACAGCGGTGAATATCAGATACGGCCATATTATCTTGGGGTTTTTCTTCAATATGTCAAAGGTTTTTGTAAATACCGCCCCTATCCCCATAAAATCACAAGAATTGATTGCCGCCAACCTATTTAATATGTGCCTTATCGGCAAAGCAGGTTCGGAGGCATTAAATATATCCTAAATCGATGTATAAATGGTGGGTTTCATGCGCACCCCGTACGATAGGGTCGGAAATGCCCTGCAGACCGCGACGATCGACATGGTCAAGGGTGTGGCAGCCAACGTCATCGTAGACGCAGTGCGCGGCAAAAAGATAAAAGGCGGGAACCTCGTCAGGGCCGCAGCCGTGAGCTGGACTGCCAGCTTCCTATTCAACTTGATATACAAGAAGTGAAACGCGCACATGTGCCGCATTCGAGATCGGACTGCGGCATACTAACGGATCCGTGGTATCTTCCCACCAATAGACGGTGTGGGATTCCCCGCTCATTTTGTTAATGCCACGGTACCGTTATGGGCAGAATCGCTGCGGCCTTATGCACATTAGGGATAAGCATCGGAAATCCAAATGGATCGTAGGCAGTGCGGCTGCTCTTTCATACAATGAATCCTAGCACGCCAAGCAGCGCTTTAACCGTTCCCGGATCCATTTTGCCGTCAATGCGCTTCTTGATCAAGTCCAGCGCCGCAGGCGTGTCCAGGTCGTCGTCCATCGCTGCCCTGAAGTCCCCTGCCAGCCGTTTGCCGGATTCCCGTATGCTATTGACGCCATCGGCATGCAAGTGCCTAATCATCGCTGCATATTTGTCCGCCTCCCTGAAATCCTCTGGCGTGTAATCCCAAACGTCCCTGTAGTGGTGCGATATGAGCATCCACCTGATCGCATTCGGGGAATGCACTTTCAGCAGGTCCGCTACCAGTACCAGATTGCCCAGCGACTTCGCCATCTTCTCGCCCATGTACATGACCATGGCGGTGTGCATGAAACATCTAGCAAACGGCGACTTGCCCGTGAAGCTTTCCGACTGGGCTATTTCGCTCTCGTGGTGCGGGAATACCAAGTCCCTGCCCCCGCCATGCACATCGATGCTGTCGCCCAGGTACTGGTTTATCATGGCTGAGCACTCTATGTGCCAACCTGGCCTTCCATCCCCCCACGGGGCCTTCCAATGCGGCTCTCCCCTGCTGCGGCCCTTCCACAGTAGGAAGTCCAGCGGATCGCGCTTCTTCGGGTCGTCAGGATCCTCACCCCTCTCCTTCTGCAGGATCCTCATCTGCTTATCGTTGAAGCGGGAGAGGCCGCCGTATCTTGGGAATTTCTTGACGTTGAAATACACGTTGCTTCCGCTCCTGTACGCCATCCCCTTCTTCAGCAGCACGCTTATCATGCCCACCATTCGCGGTATCGTATCGGTGGCCTTCACGTAGTTGTCTGGCGGCGCCACGTTGAGGCTCCTCATATCTGTCAGGAAGCGCCGGGTCCAGAAATCGCCCAGGGCCCTCCAGTCCTCCTTCACCTCCTTCGCCTTATCGAGGATGTCATCGTCTATGTCGGTGACGTTCTGCGTGTATGATACGCTGAAGCCGTTCCACCTCAGGTACCTGGCGAGCACGTCGTAGGAAACGTACGTGAATGCGTGGCCCAGATGCGTCGTATCGTACGGCGTAACCCCGCATACGTACATGCGTACCATGCCCGGGGTCATGGTCCGTAACGCCTCCTTTTTCATGCTCAATGAGTTGAACAGCCTGAGCGCCATGCGATCACACCGGCATGCCGAGCTTCACGAACGCCTCGGCATACTTGTAGCCCTTGGCCTTGCCGGCGATAGCCGCCCTCTTCCTGGCCCATCCGAGCCCCTCATCTGTGATCTGGCTCCCATGGCATGCCAGCGCCCTCAGCTTCGTATCGATCGTGCCGCTTATGTCGACTATCTCGTCTCCGTTGCCGTAGCTTATCAGGTATAAAGTGGCCACCTTGTGCGGCTTCAGCCCCTCCCTCTCCAGCTCCCTGAAGGTGAGCCTGTCCCGCGCCATCGGGTACACTGCGTCGATGGCAGCCTGCCCCGCGGCCCTGTGGTCCGTATGGTTGATGAATCCCGCTTTAGAGTACACGAATGTGGGGTCCATGGTGACAACGACATCTGGCCTCAGCTTCCTTATGTGCCTGACTATCTCCCTCTTGAGCCCGATATCCGCTACCAGCTCCGTGTCGTTGTGCTTCAGGAAGAACACGCCTTTGAGGCCCAGCTCGATGGCAGCGGCCTTCTGCTCCGCCTTCCTTATCCTGATTAGCTTGGCCTCGGTCATCCTTGGGTCGCCGGAGCCCTTGCAGCCGTTGGTGCATATAAGATAGTAGCACGAGGCGCCTTCCTTGACCCACTTGGCGAATGTGCCTGACGCCCCAAAATCCAGGTCATCGGGATGCGCCGCGATTCCGAGTGCTATCATTCAATCACATATCTACTGCTGCAGAAATTTATAAATTCGATGCGCTGGGACCGGCATGTGTGTGCCATGGGTAAGCGCGGCCCTCCACCCAAAAGACGCAAGTCGCAGCGCCCGGCCCAAGCCCTTCAATTCCATACACGTATACGCTCATATCCCTGGCGGTCTGCAACTTTATTAAGCCCCATCCATAAAATAAGGATTGGCGATCTTATGGCATACCTGATAGGGCCCAGCATATACGATATCCTGAACGACTACAAATCAGACGGCGCTTACGAAGCAGACAGAGCTGCAAGGAAGAGGGTTAACAGGCTTCTACACCTGGTGAAGGCGCAGGGAGACATCTTCACCCACGACGTGTTATATGAGATACTGACGCGGTACGATGACACCATGGTGGAAGGCAAGAAGGACGCGCAGTTCCTTGCGAAGGAGATACGCAACCTAAAAAAAGAGGTCAAGGACGGCCAAAAAGAGATAAAGCGTCTGCGCGCGGAAGTCGAGAAAATAAAAAATTCAATCGATGACTAAGGATGGGAGCTGAACGAATGCGCCGTAAATTCATCGCCGGCAATGTGTTCATTTCAGCAGCAGCGCGATGTCTATGACGACTTCAAGCGCTATAAGCAGTATTATTATTATCTCGAGCACGTACTCCGTGTTGCCCCTTATCATATCCGCCACGAACTCCCTGCTCTTGTCTATCATGTCCAGGTCGCTGGCCACCGATACCTCCAGCTCGTTCAGCCTGAACTCCTTCGAGAGCAGCGTGTACAGCTTAGACAGGTACCACTCCCCCAGGCCCTGCGGGGTATCCGTGACCACGTTTACCATCTCCTTCGTCTTGTCATAGAAGTCCCCCAGGTCCATGTTGAGCTTGCGCAGGTTATTGCCGTGGAACTTCGCGGCCGAGCCCGTCCTGTTCATGATCTCTATGGTATTGTTCGTCGTCGACAGCATCTGCGCTATCCTCCTGTGGAGTATGCGCAGCTCTAGGAGCTGCACGTTGGCCATCTCCGCTATCAGCAGCTCGTGCTCGTATCCGCTGAGCTTGTCCACGAGCACCGCGCCCTCCCATCCGACGAAATGCACATCGTCCTCGTAGTAGGATATGCTCCTGCTCAGTATGACGCCCATGTACGCCTCGTCCAGCCGCTCGGTGTTCTGCTCGTCTATGAGCAGCCCGGCTATCATCCTGCCGTATTTCTTTAGCGCGGTCGACCTGTCGGTCTCCATGTAGTAGAACCTGTACGCTTCGGTGTCGTCCGCGATGGCTATCTTGGCTATCTTGGACAGGCTGGCCTCGACGCGCGCGCGGGCCTTGCCAACGGCGTTCTTGACGAATGTGGCCACAGCCGCATCGAAGGTCAATGTGCCCAGCAGCCCCTCCGCGTCCCCGGTCGCATGGCGCACCCTTATGACGAACTGCCCCGTCGGGTACATGGACGCCTGCACCCTGAACTTGTACTGCTGCCCATTGAGCGCCAGGGTCTCGTCCGTGAGGTTGAATATGAAAGGCACGTTGAGCGGCGCTATCTCCTCCGGCTTGGGCTTGTTGTACTCGTACCTCGAGAAGTCCTCCGGCTTCTTAAGAAGCCCCTTTAGCTGTTCCTCCGTGAACTTGGCGCCCGCATCATACACGAAGAGGAATACGATCTCGCCATTCAAAATTGGTCCCCTTATGGATTAGAAGCCTGCACCCATAAGGCGCCGGCCGTTAGGTATAATATCCGCTCACCAATTTAAAGCTTTCCGCGGAACGGCATTGGCCCATGTGGACCAGCGCAGAATGGTTGGAAATGATAACCAAAGTCATCTTTTATCATAACTTTGGTGATTGATTCCGCCATTCATGATAGGCAGTACTAAGAATCCAATCGCGGATAAACCGCCATCAGCTACGTGTCCCATGTAGAACAGATACCCCGTTATCCCGCCGGAGAACGCCCCTAATCCCGGGGCCTGACTGACTGTCAGCGTCGTGCCTATGGAAAAAGCCGCCAGCGCGACAAGGGATGCGAATACAAGCGCAACGATAGAACCCTCGATCACCAGGCCAGTATGGTCCCCGACAAAATCCCGAGCGAATTCACGGCAGTCTTTGCGGCTCCCTCGGGCTCTTTCCAGGGCCCTGTAATGGCCCCTTCTGTCCTTGTATCCAATCTTGAGCATCAGGTAGCCGTGTTTGCGCAGGATGAAGTTCATGACCAGCCTTCCTATCCTGCCATTGCCATCCCCAAAAGGATGAATCGTCTCAAACCTGAGATGGGCCAAAGCCGCAAGCTCTATCGGATTTGCCCTCTGTTCCGAATCAGCGTACCGTCTGAAAAATTCAAGGATGTAGGATTGGACCTCCAAGGCGCCCGACGGCCTGAAGGCGCTGTTGCTGATATAAAAATCGTAATCCTTCAATGCAAATTGCCTAATAAAGGCCTTTGCATGTGATCTTCTCTTCGCCTAAATTTTAGTGTAATCCTCCAAGCCTCTGGCCAGCTCCCTCTTCACAATCTCGTAGAGCATCTCGTCATTTTTATCTTCCAGCACCGCATTTATGAACGCGGACGGGTTGTGTAGGTAGTCCACGAACCTCTGTGCTTGCTTCTGGAAGTTCTTTATCAGCGTAGCGGTTGGCTTGGCCTCCTCCAGTTCGAAGTCCAGCTTTCCTGTGTTTATCTTGCCCCTCAGCCCCACATACGCTATTACCGTGCTTATCCTTGACTCATCCACTCCATGCACCTTGGAATAGAGTCTCCTATAAACCGCGAGTTGCTTCCTGTGCTCCGCGTCGTAGTCTTTGGCTTTGTCCGTCTTCCAGTCGGCTATCAGGTAATCCCCGCCCTCGCATTCGTACACTGCGTCAAGCGTGCCCTTGAACTCCATGCCATCAGCACCCGAAATGTCGAATGCGTCAGACGCGCGCACTATTATCTGCTCCTCAGCCGCTATCTGCTTGGCCTTGTAGTGTCCCCTTATCTCGCTGTCTATGGCAACGATGTTGCTCAAGTAGCCCTTCCCCTCTCCTGTCACGGAACCCACGCTGAGCTTACCATTGAACCTATCCTCAGCCATCTGGTGGACCATCAGGCCGGTATTAATAGCCTGTACACGCTGCGGCACACCCAATATCCGATACTTGAGGAAGTCGTACGGGCTCCCTGAAGACATCACCTGCGAGAACGAGAGCCGCTTTATGCTGCCCAGTGTGGTGCGTATGAGCTCGTCGAGCCAGTCGTCCCTGCGGTTCAGTTCCTCCCTTGCCTTGTCATAGCGGGCTGCCACGAACATCGCGTAAGCCCTGTCGTAATTCCTTCCCAACGGCTCGGGCTCGCCGTCCGCGGCCGCGGCCACGCTGCTCGAGAGGCCGTCTATCGCGTACTTCGACTGGCTCTTTGGTGCGGCTACTATGTACAGGTTGTTCCTGGTCCTTGTGAACGCCACGAAGTCCACCCTGAACTTCTCCTCCTCAAGCTCCTCCCTTATGTCGCGCCCCAGCGCAGACTTTATTATCGCGTAGACCACTGCGTCTATGAAGCTGAACCTGTCGCGGGGTTCTTTTGGTGCATACACCACGTCGTCGAACTCCAGGCCCTTGGCCTTATGCACCGTGGTCAGCACCAGCCTCTTCTGCATCCCTATCGGCTCATAGCTCTCCTCGGTGACCGCGAGGTAGTTGAACAGGTCGTCCCTCGTCGGGTTCGCTATCGTGCTGAAGAACTCTGCTATGTTCTTCTGCAGTGCTGATGCAGTTATGAAATAGTCCTTGCTTATGGACATGCTGATGGGCAGTATGATTTCAGAGAACATGCGCTGCACGTCCACAAGGCTCGAAGCCCTCTGCCTGCGCTCGTAGAACGGTGCCGCGATCCTCTTTATGTCAGCATCTGTCAGCTCCTCGGCGCCGTACTTTTCGGACAGCGAGAAAGCGTCTTTCAGCGGGACCCCGGAGAAGGGCGTGAACAGCGCCCCTACGATCATGTCCTGGTCGTCGTACAAAATGCCGCGCAGGAACGATATTATCTCCTCCTTCGCGCTGTCTGACGTCGCATTGCTTATCGTGCTGGAGTACTCCACGCTCTTGGCGTCCAGAATCTTCGACACTTCGAGGAGCTGACCATTGGTCCTGGTTATTATGGCCACGCTGCCCTTTCCACCTTCTATTAGCTCCAGTGCCTTCCTTATAGCGGCGTTTCCCTGCATATCCGACACTATAACCTGAACCTCGCCACTTTTTGCGCTATCGCTGCTCTTCAGACCGTCAAGCTCCTGCTTGTAAGTCTCGTCGGCAGTGTTGTTGAGGAAGTGCGTCCTCGCGTAATCAAGCACGCGCTGCGGGCTCCTGTAGTTGAGCGTCAGGGTCCTCTTGTGTGCGCTCCTCAGGCCGAAGCTCTTGAAGTTGCTCATGCTGCCTCCCTGAAACCCGAATATGGCCTGCTTCCTGTCGCCCACCAGGAAGAGCGAGTCCCCACTCCTGACTGCGATCTTCGCCTCCAGCTCGTTGGCGTCCTGCAGCTCGTCCACCAGCACGTGCCCGTAGTGCCTCTTTGCCCTGTCATGCTTGCTTACAAACCCTATGAGCAAGTCATTGTAGTCCAGGAAGCCCTTGGGCTTCGCACTTTCATAATCTCTGAATGCATCGAGAAAGTAGTCGAGGAACTTCAGGTTCTCCTCCAGTGTTATGTTGCTTATCTCCTCAGCTGCGTAGACCTCCTGCAGCTCCTCCCTTGCCCTCTTAATATCGACCGCGCTCGGCAGTATGCCGAAGCTCTTAAGATACCTTATCGCGTTCTCGCTCTTCGGGACTATCTCACCTATTATGTAATCGTTGCCGTAGTTCAGCGCCTTGTTCCTCTGGAAGCTCTTGTATATCGAGTACCTTATGGCGTTGTTCCCCATTATCCGGTAGTCCCTCTCTACGCTCGTCAGGTAGTCAAGGGCGTAGCTGTGGAAGGTGTGCACGGCTATTTCAGCCGGGCGGGCGTTCTCTAGCCCGGCCTGCTTTATCTTCGCATCAATGCGCTCTCGCATCTCCTTCGCGGCCTTCGCGGTGAACGTTATGCACAGTATCTCCTTCTCCGGCACGCCCGCCTTGAGCAGGTCCACCACCCTGTCTGCAAGGGCCGTTGTCTTTCCTGTCCCGGGATTGGCTATTATCAAAGTATCGCCTTCAAAGTCACCTTTTTTTAACGTCGTTTCTATTTCGGGCATTTCACCACCATTTTTTAATCATGATTGTCTGAATAAGAATTATCTCCCAACAGATAAAAAACCGGTCTTTAAGGATTACTTACAAATCTGCGAAGCTAGGACAGCCTACCGCGGAGTGAGCTGAGATACTACCGGGTTAGATATGGTACATCCTAGGGACGCTTAAATGCTTAAACAACAAAATGAAGTCGGGCGCTAGATTTGCGCCATCATATCATTGCCATATTACAAATACATGAAAATTATGTTTTCAGTAAAAATGTAATATAATAAGGGGTTAATTATGATTCAACCGGTCTCATATAATATTACAAATGAATAATATTCTAGGAATCATGGAAAATGTAAGAAAAACGTTAATATCGAGTCCTATATGGTTAGGAACCGCACTGCATCATGTCGCCTGTGATATCTGTGTCACGTGAAACACAAAGTATTAATATTTTGTGTCACATAAAACACAAATATGGAAGAGAACAAACTGCTCGCGATACTCGCGGATTGGAATTTCTGGGGAGGTAAGAACCCGTACACTGGAATAGAAAGAGGGGAATACGTCGGCAGGATAGCCTCTTTGCTGAAAGAGGACATTGACGCAGTCGCTGAAGTGGGTGTTCGGAGGTGCGGTAAGTCGTTTATAGCGAAACAAGTCGCCCAGAAGTTCATCGCGGACGGCTACGGCGCGGAGAATACGCTGATAATCAACCTCGAAGACGAGAGGCTCCTGGAAAGGGAATACGGGCTTCTGCTCGAGATCTACGAGATTTACAAGAGGGACCTCTCGCCAGCGAAGAAACCACTTATAATAATCGACGAGGCCCAGGAGGTGGACGGTTGGGAGAGGTTCGTGAGAGGACTCACGGAGCGCAAGGAGGCCAGCTTCGTGGTCACGGGTTCGTCCTCCGCCCTGCTGAGTTCTGAGTACTCTACGCTGCTATCCGGCAGGCAAGTGACTGTCCACATAGCGCCGCTGAGCTTCGCCGAGTTCCTGGGATTCAATGGCATAAATGCCGCCAGCGCTGCGGAGAGGGCGGCAAAATCAGTGGAGATGGGCAGGGCGCTTGAGGAGTACCTCAGATACGGCGGCTTTCCCGCGGTTGTACAGTCAAAGGCAAAGGAAGAGCTTCTGTCAACTTATTTTGATACCATACTAGTAAAGGACGTCGCGAGCAGATACAGCATCAGGGACCATGCGAAGCTGCGCTTCCTCGCCAAATTCTATCTAGGCAACGTGGCTTCCTCTGTGACCTACAACAGCATAGCAAGGTCTACTAAGGCCGGGGGCGGCGCCGGCATGCCCGTAAAGACGATACAGAGGTTCTCCGAATACATCGAGAGTTCGCTCATGCTGTTCTTTGTAAGGCGGTTTTCTTTCTCGATGAAGGAGCAGGAGAACAGCCCGAGGAAGGTGTACTCTATAGACAACGGCTTCGCCGTGCTGATGGGCTCCGGTCTGGCGGACGCGAAGGGCAGGCTCATGGAGAATGCTGTGGCGGCTGAACTGGCCAGGAGGTCCCATCTCAAAACAGGGTTTGAAATCTACTACTGGAAATCCGCGACAAGCGGCCGAGAGGTGGATTTTGTGGTAAAGGACAGGCGCGGTCTTTCTGCGATACAGGTGTCTTACGAGACTGAGAACGTGGAAACGAAGAGGCGCGAGCTGGAGGCCCTGGCCGAATGCTCGAAGGAGTTGGAGTTGAAGGAGGGAACGGTCATAACGTATGGCTACAATGGCACAGAGAACGCGAACGGCTTGCGGGTCAGGTACGTGGGCCTCGCGGACTGGCTGCTGCATGGGGCCTGAGCCCGCGCGATGCGACAACCACGCATCCGGCGGCAGGTTCGCCGAGTGGCCATAAGGGGCGGGCCTCCCTATCATCGCTATTGGCTGTCAACTGCCTTCTGGGACGCTGGCCCTAATTGCTCTCCTGCCACAATCAACTAGCCTTTTGTAGCCCTGAGCCCCTTCTTGATCAGCTCGACGGCCGCGAATTGGGGTAGGCGAGGTTCCAGGGAGTTTGAGTGAGGTTGGATCTGGCGGACGATACTTGGTAAGCTATACGTTTGAGGATGAGAATTTTACGTTTTCTATTTTCAACGCCTCAACGATGAGGGCGATATACTCTGCAAAAGGTTATCCCCTATCGAAGTGGATGGTAATTATGCTTATGTGACCCAGTACGGACAGGGTGTCGTCTCGATAATAAACCTAACTTCATATGAAGGCGCTAGAATTTATAGAATTTCATGATTTTCTTAAGGAATCCAAGATGGCCCAAGCGGGATTTTGGTGATCGTGTATTATGTAGCGGCCTATTTTGAAACAGGAACCGATGGATAAGGTTTATGGTTTTGATGAGCGTATGCATAAATAGAGTATACATATGTCTAACCAAAAAAAAGTTGCAATGCTTTTTCTCCATTTTATAATAGCCATGGCGTTATATGTGGTGACATTTCAGCTTGACATTTTCATCACCAATACCGCTACTAACCCACCAATTTTGCTGCTGATTTTTCTCGCAGCGCTGCTTGCATTATTTGCGCTCGTTCCATTTTATGCCAGCAAGAACATGGGCCGTAATTTGCTTAAAAAACATAAGCGCAGATTAGCAAGGCGTTACATAAGGGTCTTGATAACATTCATGCTCGATATAATAGCAACCCTTTCATTCGCAGGTATTACTGTGATATTTGGTAGTGGCGGCAGCAATGATGGCATTCTATCAGGAATTGCTTTAATCCTGCTCATTTCTTCCCTTCTCCTAGCTGATGCTTACGTAAGCTATCTCATTCTCATATATCTTACACGCAGTATCAAGATTCTGGGTACTGCTTGGGCTAAAAACCCTAAACATGTGATATATTATCTGTGCGTTGCAATACTTGCTGCACTTTCAATGATAGTTGTAAGTAATGGGGGTAGTTTAGGCTTTCTAAGCTACAGTTTTATTGGCTTGCTTGTCCCAGTAATCTTCATTCTAGTGATAATGGCTTTGGGGGCGTATCAGCTCATAATAATAAAGAAAAACAGGCTGCGCGCCATAATCTCATTGATCATAATCATTTTGGGTTTCATTTTTATAGAGTCTAACGACCAATTACCTCCGTCCAGTTCCCTATTAATAGGCACACTGATCCTGCTTTCTGGAATATACTTACTAATTTCGAACCAATTCAAATTGCGGCGTTCTTACGGCGCTCTGGCTCTGATATTAACGAATGTTATGGTTTTTCTTATCGCTGCGGTGCTCACCGTCGTATCAATGGGCAGACCACCATTTGATTATTCAGACATCTATGCAATAGCCATATTCGGCCTTGCGTCGTCGTTTATTTTATTGATAGCCAACTACGTTGTTTTTAAAAAGGCTCCGGCCATCCGTCTAAGGGTTTGGGGCTTTACCTTGCTTGGTTTACTTCCATTGCTTTCTATATCCATGATAACTATTGCTCCCGGTGCACTTTTCCAACATCTTATCTACGCAAACGTACAGTGCACAAACGCACAATGGGTCTGCCCGTCGAGCGTTGGTGACTTTGGCGACTTTGTCCAGATATTTGGCAATGGCGGGGCTTATCTGGGTTGGTACTATCCCGGTTCCGGATTCGAACAGAACATAAGCGAGGCACTTTATAATGTAACATTTCTTGTTTCTGGCTCACATTCGAATAATTCTATAGGTACATACCAAGCCATGCAAACAATAAGCGTTATGCAGAAAAATAACGACACATTGCCATTAAATTTGACTGTATTACTAAATCAAAATAATATAGTAACCAATGAAGGCGAGCCCAATGGCGTTTATTTTGATTTCAACGGCTCACTATGGGCATCTTATGCATATACATATGGTGGGCCTTTAAGCTTTTCCAGACTTGGCAGTATCAGAGTAACGCTTGAGAACCAAAGTCTGGAAACCGCCCTTAGTAATATCTTTTATTCATGTGCCGCTGCAATCCAGATAATCATTGCGGTATATGTAATCGGCTTCGGGGTATGGGCTATGGCAAGCGCATATCCTAAGGGAACCACGCTATCCAGATAGATAACTGCGATGCATTTCATGCAGCAGCGTTACGCTGCCCCAGACAACAAAGGGAAGCCGGGCGCTAGATTTGCACCATCATATTATTGCCATATTACAAATACATGAAAATTATGTTTTCAGTAAAAATGTAATATAATAAGGGGTTAATTGTAATTCAACCGGTCTCAAATAATATTACAAATGAATAATATTCTAGTAATCATGGAAAATGTAAGAAAAACGTTAATATCGAGTCCTATATGGTTAGGAACCGCACTGCATCAATTTATATCTCTAAGCAACGCTATTCGTGTACTCAACCATGATGTGGTGGCATTTTGGGCTATAATAAAATAAGTATGGTCGCCTTCGTCCTCCTTTCATTAGTGGGCCTGATATTTCTCGGCGCCGTGGCAGCAGCGATCCCACTTGCAGGGCTCTTGCTCCTTGCCATATTTGTCATAAGTTATTCCAAGATCAGGGATTCGACAGATCCGAACTTGTTCACGTATATATTCATTCTAACTGCGCCTGGCGCCATAAACGGCGTCATATCCCTTCTCGTGCCATCGTTTCTGCTATTTTCCGGGCTTTTTGGCGTAATCGTTTCTTATCTGACTTTGAGCGGGAGGGATTTATTTTAAAGGCCGATATCTCACGCCACAATATGCTTAAATACTATAAGTAAATAAAAATATTGTGGAGAACGTAGCAAAAACCAAATCGCACATATACTTCTTAGCAGTTGTAATCATAGTAATTACTGCATTAACTGCATCATTGATAACCTATGATAAGCCGAGTACCGCTTTAAGCAGGGCGGAAGCGCAGTTGGGGTCAAACAAACAGATAACTTTGGCAGATTTCATTTCGATACTAAGTAGCTCATCAAATGACACAAACGCGTCTTATAAGGTATCATATATCGGACAAGGCAAGTTTACGGTGAGCGCGGAGAACCAATCAGTCACGGCCATTTTTCCGATAAAACTGGGCATACTAAAAAATAACAGCTTGTTTAACGGGACCTTCCAATTTACTTTCCCGCAATCACTTGCATTCCAAGGTGGGAACGGGGCCCGTGAAAACGTAAGCATCACGATACTTAGGAATGGCACTACGCAGGGTTACACAATTTGCTCCGCAACATCAACTGGGGGAACATATGCGAATGGGGCATCCACATGCAACTCCTCGGTTATAAATAGTTTTAACTTTACCGCTCTCATGAATGGCATAAACTTAACAGTAAGCAGCATGAAAGGTATGACCTATGAAAACGCATCATGCGGCCAGTTCAATCTTTCCGCTGGCGGGGATCTTGCAAGACTGAACAAGTTCATTGATGGGAATACCGGTTTGCCTCATGCTCCTACTGCGCCGCCATTTCAGTTTTCTAATGCCAATGGCACAGCAAGCGTATGCCTTAACTCTTCCGCCCAAAGCGTACTGCCAGTTAGCCTGTCAATTAATGCGAGTGTTGGCTTATTCGACAAAGGTTCCACGCCTTCGAATATCACGGTAGGGGTACAATTCACAATAAATGAGACCTCGATGAACCGCTCCTTAAATGCGGTGCCATCAGGATAGCCTCCACCCGCGCATTACCAGGATACGGCCACGGCATCTTCCAGCGTTGCCATACGCTTGTTGAATAATTATCTGCATTGTTAAGGTCTATCGCGACATAGACGGTCAATGCGATTCTACCGCTATATTCCTTTTAGCACAACACCCGTCGCACCCGTGAACAGGCCCTGCCTTGCTACCAAATCCTTTAGGGTACCAAACGGTATGGCCAATGCCATGTTCACATACCCACTCTAGTCTGCCATCCGCCCTATGGCATAATTCTCCCTTTTTATATTTTTTAGCGACTTCTTCCATTGTCTTCATATTTTCAATCCTTCGATTCCATTCATCTTTGAGCGTTTCTTTAAGGTGTCATATCCAATTGTTCTAAGTATGCTTCATTCAGACTTCTGGATTGCTATGGGATTTACTATAGGTAACTCAAATTCTCTTAGTTTAAAACTCGGTATGGTGTATCCACTATATTCTTTGTAATAATGGGTCTTGAATAACATAACTGAAATGTTCTCAGTAGCTAATCTAGCGCCGTTTATACCTACGTGTGGATGCCGTTCTGGAGGCATGCCTAATTTTATTGCTGTATTGCTTAGGCCAGAATTGTTCTTACCTAAGATGGCCTTCGAAATCGATTTCAGATTTATGTATCTGTCGGGCAAATTCCATTTCCTGCCATAATACTCGTATGCGGCAAACAACATTTTTCGATCATAGTCGCCCCAAGCCCCAAGAAGTTTGGACTTGCGCGCCATGCAGAAATTTTCTAACTTACTGATAAGTTCGAGTACGCTCTGCTTGCTGCCATCATATATCATATCCTTACTAAATCCATTTACCTTAAGGGCCTGTTCGTCATAGCCTCTGCCCTCCATAACTTTGCACTCTTCGTAAAACTCGTCTTTAGAATTAAAATCTACCGCGCCAAGTGAGACTATGGATCCAGTGCCATATGGGTCATTCCTTACGCTGCCTCCAGAACCTTCTATATCAAGAATTGTGATATTCATCTCCTTTATCAAACTGAAGTTCATCATATCAACTATGTTTAACGTGTGGTTTAGGATTAGAAACATTCGTTGTCTCGGCATCGTTTCCTTTTAGCCTTGCTTCTACTAACCTCCAGTCTACTTTCAGTATATCAGCAAGATCGTAACATGCCTCTCTATATCCATATGCGCTTGATGCGCCTCCCCAGTCTGCGTGCCACTTTCTGCTCTTATATTTTTTAACCATATGTTCCATGATCTCGTTTTGTTGCATTTTATCTCCTATACATAATATTTAGACATTCTATGCATGCAAACCTATTATCAGGATCAATCAAAACCTTATCAATAGCACCGCAGTATTCACAGACGCCGACCTCGTCCACCGATTTAATAACATGAAAGCCTTTATTGCGTCCATTCATAATCTACACACCTAGAAACTTGAGAGCGTATAATTCCCAGATAAACACATAAGTGTTTATATGTTAAAATAGCTTTATAAAGCTTATGCACATAAGTGTGTATGCGTATAAGCGGAGTTTCGATGGCGCGGTTAGATATCATCTTACCGGATGACTTGGAAAAGGAGTTCAGAAATGAGGTTTTCAGGGCCTACGGTATGAAAAAGGGCAACATCAGTTTGGCGATAGAGAGCGCGATCAAATTATGGCTCGAGAAGCAGCAGAGGAGCAGGAAATGATTGGCAGCGATGAAGGGAAAGTTAAGAGTGGCATAGAGTACGATTACCGCGCGCCGATAAAGTGGAGAGCCTCCAGAAGATAGCGCAGATAAAGCCAGATGTAGCTATTATAGGCAACGATAACTTGAGACCAACTATAGAATATGAAAAGAGATATCTTAAATACCTAGAAACTAAGCTATATGCAGTATCTTTGAAACAGGAAGCTCATGAGCCATTGAATGCTACAAAAGCTGTTATGGAGAAATTGAAATTACCTAAAAGCATTGCGGTGATACAGCTTGAATGAAAAAGAATTGTCATTAAAAATTAGGGATTACCTAAATCGTAGCTCACTTGACTATAAGTTCAGGTTCATAAACTCATTCTGTGATCTTGTAGATGAGAAGAATAGAATCTATATTGAAGTTAAGCCTGATCACTTTGCTCATGCACAGATACTACATGCGATTGCACAGCAGGGAATCAAGAATGCGATTTATATTGGCGTAGCAGATAGCACAGAAGCAAAATTATATTCGCCGATTTCATTCGATAAAATCCTTAGTTTTGTAAAGAGCTTTGACCCAGAGCTCGTATTTTCACCGAGCCAAGCAGATAAACCAGAGTTGAATGCACTTGCTGAGAAACTTCTTGGTAAGCCAAAGAAAACAATAAAATTTGATTTTACTACTTCTCAATATCTATACATAACTAAAGACAACATGCAAGAGATCAGAGAAATAACTGATAAATACAGAGTTCATCTTGATCTCCTTGTTAATTGGCTCGATGGAGTTGGTGAGACAGCTAGTCTCAAGATAAACAGTAATGGTTGGTTAGTCAATGTAGATAAGGCGGATATGTTCATGAACGAACCGCCCCAGGAAAAAGCTAAAAAAGAACTAACAGAGTTCCATACATCTGGGTTCCGTAGACCTAAATACACCCCAATAAAACCACAAGATATTATGTGGTTTGAATCTCTACGTGTCAGACATAACGACTTGGCTGACGTTCTTCATGAGGTGGATAGACTTCTCACTCGCTCGAAAAGGCGGGCCGGAGGCGTATTTTGGACTGAAGCAGAAATCGGCGATAATCTAGCCGATGAGATATTAAAATTGACAAATCCTGATTATGTCGTTGAACCATGTGTGGGTGGCGGATCTCTGATTAAGAAGATTGTTCCTAAAGTTCGTGGAACAATGAATGATATTAGTGTTCCGCATGTTGAGAACTGCAAGAGAATATATGATGGCCATAATTGGAAGTTTACTACCTTAGATATTGTCCGTAATAATACAGAGGAACTAATTAAAGCATGGGAAGTTCCATCCGAAAAGCCCCTGCTTCTTTACACGAACCCACCTTTCGGAACAGCATCGACTAACAGACTGGCATCTAAGAGAAACGAATTAATGGATGGAACGGTATCAAGAGCTCAAAAAATTACTGTTCCTTCTGCGTTATTGAAATATGGGAAGGGCGATTTGTTCCTGCCCATAGTCGGAAGACTTATTGAGATTGCCAAGGTCCAAAAAACCTGCTACTTAGCTTTCTTTTCTCCATTCGGATTATTTTGTGGTAGAAAGCGTTACGTTGACTTATTTAATGCAGTCGCGAAAGATTTTGCTTTCTTAAAAGGTTATGTATTTGCGGGTTATAACTTTCATGATATTAACAAAACTCTTCCAATTGCATTGTCTGTCTGGAAATATTCGCCTAATGTCCATACTAAACATACTAACCTTATCTTTGAATTTATCGATAGGAATGGTAAGAACAAGAACCTACATTTTAAGGAAATGCCATTACTTAAGGATTACTGGTCTTATGACAAGAGGGATAAAGGGGTGCTAAAAAATGAAATAACTGCGCCACCTAGCGAGCGTTTTAACAGTCCATCACCAAAAATAATACATCTAAATCCAAGCCAAGGCGGGTCTGAAATGATCCCTGAAAACGTTAAGAAACGAATCGGAATTACTAATTTACCAGATGAATTGGTTTATGGGCTTTGGGGATGCGCTGTAGGACTTGGAGCGTTCAGAACATCATTATCTAATCCATTGTTTCCAATCTATTTTCGTGACGCTTACATCCATATGCCAGATTTCACTAATAAGAAAACATTGGAAATTTTGGCCTATGTTACGTTGGAGGTGCTTTTAAAGAATTATGCTGAAGACTGGATTGGTTTCTTCGGTACTAATCGTGTCTTTCGGTTCGGCAATGAACGGTTGACAAATGGTATCAAGTATCTTCTCGACCTTTGTAAAGATGCACCTACATATGAAGGCAATACTATTGGCGATGCCTTTAAGTTAATTGAACAATCAAAGGTTGATGTCACTAAACTTCGAAAGAGCTTGAAAGATGAAGTGTCAAAGCGTTTGATTGCAATTGGTTATTGGGATTATATTCCAATTCCAGCGGCTAAAGATGAAAGACAAACAGGGTTGAAAGACAATTAATATAATTATATTACCTTGCTGAAGGTTGGTCATCATGTAGCATGCATAAATTTAGCCTTTTAAGACCATTGAATAGCTAATAAAAGGCGCCGTCTATCACTCTCTATAAGGCTGCTCTTTATCATTGCTTATGTGGCGCATTGCATTGTTACCATCGGATTAGAATAACGAGCTAAACGGCTATGTTGCAAGAGGTCAAGCAAGCTTACCGAAGGATGGCGCTAAGGTACCGCCCTGACATAAACAAGAGCAGGGATGCTGAGGATAGGATGAAGGAGATAAACGAGGCTTACGACTGTGTCCAATAATTCTGGTAAAACTCAGGGCTTTTAAACCCTGAGCTGCATGTTCTCTTGGCGACAACATGCAGTTCTACACTAGAAACTGGAAACTATATAATAAGCGGTTGATAGACCGCGGGAGACCTTCCAC
>DAHVQB010000007.1 GCA_027317945.1 Microcaldota archaeon
AGGGTATCCGCCTCTTTACGGTAGATTGACTACGTGTTACTGAGCCGTACGCCGCCCAACGAAGCCGCTGAGCTAACTTGCATGGCTGTCGAAATCTGATAGCAGTGTCCTCCAGCAGCATCGACTGGAGTCACAGTCGTAATTTTTAAGCAATTGTGCGATTTTTCCTCTCTGCATGCCTCAAGACTACATCCAATTCCAAGCAGGAATTTTCATGAGAAACTCTAAAGTTGCAACGAATGCAACAAAAAAGGTAATTATGAGTTCTTACGTGAACATATATATACTTTATTGGCCTTCTTCCGGTAAAAGCATACAGCGCAATTGCGCGCGTTACACGCATCGTAACGACTTAAAAAGCATTCACATCCTCCCACTTGACTCTCCCGAACTTAATCCGCTTGCTATAATGTGCGCAATGCGCAGCAGTTCGCGTGATGAACCAAGCACAGCTGCAATCTCGCCTGCAACGCATCGCGATTGAACGTACATTCCGTCATTAAATACCGTATTGCCATGCGCGTTTTTCAGAATCGCGAGCCTGCCGGAGACGTCCGCTCCGGACTTTTTCGAAAAGGCCTTTAGCGCAAGGGCTAGCTTCGGTGTTCTTGGCCTGCTCTTTGCCATGATTAGCACCTTCACCCCTAGCCCGGCTTCGAGCTTGTCCACATCAACCACATTCAATCCGGCGACAGCTATGCCGTTGAGCGCCACCACCCTGACCTGATCCTTGAATCTTGACCTTAGCAGCATGGTAATCATGCTGGATGTCGCATCCGTGCCGTCTACGGTAACTTTCGAGGAGAGAACGCCCTCTATCGTAGTATTGCTCCTGCCTACGATGCCTACTAAAATAGTTCTGCGCTTGTCGAGTGGCCCGCAGGCAACCGCGAGCACCCTGGCCCCGGGCTTGACGCCAGAATGAGTCATTTCGCTTTAGCTAGCTGGCTTTGCAGGTCGTCCAGCTCGCTGTCTATGTCCTTAAGCGCCTTCTCAAGCGCGTCCTGCGCCTTCTTCTTCCCCGTCTTCAGGTTCAGCGTCGGCTTGCCGGTTTCAGGGTGGTCCTTCGCCACGCCTGCAAATTCGACATCATCATTCTTGAGCAGTTCGCCGGCTATGAGGTCCGGTATGGAAAAATCGCTCGTTTCAAACTCCAGTGCAAGCTCCTTCGATTCATTCTTTATAACGTTTATCTTCATCTCCCCACCTCTATATGCGTAAGCGCGTCTTCTATCTCTTTTGGCTTATTGTAAAAGTTGCTTATTTTCCTGTACTCTACGTGTTTGCAGCTCTTGCACTGGAAGCTGTCTCCTCTTCCGTTCTCCAACAGCTCGCCGCCGCATACCTCGCACACTGCGTACACGACGCCTGTTTCGGGTTCGTCGACTTTGAGCGCATAAGTATCATCTTCCTCCCCAAGGATCCTTGCTAATATGACATCGCCCACGCCGCATGGTTTTGGCGTATGCGGCTTGTCATGCATAGGCCTGTGCTGCCCGCCCCTGAAGCCGCCTCTCTCCGGGCCGTGTCTTTCCTTTGGCAGCAGTATCTTGCCGTCCTTCAGCGCCTTGTACTCCTTGCCCTCGGATATGACGTTGTCAAGCTTTACGAAAAGCACCGCGCGCATATCGTCTGTCACTGTGCCAAGCACAAGCATGTTCCTCCTGAGCTTCTTTATCTCCTTGTTCTGGTTGTGTACGCTTATCTTCCCTTCGTTGACTGTCACGATGCCCGCTATGGCGGAATATATCTGCCCGTTTTCTATATAGGTGTTTGCAGATGATATGAATTCCTCTTCTGTCGCCAGCCTTTCTCCTGGCAGTACCAATCCCCGATCGTCAAAACTCATTCTACCACATATATATAATAAGAAATTGAATAAATCAGCATAACACTTCTGTAACAAAAGGATTTAACCTTTTCGCAGGCCTTAGTGGTCCAATGACTGATTTCGCACCGATAGACGTACTAGGTAGGCGACTGTCCGTCAAGCTCGAGAGGCGCAGGATAAGGAACGCATATGCGCGGGTAAGGCCGGACTGCGTGGTCATAGAGCTTCCAATGCACATGGGCATCATAAGATCGAGGAGCGTGGCAGACCTGCTTTACAAGCGTATCAGGCGCTCGATAGAGAAGAACCCAAACAGGTATGCAGAAATAAAGGAGCTGAATTTTACGGATGGCCAGACGCTGCGCGTGCTCGATCGTGCATTCGTGGTAAAAGTGGACCGTCCGCCCAATTCGCGCAGGACCGCATCATCATTGGATTTGGACGCGATTACGGTTTCGGTGCCAGCCGCCTACCCCAAGGAAAGAGCGGATTCCATAGTGACAAAGAAGGTGATAGGGATCGCCTCTGCCGAGATGCTTCCGGAACTCGAAAGGCGAATTGCCTACTTCAACGACAGGCACTTCCACAGCGTAATACCAAGCATAGCTATACGCGACACGACAAAGGTGATGGGCTCATGCGCGCCAGACAACTCGATAATGATAAGCTTCAGGATGCTCTGCGCAGACCCGCCCATGCTCGACTATATAATAGTGCATGAATTGGCGCACACGAGATTCAAGAACCACTCGAAAATGTTCTGGGCGCTCGTAAGCTTCGTAATCCCAGATTACAGGCAGCGGAGAAGGTGGCTGAGGAATAACCTATCCGTGGTATCGGTAGGTTAGCCTTCATTGGCGTATGCGCGGCAAAAATCGTAGCCTGTGGCGCAGCAGTCCTATCAAACGCGATTAACGTTATAAATAAATATGCTAAGTAAAAAGTTATCGTATGGCAAAAAGGAAGGCCGGCATAATGACAAATGAGGAATCGCGCAAGTTAAAAGAGATAATGCTTGCAAAATGCGCAGTTCCGAACTGCTGGAATCTGGCTGTCAAGATCGGCAAGGCTACGAAGAAGCAGCTTTGCCTTAGCCATATAAACATGGACGGTACGCAGAAGCTTGCTCACATACTGGACGGGACGTACATAAGCCCGTCGCGCACATGGTCAAGATCGCGAAGGAGGAGTTTTACGGACAAGTGGCTGCCTCCGCTAAAGACATAACAAAATAAAAATAAAGGAACGGACCCAGCAATGCTTTTTATAAGCCCGTTACTTGTTGGCGTAGCTCTGCGCTATGTAAGATATATTCTTTATCGAGTTTATGTTCTGCAGCGCCTTATAAGTGGCCATCAGCGAGTTGTACTTGACCCTCGTCCTGCCCCTTGAGAAGCTCCACAGATCCTTGACCCCTGCCATCTCGAGCATCCTCTTGACCGGCTTGTTTGCGACCACTCCGAGGCCCTTTGGAGCCGGCTTAAGTATGACTTCCACGCTGCCACACTTGCCCTTCATTATGAGCGGCAGGCTGTGCTTCGTGCCGCAGCTGCACTGTGATGATCCGCACCCCAGGATTACCGGTATTATGTTGAACTTGGCAACGTCTATCGCAGAATCGACGGCTGCCTTTACCTCGGCATCCTTGGCCGCACCTACGCCAACGTGGCCGTTCCCGTCTCCCACTATGGCGGTCGCCCTGTACTTTGCCTTCCTGTTGTTCTTCGTCATCCTCTGTACGCTGGCTATCTCTACTATCTCGTTCTTTATGTTTGGGAGAAGCGCATCTATTATGCCGGATTCGGTTATGTGCTTGCCCTCATTGAATATCTGTTCTATGGAAGTGACCTGCCTCGCCTTCACGCTCTTCCCGAGTTCGGTCTTCGGCTCCCACTGGTCTATGTTGAACGGCGGAGTCGTGTCTTCCCTCCTCCTTCTCTTGTCCCTCTTGTATCTGTTACCCATATTTGGCAATCGAATCACGCATTCATTATTTTATTCTTGGCATTATCAAATATCTTCCCTATGTCAGAAATGTCAACCTTCTTTTCCGCATAAGCGGCGAATTGCTTGCTTGATCCGCCCTTCATGGTGGCCGCGTACTTTGCTATGTGGTCTCCGCGTATGCGGGACTCGTCCACCTCTATGCTGCCTTTTATCTTGAGGCCGCCATCCAGGGAGCCTTTAGCAGCCGCGAATACCATCGAGGATTTAACCGGCTTATAAAGCCCTATGTCGAGCACAAGCTCGTCCTTGTTCGCGGTCTTGGCTTTCTTGGCCAGGAGAAGCCCCGTAAGATAAGCGGTAGGCATATTGGACCTGGCCGGCCAGTCGAACTTCTTCAGCTCGAACGAATTGGCAGCAGCTATCACGACATCGCCCTTAGGGTCATAGCGCACTATCTGCATTATGACTCCTGTGTTGGTCTTCCTTACGACTACCCTGGGCGCCCCTCCTTTCAGCAGCGCTATCCTGCGCTTGTAATTCGTCAGCGCGGCCTTCCTCCTTTCCCTTATCAATCTGTGCATAAGCTTCAACCCTTCATATGTGCCTCAATTTCTCGAACTTCTCATCCGTTATCTCTATGCCATCGCTCCTTATCTTGTTGAGCAATGTCGCCTTGCTGGAGAACAGGCCACCCTTGACCAGGCGGTAGTACTCCTTGAACTTCTCGTTCTCGAGCACCTTCTCGCCCTTAAGCACAGCCAGCACCCTCCTCTGTGCGCGTATCCTCTTTTTGTAATCAACGCCGCCCCTGGCCTTGAGCGTGCCCCTGCGCCTGCCAGGCCCGCGTCTCCTGCCCTGGTTCCTTTTCTTGTGCAGTACCATGGACCTGAAGCTCATCGTCTTCTTCTCCGGCAGCGCATATACCTTGCCGCCGACCACGAGCTTCTTGACGTCATCCCTCGTTATCGCCTTGGCAGCATCCTCAAGCGCGTCATTCTTTATCCTTATGCTTGTCTCACCTCTGCCCGTGAGTTCCGCAGCCAGCCTTCTTGTAAGCTTTATGCTCATTCAATCACACCGTTTGTGACCTCCACCTTATGGTCGCGTGCCACCTTAGTGAATATGGCCTTCTTCCTGGACGAAAGCGCGGCCGAAAGCGTTATCTTGATGCCCTTTGCATTGCTGATAGCGTCCTGAAGCTCGTTGACGTCATGCACCAGCACTGCCCTGTAACCGTCTGCCCTGACTCCCTTGAGCTCCTTCTGGTTGCCATAGCCTATGGTTGGCTCAGCCCCCATAAAGTTCTTCTTTATGCGCTTCTTGCTGTCATCGCCGCGCTGCTTGCGCCATCTCTCCGGCACCCTGCTCCTGCTCTTCGCACCGTAATTCGGCACATTGAACTTCGGATGCGTTTTCTTCTTCAATACCATGAAAATCATTCCAATGCGTAATATATCCCGTCCTGGAAGGTCCTGTCATCTTTGCGGCGTATCTTGCACGCCGTCCTTATGTTTACCGCAGTCTGCTTAACATCGTCAAGGCTCGTACCATAGACGCGCAGCGTCTGATCCTTGGATTCCACCTTGGTTGTGCCGACTATCTTGGCCTTCCTTATGTCCCTCTCGCCCAGCATGTTCTTTATGTTTATGATGTTGGGCTTTATCTCAACAGTTATCGGGAAATGCTCGAAAACAGTCTGCATCTTGACCTCATAATGCTTCTCGACCCCGGCAAAATCATTCCTTATCTCCTTCGCGACCGCATTGGCTGCATTGGAGGCCTTCTTGTGCAGGTGCTTCTCTACGGCTGGCTCTATGACTATGGCGTTCTGCTCCTTCTTTATGGACAGAAGGTTCGCATTGAACTTCCTGACATTGGTGCCCAGCGAGCCTTTTATCGAAACGCTGTCACCTTTTACGTCGACCGTGACCTTCTCCGGTATGTTAACAGTTACTCCGCCTTCCATAAGCGCACCTCAGTACATGTAAGCTATCAGCCTGCCTCCCAATCCTTTCTCCTTCGCCTCTTTGCTTGTCATTAGGCCCTTGGATGTGGACATTATTATGACGCCGAAATCCCTGCTGGGGACGTATCTGCTCTCATAAACCTGTATCCTGCTCCTCTCCACGGCGAACCTGGGCCTTATGACTCCTATGCTGTTTATCTTGTTTGAAAGCATGACCCTTAACTTAGGGAACTTGCCCTCCCTGAATTCCTCGAATTCGTTTATGTACCCGTTTGCCTTCATGACATTGAGCATGGACTTTATGAACTTTGTCGAGCTGACTACGCACTCCCTTCTACCTATGCGCTCGTTTGTTTTTATTATGTTTATAGCTTCCGAAAGCAAATCGACCATTATATCAACCGTATTTCTTGAATCCTATGTTCTTGGCAACCTCCCTGAAGCACCTCCTGCATATGTACAGCTTGTGCGATCTTATGACGCCCCGGCTGGTCCCGCAGATCCTGCACTTCCTTGTGCCTTTTCCCTTAGCCCTATCATCCAACTTTATCTGCATCAACTCACGTCATACAAAGCTTATGTTGAACTTCCCTGCCAGGAAATTCTTTATCTCCTCGGGCGCTATCACGCTGTGGCTCCTGCTTACGTATGCACGTTTCCTCTTCCTCTGCGCCACGCGCATTCCCGGCCTCCTGAAAGACATGCTCACATTCATGCCTAACATTCCTATCTTGGGGTCATACTTGACTCCGCTTATATCTATGTACTCATTAATTCCGAAGCTCAGGGAGTTGTTCGTTATCGAGCGCTCCTTGACCCTGTTGTCTATGGCTTCGAAAAGCCTCTTCGATATAGACACTGCCTTGTCCTTCCTGAGCGTAACGAACGCACCTATCTTCTGGCCCTTGGTTATCTTGAACGCCGGATTCCTCTTCCTGGATATCTCGTCGGCGGGCTTCTCCCCGGATATTATCTCGAGCAGCCTCTTTGCGTTCAGTTGCGCCTGTGACTCGCTGCCGGTGCCTATGTTTATGACGACCTTGTCAATGAATATTCTGCGCATCGGATTTTCCGCTGCTTTCTTCTCAGGCATTCAAATCAGCCAATAATCATGATGTTCTTTACCAGGGTCTCAAATTCCTCTCCATTGTTGGACTTTATCAGGACCGAGGCCTCTGTCTGCATAGTCCCGTTAGTTATGGATTTGACGAGCCCCGAGGTGCCAACGTGCACGCCGTCTATGACGAAGCACTGCGCCCCGTCCTGCAGGCTCAGTACTTTGTTTATGGACCTCTTCTCATCAAGCGAAACAGAATCGTTGACCATAGCATTCTTGTCATATTTGACTATGCTGCCGTTATGCAGCCTTAGCATCAGCCTGTTGCCGTCCGCCTTGTACTTACCTACTACCTTGAATAACTGACCGTTGTAATCCGGCTTTTCAGTCTCTTTTATCTGTATGTGCGCCTTGTCGTCTATGCTTATCAAGAAGCACTTCTTTGCTTCCGGTATCTCTATTATGTCATTCAGGCCGACTGAGAACTTCACGTCCTTGACTATCTGCCTGTTCACGAGTACCTTACCTGACTTTATTATGCCGTTCACCTCCTTTACTGTGTCGGCCAGCTTGAGCTTCCTGATCAAAAGCGATAGGGCTATGCTCCTGTCCAGGTTATGCCTCCCTGCCCGCGGCTTTATAATGTACGCGGTTTGTTTCTTCCCTATGCCCAGGTATCTTGGCGCAGTTAGGCTCTTGATGTGCCTGTTGTTACCTTTGTTACCCATAAAATCACTTCTTAACTTGCTCTGGCGCAGCCGGTTCCTGCTTTGCAGGCTTGGTTTCGACTGCCTGCTGCTTCTGTGCGGCCGCGACCTTGAGCTTTGCAGCCCTTATCTTGTCGGTGAGCACGAGATCCGTTATGTAGACGTTGCTCACACTTATCGGCACTCCAGATTCCTTGCCTTTCGCATTCTTCCTCATCAGTGAGTCTATCAGGACCCTACCTTTCCTGAGGTTCACCTTTGTGACCTTGCCGGTAGTACCCTTCTTGGAACCGCTCACTACCTTGACGCTGTCGCCCTTGGATATCTGTACCGTATTCCTCTTTATCCCGAGCTTCTTCTTTAGCGCTTCATCTATGTGCGCGTGTACAAAGTGCTGCCTCTGGTGCAGCTCTGCATTGAACCTGAATCTCCTCTGCCTCCTCGGCTGAGCGCTTTCTATCATAAATATCATACCACTCTTGAAGCTATACCCGCGAGCTTTATGTATCTCTCTACTATCTCTCTTGCCATCGCACCCTTGACCTCTGTCCCTACAGGCAGGTTAGTTTCGGTTACCAGTATGCCCGCATTGTCCTCGAACTTCACGCGCAGCCCGTCGGCGCGCCTTATCGGCTGCTTCTGCCTTATTATGACGACCCGCACTTTCTTCTTTACATAAGCCGGGGTCCCGCTCTTGACCGAAGCGATTACTATGTCGCCAAGGCCCGAAGCTGCAAGCCTGCCTTTCCTCCCTGCCTTACCTATCTTATTTATGATCATTAGCGTCCTAGCGCCGCTGTTGTCTGCGCATGTTATGACGCTCCCTGGGATCAGGGACCTTGAAATGGTAGTCGACAAAGCCTTCATGATTAAGCACCCTGGTGTTTCTTTACTATTTTTGTTACTGCGAATGACTTGGTCTTGCTCAGCTTTCTTGTCTCTGCTATGACCACTATGTCACCCACTTCCGCATTTATGCACTCCGGATTGTACGCCGGTATTCGTGAATTCTTCCTAAGCGAACGCTCGTACTTGTTAAGGAATGTGGAATAAGAATGCTCTATAATTGCAGTCTTCTTCGCCTTTGCGCTTACGACGATTCCCTCTATCTCAGCGCCGCGCGTTTTCAGCCCGCCATGTATGGGGCATTTCTGGTCTATGCATTCCAAACAATCACTATGTCATTTAAACGTGATGCGAACGGATAAGAAGGCGTCAAGCTCTTTTCCTGTAAAACTTCAGCCCTTTTTCTATCCTCTCATGAGGCCTGAAATTTATGTCTTCCCCATCAACGATGAAACTATCTTTCTCGGCAACGAATTTAAATGTTGATATCTTTTTAATGACTCTTTTCGTTCCATGCACAGTCTTAACGAGAAGCGTGTTTTTTGTCTCGTCTATTACCGTACCGTTAGTGCCGATCTGAGATATGTCGCTGCTGTTAACGACTTCAATCCCTAGGCCTATCAACTCCTGCATCACGATGTTTTTATTATTATATTTAGGCATAAATTTAAACCTTTCTTTCATTCCAGCAGATTATAGCGTATAAGATTATAAAACAGGCATGCTGTGATATGGGCAGACGTTGGGCGTTCCAGACAATCCATCAAATAAGCCCAGTGCAAAAAGAAGCGCGGCGATTATCGCGATTACGAGTATAGCCCACCCATAGGTAATCAGGTATTCCATTGCGGATTGCGCTTTCCGATTCTTGTGCGTGTTATACATAGAATGCAACATGCTATCCAATATCTCCTCAATTCTTATCAAGTCGCCTTTACGCTTAAAGTGCCTATCTGCGTGAAGGCCGTTGGCGCAGTGCAGCCTCTTTCGACACAGTAAGCTAGCCATACATATCCATAGAACTGGTTACCGATAGGAACGTTTCCTGCGGGTATGTCGCCCGCAGTAGTGTTGTGGTAATCAAATGTCACCGTCTGGCCTGAACCCATAAGCCCCAAATGCACCATGTTGATCGTGTTGGATTCGGTGAAATTCATCGGCAGTCCGGAACTCGTTGTATGCTCGCTGGACGAGCTTATGAAGCCCCACGCATTGTAATAATATTTGCCGGTATCCTGCCCTACGGTTACGGATATCCCATTCGCGGTATACGTCGGATTCACGCAGCTGTAATAAGGTTGCGGGTTGCAGTTGTTCGGCGTGCTTGTCGACGATGAGCCGAAAAGGCCCAGCCCGAATAATATGCCCGCTATCGCCGCGATGGCTATTATCGCCCACCCATATGAGGCCAGGTACTCCATCGATGCCTGCGCCCTGGAAGATCCGCTCCCGTCATGCATTCCGGTCATTTTATTATCACCCTGTCAGTGACGTTAGAGACCCTGTCTATGTCATACCTTATCACGTTGCCGTATTCCGTCTTGACCAATATGTATCCGCGCTTCTGGTCGACCTCCGCTATCTTGCCTATGTAAGCGCCTATCTCGTTTATCACGCTCTTGTCCTTCATGCGCGCCAGCCTCATGGCCCTCCTGCGGAGCGATCCGCTGAATGCAGATACGAAATACCCGACCACCAAAGCTATGGCACCGTATAAGAGCAGCTGCCAGAAGTATATCTGGCCGATGAACCACGCGGCCACCAGGTAGACCATAACAAGCGCGGTTATCGAATATCCAACATACGTACCCTGCGCGATCGCCCTGTACCTCATCCTCTTGTTGTGTAGGTCTATCATGCGGCCAACCAGGTACAGGACGAGGCTTATGGGGAACAGCAGTATGAAGCCCTCAAGCACATACGACACGGCAATGAGCGCACCGTCTTTAGCTGCAACCGCAGTGTAATAGTCTCCGCTTGCTACAACAATGCTTATCACGAAGAATAATATGGCGCTTAAGTAGAACACGAAGCTAAGCCTGTCTATGCTGAACCCGAATCCCCTGAATGATTCCACCAGGCTCTCCTCCAGCCCGAAGCCTTTTATTATAAGATATACGCCTATTAGGGCCACCGGGAGCTGCCAGCCGAAGTTAAGGTAATAGCTTATGGCGAACAGCAGCAGTAGCACCGCAGGTATGCCGAACACTATCCTGGCGTAGTGCGGCTCCTTTAGCTTTTCCAGCAGGGTGAAGTACGTGTTCTCGAACTGCTCTGCCTGTTTCATCCTGATTATGTCAACGCTGTTTACCTTTATCCTGCTCTTGAGCAGTGGTATGACGCGATTGTCGCTGGCGCCGTCCGTGACCAGCAGGCATGCGTCCGCCTTGAACTTGTCCAGCAGGCGTTCCATCTGCCTGGCCAGCTCCGAGTCCGCCACATAGCCCTCCTTCTCAGCCCCAGTTATGGTTGCGATAGCCACAGAGTAGCCCTTCGCCTTTAGCTCATCGTATCTCTTAACCGCCTCGAACATTGCGTTTGCATCGGTGTCCTGCGGATCCGCTAAAGCAAGCTTCGCCGCGGCGCTGAGGTTGTCCTTCCTCCCTACCACGGGGCCCGTTATCTTGGTCTTGGTGTAGAGGTCGTTGTCTATGTCGACCGCAAGCACCAATATCCGTTCAGCCATGCAAACACTCTATGTCTTGTGCAACCGCCTATTTACTTATATTACTGCAACTGAAAAGCATTAAATCCTTACCGAGGGGTTTGGCAGTACATAAAAAATGGCAAAATGCGCTGCATGCGGTGCTCACAGCGCCGCCACCCTTTTGAGCAGCATGTACAGCGCGGCATAAGTCGGCACCACCACGGTGTCGTTGTCGTATGGTCCAAACTGTGTGCCTGACATCGTGAACTTGTGCACCCTGCCAGTCTTTACCTTGATTATTCCATCCTTGAAAGCTATGGCATCGTCCATAGGGTTGAAGCGCTTTAGTTCCGACAATGAGGATAGCTTCTTCGCTATGAGCGCAGTGTCACCGTGGAGCGTGTTCGGTATCCTTATCAGGTGGTGCATGTCCTTCGTTACGTTGCTGTCTATTGAATCGCCCTGCTTTATCGACATATTGGCTATTATGGCCTTCCAGAAATCCGCCTTCTTCGGTATGCTCACCCTGTCCCAATTCCCTACGCTTATCCCCAAAACTATCTCCGTCCTCTTCCTGAAGAGCTTCCTGGCGATCTCCGGCTCTATTCCGAATGACTGCAGCTCGCCCACCCCCGTCTCCAGCGCCTTTATGAAGCTGCGCGCGAACTTGCCGCCCCATCCCTGATCCGAAGGCTTAGGGCCCTTAAGCCCCACTCCTTTCAGCCCTATCGTGGGGAAGAATGCCTGCATATCCATTCCAGTGCCTGATATGTAGCCGCTTATCGCCTTGCGCGCATCGGCACCCAACTCGTGCACCTTGTCGCTGTTGACATGGACGTGATATCCCCTGTTCCCGCTGAAGTTAATGCATATGTCATTATCCGAGAAGCCGAAATCCGGTATAAGGAAATCCTCTATCAGCCTTATGGTTTCGTCCTTCACCGCATCAAGGTCCTTGCTGCATATCCAGTCCCTGCCATGCTCCTCCCTGCAGGGCAGGTTGAGGTCGGTCGAATCAAGGTCGAATATCAGCTCTGCGCCGACCAGCTTCTTGTTCTCCATAGGCCTCGCTTCCGGATGCTGGTAGAACGCAGTAGAATACGAGGCAAAAGGCGGGGCCTTGTCCACAAGATACCTCCTCAGCGCAGCCTCGTCCCTGAATGAATAATGCCTGAACGCTATCTTCTTCTCATAATCGCCGAACCCGAATTCCCTCCTTGGAGTTTCCGGCGGCGCGAAGCCCTCCGCGCGCTCGTAGTAGCTCCTGATCAGCGGCGCCACGAGATTGACTACTTTGCTGTCGAGCAAGGGAACACCAGACAGTATTCTCAGAAAAGAATATTTACACCTTGCCATCCAAAATAAAGCATGGAGCCCGATGAGATGAAACAGGTGCTGATAGTCAGGACCGACCTGGAAATGGGCAAAGGCAAACTGGCCGCACAGTGCGCCCACGCTTCGCTGATGAGCTACTTCGAAGCGGAGAAGATCGACAAGGCGAAGGCAAAGGCATGGCTGTACAGCGGCGAGAAGAAGATAGTGCTTAAGGTCAGCAGCGAGGAAGCCCTGCTAAAGCTGCACGCAGCGTTCCAGTTCAAGAAGATACCATGCGCGCTGGTTACCGACGCCGGCCTCACGGAGCTGCCACCAGGGACAAGGACCGCACTTGGCATCGGCCCATGGCTTGCCAAGGAGATAGACCTGCTCACCATATCGCTTCCGTTGCTCTGAAAGTATGCTGCATATGTTTCCTACAATTACATAAAAGTGCATCCGATGCGCAAGTCACGCAGAAATGGCATGAAGCCAAAGCCGGAAGCGACGATGAGCAGCCGCCAAGCGTATGCATGCCTTGCAGTCATAATAATCGCAGGCCTCGCCATAGCCGCTTATTTCTATTCAGGGCCGCTCTACACGTTCGATGACGGCCAGTACATAACATACGCCAGGCAGATGATGCACGGCAACTTCAGCATAACACAGGATCCACACGCGTTCGGCTATCTGACCCCGATGACGGTCGCCGCCTCGTTCCTTATTTTCGGCCAATCCCCGTTCTCCGCAGCGCTGCCCAGCATAGTGGAGTACGTCCTTATAATAATGCTGGCGTTCCTTGTGGGCAGGGAACTTTTCGATGCGAGGGTCGGCCTAGTTGCAAGCCTTCTTGTCATAATAACGCCCACCGTATTCAGTTATGCCACCAGGGTGCTGCCCGACATGCTCATCGGTGTGCTGGTAGGTGCAGCGCTTTATGCATTCGCATCAGGAACAAAGAAAGGCAGGAACAGTGCCTTATTGATTTTCGCCAGCGGCTTCTTTTTCGGAATGGTGATATTCGTCAAGATGGGCGGAGGCTTCGCCGTCCTGCCCGCGCTCATCGGTGTTTTTGTATTCTACAGGAAGGCCATAATCAATTTCGCATCCGGCATGTTCGCAAGCGTGATGCTTTACTTCGCGTCTTTCTACGCGCTTTCCGGCGGCCATCTCTCATTG
>DAHVQB010000011.1 GCA_027317945.1 Microcaldota archaeon
TTAACAAAGTGAGCGGGAAATCCCACACCATTCATGGGTGGGATGAAAGCGAACCGTAGTAAGGCGTATAAATATGGATGGAAATATAGGTTGCATGGAACTGACAAGAGCCTACAAGTTCAGAATCTACCCTGACGCTACAAGGCAGGGAGAGAACGTAAGACCCCAACAGGAGGCGACTCTCGACGAACTGGGAACCGATAAAACACATCCTTTGCGGGATGCAGCGATTGCATGAACGCAGAGGAAGCCCACGCCGTTCACGGGTGGGAGGATGTCACCAAGTTTGATTCTGAAACTGACTTATGCTGATAATGGTGGGTGATTTGGCTGTCTGACGCGCCCGATGTCCTAGAACTGCAAGGTCAAGTGATAGACGCAGACTACTTGATAATCGGAGCTGAAGCATGCATAAGGCTCGCATTCAAAGGTATTGATGGGAAGACCCGCGAGGTGCTTGACCCGGAATTCAAGCCGTATTTTTATCTTGTGCCCAAAAACGCGATTGGCCCGAAGGATGCGATGCAGATAAACGCATTCGACATGGGGGAGGTGATAAAGCCGGTCAGCGTGCAGGAGGAGACGAAGAGCGTATTCGGCAAGGAAATGGGATTACTCAAGATATTCGCCAAGACCCCGGCGCACGTACCAAAACTAGGCGCGGCTGCCAGCAGATTCGGCACGTGCTATGAGAATGACATACCGTTCGCGAAACGCTACCTCATAGACAAGGCGGTCAACCAGCTCAAGAACTACAGGATACACGTTATCGAGAAGGGCGGCAAGCTCATACTGCAGGACATGCAGGAGGGCGCAGGCGAGGCTGCCGACCTGAACGTATTGTGCTTCGATATTGAGACATATAACCCGCTTGGAGTGCCGAGGTTCGAGAAGGACCCGATAATAATGATAAGCTATACCTACAAGTCCGACGGCGAATCAGGCAAGGGCGTATTGACATACGGGAAGAGGATAGACCTGCCCTTCGTCGAGACCCTTGGTAGCGAGGTGGAGATGCTGAAGAGATTCACTGAGATAATGGACCAGCACAACATAGACATAATATCTGGATACAACTCCGCCAACTTTGACATAAAGTACATGCTCGACAGGGCCGGAGCCCTGAAATATGATTTCAATCTGAGCAGGTTCGAAGGCGGGATTAAGCTGGAGAGGCACGGCCTTGCGGACAGGGTGAAGATTGCGGGCAGGGTGCACGTGGACATGTACCAGGTGGTCAAGTTCATATCTGTTGTAGGTGCAGCGGAGAGGATACTTAAGCTGAACAGCTACACGCTGAAAAACGTATACGAAGCGATAAGCGACAGCAAGAAGATAACGGTAGAAAAGAGGGACATATACAAACTGTGGGACGGTCCGGAATCGGACGTGAAGCTGCTTGCCGAATACAACATGAACGATTCAGAAGCGCTGCACATCGTATTTGATACCCTTGCTCCGATAATGATAGAACTTTCCAGGACAACAGGCGACACACTGAGCGACGTCTCTGTTTCGACGACAGGCCAGCTTGTCGAGTTCGTGCTGATGAGGTACGCGCATGCATTCAAGGAGGCGATACCGAACAAGCCGGACGAGTATGAGATCCGCAATAGGGTCATGAATCCCATAGAGGGCGCTTACGTCAAGACGCCGCAACCCGGCATTTACAGCAACCTCGCTATATTCGACTTCAGGGGGCTGTACCCATCCATAATAGTTTCGCATAACATAGACCCGTCCTCCATATGCAGCGAATGCAAGGAGTACTACGAGGCGCCCAATGGAATCAAGTTCGACAAGAACAGGAATAGCATAACGCCCACGATACTCAGGCATCTCATAGAGCAGAGGGCGTTGGTCAAGAAGAAGTACAAGGAGGATCCCGAGAACATATTCCTTGGGTCAAGATCACAGGCGCTCAAGATAGTTGCGAACTCTTTCTATGGGTATCTGGGCTATGCCAGGTCGCGATGGTATTCGAGGGATTGCGCTGCGAGCGTTACTGCCTATGGCAGGCAGTACATAATGAATACGATAGAGCAGGCGGAGAACGCGGGCTTCAAGGTCCTTTACGGCGACACGGACAGCGTGTTCCTGCTAAGGGGCGACAAGAATGAAGACGATATGAAGGCCTTCATGACGCGGCTTAACGCCTCGCTGCCGAACGAGATGGAACTGGAATTGGAGGATTTCTATACCAGGGGCGTCTTTGTGGGAAAGAAGTCGGAAAAGGGAGATGCGGGGGCCAAGAAGAAGTACGCGCTCATATCCAAGAGCGGCAGGATAAAGGTAAAGGGGTTTGAGCTGGTCAGGAGGGACTGGTCTAAAATCGCAAAGGACACGCAGATGCGCGTGCTTGAAGCCATACTTAAGGATGGAAGCGCGGAGAAGGCCGCGGAGATAGTAAAGAACGTCGTTGAGAGGCTGAAGAAGGGCGATGTGCCGCTGAAGGACCTCGTGATAAACACGCAGCTAAGGAAGAGCATGGACAGCTACGACTCCAAATCGCCAGAGCTCGGAGCTGCAAAGAAAGCCGAGGAAGCGGGAATCAAGAGCAGGGATGAGCTGGAGCATTCGGTGATAGGATACATAATAACGAAGGCCGGCACGACCGTATCTGACAAGGCGGTGATAGAGGAGATGGCCAAGGACTACGACCCCGAATATTACATAGACCACCAGGTGCTGCCCGCGACCATGCGCATACTGAAAGAATTAAATTATAATGAGGACGAATTAAGGAAGGGCGGAAAACAGAAGAAGCTCTGACTTATTAGTGGTTGATCATATGGCTGGGAAGGCTGACGCAAAGAATGAAGATGGCAAGAGCGAGAAGACTGCTGCGGACGTGGGCCGCGTATCCTATGACGCGCTCAAGAAGGCCGGTGAGATGGTGAGGCCGGGCATAAAGCTGCTCGAGGTGGCGGAGTATGCTGAAGGCCTCATAAGGAAGCAGGGATACGATCTCGCTTTTCCCATGAACATATCGATAAACCAGCAGGCAGCGCATTATACGCCTGCGCTTGGCGATGAAAAGGTCTTCGGCAAAGACGACATAGTGAAACTTGACATAGGCGCCGCCAAGGATGGGATACTCGGCGACTGCGCCATGACCGTAGACCTGTCGCACAATAACCAGGCTCTCCTGGAAGCCGCCCAGAACGCGCTGAACGATGCGATCGGAACGGTAAAGGCAGGCGTCAAGGTCAATTATATAGGGAAAGCCATTGAGAAAGCGATAACGGCCAAAGGCTTCAAGCCGATAAAGAACCTTGGGGGCCACGGAGTGGCTGAACACAGCCTCCATGCCGAGTTATTCGTGCCAAACTTCGACAACGGGGACGAAACGGAGCTGGATGAGGGCATGGTAATAGCCATAGAGCCTTTCGCCACGAACGGAAGGGGCGTGGTGTCTGATGGCGACTCTTACGAAATATATGATTACATAGGCCCACAGCCCGTGAGATCAAGCAATGCGAGGGGCGTGTTGGCCAAGATAGAAAAAAGCTATCCGCATGAGCCGTTCGCAGTGAGATGGCTGGCTGACTCCTCCAGCTCTAAATTCGGGCTCTACTCTTCCGTGCGTGAGCTCTTCTCTGCAAGCGCGATAAACGCCTATCCCGTGCTGGTCGAACTGGGCAACGGGATGGTGTCGCAGTTTGAGGCAGAAGTCCTAGTCGAGAAAGACGGCTGCAGCGTACTTACTAAGTAAAATCTCTTGCAGATTGGATAAAGCTACAGTTTTAGATGCGCGTGATGCAGGGTAGCGCGCAAAAGGGCTTATAGTGCGCTCAATTTTGCGTAATCAGATTCCTCGAGCCGCCATCCGGTGCTGCCCAGTACGTCCATCAAATGCCCTGGACTGCTGGCCTTTGGTATCGGTAGGGACCTCCTCATCAGATAGTTAAGCCCTACCTGCATCGGCGTCTTGCCTATCCTGCTTGCCATGTCAACTACCTCGCGCATATCTGCGACCTTTCCCCTGGCAAGCGGCGAGTACGCTATTACCCTTATACCGTTCTTCTCGCAGAATGGTACGACTTCTTTCTCGCAATGCTTCTCAGCTAGGCTGTACTTTATCTGGTTGGCCGCTATCTCGTACCTCTTGGCGGACGCCATCGCCTTTTCCAGTTGTTCCGTCCCGAAATTGCTTACCCCTATGTTCCTGACTATGCCTTGGTCGACCAGTCCCTCCATTGTTGATATCGCCGATCCTATGTCTGAACCGGATTCAAGCCAGTGTATGAGGTAAAGGTCTATGTACTTGGAGCCAAGGCGTTTAAGGCTGGCTTTCGCGGATTTGATAAGGTCGTCATGGCCCAGATGGCTAGGCAGAACCTTTGTTACTATGAATAGCTCCTCCCTGTCGAATCCCTTTATTGCATCGCAGACAAGTTCCTCCGCGTGGCCGGCGGCGTACATCTCGGCGGTGTCTATGACGTTCACGCCGTTGTCGAGCGCGAGCTTAAGCGCAGCTATGTCCCTCTTATCGCCTGCATGGTCCGGTTGGTAGGTACCGCCCATGTGCCACGTACCCACGCCTATCTCAGAAACTTTTTTGCCGCAGAAATCAATCTTCATCAAATGCACCGGAAAACATCCGGACCTGTGCAAAAGCGCAAATCGCGCACTTGCGCTCACTTGTCGCTTGCCCCTACCCTAAGAACTGCCGCATCGCAGTCGGTGCCGAATTCCTCCTTTAGTTCAGCCCATGCGCGCTTGCAGAAATTGAACTGTGATTTGTCGACGTTAAAGAAGAGCCATTCCGAGAATATCGTGTCGGATAACCTCATTCCGGCCACCTCCTTTATGTCGAACGGGGTTATGTCCTTCCATTTGCCGTTAAGTGCGAGCTTGAACTCCTCCTTTACCTCAGAGCTCTTCAACTGCTGCGTGTCCGAAACCAGGCATTTGTGTGTCTGCCATGAATGCCCTGATGAGAAAGAGGCTATAAGCACTGCCTTGAATATGAGGACGTTATCCTCTTCGCTAAGGCCTTTTGTGTGCGCATCCGTGGGCTTTGATGAAAGTCTGTGCACCTCGGAATTCAGGGTGTCGTATTTTGTTAGGTTGTACTTTAGAGGCATTGGAACACTCTCGGTTTATCGTAATGCTGATGACAGACTGACCAGTAGCTCTAATTTTTAGGTTCCCTGCTAAAACTTCTTATAAATGTTTGGATATATAAAAATTTAAATACTCCCTTCAAATAAATTTTAAGAGAAGATGATGATATGGGCATATTCAATATTTTTGGGAAGAAGGACGTAAGTGCAGCGCTTGTTCAGGCTGCTCCGTACAGGCTAAGCACGGAATGGGTGCCGTACAAGTTATATGCCAATAGGCAGAACTCCGTCTCCCTCATGGTCAAGGTGAAGAATATGACAGGCGAGATCCTGCTCACTTCCGTAGTCGCGGAGCTGCCAAAGCAGCTGGGCTTCGATGAGATGCGCGTTGCAAAGGAGCGGGAGCTTAGGCTGGGCAAGATGGCGCCCAACGAGGAGAGGGAGGTGAGGCTCGACGTATTCAGTGACATCAACTCGGATCCTGGCGATTATACAGTTACTGTTACAGCCATAGCGCATTATCTCGATTACGGCCATGTCATAAACGCAGTGAAAAAGAGGACTTCGGTAAGCGTGGTGTGAGGATTCAGCGCTGCTGCACTTGAGGCAGCGGAGGCTTCTGCGGCTGCGAAACCGGGGAGGACGGCCTTTGGATATTTTGCGTACTGGACAGCTCCGAGTATATGCTGGCGACCATATCAGCCACCTTGCTGCCCCTCTCCGTCAGCTTTATTATCTTCTCCTTGCCGTGCTTTTCGCTCGTTATGAAGCCTATCTGCTCGCATGACTCGACGAAGTTGCACGTATGAACGTAAGTTGCGCCTGCGGCCTTGGCCAAGCTTGCCAGATACCAAGACTGCGAATTGTCCCTTAGCGCTATCAGTATCTTTGCATGCTTATACTTGAAAATCAGGTTGTCCATCTGCTCAGATTTATATTGGTGTTAAAGCTTTATAAACGCTTTAGTTTGCCGCTCATTTCCTGCCAAATAGCGACGGTGCGCGGCCGAATCCGCTATTGAATAAAAAACCTAAAAGTATTAATTAGTTTCTATGCTATAAATATGGACGACTTGGTGCGTAAAATGGTAAAATACATAATTGCTAAGCAATTAGTTGGCAAGACAGTAATCTCAACCGATGGTTATAGGATAGGAAGGTTCGTTGATGCTGAAATAAACGAGGTAACCGGGAAGATAAACGAGATAGTCATAGAACCGGACATGGACAGCGCCGTGGCATCCAGGATGAAGGCCGAAAGCGGCCAGCTCAAGATAGCCTACTCCGCAGTCAGCGCGGTCAACGATTACATAATGGTAGACAGGAAGAATCTCTAATCCTTTTGATGGGCTCCCGGTGGTGCATATAATATTATGCGGCGGCGATGAGGCCGGGAGAGGTGCGTTACTTGGGCCCCTTGTCATATCGCTGGTTGCCGCCAAGAAGGGCGCCATAAGCAAGTTCTCTAGAATAGGGGTCAGGGACTCCAAATTGCTCTCCAGGAGGCGCAGGGAGATGCTGTATGATGCCATACAGGACATATCCACAGAGGTAAAGGTCGATATGATAACGCCTATGGACATAAACGACGCGATGAAGAACAGCGTATCGCTAAACGAGCTTGAAGCCATGCGCTTCGCAAGGCTTTACGACAGCGTGGAAGCTGATGTGGACGTGCTTTACCTGGACTCCCCGGACGTCATAGCTGACAAGTTCGGCATAAGGGTCAATATGGCCAGCAGCAAGCCCACCAAGCCGTCTGGCGTTAAACAGATAAAGAGGAATGACGGGGCGAAGTACGCCAAGATAATAGCCGAGCACAAGGCGGACGCCAAATACCCGGTCGTGTCTGCAGCCAGCATAGTGGCCAAGGTGACCAGAGACAAGGCAATGGACGCCATAAGCGATGAGCTTGGCATGGAACTGGGCTCCGGCTACCCGTCTGATGAGGTGACAATCGAGGCGGTCAAGAGGAACCTTGACAGCCAGGAGCTTCTCAAGCACGTCAGGGAATACTGGGCCACGATGCAGAACATAAAGCAGACCAGGCTGACCAATTTCTGACTCTCGCTCATCCTATTAACTTTTTGCTTGCAATAACCTATAAGGATCTGTGGCGTAACTTGGATAGCGCGCCGGGCTTCGGACCCGGATGTTGCGGGTTCAAAATATCTATATATGAAAATCCCGCCAGATCCGATGGTTGCAGGACAGCGCTCGCTGTTCTGCATCAATGTTTCAAGCCGAGTCCAGCTTTATCCTGTCGCCCTTTTTTATGTTATGCGACTTGAGGAATCCCGATTCCAGCTCCAGAACGTATTTGGCGTTTGACGGCGGCTTGTAGACCTTGCAGAACATGGACTTGCATGGCTGCGCGGAGTTCACGATGTGTATTATCGCCTTCGCTTCGTCCGCCCAGGCTATGTCTATGGGAAAACGCATGTTCTTCATCCATATGCCGTAAAGGCCTGCAGAATCGAAGACGAACAGCATGCCAGTGCCGCTTTGCAGATGCTTGCGATACATGAGCCCGATAGCGCGCTTGAGGCCGGAGTCCGCCAATTGCACCCGGATCGTGAATCCCTTCAAGCGTATCCGCCGAGTCTTGTATTTGAGGTGCCCTGCTATTATGCCAAGAATCGTAAACACCCAGGACCCCGAGGTCACTTGGTTAGGGATATGCTCTGCTCGCGCATGAATTGCTGCAGGTAGAACTTGCTCCCGGTGCCCTTGCCAGTAAGGCCGCTGCCTTTCCAACCTACGAAAGTGTGCAGGCCGACTATCGCGCCGGTAGATGCACTTATGGCCCTGTTGACGTACACGACGCCTGCCTCTATGTTATCAGTGAACTCCTTTATCTCCCTCCTGTTCTTGCTGTAAAGGCCTGCAGTTAGACCATATTCAACGTCGTTAGCCATCCTGAGCGCAGCATCAAAGTCCTTGAAGCTGTCTATTGCAAGGACAGGGGCGAAAAGCTCCTTATGGAAAAGCTCGTGGTCATGCCTCAGTTCTATTATGGCAGGCTCAACGTAGTAGCCGTTCATCCCCGTGTTGACCTTGTTTCCCCCGTATAGTATCCTGCCCGCAGACCTGGCCTTCTCCACAGCGTCGGAATACCTTTTGAACGCGCTATCGCTTATCAGCGGGCCTATGTAGACGCCTTTCTGCAATGGATTGCCGACGCTGAAGGTGCGCACCTTCTCTATCAGCTTGCTTATGAAAAGCTCCTTTATGGATTCATGCACGTACACTCTTGACAGCGCGCTGCATTTCTGCCCTGCGTAGCCGAAGGCTGCGCTGGCGCAGCCCGATACTGCGGCGTCTATATCCGCGTACTTCGATACTATGGCAGGATTCTTGCCTCCCATCTCCACAACGTAGACGCGCTGCTGGCCCGCATTGTATGTCTTGGCCATCATGCCTATGCCTATTGCCTTTGAACCTGTGAACGCGATTCCTGAGACGCTAGCATTGGAATTCAATTCGTCACCCACCTCAGAACCTGGCCCGGTCACATAGTTGAATACGCCTGCAGGCATGCCGGCTTCTGCGAATGTCTTGTATATCTCAAGACCAGTCAGCATTGACATATTGTCCGTTGATGAGGGCTTGAACACTACAGTATTTCCGGTTATCATTGCGCCTACGCTCATCCCGACCGATATCGATACCGGAAAGTTGAACGGCGCTATGATGCCGAAGACGCCATATGGTTTCATCGATATGGTGACATTTTCTGCACTGCCTGGCGCGCCTTGGAATCCTGCGCTTACCTTTGCCGTGCTCTCCTGCATGGACGTCTTTCTGGTGAATCCCTTGTTGGCCAGCATCTCATTTGCATAGTAGTGTATGAAGTCTATGGCCTCGTCCACCTCGCCTACGGATTCGTATCTGGACTTACCGTTCTCATTGCTGAGGATAGCAGATAAGTAGAACTTGTTCTTTGAGAACAGATCCGCGGCCTTCATGAAAATGGCAACGCGTTCCCTGTAGTCCATGTCCCTCCATGGGATGAACGCTTCCCTCGCTGCGCTTATCGCGGCCTTGGCATGCTCTCGCAGCCCTTTCTGAAACTTGCCGATCACTACGCCATCTATTGGCGAGCGCTCCACGAGCTGCTCCTGCGCATGAACTTCCTTGCCCCCTATGAACATAGAGTATGTCGCGCCGAACGAGGCTCTCGCCTGGCTGACTGCTTGATCGAACAAAGAATCAAATTCCGCTTCCTTGCCGCTTTCCAACGCCTTCGCATAAGTAGATTCGTTACAAAAAATCTTTTTAGCCATAAAAACCCCTGCAGATAATGAAAGAAAGATGACTTATATTGATATGAAAGCTAAGTAATTTTAATGTATACCGCTAATTCGGAATACTTTGCAGCAATATGTACTGAGCCCATTACCGTATAGAATTGCAGGAAATTGGTCAGTTCCCCCTTAGCAAGCTGCCAAGGCCCTTCTTCTCATGCTCGCGCAAGAAGTACTGGCTTAGTACTGCGACGGTCCTGAAATCCGTTATCTTGTTCTGCTTCAGTAGCACCTCCACCAAATCCTCAGGGAACACGCATACCTTTATGGGCTGCTCCTCGTATTCTAGGTGCCTATAGCTTTCAGTCAGTCCTGTTGCTATGTATACGTCCTCCCTCTGCTCGAAGCGGGACGGCATGAAGTGCATGTCATGCATAAAAAGCGCCAAATTGGTTGCCTTGAATCCTGTCTCCTCCTCCAATTCCCTGATTGCAGTGGTTGCGCTGTCCTCACCCTTGCTTTTGCCTCCTGCCGGAAGCTCAAGCAACCATTGCTTGAGGGATGGCTCTGGTTTATATTCGAGGACTATGTAACGCTTGCCGTCTCTCTCCAGTATTGGCAGTATTGTGGCGCCATCGCCACTTTTTATTACCTGCCATTCGGTATGTACGCTTTCTACCTCGTACTCCCTATTTGAAGTCTTAATATGACCGACTTTCTTCCAATCGTCCTTGGTGACAGTTATCGGAGGTGCACCCGCACCGCCGTTGTTTATTATCTTTAGGATTTCTGTCCCTTCCTTTATGCCTTTCTCGATAGAGGCCTTCTCGTCCTTTTTAGCATCAGCATTCGTATTGGTTGACTTTATGGTTGGAGATTCACGCGTATCAGTTTCGCTAGTCTTGTAAGCATCCATTTCAACACAATATAAGATGGCCCTAACTTTATATTTAAGGGTTTGCTTTATTATTACTGCCGAAGCATCAGAGATTTATAGAAGCAAAGAGCATCAATTTATCTCTGTTCGTCCAAAAGGCTTTGGATGAAGAGATAGAAGCGCAGGGCTGGAAAGAGGGATAACATGGGAAAAGGAACTGTCAGAAAGCTCTTAATGCACGGGATTGTGGTTATCGGAATAGCTCTCCTCATTCTACCTTTTTACTTTGGCGTTGGGCTTCCTATTTCAGACATAACTTCAGAATTATTGCCAGGATATGTAGTACTCTGGTTTGGGCTTCTTTTTGAATTTTTTGGAACATTCAAATTTAATATAATTAAGGCTATCATTTATGCGACAGTAATAATTGGCGTAGTAGCATACATTTTGTAACAACTTTGCTGATGAAGATTGGAAGAAGCAAGGCATTGTGAGGGGAAAAGAAGTTAATAAAAATAAAAACAAATAAGCTGACGAAATGCGGCACTCAAAAAAAGATGACGAATATGCGACAGAACCGCTTTATTGTGGCTTTGTGCTCCCCATACAATATTAAATCAAAAAGTAAAGCATTTTTGCGCAAGATTTAAATACGATAAAACATATTATAACTGAGTTATATACTTTCTAATTCGTGGGGTAAGGGTAAGTGTTGATATAATGGCTACTCAAAGGCAGGAAGAGCGCGCTGTTGCGCAGAATGACGCTGAATATTTGGAGAAGTACGGCTTTAAGGTGGATGCAAAACCGGAGTTCCGAACCAAGAAGGGGCTTTCGGAGGAAGTCGTAAGGGAGATATCAAAGCAAAAGAATGAGCCCGAATGGATGCTGGAGATGAGGCTGACAGCATTAAAGGTATTCAACAGCAAGCCGCTGCCAATGTGGGGCATAGATCTCAGCAAAGTGGACTTTGATGACATTTATTATTACATAAAGCCGGGCGGCAAGAAGGCGGATAACTGGAACGATGTGCCGGAGGACATAAAGAAGACCTTTGACAAGCTCGGCATTCCGGAAGCGGAGCGGAAGTTTTTCGCAGGAGCGGAGGCACAGTTCGATTCCGAGGTCGTCTACAGCCACGTAAGGGAGGAGCTGGAGAAGGACGGCGTAATATTCATAGATACGGACACTGCAGTGAAGAAGCATCCTGATATCGTGAAAAAATATTTCGGCACACTGATACCGCCCACCGACAACAAATTCGCTGCACTCAACACGGCGGTATGGAGCGGGGGCTCATTCATATATGTGCCGAAGGGGGTCAAGGTGGCAATGCCTTTGCAAGCGTATTTCAGGATAAATGCGGACAAGGCAGGCCAGTTTGAAAGGACGCTCATAATAGCTGATGAGGGCGCGGACGTTACTTACATAGAAGGCTGCCTGCCTGCAGGTGAATTGGTCAGTAAAGGTGATACATTCAAGCCCGTGGATGCAGTATCCGCTGGGGAGCCTATCGTCACGCACACCGGAAATTTCCAAGATGTGAAGCAGACGTTTGTCCATAGACATACCGGAAAGATGTTCGAGATATTGCCGCTTTCCAAAGGCAATGGATTCAGATTGACTGGTGAGCACCCGGTGCTCTCGATAAAGCGCGACAAGGTGCTGACCAAGAGACAGAAGAGGAGGAACTGGCAACGGGAGGTATCTACGAAAGCGCTTCTCGAAACAGAGCCGGAGTTCATAAAAGCGGAGAATCTGAGCGAAGGTGACTTCATAGTATACGTAGCGCCCAAGTTTTCCGAGGACGACGCTGATATAACAAGCACGGAGCTAAAATTGCTTGGTCTCTATCTCGCAGAAGGCTCAATCAGCTCCAACAAGGCGCTCAGGGGCATAAAAAGCATAAGCTTCAGCTTCGGTAAGAGCGACAAAGAGGCGAAGCTGGCAAAAGAAGTCAATCAGCTTATACACAAGAATGGTTGGAGATCAAGCATATGCAAGACAAAAGGAGGTTACTACACCGTAAGTTCATACAATAAAGAGCTCATAGAACTGTGCGAGTCTAATTGCGGAAAAGGCGCCAAAACAAAGACACTGTCTGCAAAAATAATGAAATTGCCGCAAAAGAAGCAAAAACTCTTAATCGATTATTATTGGGTGGGGGACGGAAGCTTATACCTGAGAAAGGGGAGGAAGCTTATGCGTGCATCTACGGCAAGTAGGCTATTGGCGTACCAAGTACAGGAAATACTGGCAAGGAACGGTATTTTTGCCAACCTGAATGTCAGGCAAGGCTCTTACGATTTCGTATTGGGCAGGAAAATCAAGAGGAGCGACCAGTACATTATAGAGTACACAGAAGGTAAGACAATGGGCGAAGTTAGGAGGAAAGACAACCATTTCTTCGTCCCTATAAAAAGGATAAACAAAAGCGACTTTGACGATCTGGTATATAATTTTGCCGTGAACAAGGACGAATCTTACCTTGTAAAAGGATTCGCAGTGCATAACTGCACTGCACCAATATACATAGGCTCATCATTGCATGCAGCCAATGTCGAGATAGTGGCGCACAAGGACGCGCACGTCAGGTACGTCACGATACAGAACTGGTCAAAGAACGTGTACAACCTAGTGACACAGAGGGCTTTTGCTTATGAGAATGCTTATGTGGAATGGATAGATGCCAATATAGGAAGCCAAGGAAACATGAAATATCCCAGCGTGTACCTGAAGGGCAGGGGCGCGAAGGGAGAGATACTTTCCATAGCGGTTGCCGGCAACACGCAAATCCAGGATACCGGAGGCAAGGTACTGCATCTGGCTCCGGACACATCGTCCAAAATTATCTCGAAAAGCGTTTCCATAGGGGCAGGCGTGACAACTTTCAGAGGCCTTATACATGTTGATAAAGGATCGGAGGGCGCGAAGTCCGCAGTAAGATGCGATGCGCTGCTGCTTGACAAGGAGTCCAAGACCAACACTTACCCGAAGATGGAGATACTCAGGGATGACGCAGACATAACGCACGAAGCAACTGTTGGCAGGATAGGGGAGGATGAAGTCTTTTATCTGATGTCGAGAGGCCTTTCAGAGGAAGAGGCGATAACAACCATAGTACTTGGTTTCATACAGGACCTGACGAAAGTGCTGCCGCTAGAATATTCGATAGAGTTAAAGAGGCTAATAAAATTAGATATGACAAATTCTGTTGGTTGATCATTGACTTTTAGGTGGATACATTGACTGGTTATAATGATATAAAGAGCGTCGCGCAGGAGCAGTATGCCAAGATGCCCGATGAGTCTAACTTACTTTACATAAGGAACCACATACTTATGCAGGTACAGCAGGAGCTCAAGCGCAGCACCGATGCGGCAGAGGAGGCGAAGCGCTTTATGGCCAGCCATGATGGCTTAACAAAGGAGCTTGATGCCATAGGTAACATACGGTTCGATGCCGTAATAGGAAGTACGGACAAGATAGTAAGCACATCGGATTATGTTGGCATCCTTCCTGTAGATGAGCTGCCAGAGGATGCAGTAAGGGGAAAGCTGCATGAAAGCTCCGAGGACAAGTTCGTTGCGATGGTGCATGCGCACTCAAAATACGCGGTATTGATAGACGTCCCGAACAACAGGAGCGTGGACCTCAAACTGCTTTTCATAAATACCGATGCGCCGCTGATAACGCAGGTGCTTATCAAGGTAGGGGAGAATGCAAAGCTAAACGTTACCGAGCTTTTCCAATCCAAAACAACTGATAGCTCGGTTCTTGGCGTTATGAACGAGGTAAAGGCGGGACAGGGCTCCGACGTTGAAATAAATATGCTGCATAACGAGGACAAGAACACCAAAGTGCTGAACTTTTGCAAGGGAAAAGCAGGGAGTACGGCTAAATTGAACATGAATTTCATCTATAATGGAGGGTTATTGACGCGCTCCAAAAACAGCGTGACGGCCGCGGGCGCACAGAGCAAGGTAGATGTCAGGGAACTCATATTCGGAGAGGGAGAGCAGAAGTTTGACATAAATACGGTAATAGAAAACGACGGAGAGGATACCAATGCGGTGCTGGAATCTAAAGCTGCGGTCAAGGACACCGCGGTGGCATGGCTCAAGGGGTTCGCCAAGATAGATTATGGTTCGGTTGGTGCGAGGTCTTTCGTCAACGAACGCGGCTTGATAATAGACAGGAGCGCCAAGATAGAGTCGCTGCCGTCCATGGCCATAGACGAGAGTCAGGTCAAGGCCACGCACTCATCCGCCACAGCGCCCGTAAATGACGACTCGCTTTTTTACATAAAGTCAAGGGGCATAACCGAAGCTGCAGCAAGAAGGCTGATGCTCACTGGATTCTTTGCAGATGCGCTATACAAAGTGAATGACAAGCTCATAAAGGCGATGTCGCTTGCGCTGATAAGGGAGAAGGTGGGCGGAAAGGGATTCGGACATGTGCCCAAGGTTGACGATGACGACATCATATTTGCAGGGTTCGCAGGGAAGGAAGAAGAAGCGCAGATTGGGCAGCATTACAAGTACAGGGCGCAGCAATGAGATTGGACACGGTGTTAAAGTGGCATCAACTGAATATGAAAGGACGCTGAGGGAGGTCATGCCAGTCATAAAGGCCTCTGCAGCAATGATGATGACCAAGGATTATGGGATGAAGCAGCAGCGCATAGCCAAACTGCTTGAGGTAACGCAGGCTGCGGTAAGCAAGTACCTAAACGGTGAGATGGCAGTCCCTGACAGGAAGCTTGACGCAAACATGGTCAAGGGATTTGTAGACAGCCTGCTTCACGGCGACAAGATTGGGGCACAAAGATACAAGTGCATGCTGTGCCAGACGTATGACAAGCAGTTCGAGTGCAATTTGATGATTAAATAATGGTGATTTATTGACTTTGGAGATAAATGACCTGCACGTTGATGCAGGGGACAAGGAGATAATAAAAGGCATAAACTTGAAGATTAAGAACGGTGAGTTCCACGTAGTCATGGGACCGAACGGATCAGGCAAAACCACTCTTGCCAAAGTGATTATGGGATACCCGAAGTACAAGATAACAAAGGGCGACATACTTGTTGATGGAAAGAGCATACTGCAGCTCAGCACCGACAAGAGGGCGAAGCTGGGCCTTTTCGTGCTTTTCCAGAACCCCACGGAGATAGACGGCGTTAACTTCATAAATTTCTTGAGGAGCGCAAGGACAGCGCTATCTGATGAGAAGGTAAGCGTAAAAGAGCTGATGAATGACATAAAGAGCAACATAAAGGAGCTGAAGATGAGCGATGAGATAATAAACAGGTCATTGAACCAGGGTTTCTCCGGTGGTGAGAAGAAGAAATCGGAGATATTGCAATTGTCGGTGCTCAAGGACATAGTAAAGCTCGCCATACTTGACGAACCTGACTCTGGCCTTGATGTAGATGCGCTCAGGATAGTTGCGGATAATATAAATAAGATAGCAGAGAAGAATAAGATGAGCATATTGCTGATAACGCACTACAAGAGGATACTCGATACGATGAAGCCGGAATTCGTCCACGTGATGATGAACGGTAAGATAGTCGCAGAGGGCGGGAACGACATAATAGACAAAGTCGAGAAAGGCGGATATGACTCGTTTTCAAGCGCTTGAGCGCATGGGGATTAGGTGGCAGTAGATTTTGAACGGATTAAGAGAGATTTTCCCATACTGAACGTAAAATCTCACGGCAAACCTCTCGTATACCTGGATAGCGCAGCGACATCGCAGAAACCGAGGCAGGTCATAGATGCCGTTTCCGATTTCTATTCTAACTACAACGCCAACATAAACAGGGGAGTCTACGAGATATCTGAGAAAGCCACAGAGGCTTATTCAAACTCCAAGAATAAAGTGTCATCGTTTATAAACGCAGGCGGCATGGAGGAGATAATTTATGTTAGAAATGCCACAGAAGCAATAAATCTGGTCGCAATGAGTTGGGGGGACCAGAACATAAAAAAGGGCGACAGGATACTGATAAGCGAGATGGAGCACCACAGCAACATAGTACCGTGGCAGCTGCTCGCCAAGAAGAAAGGCGCAGCGTTGGAATACATCAAGCTTACCGAAGACAATACCAGGCTCGATATGGAAGACCTGAAAGCCAAGGTAGAAAGCGGCCCGAAACTGCTCTCCATAACCCACGTATCGAATGTTTTAGGCACGATAAATGACGTCAAGAGGATAACAGAAATGGCGCACAAGAACGGTGCTGCTGTTCTGATAGACGGGGCGCAATCTGCGCCGCACATGGCAGTGGACGTTAAGGATATAGGATGCGATTTCTTCGCATTTTCCGGTCATAAGATGTTGGCACCTACGGGCATAGGGGTATTGTACGGAAAGAGCGAGGTGCTAGAATCCATGCCGCCGTTCCTTGGGGGCGGCGACATGATAAAGACTGTAGAGAAACAGTCCGCCACATGGAATGACCTACCATGGAAATTTGAGGCAGGCACCTCAAATATAGAGGGAGGGATAGGCCTCGGCGTGGCTGTTGACTACCTGAATTCAATCGGCATGGATAATATAACTGCACATGAATCAGAATTGACGGAGTACGCGCTAAGCAGATTGGATGGCATGAGCGGCGTAAGCGTGTTCGGCCCAGGACAAAAGGACCTCGACATCAAGACTGGGGTCATAGCATTCGCGATAAAGGGCGTGCATCCGCACGACGTGGCGAGCATATTTGACAACGAGGGTGTGGCCATAAGGGCGGGGCACCACTGCGCCATGCCGCTCGTGGTCGGGCTGGCTCCGGAAAAAGCGGTAGCCAGGATGAGCTTCTACATTTACAACAGGAAGGAGGACATAGACAGGGCATTAAAGGCAATAGAAACTATAAAAAGGATTTTCAAGATTAATTGAATGGCAGGTGGATTGATGGACTCTGACATGTATGCTGATGAACTCATAGAGCAGTACGAGCATCCGCATAACAAGGGCGCGATAGAGAACCCTGACGGGGAGATGCATGAGCACAACCCACTGTGCGGCGACGATATCACCATATACTTCATCCTCCAGGGCGACGCCATAAAGGACGTCAAGTTCTCAGGCACAGGATGCGTAATAAGCATGAGCACGGCAAGCAAGCTGACGGATTTCGTAAAGGGAAAGACTATGGGCGAAATAGGAGGGATGGGAGCAAAGAACGTGATAGATTTAATAGGGATAGATCCTGGGCCTGCGAGGCTGAAGTGCGCCACGCTTTCCCTGAGGGCGCTTAAGGAAGCGATCTTTTTGCATGAGCACAAGGCCGTAGATGCGGAGACGAAGAAGTTATAATTTCACTCCGGCCCTTTCATGATGCGCGATACTGTTTTTAGGTGGGGAGGTTCCTTGCCAGGCTGCAGTTCCGCCACAAGTTGCACGGCCTTCTGCTCCTTGTCGTAGGATACCTTGCCCAGCTTGCCATAAGAATCAGCAGCGTACTTCACATGCTTGTCCGCATCGCCTTCGGATATACCGCTTTCTATTGTGACGCGTATGGCATTGAACTCGTAATCCGCATAATAATCATAAGTTGCAGATTTTATATCTCCTAGGCGCAAATCCCCAAGCGCTGCGCTTCCGGATACCATGAAAATTGTGCCAAGAAACTCGGCGAAACTTGAGACTCCGTTTGCATAAGTCTGGAGCAGCTTTATCACCCTCTCCGGTCCGGCATCGTGATCGATATGGAACGCTTTGTCTATGGTTCCGAACCCTGTTGGGTTGCCGAAATATACGTTGCAATTCGTTGACATGAAAATCATCCGCGTTTGCAGAATTTACTGGATTCGTGATTTTGCTTAGTGCTGCATTTCCTTGCTTTTGGAAGTGCGGGTGCTAGCATTTTTAGTGTAGAGCTCTTGTATGACGCTTAGTGCTTTGGCCATGTTCTTTTCGGCCATTTCAGTTAGCATCTCGAACTCATGCTTGTTTACCTTTGATATCTCCACAAGCGCATTGAATTCCTTGCCGTGGGTTTCCGCCATGCCGGCCAGCAGCCCCAACTTTTCCGGATATATGCTTACAATGCCGGCTATCGATTTGATTACTGCCTCCCTTTTCTTGTCCGCTTTGAAGCTCTCATCGATGTAGTCCCACTTCTCGCGCTCCGTAGTTACATCCTTCCCGTTTATCTCGTTGTCGACCCAAAAGGCGTGCTTTGAGCCCTTGCTTATCGCGCACATCTCCAACGGATCGCTCACATACTTGCCAAATACTGGATTCGCTTCTTGGCGTTTTAAAAGAATGTATCCTATAACCTCTGCTTCCAGCTCGGACGACTTGCTTGAATCATATTTTAGACCGTAGACGAGGCTATCCAATATCCGCTGCGAACCGTCTATCCCATCAGCCCAGCAAACATTTTTCTCAACCCTGCCGGCAGCCACAACGCCCATCGCCGGCTGAACGTCGACTATGAATTGGCTTGGAGTGCCTGAATTATCACTTACAGCGCCGAATATGATGCCGCCGAATCCGTTTTGAACCAGAAAGTCGTTCAGCCCGGGATTTTTCTTAAGCAATGCGTTTATATCGGAGGTTACCTTTTCGAATTCCTCGCTCTTTATCTCAGCCGCGTCGTTAGACAGTATAGCGCGCAGGCCTTCCGAAAGGTCTACCGAGCCCTCGTTCACGCTCACCACATCAGACGAGTTTAGTATGATCTTTTGCCTGTATGGAAACCTGCCGTTGCTCACCTTGCTGTCCGAGACCAGCAGCAGTCCATCCTTATATGGTATTTTTGCGATGACCGTCATGATGTCCGATTATATTATGGCCCATCTCTGTGTATAAACCTTTTGCATACACACTTTAGACCGCGCTTGGCACATAGCTGCTGCCGGATGCGTTTATGAATATTGTGCGCGTAGCTGCCAAGAAGGATGTCTGCGGGGATGTGCTCGTGTCGTTCAGCAGCACCATTACCGTGTATTCCCCCTGTCCGTACCTCTTTATCAGGCTATCGATGTTGAACGTCGTGCCGAAATTCCTGCCCTGGACCACATATGACGTTGCATTCAATGTTATGTTGCCATACGTATAGCTGTACTTATAGCCCCTGTAATCCATCGTATAGCCTATGCCCGCTATTGTGGAGCCGTATCCGTAAGAATCATTGTATGGAGGGTGCTTAAGTTGGAATGGGGTCAAGTTCGTTACGGTCGGATCGTATGTCACAAGCACCTCATGCAGGCCATAGCCGCTGCTGCACGTCCCGTTTAACCTCACAATGCCATTGTCGAATGAAGGCGTGCCATAGAACCAGTCTATGTAATTGTTTACGAAATCTTCTGTCAAGTACACCGTAGTGGCGTTATAAGCCACGCCTATGCTTACATAATTATGCTGCGGCGTCAGTATGTTATCCCTATGGCCATTGTTGCAGCATTTCGAGTCGTTGTACATCATGTTATATTCCATCTGGGATATCGCGTTGGTCACGTTTATTCCCCCGCTGTTGTACATGAATGCGATGTTCTCGTCTACGCTGCCATTGCCGCCTAAAATCGAGTACCGCATGTACGGCTTCATGCCGTATATGTCCCAATGGCTAAAGTAGGCATTTTGCAGCATGCTATTCGAGTGCTGCTGCGCAGATCCGAACATAGTATAGGATACAGGGGAGACGTTGTATGCGGATCTGTCCTTGTTTATATCGGCAAGTGCGTAAGCTATTATCGTATTCTGCGGCACATAATTTTCCTTTATAGTTGTAGTCGGATAGTAAAGGTTGCCTACGCTCGTGAGATTTTGGCTCAAAGCGCTCATGTTGAACCCACTACTGCCTATCAGCCCCACCACATAGCTTTGAACGTTCGGGAACAGGACAAGTATCAGCGCTATCGCCATCAAAGCCAGCAGTATAAGTATGGATTGGCTGTTTCCCATATGGAACATCTCCGCCATTTGATTGAAGCATGCCTTGCCCGAATTGCGCAGAGTCTTTCTATACAGATCAGAGACTCTCTTTTTCATCACGTATCAGAAATACCTCGTCTCATCACTAAGCTTAACTTGTAAGTATAAGGCTAATAAGATTCCATTTTAGCGATCCTATTATATTATGCGCGAATGAAAGCCGTGACCTGTGATCACGAGAAGACGTTGCTACAGCGTTATCATGGCCTTTGTCTTTACAACGCCGCTTATAAGATCTATGTGGTTGAGTAGGATGTCTTTTAGGTGATCTGTATCTCGCGCTATTATCTTGACTATTATGTCGGAATCCCCCGTTACGACGTAACCCTCTTTCACGTAATCCATGCCCAATATCTCGGATAGCAATTTCTCCTGCGTTTTCTGTATTTTCTGCAACAGGTTTATGTCAACGTTTATCAGTATGAACGCTATCACTGTGAATCCCGCCTTCTTCCAGTCTATCTCGCCTTTGTAGCCTGTTATGACGCCGCTATGCTCAAGTTTTTTCATCCTTATATGCGCGGTGGACATCGGTATGTTTAGCTTCTTGGCTAGAGCCGAATACCTCGTAACCCCGGAGTTGACGCTGCTGATAAGTTCTTCATCAAGTTGGTCCATATAATGGATTTTATCCAATAATATATAAAAATATTTGTTTTATTTTTGTATTTTATATGTGATTTTTGCAGAAATTAATATATACAAGGATGGCATAAATAACCTTGTGATTTGCATGGATAGCGGATATGATAAGCTTGCACATAGTCTTGAAGTGGGAAGCGACGTTATTAAGGCCACAGTCGACTTCTTCCACGATGAAGGTTTCATAGAGTTGCTGCCAGTGATGCTAGGAAAGAGCACCGATCCGCTCGGGCCGGATCCAGGCTCTTCTGTCATAAAGACCGCGGAAGTCGAATATCTTGGGATGCAGCTACGGCTTATGAATTCCATGATACTCCACAAGCAGGTCGCCGTCAAGAAACTTGGCGGGAAGATATGGATATTGTCGCCAAACGTAAGATTGGAGAAGGGAGAACGCAAGGCTACCGGCAAACACCTGTTCGAGTTCACACAAGCGGACTTCGAGATCCCTAACGCGAAGAAGGAGGATGTCATGAGGTTCGTGGAGAGGTACTATGTCAACTTATCAAGGAAATTGAAGAAGAGCGAAGCTTTGGCCAAGCTCGGCATAGAGCCTTTCAAGTTTAAGAGGCCGTTTAAGGTATACACCACCCATGAGCTAGAGGCAAAGTATGGTGCGGATTGGGAGATACCGGCATCAAAGGACGCCAAGCAGCCGTTCTGGGCGCTCTGCCACAAGAGAGAGTTCTATGACAAGGAGGATCCGGCGGAGCCCGGCCACTACCTGAACTATGACCTGATTTACCCGCTAGGCTTCGGGGAGGCGCTCTCAGGCGGAGAGAGGGAGAACGAGTACAGCAGGATAATAAGCAGGATGGGCAAGGACAGGCTGGCGATGGACGTCTACAAGGCGTATCTGGGCGAAGCCGAGAAAGGGTTCCTGCCAACTGCTGGCGGCGGGTTTGGGATTGAAAGGCTCGTTAGGTTCCTAACCAAAGAGGAGCACGTAGGGAATGTGCAGCTATTCAGGAGGGTGCCAGGCGAGGAGATAACCATATGAGCGAGGGCGCATGATGGCGACGCCCTTATGGCTGCGCCCGTTATCGCTGGCAGGCGATGCCTAATTGCAGGGTATTCGTAGCCGCACATTAAAATATAAAAATTATTTTATGCTTGACGCTTTAGGGTTAACCTTATAGAATTTGCTAACCATAGTTTTGCGGCGATGCAGTGATAGACCTAATGCTACAGGTAACCTCTAGTTCTACCGTCCTTGTTGCAATAGCCATAATAATAATACTAGGATACATAAGCCTGGATATATTCAGGCGCACCAGGATACCGGAACTGCTAATACTGATGCTTATCGGCATTTTCCTTGTACAGATACTGGGCCTTGTGCCACATAATTACCTCAACGTACTTAGGTCTCTCGCCCCAATTTTCGGCAGCCTGGCATTGGTAGTCATAATGTACAACGGCGGCCAGGAACTTAAATTCGACTCTTCGCTCATAACCAATTGGAAAGGGGTGGCATTGGGCATACTGGACAACCTACTTGCGATCGCGCTGCTGGCTATATTCATGTACTATGCATTCGGATGGCCCCTATTATACGGAGCCATACTGGGAGCCATATTAGGGGAAACCACCAGCATAGTGGTAATACCATTCATCAGGAAGGTAAAGCTAAGCTCAGGGTTATTCAAGACGCTAATCATAGAGTCCACACTGAATTCCGTGGTTGCTATAGTATCATTCTCCCTGCTGCTGGTGCTGGCACAGAACCAGACGTTATCCGCACTTACGTTCATCACATACATATTGGACTACATAAGCCTGGCAGTTGTCATAGGATTCGTGGCCGGCATAGGATGGCTTTTCGTGCTTAACTCCCTGAAAAGCGCACGTGAATACCTCGCCACTATAGCCATGGCCATACTGCTTTACGGCCTGGTCGATATATTCAACGGGGCGCCCATAGTAACTGTTCTGATTTTCGCCATGATAATAGGAAACAAGAGGATTTTCGCGAAGGCGCTTAACCTGAAGATGAACTTCAACCCGAACAAGGAAAAGGCAGTGGAGAAGGAATTGGAATTCCTGATAAGCACGTTCTTCTTCGTCTTCATGGGAATGATAACCGTACTTTCCCTTGGTTTCGCGATTGAAGGGTTTATTGTTGCAATCATACTTATTATTGCCAGGTACCCCGAAGTCAGGGGCGTTATGAGGAACAATACGAAGGATGAGAGGTATATTGTGTTTTCGCTCATGCCAAGGGGAGTGACTGTAGCCACCCTGGCAACAATAGCATACGGGCTTGGCGGCACCTACTTCCCGCAGATCTTCTACCTGTCTTTCTTCGTCATAGTCGCCACGAGCATAGCATCAAGCTTCCTGCTCACCAAGGTAAAAGTGGAACTCAAGGAAGGGCAGTAACTGCAAGGGCGTTCTTTACGGCTGTGCAGGCAGTATAACGCAACAGACTAATGGACATTAGTTGACGTACCTGTTTTTGAGGGCTTCTTGGATTTATGTTCGGAGCCTTTGCGCGCCTTTTCATACTTCATTATAGTTGATATTAAGCTTAGGTGGCTAAGTGCCTGCGGATAGTTGCCGAGGAACTCATGCGTCCCGAAGCCTATTTCTTCAGACAGCAAACCGGTGCCGTTCATCATGGACATGAGTTTGGCAAGCCCCTTGTGGGCGCGCTTGGTGTCGCCAAGAAGTATGAGATCCTGTATGTACCAGAACGTCAGCAGCAGAAAGGCGTTGTCCTCGCCCATGCCATCGTCAATGTCGTACCTAAGGAAAAGGAAGTCCTCCTTCATCAAGCGTGATTCTATCTGGCGCAGCGTCTCCCTGAATGTTGGAGAATCGGCCTTGCAGTAGCCTATCAATGGAAGCCTTAGGAGCGATGCATCTATGCTGGTGCCGCCGTAGTATTGCGCGTAGAACCCTTGTTCCGGACCGCTAACCCCATGCAGTTCTATGGATCTCTTTATGTCAGCCCTCGTTGTGCGTATTACGCTTATCAGGTCATCCACCACGCCTATCGACTTGGCTATTTCCTCTGTGTCCTTGAGCGCCTTCCATGCCAGCGCCTTCGAATATATATAGTGGCGCTGCCTGCCGCGTATCTCCCATATAGAGTTATCCGGCAGGTACCAGAACTTCATTATCTTTGTTGTCACCTTCCTGAGTATGCGCCACATATGCAGGTTCACTATGCCGCCGTTCTTCATGAATATGTAAACCGCGTTGACCAAAGCGGCGTACTGGTCTATCTGGAACTGCTTGGCGGCGGCGTTGCCGAACCTTACCGGCTTTGAATCCATGTAGCCGTCGAATTTCTGGTCCGTTTCGCGCTGCCTGTCACGCCTGCTGATAGTGTACAAGGTTCTTATCCTGCCCTCGTGCTCTATCCTGTCTATGATTGAGTAGAGAAATCGCGACGCCTCGGCACGGTAGCCTAGGGATACCATAACGTCTATGACATAGGCGGTGTCGCGTACCCATGCGAACCTGTAATCCCAGTTCCTTATGCCACCTATGGCCTCGGGCAGCCCGGCAGTAGGCGCAGCGCACATGAACCCGGTAGGTTCAAAGAACATGCCCTTCAGCGTTATCGCCGAACGCTTTACCGTGTCAGTATACATGCCTTTATACTTCAGCTTGGAGGACCAAGAGTCCCAGAATTCCTGTGTCTCATTAAACCTTTCTTTTGTGTGGAAAGCCTTAAGGCCATACGGCGTCCGTATGCCATAGGAAGCTACGATGGTCCTTTCCTCCCCTGGAGACATCTTGAATTCTCCGCCAAGCCAGTACTTGTTAACATCTAATTTAAGGTCTGTGGCCAGATACTCTGCTCTATCCTTGCACCTGATCACATAGCCATTGCCCGGATCATACCTGATGTGCTTGCTGGTCGCCCTTCCAAAAGGCTCGAATGCAAGCTCTGCAGTCACTTCGGAATGCGCCCTTACTATTCGATGTATCTCCGAAAAGTATATTTCTGGCTCACCGCTTATTGGGAGGAAATCGGTGATCGTCATGACGCTTCCGTCCTTATTAGTGAATTCCGTAACCAGTGTGCTCGTGTTCCCATGGTAGTGCTGATGCACGCTAAGCCCCTTATCTTTTGGGCGTATATAGAACCTTCCGCCTATATTGTGGTCAAGCAGCGAGAAGAAAACGGGTTCCGAATCGAAATTTGGGAAGCATCCCCAGTCAACCTCGCCGCGGGATGATATCAGCACTGCCGTCCTGTTGTTAAACAGCACTCCGTGGTCCCTTAGGGGAACGTAGTCCTTGGTCAATATATCCCTGAGCTTCTTCAAGCCTACAGGATCTGTCACCAATCTATCACGCATTTTATCTCTCCTGCTATTTTTTCGCGGAGAACATCCAGCTGGTCATTGCCGTAATGCCCGGTTATTATCTGGTCTAGCCCGTAGTGATCGTGTTGCTCCTCTATGAACTTGACAGCCTGCACGTAATTATCATGGCAGCCATCTTCGCATCCGACTATTGTTGCGTTCTTGTCGACCAGCCTTATTATTGCGCCCCCATCCAGCAGGGACGATACGCCCTGGCCGCCCGTGCCGAACAAAACCACAATTCCGTTCCTATTAAGCCTTGGTATGCAGTCTTCGAGTATCTTTGGTACGCCCACCGTATCTATGACAACATCCATATTTATGTCATTGATTAGCGCATCGATGTCATCTTTTGATGAATCAAAAACTTTGGATCCTGTCTTCTGCGACACGGCGAGCTCTGCGCCCACTAGACTGCGCCTGTTCGCAAGGACCGTGTCCGCCCCTGCATTTTTGAATACTGCTGAAGCTAGCAATCCTTCTGCGCCAGTGCCGAAAATCCATACTCCCTTGCCGTCCAATCCGCCTGAAAGGTCCCAAAAAGGCCTCTTTGAAACTGACACTACTGCCTCAAGGATTTTCATTATGTTCTTGGTCGGCTCGGACATTACGCATACGGCAGCGTTTGCGCTGTTGGACACTTTTATCAAGAATTTGGGATCCTCGTAAAAATATTCGCGCATGAAGCCGTTCTTGCCCCTTATTCCGGCTTCGTTGAAATCTCCATCCAGGCAATAATCCTGCCTGCCGTCCCTGCAGTTTACACAACCGCCAGGGCGGCGCACCATTGGCACAACTATGTCGCCTGCAGAAAAATCAGACTTGTAAGAGGCGGATTCGATTACGCCTACGGCTTCATGCCCCAATACCAAGCTGTTCCCTGCTTCTGGTCTGGTTATGCCAAGACGGCCCGCGGTTATCTCCCTGTCAGTGCCACAAATTCCTGTATAAAGAGTTTTGACTTTGACAGAATTGGGCTGTTGCTGAACGTCATTTAAGTCGGAAAGGCTTACGCCAGCCTTGCCAGGAATCACGGTTATTGCTTTCATTCGGATACCTAAGTGTGATAGGGCGCGATTTGTTTGTGGATGAACGCCTGTGTTTTAGTACTTACGCAATCGGTATGAAATTATTTAAGCGTATGCAAGGCTATCGGGAAATGGCGATGAGCAGCATAAGGCGAATCATGCTTTGCCGCTCTTTAATATTTTACCAAGTAGACGCACTACGTCTGCGCTCCTGCGCAGGTTGAACCTTGCGTAAGACTGCACCATGCCGACCCTGAACGTGTACGCGTACTTTGGCAGCGACTTGAACGTATCCTCGTCGGTGGTATCGTCGCCTACGGCGAGTATGAAGTCAGGCTTGTACTTGTTTATGAAGTACGTTGCCGCAAGACCCTTGTTCACGCCTGCGTTCTTTATCTCTATTATCTTGTTGCCCGTAGATACTTGCACATCCATGTTGTTCGTAAATTTCCTAAGATTGTAAGCCATTTCTGCAGCCCTGAGATCTGCGAACTCAGGCTCTGCTGCCCTGTAGTGCCAGACCAATGTGAACTCCTTCTCTTCTATGCTGGAGCCGGGCAGCCTGTACGTGTATGTCTTCAATATCGGCATAACCCTCTCCTTCCAATCCACAGTGAGGGGCCGCGTAGGTTTCCAGTCACCGCCCTTCTCCTTTATCATTGCGCCGTGTTCGGCAACCAGGCTGATTCCGGCAGTGCTGAACCATTTGGTGAGCGTCTCCTTGCTCCTCCCGCTGAGCAGCACGACCTTGTTCTTGCTGACAGATGACAGCGACTTGAGCATTGATATTATCTCGGCTGGCGGGGCTGCCTTGTTGAAGTCCTTGGAGTACGAGACCAGGGTGCCATCGTAGTCAAGGAGCAGGATAGGGCGTCTGGCCTTTCTGTACGCTGCGACCAGTTTTTTCACCTCCCTTCCGGGTAATTTAGCATCGAAGACTTTCTGCCTCTCGCTGATTTCTGTCATCCCGTTCAGGAACTCGTCGCCCCACCTTGCTATATCATAAATCTTAAGCCTCTCCTGCATTGCCTTCATCCTGCGCTGCTGTTCGCCTAGAGGCATCTTAAGCGCCGACTCTATTGCGTGAGCTATCTCATTAGGCTGGTATGGATTGACTATGATTGCCTCGTTCAATTCCTTCGCGGCGCCGGCCATCTCGCTTAGTATCAGGACGCCATCGCCATTGCTCTTACTGGCAACATACTCCTTGGCTATCAGATTCATGCCATCGCGCAGCGGGGTTATGAGCGCCACATCAGAAATTCCATAGAGGGCAGACAGCCGCTTTGACGGTATCGACTTGTATTGGTAGAGCACTGGTGCCCAGCCTATGTAGCCGAATTTGCCGTTTATCCTGCCTACTAGCTCGTCTATGCTCTGCCGCAACTTCTGGTATTCCTTTATTTCCTCCCTTGATGGCACTGCGACCAGCATCAATACGACCTTGCCATGCATTTCCCTGTTAGCGGCAAGGAACTCCTCATAGCCCAGTAGCCTGTTGTATATGCCCTTCGTGTAGTCTAGCCTGTCCATTGATAGTATTATCTTGAGGTCTTTGGGCAAGGCAGAGCGTATCTCAGTAGCGTCCTCTACCACATCAGGCGCAGTGGCTGCCTCGCTGAACCTCTTGTAGTCTATCCCCATTGGGAATGTGTCAGCACGCTTAAGCCTGCCGGAGCCGTCGTATACGTAGCCGAATTCGACATCGTGACCGAGGGTTCTTGTCACAGATGTAAGGAAATGGTTTGTATATTCATATGTATGGAACCCTATTAGGTCAGACCCAAGAAGGCCCTTTAGTATATCTGTGCGCCAGGCATGCGGCAATACCCTGAATATCTCAAATGACGGGAATGGGATGTGAAGAAAGAAGCCTATCTTAATATCAGGGTGGCGCTCCCTCAGTAGCGCTGGCAGAAGCATTAGGTGATAGTCATGCACCCACACCACATCGCCACTTTGAAGTATCCCTTCTACAGCTTCGCTGAACGCGACATTCGCCTTCTTGTACGCGGCCCAATACTCTTCGTCATAACTGGCATAATTCATGAAATAGTGGAATAATGGGTATATGGTGCGGTTGCAAAAGCCGTTGTAGAAGCCTTTCACAGTGTCCCTGTCCAAAAGGACGGGCTTCAAGTTCAAAGCAGCAGCTTGCCTTTCCATGCTGCGCCTCTCAGAGCGACCTTCGAACTCTGTACCGGGCCAGCCAACCCAGACGTAATTCTTCATTTGCTTTGCGTTCAGGTATGAGTTCATCCCAGTTGCCAGGCCGCCGACGCTCTTTACCACGCCGGAGCCGCCTGGGCTTCGCTTGTGGTGAAAAGTTATTGGCAATCTGTTGGAAACTATTACGTATCTTATATTATACACCGTTTTCAATTTGAGCGATTGTGCATCGCAAGTCCGTAACAGTAGCACTGCGTTACACGCATGCGTGTTTACGCAGAAAATGCAATGCATTTTAGGTCGGCGTGAGATGGATTCGGATTTTAGCGCCGTGCCAAATCATTGGCCGACGGTCAGATGATATAATTTGCTTCAGCGGCCAAAGTCGAATGCACCCAATGCAGCGCCGACCACGAGCCCTAACCCTAAGCCTATAGCCATACCAGGTATTGCGGCCGAAGCTATGGCTGCACCTGCTACAGTGCCTCCAACCGCACCGAATATTGCGCCAGACGCGCCCAAAATTACTGCGCCGGGCACATCTAACACTGGATGAGTAATGCTATACAAGAAGTCTGAAAGCTGTTCTTTTAAAGAGCTTTTATTTTCAATGGCTTTCTCTGACTCAGTTTTAATATTTTTATTGACACCGGCCCTTTCTCTCAGCATTTTAAGGTCTTCCTTCTCTTCGGCATCTCTAAAGTCAAAAGTTGACTCTTTATTTTGAACAGAAACGGCCCTCGTCATTGCCTCCTTGGTTTCTTCCATTAAATCAGAAGGATATTGTAAATCCAAATATTTAAACATTCCTTATTCGATAAATTTGGATTGTGTCTTGCCGATTTTGATAACCTTGTTTATGATTCGAACCGTTCATTTTGCGACGACAAAATGAACTTAGCCCCGACCGGTTCCGAACGGATAGCCTAAATAGCACGTGGTGTTTTCGATTAAAGCTTGGCATACAGGGTTTTTGAACACACAATCATAGCCCGTTGAGGATATAAAAGCATTGAGTGTTCAGAAACTCATGTCCCGCGCACAGCGGTTTTATAAAAACTACTGTGCGGAACCATGCGGTCCTGAACATTTATTAAAGCGCTTTGAAAAAGAACTCCAAGTAGATGGCATCGAAGAACAACATTACGGCTATCCAGAAAGCTAGCTTTACGGGTAGGTTCTTGAGCATCGGCAAGGCGGGAAAATCATTGTATAAGCCCAAAGCATAATCAAGCTTAAGGCCAACGAGAATTGAGCCAAGTCCAAAGAACGCATTGCCTATCAAAAATATAAAAAATAATGTCATGGTGGAATATAATATAAAGGTGGGATTTGGGACTGCCACACCGAGTTGAAGAATACGGATTGCTATGTATATAAACAACAAACCGGTTAGTATTAGCACGGCGCTGGCTACTTTTTTTACTTTATCCGAAATCTGCATATTAAATAATTAGAGGTCAAGCTTTTAATCTCATCTTATCGCATGATTAATAGATATAATTCCGATATTTTTAGCTTATGAATCTAAACAGCAATCACCCCTTTAAGCCACGTCTATGAGAACTAAGAAAAACGCAACCACATATAGTGGTCGTGTTCTATCGGTTGGTATAAAGTTCGAATGCTAGCTGTATTCGAACTAAATTCTAGGCTTTTCTTTTGTATAAAGCTCTCGCCCTAGTTTATCGATGGTCTAATCCTTAGTAAGTGGGCCTAATTGGGTGTCTGCGATCAGCGCCCTGAACTGATCTCTAAGGGCATCATTCATGATAAACGAAGTAGAATTAAATATGCCCCCCTTTAGATTTACCTCGCATATTTTTTTACCAATGGGGATTTGAACGAGACTAGCTCCATAAGAATTTAATGAGGGTAGCTCCTTAATTTCCACACCTTTAATTTTTGAGTAAGGGAGGTCAAAGTATGGTTTTCTGTCCAATAAGCCGTTGCCTAAGTTGCTGTATTCGGGCCTATCTTTAGCATTCAATAGGTCCTGGCTGAGTTCCATGTTCCCTACGCGTATCTGCCGCTCGGTCGGAAGCGCAGCTAGCTTATACCACAATTGCATATATAAAATATTGCTGTTCCTATCTAGAACCTGGTGCATTTCAGGTATATTGGAGAATAAATCGTCTGCGTATTTCCTATCGTTACCATTTACAGCAACCTTAATCAGCCTAGAATCTGTGAAGATTACGCTCAATATAGTAAATGCCATATATGATGTCTGGCCTCCACCAACTGCCCAAACGAATCCTGTATATGGTATTGTAAATAATATTTTTTCTCCCATGCGCCTACCGTTTAAACATAAATAAAGCAATTATAATATATAAAAAAGCTTTGCTGGCGAGACTGTGTCCAATAATTCTGGTAAAACTCAGGGCTTTTAAACCCTGAGCTGCATGTTCTCTTGGCGACAACATGCAGTTCTACACTAGAAACTGGAAACTATATAATAAGCGGTTGATAGACCGCGGGAGACCTTCCACA
>DAHVQB010000012.1 GCA_027317945.1 Microcaldota archaeon
TTCAACGGTGAGCTTGGCGGCATTGGCATAATCCATCTTCTTTATGCCTGCAACGAACATGACCGAATTCTCGACGCTCTTCGGCGAGCTCCCGACTATTGGCGAATCCGTCTCGCCCATTATCTGGCTGGGCGGCATCACAGCAAGAGCTTTGGCACGCTTTTGCGACTTGTATGGCGGCACCGATATGTAGTAACCGGCTTCAGCGACTTCCTTTGCCTGGGCCTCGTCCCCATCGAAGAAGTGGAAATGCACCTTCTTCATCCCTTTATCGTGCACCATGCCAAGAACGTCGTCGAAAGATTCCCTTGAATGCACCGATACAGGCAGGTCCATGTCCAGGGCGGTGTCAAGCATTATGTCGAAGATTTGCTTCTGCTTCTCCTTTGCTTCGGTGGTAGTGGCAAGCTTGTAATCCAGGCCTATCTCGCCTACAGCCACAATCTTCTTGGAATTCTCCTTTATGAGCGAGACATTGAATTCGATCTCATCATCCTTCATTGCCATGCAGTGCTCAGGGTCTATGCCTATTGCAGCAAATATGTTGACGTTGTCGCTCATCCTCAGGCATTCCATGTTCGACCTCGTATCGACCCCGTCGGTTATTATTATCTTGACGCCGTATTCTATTGCGTCTTTTATTGCCGCCGGGTCGGTTATAAGGTCTATGTGCGAATGCGCATCTGCTAGCTCTACCCTGTCCTTGAGCTCCAACCCCTCTTTCGTGAGCTGCTTGGTTGCCATGTGAACACGCGTATGGTGCTTATGCTGTCTATGCCCGCAATATCAAAAGGTTATGCTTTTCAGATATATGAATAAATACCTGAATTCATTAAGTTATAGGTAGTATAAAATTATTAAAGGGATGTTGTAAATGCCAAAAGACGACGTTGAAAGGGGGAAAATCGCGCGCAGGCTGGACACAATGAGTATAACGCTCTATATCATAACCGCACTGCTGGTGATAGTGGTTGTGCTGATGGCGTATCAGAGTCTATTCAAGCCGGCTTATGCTTATCGGCAGCCCAACACCATAATTAATAATTCTACATCATTAACAAACCATTCAGCAACAAATACTTCAAATTTCGGGCACAGGCTGACCCACATAGATGCACCGCTTAATTCTTCTGCGTTGGCAGTATTCAATTCTGCATCAAACTCGTACTTTGAGACTGCGGGCGAGATGTTGCTTAACGGCTCGCTCACGAACCAGGTGATGGACTCGCCCGTATCAAATTCATCGATTTTCAAGCCCCTAATGATAAATGGAAAGCCCACAGTAGTATACATAGGCGCGATATCATGCGTATACTGCGGAGAAAATAGGTGGGCGATGGCGCTAGCACTGGGAAGATTTGGCACTTTCAAGTCACTCTATACAGGCTACAGCAGCTTTGGCGACTACGATTTGCCCACAATATATTGGAATGCCGACAACTATACAACCGCGAGCAACGTAGGCTTCGGCAACAACTATACGAGCAGCTACATCAACTTCGTATCGGCGGATTATGAATCGCCAATAATGCAGGGATTCGAAATACAGCCACTGAGCTACTTTATAGCCAAGGCATCATCAGTAAACCAAACATATCTAGAGGCGATGAAGTTCATGAACAGCACAGGGCAGTTCACAGGCACACCATTTACCTTCTGGGGCAAGTACCTAGTAGGAGGAGCCGATGCAGTAGACTTCAGCAACTCGTCTTCGGCAAGCAACTTGACGCTTGAGTACATGACACACGCGCAGATGTACAACGAGCTCAAGGCCCCAAATGACCAGATGGGATGGACAGAGTATGCAGGCGCTGATGTATATGTAGCCTATTTGTGCAGCACGCTAAACAGCACAGGCAGCCCAGAGCCGAGCATCTGCTCGCTGCCTGCAATACAGGGCATAGAAAAAGTGATGAAGATTTGATCATGGCGCAGCACATGAATATGAAAAGCACCCTCAAGAGGATATATGGCAATCCCGTGTATATTGCAGTTAATATAGCTGCGGTGCTCGTGTATTACGCCCTATATTCATATATACTCTCAATCCAGACCCACGGCGTGGCAGTAGATATAAACCTGCCACCATCATATCTTGTATACCTGCTTGTCGTAACGTCATCGATACTGCTCACCATAGCTGTATTCTCAATCAGGGGCAGCAGGAACAACCAGGCCAAGATTTCCGCCAGCGTGACTGGGTCGTTCACCGCTGCGTTCGGAGGGGTTTTGGGAGGGTGCGGATGCACCTCTCAGCTCTTATTCGGCATACTGGCTCCGCTAGGGCTGGGGTCGCAGTTCATATCGTTTGACATGTTCTTCATAACCTATCAGGTGGAGCTTTTCGCTGCATTCATACTGATAAACATTGGGCTTGCAGTGTACTACCTGAACAAGCTCGCAAATCCTAAGTGCATCATGAAGAGGCAGAAAAATGAGAAGAAGGGCAAAGGCAGGCGCTAAAAAGGCGCCGAAGAAAAAAGCTAAGCGCGTTCGGGGCAGCAGCGCTCGCAGGTCCGCGCGCAGAAATGAGCCGAAGGGAGTTGTAGAACCATTGGGAATTGGCGCGGTGCCTTTGTCCTATGAGGAAACATTGCTTGAGGATATTATTAGAGGCAGCACAGGGGGTGTGAGCAGGCAGGTGTTCGCACTAACCGGCGCATTGGCCAGTCTCACGCCTAAACTTAGGGATGTATATTTTTCACATGGATTTAGAGTGGGCAGGATATTACACAAGTCGGCGAAGCATATTGCTGGCAATGCCACTACTATGTTGCCAATGCTGGTAGAGTTCCTTGGCAATGCAGGCTATTCCAAGATATCTTACAAGCCCAGGGGCGGCAGTTACGAATTTGAGATAGCCGATGCACCGCGCATGAAGCTGGGAGTGAACATGCATTCCTTCGAAGCCGGCATAATATCCGGGTTTATGAGTGAGGAATACAGGAGGATAACGACATTCACTGAATCAAAATGCAGGAGCAATGGCTCGGATTCGTGCACGTTCGCAGAAGGCACGGGCATGGGCGAAAAGCGCTTAGACTCGGACGAGTGGATACGTGAATTCTCCGATTATGTGATTGGCAGCATGGATAACGAAAGGCACGGACCGATCAACTATGAGTATTACTACCTCGCTTCCGAATCGCTCCTGCACAATGAATATGCGAAAGGAATTAGCGACATAGCGTATGTGGCTGGGAGCGGGCTGGGGAGAAGGCTCAAGGAGGAGCACGAAGGCATCGGCGATGATGCGAGGATAAGGAGGCTCAAGGAATTGATAGCTTTATTAAACTTTGGCAATATAACTATTAAGCGTAGCGCCCCGATGTCGCTGCGAATGGAATTTGACAGGCTGATGGCAAAGAAGGACATGATTGCACTGGCTTCGAATTTCATGAA
>DAHVQB010000008.1 GCA_027317945.1 Microcaldota archaeon
TATCCCGTTGGTACCGTACGACGGATTCGTGCATGAGAATCCGGACTGCGGCACGCATCCGCTTGGCGTGCCGCTCCCACCGCTGAACAGACCGAGTGCAAACAATAAAGAGACTATGATCGCAATGACCAATATGGCCCACCCGTAAGTCATCAGGTACTCCATCGCCGACTGGGCCCTGTTTGAAGATTTGATGTGGCTTGTCATTATTAAAAATTTTTGAGAAATTATATAAAGCTTGCCAATATGGAATGACAGTTCGATATATATTGCTAAAGCTAACAAAATGCAATTATTATAATAAAAAAAATAAGGTTAGCGTCCGGAGAGGTTTGAAACTTCCTCGGCGTTTTCGTGCTTCTGGCCCTGGCCTTGTCCTACTGCAGAAACCAAAACTACGTCCCCTATGTTCTTTATGTTCTTGAATAGTATGCTCTTCTGCTGGAGTATCCTCTTTACCTCCTCCTTGTCAGCGTTTTTCCATTCCTCCATAAGCAACCTGCTAACCTCGCCCTTCTCTAGGTCGACTATCGCATCTCTGACCTCGCCCAAATACTGGCCAGCATCGCTGTATATGTCCATGTTATAAACTTCAGAGACTTTCATTGGTACACCCGCTAGTATATCCAGTATCACATTTAAATAACTTGTGTTGTAGCATTCGAAGATACGATGAAGGATACATGTGTTATGGCGCGACAATCACTTTAAATAACTTTAATGGAATTTATTAGAAGGATGTGATATAAGTGCCAGAGCACCAGGTTGACCCTGAAGCCAAAGAGCATTGGAAAAAAGGCAATGAGCTATTCGAAGAAAGCAAGTTTGAGGAAGCGCTGAAGGAATACGGCAATGCAGTCCAGGTAGACAAGGAATACGGGGACGCATATTTCAATAGGGCGTTGACTGAGAGGATTTTGCACGACTACGATGGAGCGCGCAGGGATCTTGAGACAGTCATAGAGCTACAACCGAACAGCTCTGACGCGCTGCTGCTTATAGGAGATATAGCGGAGACCAACAATGACCTGCTTGGGGCAAAATTCTGGTACGAGAAATCGCTGGCATCCAATCCGGATTACACCGAAGCGAAGAATAGGCTCGAGCACATAGATTCCATGATGCATGCCGAGAAGGCGCCGCAGCAGCAGGCCCACGGCAATGCAAACAAGGCCGGCGGCAGCGCCAAGCAGCAAGCCGAGGTGCAGCTGCCCAAGTCGAAGGAGCAGGAGGAACAGAAGGAGGTCATAGAGGAAGGCCAGATAAAGAAGATCGCTTTTTACAAGTCGACAATGAAGTTCGACAAGGTCATAGGACTTGAAAAGGTAAAGAAATACCTTATGGACAACGTAGTGCTTGCGATACAACATCCGGAACTTTTTAAAAAGTACGGAAAGAAGATGGGTATAGGACTTCTGCTATATGGCCCGCCAGGAGTGGGAAAGACGCATATAGTTAACGCGATAGCAGGCGAAGCAGGCGCTAATGTCATAATAGCCAGGATAAACCAGATAGTAGACATGTACACTGGAAACACGGAGAAGAACCTGCATGCGATATTCGAGCAGGCCAGGAAGAACACGCCATGCCTGATAATGTTCGACGAGGTGGACGCCTTAGGAGTTAAGAGGAGCGGAGGCGGCGAAGGCGGTGAGAGCTCAGCCATGAGGCTGGCGGTCAACCAGTTCCTAGTGGAGATGAACGGGGTAGAGGCCAATCCAGAAGGCATATTCGTAATAGGGACGACAAACCAGCCGTGGGATATGGACCCTGCGCTCAAGAGGAGCGGAAGATTCGGTGACAGCCAGTACATGTCGCCCCCCAAGTTTGGCGACAGGAAGAAGCTTTTTGAGCTGTATACCAGGAACTCGCCAAGGGGAAGGCTGCACTATGGCAGGCTAGCCAGGACAACTGCAGGCTATAGCCCTGCGGATATAGAGCGCATATGCGACAAGGCGAAGATGAGGCCCCTGCTGCATGAGTACTCTGCAAAGGCTGGCAGGAAGCTAACCATGGGTGACATGCTAGCTGTGCTAAAGGACAAGGACTACAGCGGCAGCTCCCTGGATGAATGGTACCTTATGGTCAAGAAGGACGTCATAAGCAAGACGGAAACTCAGATAGTGGACGGCAAGAAGCAGGAGATAGTCAAGGAGGGCAAGCTTGACGCGCAGGAAAAGATACTTTACAAGACAATGATAAAAGACATAAAGAGGAACACCAACGGCATAAGGATAAGGATGAAGAAAGCCATGCGTTGGTTCGCCCTGCACGTATATTGAGACCGCATTACACACCAGTACATACAAGTGCAATTACGCTCTTGATGGCATAGTTTCCATTTTTCATTTTAGCGGACAGGCATGGATAGTAGGGAAGCAGCGGCTAATGTGTAGATACACTCTTAATGCATTTTGCCGGATTATTGCTCTTCGACGCTTTCGTCGCTGCCTCTCTTCAGCTTGACAAGATCGAATGCCTTCTTTATTTCTGCAGGAGCGTATGAGTCGAAAACCGAATTCCCTAGCTCCTTGATGGCATTCTTGAGACCCGTCTCCGGATAAACGTGGCTCCCGTCCTCTTCTACGACCACTGCCCCCACTCCAGCCCCATAAGCCGCCTGGGTGTCGGAGTTGTAGACTACCTTGATTGATAACATATCCCTTACTTCTTCCGGCAGAGCGGCGAAGCTCTTGGTGGCGCTGCTCATCGCAGCACCGAGATCATCTTTCATGACGGGGGTTATGAACCTGTACTTTTCGTCAGGAACGGATCCATACCAAATATCATTCACGAAACATATTGCCCATTCGCCATGGCTTATCCTCTTTATCAGCTTCTCTGTGTCATTGCTCTTACTTGCCATAGTTTTGCTGTTATATGCTGCCATACTAATGCACCTTTATATATACTAGTCGCATACACAAAATTTAAAAATCATCGCGTATGTAGGTGTAATTAACTACACATGCACGTAGCCGCGATGAATGCCATTGTTTTGCCTGCTTTGACATCGGGCCAGGTTTTGGATTTAGACTAAATGTCCTGCATCATTTCTCAAGTGGGCCCGGAGAGATTTGAACTCTCGGCCTCCCGATTTCTGCAGTAAAGCTTCATTGAAGCTTATATCAGTCGGGCGCTCCAACCAGGCTAAGCTACGAGCCCACGGATTAGATATTATAAGACCTATTTATTAACTTTTTCTGGCTTGATGCCAGCCAAATCAACCTCTACTGCCTTGCCGCTCGGAGTCTCTTCCCGGAATACCTGGCTCTCGAATTTATAAAGCCTGGGATTGGGCAGCGTCCAGTAGTTTTCTGGCAGGCCGGCCTTGATGCATGTTTCCGCCAGGAATCTGGCCTCATCCCACCCTTGCTCAACAGGCACTATGGGCAGGAGTATGCCAGAATAGGCGCTGTATTCTATTATCAATCCGTCCCTGCCTACCTTCACCGAGGCGGCCCTATCGCTAGGGTTGCCCTCTATCAGTGTTGGGCTGGACAGTACGCTGATCTCTACGGTGATTGTGTCTAGCTCCTTTGCAGTTACGGGGGGGAATCTTGGATCTTCAAACGCGGCGCATAACGCGGCTTCCGGCAATGATTCCCGAACCGGCGCAACCGCCCTGGGAAAACCTACGCAGCCCCTAAGCGCCTTTGACGGATACCGCTCTAATGTGACGAACAGGCCATTCATCTGATCAAACCCATTTGAGAGTACCTGCCGGGCATTTGCACCTGGTTTGTCGGATATGAAGCGCTGTTTTATGACTTCCCTTGCTGCCTTGACCAACGTCTGGCCCTGCGATAGCGCGTATACTTTTATTGTATCACCCATATGGACTGCGGATTTATTTACGCTGTTATTTGCGCGCGCCTAATATAATATTTTGTTGGTAAATAAATCATGGGTGGTAGGTTGCCCAAACTGGATATGGCAAACGCCAAGATTGATATTTACACTGATGGGGCTGCGCGCGGCAACCCCGGACCGAGCGCATCCGGGTTCATGGTCCTGGCAGATGGTGCGATCATACATGAAGAATCTGCGTATAACGGGAGGGCCACCAACAACTATGCGGAGTACAATGCAGTCATATTGGCCCTGGAATGGTGCCTAGGGAACCTGAATGAAGCAGAGCGCATGGACATGGATCTTTACTCCGACAGCGAGCTTACAATAAAGCAGCTAAGTGGCCGCTACAAGGTCAAATCAAGCGCGCTGGCACCCATCAATGGCAAGGCCCTGGAACTAGTGCATAAATTCCATTCGGTAAAGCTCAACAACGTGCCGCGTGAAAACCCGAACATAAGCAGGGTTGACATGAAACTGAACATCCTACTGGACAATTTGAAAGCCTGACTAAGAAGACAGCGCTTGATGCGGCTCTTGCAGGGCGAATTCCCAAAAAGTGTCATTTAGTAACATTTTTATATATCTGAGATAATTATCATATTAGAGCGCCAATGGTGATGCATACGATCATAGGTGGCAAGAGTAGCTTAGGCAGTTCCTACACCGGGAAAAGGTTCAGCGCGCAGGCCGTGACTGAGTACCTAGTCACATATAGCTGGGTCCTTGCCATAGTCGCAGTCATACTTGCAGCCCTTTTCGAGCTCGGTGTGTTCAGCACCCCTAACGCCCCGGGCGCATGCATAGCAACCGTAGGCTACATATGCTCAAATCCAGTTTATACCGGGAATGGGATAACGTTCACTTTTGGGCAGGTGGCCGGCCAGAACCAGTATTATTACAACGACCACATATTTGTAGCCACTGAAGGGCAACTGATAAACGGCTCGACAAACGTGCCAGTAGGCTTCAACGGTGGTGCGCAAAAAGTCGCAAGCGTACTAACCCCGGGCCAGACTGTCGATGTCAACTTTACTAATTTCGCGTCAGGCAACATACCGCAGAACCCTTCTGTAGGCACGTCGTTGTATGGTTATGTATGGCTTTCATACTGCACAACGCCTTGCAGCGGCACCACTTATACGCATTTGGCCAAGGTAGCAACCATAACCGCGCAGGCCACGAAGAGCGGCACGGTCAGCCCGTATGGGAATCTATGCTCGGTCAGCGGCAATACGCTTACCTGCGACCTGAACAACCAGACCATAACATGCAGCCTTAATTCCAATTCGCTTGTAACCGGCTGCAACGTCCCGCCCACTACCACCACCACAGCGACTACTACAATTTACAACGGGCCGAGCACCAAGATTTATGTGAACTCCACAGGCCAGTCAGGCATACCTGTAACGCTAGATAAGACCCTGTACGTCACTAACACTACTGCTGATTTGCCATATCCTTCCAACTCAGTTCTATCGCTTAACTTCACTAAAACAGTATATGGCTACTTCGGTGGTTCCAGGGCGAATTACACCAACTCGACAGGCACAACGTGCACCATCAATAGCAATGGAACTGTGACCATAACCCCGGACTGCACCATAAAGCTCAATTACGCGCAGCAGTATGAATTCGAGATTCTGGAGCAGGTAGGATCGAGCGTACCGCAGAACACCACTGCTTATGGAGCCACATCCCTTCCAAGCGGCAAGAACATAGAATGGTTCGCGCCGCACACGAATGTCTCTTTTTCGGTGGGCGCCAACCCAGGATATGAATTCACGGGCTTCACCGTAGGATACGGCAATGGTTATACTGGAGCAGACTACCAGAACCCTTACAAATATTCTAACAGCGGATCATTCTCTGAAAGCAACTGTTACCCTGGTTGTACTTTCCAACAGTCATACTCGCCTTCGCAGGCCGTTTACGCCCCAGGTGCGTATACCACAGAAGGTTGCGGAGGCTGCGGAGGCGCTGAAGCCTTATACTCAGTTTCCTATGTGCCTGCCCATGTCAACATGACGGGTGCCATAGTCGAGGTAGCGCAGTTCAGCCAGACAAGCGATTACGTGCCTGCCGAGTCAACATCTATTTCGGTATCTTATAATTATCAGAACTGCACTGATAACTATACTTCAAGCGTAAGTAGCAGCACCGGCTACTACAACGAGCAGGATCGTTATTACTTGTATTGCAACACCATAGGCAGTGGCACCGAATCAATTCCGGTAACAGTGTCATCGCCCGTAGCGAACTGGTCCAGCGGATTTGGAAGCGTCAGAATATACTACTACGGCAGCAATGAATGTTATTACTATAATAATTATTATGGCAGCGGCTATGGCGGATGGAGCTTGTCTAACTGCTACAGCGCGAGCAATGTTTCGCTTGACAGCGTTTACCCGTTCAGCTTGAATTCCACGGAAAGCGCGGCTTATTCTTCTATAAACAGCCAGATAAACAATTATATAGCGAACAATGCACCCACTGGTCCTGCACCTAATTTTCACGGAGGGCATCAGACATGGTATTCGTATTCCTTCACTTATCTTGGCGTCACTACTACGCATTATTTCTCGATGCCAAGCAGTTCGTCGTATAGCTACTATGACTATGTCAGCAACAGCGGCAGCACCAGCGGAAGCTCGACTACCCAGATGGGCGCTACTTACTATGCAGGTTATATTTACGGCCTTGGTTCGTAAGGTGTTTTAGATGATATTTCGGCAGCATAGGCTACTTGCATTATTCTGTATGATCGCTGCGGCGCAGCTCTTTGCATGCGGATATGCCGCCAATAATACCCAGTATTCCGTTGCGGTTGCAACAAATGCATCGCAATATTCCGGGATAAAACAGGTATTGGTTACGGGCACAATATCGCCCACGCCGGCGCCATACTCACTGGTAAATTTTTCATTGATATCGCCGCAGGAAGCCATAATTTACACGTTTCAGGCACAGACATTGGTCAACGGTTCATTCAGGGCGGCATTCTCAACAGGCACCTCGCCCAAATGGATGAATGGCACGTATGTATTGACTGCGACATACATTGATGTATCTTCAAACACTACTTTTGGATGGGACGGCACCGCAACGGCAAACACTACATTCCCTAAGTACGCCATAACTGGGCCGACCACGGCCAAGGGCGCTTACAACGGTACCGAAACAATCGCAATTAGAGGATCGGTAACCCCCGTATCGGGCATAGAAGCCAGCAGCACAGTTGTAGTCAGCGTAGCCGCGCCCGGGGGATCCCCTACGGACGTTTACACAGTTCCGGTAACCAGTGCTGGTTTATTCAACATTAGCTTCGCTGGAGACAATAATCCCAAGTGGGTGAATGGCACTTATACGGTCACTGCCAGGTACTATAATGTAACTAGCAATACGACATTCGAGTGGAAGCAGGTGCCGCAACAGACCAATATAATAAACAACACAATTGTGGTTCCTTCGTCCACCGCCCAGAGCTCATCGCTGCTAAAGTATGTGGGCGCGGTAGCCATAATAGTTGTAGGGATAGCGATAGTTGTATTTTTGAGAAGAAGGTTCTCTAGAACAACTTCATACGCATAGATGCCCATATGTATGCGATTTGGCATGACATATGAAGTCCGCATGGCTGTACATAAGGGTACAAGTCATACGTTCGGTTCCTTTTGCCCGAACGTCAGGTAAGCAGTATGCCATACCCCTTTTGTAGAAGGCCTTACGCCTTCCTGCCGCACCAGCATGTCCCTGACTATCACTTCCATGGTCAGGATGTTGATGAATTTTAGCTTTTCCATCATGGAAACGAATGCCTTGACCTGCTCCATATGCGGCAGATATCCAACAACTATGCCTCCGGGCTTCAGCGCCTTGTATGCCGGCTTTAGGGCTTTGTCGGAATCAGGCATGTCAAGGGTTATCAGATCGACGTCCGTTTCCGTTATGCCTTCGGTAACGTCTGCATTCTTTATTTTTAGGTTATCGAGATTTTCTATCTCCTTGTTCCTCTCAGCGATCTTTATGAAATCCTCCCTGATCTCATAGCTTGTCACTTCCTTGCATATCTTCGCAAGCGAGACGGCTAACCATCCGCTCCCGGTGCCGGCGTCCACGCACACGCTGCCCTTACCCACCCCTGAATACGCCAGTATGATCCCTATGTCTTTCGGTAGTATCACCTGCGGCCCCCTTTTGAGCTTCTTGTAAGAATAAGGCACTAACATCGTACCACTTCGCTGGACTTGCCGCTTGCTTTCCTGCTTTTTTTGGTTTTTGGCTTCGCTGCTTTTATTGATTTGCGTTTGGCTTTCTTTGGCTTGGGCTTTTGGGCCTCGGCCGGTTTTGGTGCCTCCTCTGCCTGGACCGGCTTCTCAGGCGCAGCTACTGGTTTTTCCACCTTGACTTCCTCTTTTGCATTAGCCTTCGCCGCATTGGACCTTGTGCCCCAGTTCTTCTTTGTCACGCAGCCCGGATCCAAGTCCATCTCGAATACACCCTTGCCCCTGCGTATAACCTTGATTATCGGGGTGTGGCAGTGCTCGCAGACCTTGCCGGTGGCCACTATCTTTGCGTACTGGGGCAGCGAGTACGTCTGCGTGCATTTTGGATAGTTGGCGCATGCAACGAACTGCTTGCCGGCCCTGGAATGTTTTATTATGAGGTCGCCGCCATCTGTGGAGCAGCTGCCCAAAACGTTTTCGCTCTTCTTCATCCCTACGGTCATCGATTGGGCGATCTTATCCTTGTTCTTATCGAACTGTGTGATTGCATCGACCAGCATCCGCTTCCCCTCGTCTATGACTTCCTGCTCCGCCTTCTCGCCCTTGACTATCTTCTCCATATCTTCTTCAAGCTGCCTCGTGGTGGACTCGTCTATTATCATTGTGGCATTGTCCTTCAGGGCCTGATACACGCTCATGCCGAAGCTCGTGACCGTTATACTGGATCCGTCTATATAGCCGCGCTTGAAGAGAGTGTCGACTATGGCGGCGCGGGTCGCCTTGGTGCCTAGGTTAAGCCTCTCCAGCTCCGCTATCAGGCTCGCCTTCATGTACCTTCTAGGCGGCTGGGTCTGCATCTCGGGCATCGACAGGTCCGTGAACGAAGCGCTGTCGCCCTTCTTAAGCTGCGGCAGCTCGTTCTGCTTCATAGTGGAATAAGTGTAAAAGTCCAGCCATCCCTGCTTAAGCACCTTCGCTCCGCTGGCGGAGTAGCGTTCCTCCCCGAAGGCAGCTACTATCTTGGTATTCTGCACTGTCGCCCACTCGGCGAAGCATGCCAGGAACCTGCGGGCTATGAGATCGTATATCTTGTCCTCTTCTGCCGTGAGCCCCTTCGGCGTCACACCTGTCGGGAATATTGCAGGGTGCGCATCGTCTATCTTCCTGCCTTCATTCGGCTTGAACCGCCTTGCAGTCATGAGCGCTTTTGCAAGTGCGGCGTACTTGTCATTCTTTGAAAGCTGCTCTATTATCCTGGGCAGACCTAGAGTATATGGCAGCTTCTGCGATGTCGTCCTAGGATATGATATGTAAGATCTTTCGTATAACGATTGCGCTACTGCCAGCGTCCTTGAAGGGTCTATGCGGAATACTCTGCTTGCTTCCAACTGCAGCGACGTAAGATCGAATGGCGGATAAGGAGGTACGTTCCTCTCTGCGCCATCCGCACTCTCTATCACGCCCGCATCTGACTTCGCATTGGTGGCATCCAAAGCCGCCTGGGCCGTATACTTTTCGAATACGTCGCCCCTCACGTTCACGAACTGCGTGCCGCTTATCATGGCTATTATGCGCCAGAACGGCTTGGGGACGAAAATAGCTATTTCACGCTCCTTTCTCGCAAGGAGGGCAAGCGTAGGGCCCTGCACCCTGCCTATGCTCAGAGGGACCTTGAAGCCAGCAGACGACACCGCATGCATCAGCGCGCGGCTCAGGTTTATGCCCCAGATCCAATCCAGTATGTGCCTGGCCTCGCCCGCGCAGAAGTTGTTCATGTCCAGCGGCATAAGGCTTGCGTAGGCATCGAGCAGGTCTGGCTTAGTCGTCGTAGAGAACTTCATCCTCTTGGCGTTCACTTCCAGCGAGCCGTTATTCAGGAACTTTATTATGTTCGTGCCTATCACAGTGCCTTCAGTGTCGTAGTCGCACGCGTTTATGAATAGGTCGCACTTCGGGGCGAGAGCCCGAAGGACATCCAGGTAGTTCTTGGTGTAGCCGGCGAACTTGCTCACCTCATGCGATGGTGCCCAGCTTACGTCCAGTATCGGATAGTCTCTTGATGTCCCATTCTGCCTCACTGTGAACAGATGGCCCACCGCAGCCGCTATGAATATCGTGCCGTCTTTCGTGTCTATCCTGTAATAGCTGACCCTGTGTACGTCGGCGATCTTCTTTTGGGTCCCATCGCCCAATGCCAATGCTAGCCTGAGTGCGACGCTGGGTTTTTCTGCTATTATGAGCGTGTTCATAAAAACAATGCATTTTTTTAGCTGGATTTTGCCTTTGACGCGCGCTTCCTGCGCGCGCTTGAAACTGTGCTGGAGGCAGGGTTGCTTTTTACCGAAGCCGCGGCCTCCCCATTGGCGACCTCCTTTGACAGCATATGGGCGTTTATCAGCCCTATTATTATGGTTATAGCGACTAACGTGTAGAACACCATACCCGCTCCGTAATATATAAAAATGACTATTGCGAATATTGCAAATAGCACTGTTGCCAGAGACATCCCTAGCTGGATTGAACGGTCATCCATTTTGCTATCACGTGGTTCTTTGAGTATATATGTTGTTATATTTATAACACTTGTTGCGGCACTCGTCGCATCTGCGTCGCAACTACTATACAAGAAAGGGCTGAAAAAAGAGATCGGAGGTATGCATGACCTCCTTGCGCTTGCTAGGAACAAGACCGTAGTTGCAGGCGGGGTAGGATATATATCGAGCCTTGCGATATACCTTTACGCCATATCCCAGGCGCCCCTTTCAATAGTATACCCGACATTCGCCAGCTCGTTCATATTCGTCACGTTGATCTCGGTGGCCGTGCTAAAGGAAAAGGTCGGTGCAATGCGCATCGCTGGCGTTGCGCTCATATTCATAGGCATTGGGATAATAGCTATAACGGCGTGAGAGATGAACGACGCGAAAAGGAGGAATCTTGCCTTCATATCAATAGCCACGCTGCTCGGCGCCTTCGGGCAGCTCTTCTTCAAGCTATCTTTCATCCAGGGCAACACTGCAGTATTCGGCTACTTCGGCCTGTACCTGTCGCTAGGGTTGGCGGCATACATCATATCAAGCGCGTTCTATTTTTACGTCCTTAGCAGGGTCCACCTGAGCTGGGCATACAGCATAGGCGGCATAGGATACGTGCTCGCCGTCATATTGGCCGCAGTGATAGTGCAAGAGAGCATACCTCCGCTCAGATGGATAGGCGTGATCGCGATAACTGCCGGGGTATTTTTGGTAGGATTAAGCTGAATCAGACGTTCGCTCCGCTTATTATTGCAACTGCCTTATTGCTGCGCCCCATGCCAAGCTTCTTTAGCGCCGCGATGCTGGCCGCTCCTCCGAGTTCAGCCACTATCCCGTATTCTTTGTATATCGCAGCTTTCGCAACTTCCATCTCCATGTCCGTTACCGCTATTGCAGACCCTTTCGTCTCCCTTATCGCTTCCAAAGTCTGCATGCCGAACTTGGGAAGGCCGACTGCGATCGCGTCCGCTTTCGTATGCGGATGCTTATACTTTATGGTATCGCTGCCACTGTCGTAAGCCTCAACAACCGAATCGCTGCCCTTTGCCTGGACCGCTATAAGCCCGGGAATTTTCCTTGTTATTCCCGCAGAGCGCATCTCCTTCAGGGCCTTGAACATGCCGCTTATCAGGGTCGCGTTGCCCACCGGGACTATTATGGTAGTCACGCCATGTAACTGGCCAAGGATCTCATACGCCATTGTCTTCTGCCCTTCCTCCCTGTAGCAGTAATCGCCAGCAAGGAAAGCCTTGTGCCTTTCGGAGTATTTCTTGGCCGCATCCTCTGCCTTGGTGAAATCCCCTTTTATTATCTGCACCGATGCGCTGCCCACGGCCTTTATCATGCGCACCTTGTGCATGTTTGCATGCTCGCCCATGAGTATCTTGGCGCGGATCCCTGCTATCTTGCAATAATATGCAAGGGAGTACGCCATGTTGCCCGTAGAGGCACAGACTATCTCATCGTAGCCGTATTCGAGGGCTTTAGCAATCTCTATCACGGAACCCCTGTCCTTGAACGACCTGGTAGGATTTTCCATCTCCAACTTCATGAAAAGCCGCCTGTCGGATTCGCCTTGGACAAGGCGTGTGCCCCCCACTATGTAGTGCTTGTAGTTTCCATCAGGCAGTACGCCGCTGAAATCCCAGAATGACTTGCCTGTTATGTCGAACTTTTTCGGGCGCGCGGCGTAGACCACTTCAAGTATGCCGTGGCATTTTGCACACATCTGGCTGTCGAAGTCGCTATCGTACTCCGCCCCGCATATCGTGCACTTAAGATGGTATCTCATTCAAGCGGCCCCTTACGTATTTAGATGCGCTAGACATCTTATTAGATTTTGCGAATACTCAATAATAATAAGAGTATGATCTAGATGACGGAGATTATAAGGATAAATCCAATCAACCCCGAGATAAGGAGGGTGATGGAGGCGGCCAAGGTCATAAAGGATGGCGGCACCGTAGCATTCCCCACCGAGACCGTTTACGGCTTGGGTGCCAACTGCTTTGACAAGGACGCATGCGGCAGGATATTCGAGATAAAAGGCAGGCCGGCGGACAACCCGTTGATATTGCATATACCTGGGCAGGGATGGCTGGGCAGGGTTGCCAGGGATGTCGACCAGCGAACGCTGGAGTTCGCTTCCAAGGCGTGGCCGGGGCCGATAACTTTGGTGCTGAAAAAGAACACCGATGTCCCGGACATAGCAACTGCAGGACTTGACACTGCGGCGGTAAGATGCCCTGCGCACAGGATAGCGCTTGAGCTAATTGAGTACAGCGGAGTGCCCATAGCGGCACCCAGCGCCAACATATCGACCAAGCCCAGCACAACTAGGTTCGAGCACGTGGTGGATGACCTTGACGGCAAGGTTGATGTGATAATAGACGGAGGCGACGCGACTTTTGGCGTCGAATCCACCATAATAAACATGACCACAAATCCGCCTGTGCTGCTAAGGCCGGGCGCCTTCACGGTGGAGGAGCTGGAGAAGTACATAGGCAGGATATCCGTGCCGGATACGGTAAACAGAACGGCCGCGCCGGATGAGGTCGCCATAGCGCCAGGAATGAAATACAGGCATTATGCGCCTGACAAAAAGCTCGTACTTGCGAGCGACGGCACCATACTGCGCGGGGCCGCAATGCTTTCTGGCGATATGGAAGAGCCCCTCGCGATACTCTGCAGCAGCGAAACCGCCAACACACTTAAGACCACGATGAAGCTGCGCAATATATCAATGATAATATTGGGAAGCGAGGACAATCTCTATGAGGTGGCGAAAAACCTTTTCGACGGCTTCAGGGCGCTCGACGAGACGCAGGCGAAGCTAGGGTTGATACAGAAGTTTGACGAACGAGGGATAGGATTGGCAATAATGAACAGGATATCAAAGGCCACAGGGAATATTACGATAGAAAAGTTCGGCGACCTTCAAAGCATGCTAAAGCAGGAGGCATGACTGAAAGCTAGGTGCACCGGCAAACATGCTGAACATTGACAGACTTGGCATTGACAGATTTATGATAGTCGATTAGCCTGCTATCTCGAGCTTCCTTACTTCTACCTTGTTTATCTCCGTAATGTGCTCTAGCTTGCTCTGCAGCTCGGCCTGAAGCTTGCCTTCTATAACAGCGCTCATGACCTCGTTTGCGGTATGTTCCTTCAGGAAGTTGACCGCAAGTTCGTTCATCTCCTTCCTTATGCCGACCAGCTTTACATGGGTGGTGCGGCCCTTTGTTATTGCGATTAGCTTAAGAACAACCGGAATGCTGTCCTTGGTGTTCATCGGGAGCACGGAATCTGATACGCTCTTGTACCTCCTTACAAGCGACCTCATGTAGCTGTACAACTGCTCTATTGAGACGACCTTGGTATGAGCTGCGTCTCCCTTAACATCAACAACCTTGAGCACCACGTTCGTATAAGCGTGAGCCGGATTCTTCGTAAGGATGTCCATGCTAACGACGACTTTCCTACCGGATGCTGCCTTGTCATCATTCGCGGGCATCTCGCCTATGACTGCATCGTTGAATATCGACGGAGCGTATACCGAGAACCACTTCTTCATCTTCCACTTATCCACTGATCTTTGTGAAGCCATTGAATCACACCTTGCCCTTTATCAGGAGTGCTGCCTGCTGCGGATCGTACTTCCACGTTGATGGGAGCGTCCCGGACCTTATGTAGTACTTTGAGAGGCGCCATATCTTTGACTCCGTCCTGCGCAGGTTCCTCTTATTGTGAACGTCCTGCCCATTCTTGGCAAGATGCTCGTTTATCTTTACTGCCTTCTTCATAAGATCCATGAGATCGGAAGGTATCTCGCTTCCCTGTCCATTCTCCTTCAATATGACTGAGAGCCTCTTCCCCATGACCTGCTTTATGTATGGCACGCTGTGCTCCTTCTTCAGCCTTTCCCCTATCATCGCAGGGGTCAGACCTTGCTTTGAGTATGATATTATGGCATCGACTATCTGCTCCTTTGCCATGCCTTGGTTCTCCGGCACTGCGCTGGGTTCCAGCATAGGCTTCCTGGACTTTGACTTTCCACGCTTCTTTGAATGCATTCTAGCCATGTATTTTAGCACCTATAAAAACGTCGTAGCGGCGCGATTTTGCTTTTATGCCGGCTGAATTGCCAGCAGCGCCACACGGCAAAATATATTTGCACAGTAAGCTATATATTAATAGCGACAGAATAGTCGCCACCCGCCTTTATGTTGACGCTCTTTATCTTGCATATATTGACCAGTTCCTTCTTGCAGTGCTCCACTGCCTTGGCGTACTGGGAAGGCACCACCACGTCGATAGAGCTTATCTCGTAATTCAGCGCAAGATGCTGCTTTGCCTTTGCCTTTCTGACCTCGCTTATTATCTGATTGAGGAGCGCGCCTGTGTCCCTGAAATCAACATCTATTATGTCGCTCTGGAATAGAACCCCGTTGATCGCATATCCTGCCTCGTGGGAGTCGTCCTTGTGCTCTGGGAAATGCGACTTGAACAGGTACTCGTTAGAGAACATCGAGTTTATCTCCTCGGCGGCATGCGGGATTATTGGGGCGATGAGCTTGAGCGAGTTCTCGAGGACGTACCTTAGGGTGAATGCTGCAGCATGCCTGCTGCGTTCCATTGAAGGCTCCTTCCCGTATATCCTGTACTTGACGTTCTCTATGTAGAAATCGCAGAACTCGTGCCAATAGAAGTTTATTATGGCATTGGACGCCTCGTACAGGTTGTATTCGTTGTACGCCTTTTCCACTGTTGCGACCAGCTCATTGAACCTGTGCATTATCCACATATCGAATATGCCCATGCTCTTGCTCGGCTCCGCCTTGGGTGCGCCGGCCTCGTCCAGCGCCTTCTTAACGAAAAGCGCCGAGTTGTACAGCTTGTTTATGAAATTCTTGGCGAAATCCATGTCCTTGTACGCGAATACCTTGTCCTTGCTTATGGCTCCGGACATTGAGACCCAGAGCCTCACGGCATCGGCAGTGTACTTCTGCAACAACTCTGAAGGATAAACGCCGTTGCCGAGACTTTTGTGCATCTCCTTGCCATCCGTCCCAAGTATCATTGAGTGGGCTATTATGGACTCCCATGGCTTGCCACCAGTGAGCGCCCATGTCCTGAATATCGTATAGAAAGCCCATGTCCTTATTATGTCAGTGCCCTGTATCCTTACCGAGGATGGCATGCTCCTGCTCTCATCCTTATTTGGCCATCCGCATATGACAAGCGGGGTTATTGACGAGTCTATCCATCCATCGAGGGTGTTCGTCTCTCCGGCAAGCTGGCCGCCACACTTCTTGCATGCCTTTATCGGAGGCGCGCGTTTGAGCGTGTCGACCGGCAGCCATTCTTTCTGGGCTGCGACTATCTCGCCGCACTTTTCGCAGTGCCAGAACGGTATCGGAGTTCCGAAAACCCTGTTCCTTGATATGGCCCAATCCCACTCTATGAAGTTGCTCCAATCCTGGAGCCTCTGAAGCGCGAAGCCGGGGAACCAGTGAATCTCCCTAGCAATCTCGTTTATCTTTTCGGCCTTGTCCTTTATCTTTATGAACCATTGCAAAGATGAGATTAATTCTATCGGGGTGCCACACCTGTCATGTATCTTTATAGTATGTTTTATCTTCTCCTTCTTGACCAACGCACCAGAGTCCGCAAGCGCATCCACGATCTTCTTCCGCGCCTCCTTTATGCCCAGCCCGTTGAAATGCCCGGCGTTCTTTATGGCGCCGTTCTCGTCTATTGCGTCCACCATATCAAGCTTGTGCTTGTAGTACATCGTGACGTCTGCCTTGTCACCGAACGTACACACCATTTCTGCGCCAGTACCGAATTCCTTCTCCACGGTCTCATCGCCGAATATCTTGACTTCCTTGTCAAACAATGGCACTATGACGCTCTTGCCCAAGAATTTTGCGAACCTTTCATCCCCAGAATTTACTGCCACACCGACACAGGCGTGCAGCATCTCCGGCCTTGTGGTCGCTATGGTCATTACTGCGTCGGAGTCCTTCAGCTTGAAGTTGACATAGTTCAGGTATGTATCTGACTCCTTCTCCTCGGCCTGCTCTCTAGATATTGTAGTAGCGCAACTTACGCACCATTCCACCGGATGCGCTGCCCTGTAAACAAAGCCGTTGTCATGCATCTGCAGCAGCGACAACTGGACCTTCGTGATGTAATCGTCGGATATGGTCAGATACTCGTACCGCTCGTCAAAAGAGGCACCCAGCCTCAGCATCCCTTCCTTCATCTTTGATATGTTGGCGGTTGATTCCTCCACGCACTTGTTGTAGAACTCCTCCCTGCCGAGCTTCTTGCCGTACTTCTGCTCCACCGCCAGCTCTGTGGGAAAGCCGTGGGCATCCCAGCCTTGCGGATATAGCACGTTGTAGCCCTGCATGCGCTTGTATCGCGCTATGGTGTCTATGTAACAAACCCAGAATACTTGCCCCATGTGAAGCGCGCCGTTTGTGAACGGCGGAGGGGTGTCTATAATGTAGGTGGGCTTGTCAGACTTTTCATCGAAAAGGAATGCCTTGTGCTCCCTCCAAATCCCATCCCACTTGATTTCAGTATTGGAATCGTACATCAAAAACGCCTATAAGCTCCGCTATAGTATTGAAAACACAGAAATATAAGATTAAAGAAATAAAGTAAAAAATTAAAACTTAGGTTTATTGGATCAGCTCAGCGACCGCAGACTTTGCCTTTACGTCGACAATCCTAACCTTCACGTCGGCACCCTGCTGAGCACCCTTTATGAAGATAACGAAACCGTCTTTCTTGGCTATCCCGTCTCCCTTAGCTCCGACCGCCTCGACCTTTACCTGAAGTTCGTCTCCGACCTTCACTGGCTTTGGCAGGAAGTAGCTTGGCTTTATCCTGTATCCCCCGTCTCTCCTTTCTTGATCCCCTCTCTCTCCGGAATCCATCTCTTCGTCATTCATTTTATCTATCTCATACGAAATTCTGACGCTTTATGCGCTTACTCCCGTATCTGTTTATATTACGTAGCAAAGGTTTTTAAAGTTTTGCAATATGCTCGACGGTTATAGAAAACTGACATCCTCTCCTATCTGAAGGATAGGAGGTTCCTATTTGGTTCGGTGTCTCTGCGTTCATAGAGTTGCACCTTGGGGCGTATCAGTGCTGCCCTTCAACACATCTCTGTCTGTGCTGAATTGACCTATGCCATCACGTTTCGCTATATTGAACGATGCATTTACATCGGCATTGTCAAAGTGCCCACACGACTGGCACACAAATTCTTTTCCTTGTCTTGTCCCTATGTTTCTGCACCTTGAACACTCTTGCGATGTGTATTTAGGCTCCACATAGGCAACTGATATTCCGCATGATTTTGCCTTATATTCGATGAATTGCTGCAACTGGTAGAATGACCAACTATTTAGTGCAAAATTGAATGACTTTCTGTGTTTCCTGTTCTTCCTGATTCCTTCCAGTTTCTCAAGTTTGATGCCGTATTGATTCTCTTTTGCAGTTTCTACTATCTGGATTTCCAACAACTACGATATGTCCTGTTGTGTTTAAGTCTACACCTATGAAGCCTTTTGGTTTGAGTGCTTCTGGCTCTTCAATTGAAACAGAAACATAGGCATAAACAGAGTCAAATTCAATCTGGTTTATCTTCTTGAAGTTATCTGGGAATTGGTATGGCATCTCAAGTTTGAGGGATGAAACTCTGATTATATGTTCTTTGATAGATATTCCCTGACTTGGAACAATAAGATTCACATTTCCAACTCTCTTCAGTTTTCTGTTCCTTGCATACTCACGAAGTATTTGATTGGCGATAATTGACTTCAATCCGTATTGCTTCACGTCTGCGGTTGTCTGGGTTCTGGTTTTCATTGCGACTTCTGCAATCTGCCGAGCCTTCTTTAGTTCTAATGAGAAGTCTTTGTTATGCTTGATTTTATAGGTTAGAATCATACCTTCGCCTTCTTTATCAGCCTCCTTATCACATCAGAGTAGGTATCGCCAACTTTTTTCAATGATAGCAACTTATTTACAATGTCCTTATCGAGCTGCACTTTTACTTTATCCATATTATCTTTATTATCCATTGACATTTTTAAATACCTTTCGCATTCATCCCTTATCTAAAGGATAAGGGCTTTCTGCTAAGCATTCTGTAAGGGAATTGGTATGTATGCACATCAGTATGCTTCACAGCGCCTTCCTTAGCGACTCCATGCTGTTGTAAATGCGCCACGGCCTTACCTTGGAAAGCCTCTCATAGCTCTCGACCCCGTTGGCCACCGCGCACGCCCTTACCCCTGCGTTTTTGGCGGCCAGCACATCGTCCACCATATCACATATGTATACTACCCTGTTCTTGTCCTTATGCAGATTTAGGGCGTAAAGCACAGTATCTATTCCGGCTGGATTCGGCTTGAGCGCCTTTATCTCCTGGCCGCTGACAACAACGTCGAAATAGTTCGATATGTGCTCCTCGGACAGCTCCCTAAGCGCACGGTATGGGTTGGCATCGGTAAGTAGTGCGATCTTTTTGTTGTCCTTGTACAGCGTGGTTATGACATCCTTCGCATAATCCTGGAGGTGTGGCTTAACGAACTTTAGGGATAGCTCTATCAGGCTTATGAGCATCTTGTTCTTGAACTCCATCGCACGCATCTCTACCGCGTAGCGCCTCTTTGTGTGTACTATGTTATACACTTCGGCGTCGCCTATCCTGAGCATCTGCCTAGTCCTTCGCTTCTTGTACCTCCAGCTAGGGTTGAGCATCTGGTTAAGCTTCCTAAGGAAGTGCATCTGGGTCAGCGTACCGTCCCAGTCGAATATGAAGACGTCGAATTGGCCAAGCAGACCTTTTTCCACCATTAGTAACACGTCATTTGCACTACAGCCAAGGGGGGCAAATGCCGACTCTGGCGCACATAGGGAAGCTATGTGGTCACTACCATATTAAATGTATCTGTAGTAACGTGACAACTTATCAGGCCCAAGAGATATCGATGCTGGGCTTGTCGGGCATGGCCCTTGTAGCGCGTGGGGACTGCGACTCGCTTTCGAGCTCTATGGAAACATCTGCTTTGAACTGTTTCGCTATGTAGTCCCTGCCCTGCCCGAACCCTTCCTTGACCAGCTTTGGGTCTATGTCCCGCACCTTGAGCAGCCCCCTTGCTTTCTTGGCCAACTGCGCCAGCACCTTTGCTACCTGCTCCTTGTTTTCCTTGGCGAACTCCGGCATGACCATTACCTTACCTATGTCCTTGCTGTCCACGAACGCGTTTATGGCCTTGGTCTTCCACTCCGATGCGATTATTATCCGTATTGCCCTGGGCTTCTTTCCCTTGTTGGCGTCCATCTTTGATGTAAGCTCTATGACGCTGGATATGTCGCTTATAACGCTGCCCATCAGCTCCTCCGTATACTCGGCATCGGCATTTATCATGCCCTCTTCCACGGCGGGCCAGCGCTCCTGCACGACCAGCGAAGTCTTGCCCATTGCATGCCAAAGCTCCTCTGCAAAATGGGGCATCACAGGCGCCAGCATCAAGGCCACGCTCTCCATGTAGCTGCCTATGGCTATCGCGCTGGAGCCACCCCTGGCGAAGTAGTACTTCAGTTCGGAAACAGAGTTGTAGAATATCTCGCCGTAGGCGCTCTTCAGGTTCAGGCCCTGCATTGATGCTGTTGCCGCCTTTATCTTCGAGTTCAGCTTGGAGTACAGCCAGTAGTCTATATGGCCCAGGCCCGCGGAGTTCATGTCGCCGAGGCCCAAAGCTGTCTTGTAAAGGAACTCGTTGCGATCCTTTATACCGTTTATCGCGCCGACCGAGAATTCTGTTACTGTGTCTAGGTCCGCGCCGGCTATCTCAACCAGCCGGAGGTTGTCTGCCCCGTACTCCTTTATGCCATCCAAGAGCGGTATTATGTTGCCAAGGCTCTTGCTCATCTTTTCGCCCTCGTAGTTGACCAGTGCATTTGCCACTATCTGCTTGGGCCAGTTCTTCTCCTGCATTATCGCGACTTGATTGAACAAATACATGGTGAGGTGGCTGGGTATGAGATCCGTGGCGGAATGCCTTGATGTGAACGCATACCAGTAATCGAAAAGGTCCCTGCACTTCTGCACTGCCATTATATCTATTCCAGTTGCGGATGAAACCGCTTGGACCGTGCCCTTAGCGTTTATCACGTAATCGAAGAACTCAGGCTTGAGCTGTTCTGGTGTTACCTTGTTGTTCCTGAGCACATGCACGAATGTGTAGAAGCTCATGTATATCGTAGAGTCGGACAGCGATTCTATTATGTGCTTTGGATTGAACGGGAATGGCGTGCCAAGCCCCTGCGCGCGCTCCGCGGCGCGCTCCTCGATCCAGTCTATTGTGACTTCGTAGCTGCGCTTTGAGCCTTCAGGATATAGGTGCACCTTGGGCAGCAATGCTTTGACCTTGTCTTTCCAGCCCTTGTCGCCATAATTTATGAACCACTGGTCAGTTACCAATTTTATAAGCACCTTACTGCCGCACCTGCATATGACGGGTTCCTCGTTTCCGAGAATATATATCTGGAATGCATCGCTAGAGCTTATGAGATCGGCTTTCAGCGCTTCCCTTGCCACAGGCTCCTTGGACCCTTTGTACTTGCCAACGACCATTACGCCCCAGTGCGCCTCTTCCCTGTAAACCAGTTTTGTGGCTACCTCTAGGGCGCTTTCATCTGACTGGTGATCCATCTTAAGTATTTCAAGATATGCCAATGCAGGTATCTCCGGGTGCACTGCCTTGGCCGCGCCGGATGCTACTCCCTCTATTGATCTGCCTATGGTCACATTGTTGAGCGGCTCTATATCCAAAACTTTGGTGTATTCGAAATGCGGCAATGGATAACCACTGGCCTTGAGCCGCTCTAATGCGGCGTAATCGAATGGAGCATGAGAAGGCACACTCATCACTACCCCTGTCCCGGTATCGCCCTTGACAAAGAAGCCGGGCAGTATAGGCACCAACTTTCCATCGATTGGATTTATGGCCTGCTTGCCTACCAACGATTTGCCGCTTACCTTAGATTTTATTTCCACCTTTGCCTGCTGCGAAAGGATTCTTGCTGCCTCTTCTGCAAGGTATAAGTCTGTCCCATCCACCGACGCCACTACGTAGTCTATCGCATCGTTAACGAATATGTTCGTAACTCCGTATATCGTCTCCGGCCGGTATGTCGCGCAGCCGAAATATGCGCCTGACCCGGCATCCTTGAACTTTATTACGACTATACTGTCTATCTTCGGCTGAATGTCATGCTTGGTGTCATGCTGGCCCACGGCATTGCCTTCGTTCGTGCACCAGCCTACCGGATGCGCACCATGAGTAAGCAAGCCAAGTTCCTTGAGCCGCATGAACTGCCATTCCACCATCTTGCTGTATATGGGATCGATAGAAACGAAGGATCTCCTCCAGTCTATGCTGTAGCCGGCCGCTTTCATGCCAGTTTCCATGGCCTTGGCAAAATACTTCGTTATATAAAGCGGATCCTCCATGCTAGATAACTCGGAGTCCGGCACCTTGAACAGCTTAAGTGTTTCCAGTATCTCGGGATCCCTTGCCACTATTCGCTTCGCTATGGCGAGTACCGGCGTGCCAGTAGCATGGAAACCCATCGGGTAGAGCACGTTGTAGCCCTGCATACGCATGTATCTGGCGTACGTGTCGGCAGTACCATAAGTCCTTAGGTGGCCAATGTGCTGCGGCATGTCTAAGTATGGGAAGGCCGCGGTCACAAGTATGGATGGCTTGTCATTCGGCTCTGGTTCAAAGACTTTTGCGTTCTCCCACTCTTTCTGCCATTTAGCCTCTATAGCAGCGTAATCCACCATTGCAACACTCTCATCCGTTTTGGATAATTTAGATAATATTAGACTACATGATTATAATTCTTGGGTTTCAAGATAATCATTGCAGATGCATATTTGTTTGTAGAGTGAATGTTGATGGACGTAACGGCATTTAGGACTGTGAGCGTCATCGTCATAGCACTAGTATACATGCTATTCGACGTCTTCAACAAGAGGTCCATACCAAATGAAATCGTATATGCATCGGTTCTTTACGCTCTTTTCATTGCAGTTGTTTATTTCAATCCCGCCACTGTGACGAATCTGGCAATAGCCGCCGTAGTATTTATCGCTGGCTATGCGATTTACAGGATAGGGCAGATAGGCGCGGCGGATGTCGCAGAATTCATAGTGATATCGCTACTCATACCCCTACAGCCTGTGGAGTATGGCTTTGGGCCCGCAGTGCAGCTGCCTTTCATAATATCTGTTCTGATAGATGCCGGCATAGCGGCGCTCATACTGTTCCCGCTGTATTACATACCCAAGGGGTATGGCAGAGTCAAGGATCCCGTCTCAACCATACGCAGGAGGGACTTTTACAACGCTGTAATAATAGGGCTTACTTATGCTTTCTTTATGGTTTTCCTGGTGTTGGTGCTCAACATAGGGATGGGCAGGTTCCTACTGTTGGCATTGATAATGCTGTCTTCCATATCAATAGTGCTATTCCAAAGGCTTATGACGCAAGCCATGGTAAAGTACGTGCCTGCCACGGGATTCGAGAGCGGGGATATGATAGCTCTTAATCTGATGGACCATGATACCTTGACAAGGACCAAGACACGGGTTAAAAGCTTCGAAAGGCTCATTGACGATAAAATGATATCGGAGATGAGGAGGAAGGGGATAAAGACGCGCTTCCCTGTCTATAAGGAGGGAATGCCGTTCGCAGTTGCGATATTCGTAGGTACAATTATTTCCATATCCATAGGCAACTTACTGTTATTCATACTATTGTGAGCAAACTTAAAGCACTGCGACACTATGCACCTCCTGCACAACACACGATAAGGAATATTATAAAAGGTTAAACTGTAAATTTGCTTTACGATTATGCCATAAAGATTAATAGCTCCAATTTTATTAGGCAACTGATTTATTTTGGACGTCCAGTAGGAGGATAATTTGAACAAAACTGAAAGATTTGTGTGCAAGGTCTGCAATTGCAATGCATATTCTGAAATGATAAAGACAAAGGAGATGTTAATTGGGCTGAGGGAAACATTTTATTACGCGAGATGTAGGGATTGCGGATCCCTGAATATGCTTAATGTCCCTAAAGATCTGTCCAAATATTATCCGGATGAATATTCGAGCGGGCATAAATTTTCTTCTTCTTTCATTGATTACGTAAACGCGTTGCTGTATAAGTTATATGTTTATTATCATGCAAAAATAGCCGTAACAAAGACGGCTTTTGGCGAAACTTACAACCCCCATTCGAATTTAGAATCTGTATGTCTGATGCTAAGGATATCTGGGAGGTCTTCGTATAACGGGTTGGCACTTTTAGATATAGGCACAAGAACTGGAACATTTCTCAAAAAGTTGCAGTTCCTAGGTTTCGATTCCCTTGTAGGAATAGATCCTTTTATAGACGAACCAACAAATCCCTCAAAGGATATAGAGATTCAAAAGAAGGACGTTTTTCACGTAAAACAGAAATTTGATTATATTGTTATGAACCATAGCCTTGAGCATATGAAAAATCCGCTAAAGGTCATAAAAAAGGTGAGAGCGCTGATCAAGAATGGAGGCGTGTTTCTAGTAAGAATGCCAGTAGCCGATTCTTATGCATTTGATAGATATAAACAGTTTTGGAATGGCTTGGATCCCTCTAGGCATTTGGTGATATTCACACGTAAAGCCATGGAGATTGCTGCAAAAAAATCCCATTTTAGTGTAGTGAAGATGGTTTCTGATAGTACGGGTGATAATATAAAAGTGAGCGAACTATACAAAATGGGCATACCGCTATGGCATGCAAGCAAAAATATTTTTACGAAGGAGCAGTTGGCATATTTCGATAGCATAGCAAAAAAGTATAATGATACGGGTAGGGGTGACAGCGTAGCATTTTATCTTAAGCCAGTATAAACTTTATTTTTAGGAAGTATAGGATCTCAGTATATATGGTAAGGGTGCATTTATGATCTCGAACTTATGATCGTTATCAGCTCATCCTCGTTCTGCACCGCCCCTAGCTCATCATTCGTAAGAATCGCTATGCCGTTTACGCTCCTGTGTCGGCCGTTAGTTGATATGAAGAATGGATAATCGTGTTCAAGCAGTTCTGCGATGCCTTTGTATAGCGAAGACAGTTTGTTAAGCGTCCTTGCATCTGCATATCTGCCTATCTCGTACCGATACGCGCGCTTGCCCAGCATTTCGAACGGGGCTCCGCCGGAATCCATGAAGAGCACATCGAGCTTGTCGTTGAGCCTCTTGTACTCGGACGCGGAACCCTTGTTTTCTATCGGGCGCGGGCCATCGCTGTACCAAAGCTTGCTCTTGAAAAACGATTCGAGCCTCAGCATGTATTCGCTTGTCGCGTACGCCTCGCCCCTCTCGTACCTGTATATGCTGTCCTTTGAAACGCCAACTGCTTCTGCAAGCTGCTTCATGCTCATGCCGCACAGCTTCCTCATCCTCCTCAGTGCAGCGCCGTCTATCCTGTACTTGGCGCCCTTGAACCTGTCGCTTTTTGCGAGCATCTCGCCCCCGGTAAGCGTGTATTCTAGAGCGCCGCCGGATATGCACGGCAAGCCACGCCTATACAAGCTTGATGTGTCGGACAACTTCTCGCCCTTGTGCATCGAGCCTATTATGAAAGTATCAGCTTCCAGGAACTTGCTGAGCTTTTTTAACGCTTCTATGGACTGGCCATTTACCGAATCTATGTTCTTTACTATCTTGAGAAGGACTATCCTGCCGTTCCTTTCAGCCATTATATCGAAGCACGAATGCGTTTCGGTTACGTCTACCTGTGCAAAGCCGAGGCTGTCCAAAAGGGCGGAATTCTTTTTGACCATCGACTTCTTGTCCATGAATGTTATAACTTGACGAAAGTATTTATTAATAGCATGAATCATGTCATATGTTTATGGCGATGGGCATGCTGAAGAGCCTCAGGAAGCGCGATGGCAGGGTGGTCAGGTTTGATGTGTCCAAGATAGTCAATGCAGTGCATGGCGCAATGACGGACGTTGGCTTTGACGATAAAGATATGGAAAAGTCAACAGCGATAGCAAAGATAGTGGTGGACAGGCTCGGGAAGAAGTTCGGGAACTCCACGCCTGGCGTTGAGGACGTGCAGGACCTGGTTGAGGAGGCGCTTATGTCTGAGAAGCTTCCGCATGTTGCTAAGGACTACATACTTTATAGGAATGCGCATAGGGAGCTTAGGCTATTAAAATCCATGATGGGCGTCTACAACGACGAGCTGAAGATGAGCCCGAACGCCATCAGTGTGCTAAACAGGCGATACCTTATCAAGGACAAGAACGGCAATGTGGCAGAGACGCCCACCCAGATGTTTTCAAGGGTGGCAGTTTCCGTAGCCAAAGTTGATAAAACGTACAAGGAGAACCCGGACACGAGCAAGAAAGCGTTCTATGACATGATGAGCAACAAGCTGTTCATGCCAAATTCTCCGACGTTGATGAATGCCGGGACTGGATCGAACCAACTGAGCGCGTGCTTCGTCCTGCCAGTGGAGGATTCACTTGATGGCATATTTGATTCGATACACAAGATGGTCAAGATACAGCAGACAGGCGGGGGCACGGGGTTCAGCTTTTCGCGGCTCAGACCGGAAGGGGACTTCGTCAAGACAACGCAGGGCGTCGCGTCAGGTCCGGTGTCTTTCATAAGGGTATTCAATGCAGCAACGGAGGCCATAAAGCAGGGAGGGAAGAGGCGCGGGGCCAACATGGGAATGCTGCGCTATGACCATCCGGACATAGAGAAATTCATATCGATAAAGCTCGACAAGAGCGAGCTTACGAACTTCAACATATCGGTGAGCTGCGATGACAAGTTCATGGACGCCGTAGCACACGACAGGGGCATAGAACTGATAAATCCCAGGACAAAAACGGCCGTGCGCAGCATAAATGGACGAATGCTTTTCAACACGATAGTGTCGAACGCGTGGAAAACTGGAGACCCGGGGTTGGTCTTTATAGATGAAATAAATAGACATAATCCACTGAGCAAAATAGAACATATAGAGGCCACAAATCCCTGCGTCACTGGTGATACGCTAATAAGCACATCGGAAGGGCTTTTCACAGCGAAAGCATTGTATGAGATGGCCCGACCAATTACAATAATAGTAGATGGCCGCTTTGGGGCAGGCACAAGGCAGATATCGTCACCAGTTATTCTAACCGGCACGAAGCCCGTAGTAAGATTGACAATGAAAGAGGGATTTATGATAAGATTGACCATTGACCATAAGGTTTACAGCGAAGAAAGGGGGTGGGTCGCTGCGGGCGAACTCAGAGATGGCGAGAAAGTACGCATATCAAATAGTGTAGGAGCTTTTGGAAGAACCGGCACCGCGGCAGAGGGGAAAGTGCTTGGCTGGCTTGTCGGTGATGGCCATATAAACATGGGCGCAGGAAACGACTGCGCAGTCCTTTCGTTTTACGGCAATGATATGGAGCTTGCAGAAAGTTTCGCATACGATGTCAATAGCGTTATAAGGCACACCAAGTCAAGTAATGGCATCAATAATGTTGGCATAGTTACAATTCAACAGCTAAAGCGGAAGACTATTGCTTCGGAAAGATTGAAGGAATTCGCTTTAAGATACGGGCTTGGCGAGCAGAAGCTCAAGGTACCTGAGGCTGTATTCAATGGTTCAGAGGAGATGCAAAGGGGCTTCATGCAGGCGCTCTTCGAAGCAGATGGCACTATTGGAAAACAAAGCAAGTCCAGGAATACTGTAAGGCTCACTTCGATAAGCGAGGAGTTACTTAGAGGTGTTCAACTCCTTTTACTCAACTTCGGCGTTAGTAGCCGAATATATAGAAATAGGAGGAACGCAGGCACAAGAATGATGCCGAGCGCAGACAGGATGATCCTGAAAGGATATAAGACAAAAGCAGCCCATGAGATTTCAATCAGTGGCCCGAATATTTTTACTTTTGCAGCAAATATAGGATTCATTTCGAAAAGCAAAATGGCGAGGTTAGACGAAGTCATTGATAGTTATACAAAGGGGCCTTATACTGATAAAATTAAATCTGCTGTAACTGTCGAATCACTCGTAGAAGACGGAGTAGAGGATGTTTACGATCTGCAAGAGCCGGTAACGCACTCTTTCATCGGAAATGGAATAGTAATCCATAACTGCGGCGAACAGCCGCTCCTGCCTTACGAATCGTGCAATCTTGGCTCCATAAACGTCTCCAGAATAGTGAAGAAGAACGAAATCGATTGGGCCCTGCTCGAGGATGTGGTCACAACGGCCGTGCACTTCCTGGATAACGTCATAGACGCCAACACCTACATATTCAAGGAGATAGACTACAAGACGAAGGCCAACAGGAAGATAGGCCTGGGCATAATGGGTTGGGCCGACATGCTCACTGAACTTGGCATTAGGTACGACAGCGCCCAAGCGCTTGGGATAGCTGACAAGCTCATGTCCTTTATACAGAAGACTGCCAAGGATGCATCCATGAATATAGGTATCAGGAGGGGCTCGTTCCCAAACTTTGAGCAGAGCACGCTCAGGAAGGGTTACAACGCTATGAGGAATGCCACAGTGACCACAATAGCGCCTACCGGCACCATAAGCATAATTGCGAATGCTTCCAGCGGGATAGAGCCTCTGTTCGCCATAAGTTACGTGAGGAACGTGATGGAAGGCACTGAGCTGCTCGAGGTAAACGACGTGTTCAGGAACTATGCGAAGAGGAACGGCTTCTACAGCGAAGAGCTGATGAACCGCATAGCCATGACAGGTTCAGTGCAGGGCATGGCCGGTGTACCTAACAAAGCCAAGGAGATATTCGTGAGCGCCCTGGATATCAGCCCTGAATGGCACGTCAAGATGCAGGCGGCCTTCCAGAAGCACGTTGATAACGCCGTGTCCAAGACTGTGAACCTGCCGGCGGATGCGACTACGAAGGACGTGGCGGAAGTTTACATGCTCGCCCACAAGTTGAAGTGCAAGGGCGTAACTGTTTATAGGTATGGCAGCAAGGAGAACCAGGTGCTCAGCATACACCCCGGTACGAATGTGCCGGTTGTAGCGGGTTCTGAATATGCAGGCGGCTGCCTGTATCCGTATTGCGAGCGCTGATCGGTGTGCATACCGTGCCCGTGTTCTTGCGAAGCGCTTAAAAGCGTGGATACAACAGATATTACAGCGACGATCCCATGAAAAACAGGTTTTCGTTTAATGACAGAGTGATGGGCCTTCTGAAGCTTACGCGCATAGAGCACAGCATAATGCTGGTGCTCGCGGTCATTGCCGCCGAGCTTGAGACCGTAGGCCTCGGCGGATTGCCCCAATTCGGCATCATAGCCCTCAGCATAATAACCCCGATATTCCTCAGCATGGCCTCGTTCGCGATAAACGACTACTTCGACGTGGAGACGGACCGCGCCAACAGGCGCTTCGACAGGCCCCTAGTGTCAGGCGCAGTGAGCAAGAAGGCCGCTCTTTATACGGCCGGGGCAAGCTTCATCATAGGCGTAGCTGCAAGCTTCCCGATAAACTTCTACGCTTTCATGCTTGCCATAATGTTCGGCGTGATGGCTTTCCTTTACAGCTACAGGCTGAAGGACACGCTGCTGCTGGGCAACGTCTACATAGCGCTGTCCATGGTTGTCGCTTTCATCTATGGGGACTTAGTGGTATCGGGCTATATAGCGCAGAGCATCATAATAATATCCATAATAATATTCCTGAGCGGGCTGGCGCGAGAGATACACGGGATGATAAGGGATTATGATGGCGATGCAAAGGTCCGGAGGATGAGGGGGCTGGTCCATTACATAGGTGCGCCGAAGTCAGCCACTATAGCGCTGGTGCTCTACGCAGAGGCGGTTGCGATAAGCATATTCGCCTTCTTCTTCTACGAGCCGTTCCTTTATAATGCGCTTTACATGATACCGATACTCATAGCCGACGCTGCGCTCATGTACGTCGCAATAGGCTACTTCAAGCGCATCGAAGCTGGTGCCCTCAAGAGAAGCTCGCAGTTCTTCATCAGCGCAAGGAACATAAGCTTAGGCGCCATGGCCTTGGCGCTTGTGGCTTATCTTATAGCGCCGCTGGGCGCATTGCTGCACTGAATCACATCCTAAGATGCGATATCGCAGGATTAGCCTGAGGTTTCCTGTTGCTTCCTAGATGGAAGCATGGCCCATAGCAGGAGGTACAGCGCCACCAGAACCAGGATCACTGAAGATATCATAGGAGCCTGGGCCAAGAACGGCAGCACCAGGTATACTGATACGGCGAATATTATGAGTAGCACGTATATGGCCCTGAGTATCAGGGGCTCTATACCAAGGTATTCGCCTATGCCGCCCAGCACTCCGCCCACTACCTTGTTTTTATGAGAACGGTAAAGCCTCTTGGATTTGCTTTGCTCCATAAGCAGCAACCGATTGCGAAATTAATATGAGACCAGGTTACTTTGGCGTCTCAAGCCTTGCTTCGAAGTCCTCCACCCTGTACTTGAACTCGTCGTCAGTCTTTATGGCCCCCTTGGCTTTCAGAACTTCCCTGGCCATGAGGTAGTATATGAACGCGAGCGACTTCCTGCCCCTGTTGTTGGACGGTATTATCAGGTCAAGGAACTTGGTCGAATTGTCGGTATCGCTCAGGGCTATTATCGGCATGTTGACCTTGCTGGCCTCCTTTATGGCCTGCTTCTCGTTCCTCGAGTCGCTTATCATGATCAGCTTGGGCTCTGTGAAGTCCTTCCTGTTCGGGTTTGTGAATATGCCAGGCGTGACTCTGCCCTTTATGAACTTGGCGCCTATTATCTCTGCGAACTTCTCGGCTGCCGCTATTGCGTAGACCCTAGATGCGGTCACTATTATGTCCTTGGGATCGTATCTTGAAACCATTGTTGCAGCAGTTCGTATCCTGCCGTCTATCGTCTTCAGATCCAGCAGGTAAAGCCCGTCCTCCCTAGTCTTGTAGATGAACTTCTTCATGCCCGGACTCTTCACCTTCGTCGCTATGTGTATGCCGGCCTCAAGGTAGAGGTTATGGTCCACAAGCAAATTCTCCTCGTTTTCTGACATTCTAAACACTCTTTGGGGCCGCCGAGATTTTCAGCCTCGTTGGCATTTGAACTCGGGTCGCTACCACCCCAAGGTAGAAGCCTACCAAGCTAGCAGACGGCCCCCGCTCTTTATTTACCATAATACTATTAATTACTTCCTCCCGAACTTTATGAATTCGTCTATGAGCTCCACATTGCTTATGAACATTCGCCTGCAGCAGTACCTTTTGATTTCGAGTTGGTCAAGAACATTCGCAGGCTCCTCATGCTCCTTGTTCACCTTTTTGTCATAATCGTCCCACTTGTCCGCTATCACGGCGCCGCATGTGAAACATCTGACAGGTATCATCATATCAAAACACCATCATCTGTAGGACTTCTGGAACCTGGCCCTGGCCTTTGGTCCCTTGAACTTCTTTGGCTCGACCCTTCTCGTGTCGTCCACAAGCATGAACCTGTCGTATCTCAGGTACTCTTTCCTTATGGAATCTGTATCCGCGAAAGCCACCATGGCCTTGGCTATTGCGCCACGTGCAGCCTGGACCTGCGAACTAGCACCGCCGCCGTTGACATTCACGTCTATTGATAACCTGGATGCAAGTTCCCTGGTTATGCTAGAAACATTTATCGGCTCGAGTATTGCGCTCCTGAACTCCTTGGGCTCTATCGTGTTTACGTTCATCCTGTTTATCCTTATTACGCCATTGCCTGCCTTGACTGACGCACGCGCGACCGCTTCCTTCCTCTTGCTCTTAAGCACTATCACCTTACTGTGCTTCTTTGTTGATTTCTTGGCCCGTGAGGCGCGCAGCCTCTTGGACGCAGTAGGCTGAGCCTCTGCCGGAGGTTGTGGCGCCGGTTGGGGCGCTGGTTCCTGCACTTTTTCTTCTGTCATCGTAAAACCCTTGTGAACATCATTACTCGTTGTCGCCGTAGCCCAGAAGCCTGGACAACTCCGCTATGGTTATGTGGTTAACGTACATCTTGTTAGGATCCTTGCTTTCAATCTTGGCAATCTTTGCATCCTTGAATGCGGGCGGAACGCCGAGGAAGACGCGAAGCTTCCTGTATGCGGTCTTGCCCCTTGGCCGGTTGTATGGCAGCATGCCCCTTATGATCCTCTTGACAAGCATGTCGGACCTCCTTGGCCAGTAGGGGGAATGTTCTGGATTCTCCTTCTCCATCAGCCTGAGCCTTGTCTTGTATTTTGCCAATATTACCTTCTTGTTGCCGCTTATCACTGCCTTCTCTGCGTTTATCACTGCTACGTTCTTGCCGGACAGCAGGTTTTTCGCGACTACGCTGGAGAGCCTGCCCAGTATTTTGTTCTCCGCATCGAAGACTTCGAATTCATTAAGGTTTATCTCTGCCATGCTAAGCATCTCATATTATAAGATTTATCTTATTCATCTTCACCATGTCCTTTATTTCCACTATGTTGCACTTGGCATCCATTAGGGCGCTGCGTGCCGCGATTGAGTATGATATGGCTGATATGTTGACTTTATGGTCCATTGAGCCCACAGAAAGCACCTTTCCAGGCACTATCACGTTGTCGCCGTCCTTGGTCAGCTTGTTTATCTTGTAAAGGTTGACAGTAGAGCGTATCCTTGATGGTATGGCGACTTCGTAATGCACCTTCTTCCAAAGACCTGCATAATGCTTCTCCTTAGCCGCTAGGCTCAACACATCCAGCCATTCCTTGACATCCCTGTTTTCAACGTTCAGTTTCATTCAATCACCAATGCAGGGGGTGAGATTTGAACTCACGCAAGCTCTAAAGCTACTGACCCCTCAAGCCAGCGCATTTGGCCAAGCTCTGCCACCCCTGCACAATTATCAAAGCTTTTTGACTTCATTGCCTACCTCTTTTATTTCCCCTCTTATTGCGTCGAAAGCCTTATTAATTATTTCTCTGGGTGGCATTTGACCAAATGATTCAACATAAACCTCATATGAGCCGTCTTTTGCATCGTTGTAAGTCACCAGACCAGGCTGGAACTTTGCATGCCTCAGACCAACGCCCATAACGGCCTTGCCTTCCAGGCGTATCCTCTGGTCGGCTGCGAGCTTTATCAGCGGTATGTTCCCGTTTGCGACCTTGACCTCTTTGTCCGCGCTTTCCAGCTCCTTGGAGTACACAGTCTTAGGACCCGAAACTTCTAGGGTGAACAGTATCTCATCCTCGTTGTTGTAGCCTTTTAGCGGCGTATGGATCGGAACAAGACCTATCCTGTGCGCGATATATTCATCGAACATGGCGCCGGTATTTTCATAGAATGTGACCTTGTCTATGGCGAATGTCTTTACGTTATTTATTGCCATGCGCCTTAGCGTATTCACGTACCAGTTACTGGCTCCGGTAAGCTTAAACCTGAAGACCTTGTCCGTATTTTCAACAACCTCTATTTTCATGCATTCACTTCATCAAGCACAATACTCTGGGCGACAGCTTAGATATTTATTATTAATTCGCCATAATATCTTAGTCGCAACAGTAATAGCCTTACTTTATGGCAGAAATATGCGAGCCAAGTATTATGTGACGGCAACATTTAAATAGATATTTATATGGGTGTAAAAGTGAGCTTCGAATTGGCGCTTAGCGCAGACATGAAGAAACCGGAATTCAATTCAAAGGCATACGTACTCACATTCAAGAACTTCCTGGCAGTTACCAGAAACAACATATCCAGGGAGAAGGTTGACAGGTATGGTGCGGCAGTTTACAACAAGCAGAATGAGTGCCACATGACGTTATACAAAAGCGAACTTGCAGTAAGGTATATAGCGCAGACAGATATAACGGATGAGTTGCTAATCAGCCTTTACGAGGTAAGCACAATGTCACTTTGCGTGGCAAGATTCTCCGCTTGGGATATGAAACTAAGCGCCACATTGGATAAGTTCATGGCCCAGTTCAAGAACCCGAAAGAGAGGAATTTTGAAGCACGCATTATAGGATTGCAAAACGGCCAGAGATATGATACTCTGCATGACGTATTGCGCTTCGTTGCATCTAAGAAGCTCCCACTGGTTGAAGTCGACCTTTTTGGTAGCAACATGAGGCACATTGCCTTCGATGCTAAGACAGGGATGAGTTATAACATGCTGCTTGAGAACAGGCTCTACAGGCCTGGGGAGCTTGCAAACAAGGCATTGATACAAGTGCAACAACCGGCGCCTCAGCAGCAACAAGCAGGGGCGGCGCAGTGAACGGAGAACGTGCCATAGGAAGTTTGGATAGGTACACCAAGTCAAAAGACATAAGACTACTTATTATAGACCAGGTGGGCCATTCCATGAGCATGTCTTGATCAGATAAATACGCGGCCAATTACATGCATGGATTTATATTCGGGTTAAAGAAACGTCTGCATTGTGCAACAATTCTGGGTAGCACAGATTGACCATGACTATAAGGCTACAAGCGGAACTGGCAGCGTAAAACGTACTATAAGGAGATTAGTTAAACAAGGCGGCGCATATGATGAGATTGTATTCAACAAGTTTGATTCAATAAGGCGTTTTACGAGCGGTATGATGGCTCTTATGAAGCATAGGAAGCATGCGAGCGGCACGGTCGCAGTTGCAAACGGCACAGTAGCAGTAAGGAAGCACGTGGCAACTGGCATAACAATTCGAAATTACGAATTCAGTATAGAGATAGGGAGGAGCGTAGTCGTAAAGCCAGACGGGAAATGGGCTCAGATATGTATAATTGCGACGAATATGCTGATGCAGAATTGCTTAATACGCAATATTGATTCATCGTGTAGAAACTCCGTGGATGCCACGCCTATAATGGTCAATTGGATAAATCTGAAGAATTAAATGTGCGCAAATCAGTATAGACTGGACCGAAATTAGTAAGCACACTTCTTTTCAGGACGAAAGAACTTACATGCACTGTGCCGATGTTAATCTCTTTATTTTCCTCTAGGAATGCACTGACTTTATGCACTGCACTTTCATCCGGATGCCTGAGCCTTGCTACGGTCAAATGTGGCGAAAACTTCTCTGTGCCAATAGGAAGCAAAGCGTCACCAAAGACCGAAATTCTTTCTGTGATGTCCAAGTGCAGCCTTTCCAGCATTTCGCTGCCGTTTTCTACCTTCGCGAAAATGACTCTTGGATCATTTACGGAGAATGTGCTAAACCCTTGTATTGTTATATCAAAGCCGATAAATTTGATTTGATGTAGGGCGGACGTGAGCGATTGGATTGCATCGGGTTTTATGCTACCCAAGAAAAGCAGCGTTATGTGCATGTTCTGTAGTAAAACAGGGCTTATGCCACTACTATTCAAGGGCCTTGAAGCAGCAGCTATCTTCTCTTTTATATGCTCGGGCAGGTCTATGGCGATGAAAAGGCGCTGAGAGCCATTCAGTTGACGTCCCATAGTGTGGTTTCAGTGCATAATGTATTTAGGAGCTACAGCCGGTCTAACAGGGCTTTTATGTGCTTTAGTATTATTCGCTCCTCCTTTTTCAGCAATGGATGGGAGTTCTCCTTCTTGCTTTTTGCCCAGAGCACGACGCCTATGTCATCATGCAACTTCAGTATGCTGCCCTGCGTGCTTTCCGGATCAACAAGGAATATGCGGACCTTCTTTTTCCTGGCGAATTTAAGTGCGGCATTTATTTTGGAATCCTCGAGTGCGGAATCAGAAATTGCGACAACCCCTTCTGCGTTATTCCTCGATATGGCGTATCTCACTTTGCCCACACCAGAAAGTGACCATCCGTTTGACAAGCCCCACAAGAAGCGGCCGACCACATCCGCCTTCCTTCTAGTATGCAAGATAACCAGTGAAGGCGGCGTCAAGGCCACGGCCAGTATTATGAGTATTAGGTAGTCTTCTATTGCGTCAAGCAGCCTTGACGAATCTGAGAATATCAGCCCAAGAACAGAAACGCCTACATTTTGAGGGAGTATTTTGTATGAGTAGCTGATTGAATTCGCGGTATAGTTCGCGTTTCCTGCAGTGCTGAATACATAGGTATAGTTTCCGACTGTCTGTTGAGTCGAACTTATTTGATAGAAAGTGCTGCCCACGGAGCCATTGTTAACTGACAGTGTAGCGTTAAGCTGATTGCCACCTGTTAGGATTTCGGCTTTGGTCACACATGCGGTGCCGTTATAGGGATAATTACTGCACTCTTTTATAAACTCAAGCTTGGGCACCAGCTTGGCTCTAGATACGTATATTGTAGAATAGCTGCCTGACACTTCATCCTTTCCTATTATAGTATAATTGCCTGGCAGCAGCCTTGTGATGTTGTACTCTGCGATGCCAATGCCGGTTGACAGAATCGTATTTCCATGGATTAGTTCGACTGTATTGTTGTGGTTTGAGCTAATTGCTGTTATGGTGCCGTTCTGTGCAGTAAGAGCGATTGTAGTATTCGCTGCAACGGGAACAGTAATGGCAGGTTCACAAACTTCCAAGGAAATCGTATGCAGGGCAGGCACATAAGTGATGTTGGTCAGCCTCAATATAAAGTTAGAATCATTTATACGACCTATTGTAACATTGGCATTCAGATACGTGTTAATCGTGGTATTGCCGTTTATTATCTCTGTTGAGTAATTTGTGCTTATTACTGACTGATAGATGAAGAAAGATCGCGAAAGACCAGGGAAGTATATAGTAACGTGATTGAATGTGGCAAAGTCGCTCACTGTATAACATAGTGGACCGCTTGCGGCAACCGTAGGGCCGCTAGGACCGCTTGATCCTTGGCTCGTCGTCGAAGACGTGGTGCTGCCGCCGCCTCCTCCCCCTCCGCCGCCTGATGATGGGGCTAATGGAGGTATTACTTTGACTTTTGTGGTTGACATGTTGAATGTATAGGGCGGCGATGTACCTGAATCCGTAATCGCAGTTACCAAAGTGATAGAACCTCCAGTATTGAAAGTAAGGTCAAAATTGTGTGAGCCGCCCCCTACTGGTATTGTGGCGGACGCTATAACTGTTGGATCAAGCTGGTATATGTCGACCGTGAATGGGCCTATGCCGCTGTTAGCACCTATAGATACGTTTAGTGAGACTTTTGAGCCTTGGGCTACGGTTATGTTTACTGTTGAATTCTTTGTTGCATTGATACTGCTTGTTTCGTTTATGACGTCCATTGACGCAGTGAAACTGTAGACGCGCACATGGTTGGAAGGCTGTGAAATTGCGCTTTCTGGGAAAGAGGCCCCGTCCGTCACATTTAATTCAAAAATGTAGTTGCCTGTTGTGGTTAAGGAGTTTGTAAGGAACTGACAGAAGATGGTGTTGCCGGAGTTTTGGTTGTAGCCGCTAGGAGTTTGGCACAATACGGAATTAGCCGCAGTGAAGCTATCTGTATTTGGCGCTTCGACGAGCCAATTATAACTGAATGGGGGTGACCCGGTAGAGGGCATTGTGCCTATTATTGTGGAGAGAGCGCCTTGATCAATTGTTGTGTTGTCAATAGTTGGCGCGCTAGGTGGAGTAAGCTTTGAGTTAACTTTTATGGTGTTTGAGTTTAGTGATGATAGAGTCTCAGACGTGGACGCAGAATCAACTATCTGAAGCTTCAGATTATATGAGTCTCCTGCAGTAAGGGTGTTGCCGGATATGCTGCATGTCACGGTGTTGCCTGAGTTTTGGTTGGAGCCGGTGTTAGCGGTACATTGTGTGGCAGTCGAATACGTGCCGCCGTTGGCGGATACCAACCACGTGTACGAATACGGAGGTGTGCCAGTC
>DAHVQB010000009.1 GCA_027317945.1 Microcaldota archaeon
ACGCTCAGGGAGAGAACGTAAGACCCCAACAGGAGGCGACTCTCGGCGAACTGGGAACCGATAAAACACATCCTTTGCGGGATGCAGCGATTGCATGAACGCAGAGGAAGCCCACGCCGTTCACGGGTGGGAGGATGTCACGCATCTGCAATACCAATTATCAAACTGGCGCGCGCTTATAAATGTGGCTCTATGGTAGCGCTAAATATCAAAGCAATAATCGCGTTGCTGATGCTGTTCGCTATACTGTTATCACTAGCTATTTTCACAGTATACATGTCCGCAGGCACGCTCCATCCATATAAATCATTCTACCTGAATGGCAAGGGATTCAATATATCTTATATAGCTGCAACTCAGAGCCAGTTGCTCCACGGCTTAATGAACACTACGATAACCAACAGCACAATAATGCTATTTGAGTTCCCAACACCTGGCGTGCATCCTTTCTGGATGTACGACACATACGCCAATCTAGACATGATATGGGTAAATTACAGCACTAACAGTGGCACAATAGTCTACATTGCCCAAAACGCAACTAGCTGTTTCATCCTTGCAAAATGTCTGAACCAAACATATTATCCTAATGTATCTTCTAATTACGTAATTGAAGCAAAGTCCGGTTTCGTTGTCAGGAACAACATAAGCGTAGGGGATAAAATAATCCTTAACTGAGTTAAATCAGGCGGTTTGTGCTAACGCATCATCACGCCTTTCCAACGAATAAATCGATATAAAAACCTTCACATAAGATATATTTGCAGTGTTTAAATGACCGTAGTAAAACAGATAGATTACGTATCTGCAGGAACCGTATTGGCGATATTCGGGGTCATAGGCGGAATAATAGATGGGCTTATTTCCATATTGTCATTCAATCCGATAGTCGTTGTAATCGCATTTGTTGCAGGCATTATAATGGGTGCCATAGGCGGATTCATAAGCGGCCTGATATTTGCATTCATATACAATATGTTATATAGTCCAGTTTTTTCCAAGGTGGGCGGCTTAAAGGTTCAATAAGCCATATAATAAAAGTACACAAGTTTCGATTACCTGTATACCTTTGCTGGCCAGTTATTTGTCAGATTGCGTAGGGTAAACGGCGTGCAAGAATGCCCAAAAAATTCAATAGGGGGCTGCTGATAGGTCGCTTTCAGCCGTTCCATAAAGGTCATATGCATGCAGTCATGGAGGCTGCAGCAATGTGCGATAAATTAGTTATAGCTATAGGCAGTTCACAGATGGGCAGCACCAAACGCAATCCTATGCCTGCCTCAATGAGAATTAAGATAATAAAGGCCGCCATCAATGCTTCGCCGGGCATTGGCGGCAAGATAAATTTTGCCGAGATACCTGACTTTCAGGACAACGAAAAATGGTTTTCCTACATAATCAAAAAAGTACCAAAATTCGATGTCGTATTCTCATCCAATGCATTGGTCAAATCGATATTCAGGGGCCATAAGATAAAAGTCGTCGTGCCAAAATGGCACGATAGAAAGCGGCTTTCGGGAACTAACGTAAGATCTTTGATCAGGAAATACGGAAGATGGCAATCCCTTGTGCCGAAAGGCGCGCGCGACGAGATAGAGGCGCATAATGGTGCCATACTGTCAAAAATCAGGAAACGAACTCGTTCAACAACACGGTAGCATAAGACCCGGCAGGCAGCGAGAATTGCATCTTTATCGCGGAGTCTTCGATAAAAGAGGAGAAACCGGTATACGGCGCAAAAAGCACCCTGTAAGAGCCCTTCATGCTTAGTTCTGGCATCCGTTTTACTTTGAACTGCTCCTTGGACAAACCAAGCTTCTCAAGCATATCCGTCTCGCTATCCGTCAATTTACCGGTCTCAAAACCGACTATGCTGCCTAGTCCAAAGCATTTCTTGCCATCTGCATCCTTTGCGGTTACTACTTTGTTGATGTCCGGGAAGCCGAACCTGTCCGTAAGGCATGCATTATCCCCGCCTCGCGGTGCAATATCGCCTTCGGCTACTCTGGACTCTAGTTCGGCATTGAATAATTGCGCCTCAATAGAATGCACGAACATAAGCAGGAGCTGACGCGGCAGTTTCCTAAGCGCGTTGGTGTAGTCGGTAGGGTACTGCGAAAGCCTTTCAAGCATCGATCTCTCATACTTAAGGTATTCTGGGAAATAGTCCAGTGCCTCAAAGAAATCTCGCTCCTTCCCAAGCCTCTCCCTGGCCTCTATTGCCGCTTCATTATGCTCGTTCTTTGTTCCTGTAAGGAATTCCATCACTGCAGCTTCAAAATCCCCCTTTAATATGGATGTGCCAACGCTAACATTATTGTCCCTAAATCCAAACCTCTGCTCGCCAAAATAGTTTGGGAATACTCCCTCTAATTCATCATTTATACTTGATACGGCATCATAATCATCTGGGTCTCTAACTACGATTGTGAACCTGTTCCCTAAGAGGTCCCCAAGGCTTATCCCAGCATCGCTTGCCCACGCTCCATTTACAATTAAATCCTTCATATGCAGGCTTCCAAGGATTTCCGGCGTAGCGCCGAACACGCTGCAAAGCTGGGTAGAAACGCTGACCCTATCCTTCGTTCCTGCGAACCCGACAGACCTGAAGCCACGGCCACATCTCTTAGCGATTGCCTTAAGGGCTTGCGTGGTGTTCCAGCAGTTTTTCTGCATCACGAATACCGTGAATTTTCCTTTTGGATTGGCATCCATTCCAAGTTCAATGTTAGAATAAGTCCTGCCTAGCTCTAAAACCACATTATCCTTCTGTATTTCTTCTACTATAAAGTCATCCGCGGAGCATTTTATGTCCCCTCCAGATCCAGCGGATTTGGAAAGCCTCTTCATCTAACCATTGGCCAAGCGTTTATCTGGGCCGCCTCCCGCGCCTTCCTGCTGCCGGATTGCCGCCCCTGCGCCTTCCAAAGTCCCTTCTCCCTCCGAAACGGCCATGCTGCGGCCTTCCCATATCAACATTTTTGTGCTCTGGTTTGGGCGCGCTCTTTATCCTTTCAACAGCGGCATCAAGGCTCTTTTTGAGGCCTTCCGCTATGAATCGCTTGCTGTACACGTCGCCCTTGAGACCTATGCTTATCTTGGTCGCGTACACCCTGGCAATCCTGCCTCTCATGTAAATAGGCGCGGTGCCTATGGCAGGCAGCTTGAACAGTATCCCATACTTCGGCGGTTTGCTGCCAAATTTTATGTGCTTGAAAAGAGCCTTCTCAGCGCCCAATAATTGTATTGTGCTCGCAGGCATTGTGGCGAGCTTATCCAACGACCCTGCCTTGCTCAACAGCTCGGCCGCTATGGTTTCGTCTGTCAAATATGCGGTGTTTGGCAGCATCCTAGTCGATGCGGATTTTATATACGCCTTCAGCTGCTCCAGCGCCGCATCCATGCTGAGGCATAGCTCGGAGAATTTCACTATCGCATCGCGTTCCTCACCTCCCATCTTCCTGCCCATGGTCGCGGAAGCCTTCCTATAAACCTCTTCAGCCTTAGACTTATCGCTTACGGCCTTTGAGATTACTTCCATGTCTGGTGGATTACCATTCAGTGCGACTGCCAACTGGGCGAGAGCCTTCGGGCTTCCCATCCTTATCTCCGGGAAGTATATGCCATACCATTCGCTAAGCCTCTCGTAAGCCAGGTTGTAGGATTTAGAGAGCTCCCTGTAAGCATTGCTAGCTTGCATCAAGGCGAATTCTTCGTTTTGATACGCGCTTTTGATGCCCTCCTTCGCATTTTTTAGCATATTTTTTCTAAGTTCTTCAAATGAGTCCAACGGAACACCACAGATCGGGAAGCACTGTTATTATCAACAAAAGCATTTAATATGATTTTGGTGGGAAATGATTAAGCACAGCCTTAATAGCCTTATAACACGATAATACTGTGCTCAGTGTGCTTACAATGAACATTGATGAGATATTGGCCTTTGCGAAGAGCAGGGGTCTTTTCTGGCAGAGCGCAGAGATATACGGCTCAGCAGCAGGCCTATACGACTACGGTCATATCGGCGCGTTGATCAAGAGGCGCTTTGAGCAGGTTTGGCTATCATATTTCATAGATACAAACGAATCGTATCACTTGATAGAAGGCTCCAACATGCTGCCTGAGAAGCCGTTGATCGCATCGGGCCACGCTGCAAGATTCAACGACATAATAATGGGCTGCAGCAAATGCGGGACGTATTACAGGGCGGATGTGCTTCTTGCGGACCTGGGCTCTCCTGTTTCTGAGGGCGCGACGCCGGATGAGATAGACGTTATGGTGGTACAGAAAGGCCTGAAATGCCCGAAGTGCAAGGCCCCATTCCTGAAGTCCAAGCCGTTCAACATGATGCTTGATCTTTATCTCGGCCCTGAGAAATCCGACAAGGGATACCTAAGGCCGGAGACCGCGCAGTCTTCGTACCTTAATTTCTACAGGGAGTTCAACATACTCAGGAAGGCTTTGCCGTTTGGTTTGGCGATAATAGGCAGGGCATACAGGAACGAAATATCGCCTAGGCAGGGCCTTTACCGCATGCGCGAGTTAACACAAGCAGAGCTTCAGATATTCTTCGATCCCAATACCTGGAAAGTTGACATGGACAAAGTCAATGACAGGAAAGTCACCGTGGTTACGTATGGCAAGAAGGTAACAGAGAGGAAGACGATAGCGGAACTTGTGCGCGACGACGACATACCCGAATTCTATGCCTATCATGTAGCCATGATAGATGCATTCTACAGGGATGTGATAGGCGTACCAGAAGACCGCCTGCGTTTCTTGGAAAAGGGCGGCGACGAGAAGGCGTTCTACAATAAGGTGCACATGGACATAGAGGTCAGCGTGGATAGCTGGGGCGGGTTCAAGGAGGTCGGCGGCCTCCATTACAGGGGCGACTACGACCTGACATCGCATTCTAAAGGCTCGATGCAGGACCTTTCGGTGAATATCGAGGATAAGAAGGTGCTGCCAAATGTCCTGGAGCTGAGCTTCGGCGTTGACAGGAACATATGGATGCTGATAGACGTCTTTCACAAGAAAGACGGAGATAGGTCCTTCCTTAGCCTGGCTCCGTATCTTGCGCCTTACCAAGCTGCAATCTTCCCGCTGCAAAAGGACGAGAGGATAGTCGGTGAAGCTAACTCAATATTCAACGACCTCAGGCAATACTTCAAGCTATGCACTGACCAATCCGGTTCGATAGGCAGGAGATACGCCAGGGTAGACGAGATTGGCGTGCCGTTCGGCATAACAATAGATTTTGATACCATAACGGAGTCATCGCCCAACTATAGGACCGTCACGGTGAGGATTCGCGACGACAAAAAACAGGTAAGGATGCATGTCGATGAGCTCAGGGAATTCTTGGACAGCAACACCCGTTTCAACCCATTCAATAAATTTACAGGATTCAAGTGACTTCCATGCTATCGAGCACAACGATACCTGTTAACCATTTCTACTTGAAAGACACATTCGACAGCGGCCAGCCGCTTGCGTTTCACGCAAATTACGACCAATTCAGCGACACGCTCACATACGTTAGCGGCACCCACATAATAAACGTGAGGTTTTCCGGCACCAGGACCGTAGGGAGCCTGACAATCGTGGGAAAGGATATCCGTTTTGCATCCGCTGACGTGCATACAAGGTTCAGGCTCTCAGATGATATGGAGCATTACTATGAAGAGATGGCGACCGACGACTTCATGAGGACTGCGATAGAGAAGTACAACGGCATGCGCCTTACGCTCAACGACCCATGGGAGACTACCCTGTGCTTCATAATATCGCAGTATAACAACATGAAGCGCATACGCAGTATAGTGAGGAACATAATCAACAGGTACGGCGCCCCGATAAGGGACGAGGAGGACAAAACAATCGCAAGGAGCTTCCCCGGCAGCGCGGACCTCATGATGGCAAGCGAGAAGGACCTGGAGGAATGCGGCGCCGGCTTCCGCGCAAAGTACATAAAGGAAGCCGCTGCGTATTGCACTGAAAACCTGGATCTGGCAAAGCTAAAGAACAAGAAATACGACGCATTGAAGGAAGAGCTGCTCACCATAACCGGGGTAGGCGACAAGGTGGCAGACTGCATAGCACTCATGGGATACGGGAAGCTGGAGGCTTTTCCGATAGACGTATGGGTGGAGAGGACGCTGGAGAGGGCTTATTTCAAGGGCAAGAAGAAGCCGATAAAAGAGCTGCACAAGTTCGCCACAAAGAGATGGGGCGAATATGCGGGATACGCACAGCAATACATATTCTGGCATGGCATGCACCTCATACCAGAGTCAGAAATACAAAAGGAGCAGGAAGAGGCCAGCGCTCCTATGGGGCCGCCGCCCCAGCCCAAAAAAGCGAGCAGGCCGCGCCCCAAGAAGCCGCCCAAGAAGGGATGACATGGACAAGATCGAAACGGAAGTTGATGGGATAACGGAGTACCTTGCGGCGAAGCAGGATTCATTCGATTCGGTCATGCGCATATCGCGCGATGTCATAAGGCTTTCTGCGCAAGTGATAACCCAAATACACAACGGCAAGGAAACAATCGCGCTTATGGAAGAGCTAGATTCTAAGGTCGCCGAGCTGAAGCGCGTGGATTCGGATTTCAAGTACAACTCGTTGCAGGCATACCAGGAATATGCAGAGGCTGTCATACTGAAGAGCATAAAGGATGGCAATGGAATACCAGACCACAATGCAGTGGGAGTAATGCAGGACGCCTACCTGATGGGCCTGATGGACGTTGTCGGCGAGCTGAAGCGCGAAATACTCGAATCGCTGCGGAGTGGAAATGTCGCAGAAGCAGAGGACTTTTTCGACAATATGAGGATCATATATGATGCAACTAGGGGCATGAGGTTCGCCGAAGCCGTGTTGCAGGGCTTCAGGCACAAACAGGACACCGCAAGAATCCAGGTGGAGAATGCCGGAAGCGAGATACTCTCATTCAAAAGCCGCGCTGCCAAATAACTTCCATGCAATATCTATCGTCTCCTTCGCCGTTGCATACGTGTTTATTTTATGCCATATCTGCGCGTAGTCCTTCACCGCACCCGCTGCCTCTTTAGCCAATGCCTTCAATGTCTCCGTACTGCAAATCGCCTTGCTTAGTTTTGCTATATCAACAGAGTATCTGCCATTCGAGTACTTGCTTACGGAAGCCTGGGTTATGCCCAGCCTCTCCGCAATGCCTTCCTGCCCAAGCCCATATTCATCCTTTAAGCTTGACGCAAGCGCAATCCGTATGGCGGGCAATGATACCTTGATGAGTTTCTCGCAGTTTACGTAATTCATTCCATCCCTAGCTCGTCCTTCAGCGCGCTCATGAAGCCTTTTTTCTTTGCTTTATCTATGAAATTAGGGCCGTTGGCATCGTGCGCATACTCTTCCTCCTCAATCTCAACGTGTTTTGGCCTTGCCCTGCCGGCTATGCTTTTCAGTCCCGCAGCTATGCCCGTACCTTTCTTTTGCGGCCTAGGTGCAGGCTCCGGTTCGTCGTCAGCTGCGCTGCTTTGCTCTGTGACCTTGGATGCGGTGAGCGTGCTGATTATGTTGGAAAGTTCGCGCTTGGACATGGAATTCGAGTCTATCACTACGATGTTGAACTTGCCAACGGCGTGTATGCGCTTGGCCCTGTCATCGTTCTCGCAGACTACTGCCTTCGTACCTTCCAGCTTGTTTATGTCTGCGCATGCCTCAAGCGGTTTCCTGGAGAATAGCATGACTATATCGTAGTTCTTCGTCCTTACTGCGGCCTCGTTTATCAGGTTTTCATAATCATTTCTCTTTGCCTCGCTGACTATGCCGGACTGGTTGCCATTGTTGAGCATGTTTGCAGCTGCTATGACCAGTTCGTTGCTGTCTCCGGTTATATATATCCTCATATCGTCCTCCCTATCAGGCCAAGTATTTAACCCAGCCAAAGATTAAAAATTCAGCGTTCCGGGGCTGCCGTGGCGGGTCTGGCGGTTGACCGTCTTTAGCTTATTTCACAGTAGTACTTATTAACTTTATTATCTAATAAAATCTAATCATGTTGGTGTTATAATGCGCGGAAGCGAAACAACTACTACCTGCGAATCATGCGGAAGAAGCGTGCCGAGGGACAAGGCCATAATATACGAAAGGGCCATCAGCTTCAGCACCGACACGCACACCACGAATGATGTCAGGTTCTTCGAAAGGAGGAAGACATACTACTGCATAAGTTGCGCTAAGCACAGGGGCATATTCGAAAAGAAGAAGAGGCAAGCGATAGAACGTGCCAGACGTCTGTGATTTAGATGCCGATGGATCCTGATGACCTCTTAATATTCAAGGTGAGGCGCAAGGGTCCGGCGGAACAGCCGAATGCGCAGCAGGAGCCGGCTGAACCAAAACCTGAACAGCCTAAGCCCCAGCCCGCACCCCAAAAACCCCAGCAGCCGGAGATACAGCTGCCGAGGATGGAGCCCAAATCGCCGCAGGTCCTGTTGAAACTTTTCCCTCAAAATAAACCGAAGCCTCAGTCCCAGCAGAAGCCACAGCCAACTGGCCAGCCTGCCGCTGCGGCTTCCCAACCCAAGGCTTCCGCTAAACTAGAAGCGCCAACCGAGGCACCGAAGGTCAATGTTCCAGTACCCAAGGAGACACCGCATGTTGTCGCTTCCGCCTCGTACAGTGACGTTGAGGAGGCCATAAAGGCCGCGCTTGGCACAGGGCAGAAAAATACCCTACTGCATGACAGCAAGAGGGAATCAAAGGCAGGCGCAGAAAGCAAAGCATCTGTCTACGGAATGTTCTGCGTCTGGCATCCATGGAGGCCTGCATTCGCGGCATGCGGCTACTGCCACAGGCCATTCTGTTTGGAGGACACGGCCAACTTCGATGGCAACTACTACTGTTTGGAGGATATCGACAAAGTGGCATCTAAGCCCATAGAATCGCTCAGCGGCCAGTACAACATGCTGAGCATGATATCCGCACTGCTATTATTCTGCTCGTTTTTCCTTTTCATATACTACAACGGCGGCTCCACGGCCGCTGCGCTATACTCCATAACTGGCAATGCTTCAAAGGTCGGGGCTATAGGGGCGCTGTACTCCATAAGCTCGCAAGACATCTATGCCATCGTGGGCCCAGCACTGATAATTCTGGGTGTGGCGAGCGGCATATTGATACTGATGAGGGCGCAGCTGAGCTTCATCTTCAGCATAGCGGTGAGCCTGATAATCGCATTTTTCTTCAGCTACATGTACATAGCGTCGTCCGAAGCGTATTACTTGATATACCCTGCCGTGACGCTTCTGGCGCTGGCGTTGCTGGTCGTGTCAAAGAACTTCACATTGGGCAGGGAAGACGCTGAAACACCCCATACGATAGAGCAGCTTGGGTGGGCCAACACGGGCAAGTTCTAAGCCGTTGCTTCGGAACCCGTCATGAGCGTCCTGGTCTTGTACCTGCCCCTGGCCTCTACCTTCGCAAGCCTTGACAGCACGTCCTTTGCGTCTTTGTAGCTGTTCCTGTAGCCCCTGGCGAACGCCAGATACTGCGCCGCGTTAAGCGAGCGCTTCATCAGCAGAACGTCTATCGCCTTTGCTTCTGTCGATTGTGTTATCTCCGCAAGCCCGAAATCTATTATGAACGCCGCATCGTTTGGCTTGACTATTATGTTTGCCGGAGTGTAGTCGCCATGCGCTATATCTGCCGAATGCAGTAGCCCGAGCTCTGTGCCGCTGTGCTCAAGAGTTTCATCTGTAACAATATCCTTCCTCAGCAATTCCGCCATCCATGCGCCCGTTATCCTGCTCATGTAAATGTCGTGCGTATCCACAAGCAGCACAATCGGAACGCTGGCTCCTGCCTCGCGAGCTATCCACATGATCCTGGCTTCTGATTTGGTGCGCTCGCTGCGTAGCTTGGCGTCCAGGTGCTCCTCCCTGTACCTCTTGCTTAGCCTCCGCTTCACCACTGCGTCTATCCCGATCAACCTGGTCAGGTACACTTTGGCCTCCGCGCCTTCAGCCATAAGAGTCCCGCGGTTCACCATGTTATCCTCACCGTATCAGGTCTGCTTTTTTGGTTTATTATGGGAGGTTCCTGTCTGCTGCCAGAACGTAGCGCCTTCTCCGCAACCACGGCTATCATGGCGCCGTTATCGGCATTGAATTCGTTCGGTGCAGCCGCGAATCTGGCGCCATGCGATTCTGCAATAATGCCGAGCATCTCCTTAAGTCTGGAACTTTGCGCGACGCCTCCGCAAGCCAGCAGTTCAGCCTTGCCGCTAAGCATAAGCGCGCGCTCCGTTGCCTCGCACACCATGCCGAAAGCGGTTTCCTGCAGAGAATAAGCGACGTCTTTCAAGTTCGCCGTCTCTAGCATCTTTATGGCATGTGTAAGTATGCCTGTGAAAGCAAAGTCCATCCCCTTTACTGTATAGGGCATCTGCAGGTATCCGCCTCCGCCAGCCACTTCTGCGACCTTCGAGCCCCATGCCGGGACAAGCCCGGCGGCTCTTGCGAAATTGTCCAGCATGTTGCCTATCCCTATGTCCAGGGTCTCGCCGTACACTTTGAAGTGGCGGAATGGATGCTCGTCAAGCGCCAGTATCTGTGAGTTGCCGCCGCTTACGTAAAGTACCAATGGATCCTCCATCCCGAAAGACTGCCTTGTTATCTCTATGTGGCCTATGCAGTGGTTTACGGGGAACAACGGGACGCCAAGCCTTCTTGCAATGGTCTTGGCCGAAATCTGCCCGATCCTAAGGCACGGCCCCAGCCCAGGGCCTTTCGTATACCCTACTGCCTCTATATCGCCACTGTCTATGCCTGCTTTGCTTATCGCGTCCTCTATGACTTTGCGTGCATTGCGCACATGAAAATCGGCAACTTTCATGGGCACCATACCCTCTGACCTGATCTTATACATGATCTTGCTATTCGAGAGGATGCCGCCGCGTTCCACGACCCCTGCGCCGAACGTGTGCGCACTGCTCTCTATCCCTAAAACAGCCATAAGCATACGCCATACTTCTGTCGAATCATAGCTTGATGTTCTTGACGCCCAGGAGCTTGAATTCATTGCTCACCGCTCTGCGCACAGCGAGGCTGGCATTGCTCCTTTTTAGAGCCTCCGGCAACAGGTCAACGGCATTGCTCATTGCGTGATAATCCATGTGAATAGATGCAAGAGTGTCCTTGACGCTCTTGCCATACACGCTGCGCTCGTTCCTGTCCGTGAGCGCTATCGTGCCTATGACATTGACGTGCATGGACTCCAGCGTGTTGACAACGTTCATGAGGGACTCGCCCATCACCGTGACGTCCTCCACGACAAGCGTGGGCCCCTTCGGCTCGCCTACGAATAGCCTGTCCTTCGGCATCCCGTGCTCCTTGGGCTTGCTTCTCCCCATCGGTACCGGGTACTTGCCCTTGGCGAAATCAGGCATGGACTTTGCCCATTTCATCTGCGATATCACGGCCCACTTTGTCGCGCCGTCGGGCACGCCGTATATGCACTTCGGCTTTGCGCCTATGTGCTTTATGAAATCCACTATGTAATCCGCCACCTTGTCCAGCATGTAAGCATCGCTGGACAGCGTGCGCCAGTTGACGTACCAGTTAGAGAACATGCCCCTCTTTATCTCCACCGGCTTGTCGAAGAATCCTATTATGCCGGACGCTACGACAAGCTCGTTGAATTCCTCCTGCTTCTTCCATCCGTTGCTTCCATTGTACATGCGCAGCACCATTGCATTGACTATTATGTTTTATGTAATAAGAAACTTTTGAATTCCATCATAGCAAGCTCAGCACGTCGCCCACGAGCGTCTGGTAAGCCTCGCATGAGGTCCACTGCGCCGGTTCGGTGCCTGACCTTGTCATTCCCCTGACCTCCTCCGCGGCTTCGCTGTGCCAGATCCTCGAGAGGTCATAGCCTATCTCCCTCAGGTTTGCCATCTTCCTGTCCCACATTATCGAAGGATACACGTTCCCATAGCTGTCAATGAAAGTTGAGGCCTCGAGGCTCCTGCTCCTCATCGGCTGCTTCCCGGTTTTCGCATACGCGACCAGCCTCTTGATGTAAGCCCTCTCTATTATCGGTATGATGCCGACCTGGAAGTCCCTCTTTTTGAGTATGTTTGCTATCTCTGATACGACCACCGGGTCGTTGGGCTTGATGTCCAGCGTCTCGTTGCCATAGTAGTTCGATGAAAGCTGCGCAAGGTTTATGTGGAAATCGTTTCTCCTAAGGTCGGGTATGTCCTGCTTCACCATGCTGAACGTCTTCTCGAATTGCCCTTGGTTGAACTTGCTCAATGTGTAACCGAACACGAAGAAGAGATTCGGATACGCCTTCTTCAGCTCCTTCAACCGCCTGAACATGTCTATGGCCTTGTCGTAGTTGCCCGGTATGCCTCTTATCCTGTCATGAAGCTCCCTATAGCCGTCAAGGCTGACAGTGACTGCAACTCTTGGTATGCCCAGCTTGAGTATGCGCTCCAGCTTGAACACCACCTTATCGTGATTCACCAGCGAGTTGGTCGGCATGGTCAGGATATAAAGGCTCTTTGAATGCTCCTTGAAGGCCTTCGCTATCTCGTCTATGTCGTCCCTAAGGAAAGGCTCGCCGCCAGTCAGCTCAACCCACTTGAAGCTAGTGTTCTTCCTTGCGAACTCCCTTACCTCATCAAGCGTAAGTTCGCCTTTCGGCCTCATCTGCCATATGTTGCAGGTCAAGCACCTGCTTTGGCAGAGGTAAGTTATGCAGTAGTTAAGCTTGTACGGCTTGTCCAGTGTGGTGAAGTTAGATTTAAGGGCGGTGAGCCCCAGGCCAAGCAGATTCTTCACGGTCATTGTAATCATCCTATGATTATCGGGCTACATTGCAGAGCGCGGTAATACCTACGTTCCATGGATACAAGATTATTGCTCCAAACCAAATATTTATTATTTACGATATTGCTAATCACTCCTTATGTCGGCAGTTAGCCTGCAGCCAAAGATGGCGTTGTTGGCCGTTGTACTAATATCTCTCAGCTCTGGCTTCGCATGTGCCGATACGATAACGCTGACCGGGACCTGCTCCCAATCCATAGTAAATGCTACAAACAACCACATTACGTTCAACCTGTCGAATTCGGGCAACGGCACCGCCACGAACATACTGCTCCTGCCAAGGGTGTCTGGCGGAATCACTGCCAACACAAGCATGCACGCCAACATACTGGCCCCTGATAGCGCGATAGGATTCGATATCTACATGCACAACCTGTCGTATCCGGGCAGCTACGCCCAGAACTTCCTAGTGGAATACGGCCAGGGGTCAAGCGCCTTCATAGCATTGTTTCCGTGCATAGTGCCGATAATATCAAATGCGCAGGGCGCTGTCGTAGTTGGCAGCGTATCAAACCCCAGCGGAAGTCTTTACAACGCCACAATAGAGAATCCGTCGTTCCCCGTAAATGCCGTGGTGCAGGTCGCAGTGCCCCCAGAGCTTTCCGCCAAACCACAATCGTTCAACCTAACGCTTGGCCAGTCGTCAGTTAGCCAGATAAGCTACAATGTAACGCCTATCGTGAGCGAGGTAGGTACGTTCACTTCCGCGATAGAGGTATCGTACATATACGAAGGGATGCATTACGCATCCATGCGCGCGTTCGGCGTCAGCATAGGTTCGCATGCGGCGGCCGGCACCGGCAACTTCACGCTTATCGCCATAGGCGCCGTAATAATATGTATAATTATACTGCTCATCTTATCTGTCATTAGGGGCGGCGGCAAAGCAAAGGCCGGAAAAGCCGGTGATTAGAATGGCTAAAAGTGCATCTGGAGGGAGAAGTCTTTTTGTCAGCGTCATAATCCCTACGTTCAACGAGTCCCGCAATATGCAGGACGTGATGGGCGGCGTCAAGAAAGTGCTTGACGGAACATATGACTACGAAATGATAGTTGTGGACAAGCACTCACCCGATGGTACGGCCTCGGCGGCGAGGCGGCTGGGCGCAAAGGTGCTGTTTGATGATGTGGGCAAGGGCTCAGCTCTGATAAAGGGGTTCAGAGCCGCGAAAGGCGACGTTGTAATATCAATGGACGCGGACCTGTCCAACAGGCCGGACGAGCTGAAGCTGCTCATCGCTGGCATAGAGGCAGGATACGATGTGTGCATGGGCTCGAGATTCCTTGCGGGCGGCGGCTCGGATGATATGCCCCGGATAAGGAAGCTGGGAAACAAATTCTTCGTCATAATGGTAAACATGTTGTACGGTGCGCATTACACTGACATGTGCTACGGCTACCGCAGCTTTGCTAAGGGCGTGGCGCAGAAACTCGGGCTCAGGGAAACGGGCTTCGGCATAGAGACCGAGATAAGCATAAACGCGCAGAAGAGGCACATGCGCATACTGGAAGTGCCAAGCTTCGAGAAAAAGCGTGCGGCCGGGCAGGCGCACCTGCGAACATTCAGGGATGGATGGATAATAATGAAGGCAATACTGAAAGGTCTGCTGCGCTAGGGCTATTTGGTGCCGTTGATTAGGTAGAACCCGAAGGTCTGCGGCGCCGGCTGTGCCAAATCGTCTACTTGGGTGTATATCGGCACAAGGTTGAACTGTTTCTGCACTTGGGTGCAATAATTGTTTGGCGTGTAGCACCAGTAACCCCAGTCCAGCACCAGGTGCTCGTACTGGGAGCTGTACTGCTGGAACTGCGTCTTGTCAAATATGGTGCCCATCTGCGCCGAGGTCTTGTTGTTTATTATGAACAGTGTGGGATCGTAGGAGAGCACCAGGCTGTTTGCCGGTATCATATGGCTGCTGTTGAAAACCAGGTTCTCGTAGAATCTCGCTGGTTGCGCCTGCGATATCTGCATCGGCATGATCCCTACCGCAGGCAGTTCCGCGTAAAACGAATACGCAATCGCCGCAATTATGAGGATGGCCATGCAGTAAAGGGCCGGCCTGCCAAACTTGCGCCCTATGGATCGCGGCAATTCAAGGAGCAGCCACGCAGCGCCAAAACCACCAAGAAGCGATGCCTGCGCTATCAGGCCCAGCTGGAACCTCCAGTCAACCCCGTACAGCACGCTGCCCGCGTAGAACGATGTGTAAATAATGAAGAACGCGGCGGACCATAGCGCGATGGACATCAGCGTCCTGCGATTCTCTCGCACAGCAAACATAAGCGCTACGCCCATAATGGCAAACAGCGTGAATGCGATGGGCTGTGCGATTGGATAAGCAGGATATCCGTTTACGGCGCCATACTGGTCGAACCAGAAAAGCACGTTGGCGCATATGTTGAACTCGAGATTCTGCAAGTTGGAGGTGCCGCTAGGGCTGGCCGACTGGCTGATGTTGCACGTGTTTTGTATTGTGGTGCCCGCATACCCATACCCTCCCCCGAGTTCCTGCTGCACGAATATCATCTCCGGCGCGATTGCTATCACAAAGACAAGGAGCACAAGCAGCGTCCTGGTATCGGACAGTCCCTTGATTATCCTGTCCGCGTTGCCCTTTATGGAAGCGAGTATCCCATCGTCGTCAAGCGCTAGGTACATCAAAGGTATTATCAGGACATACGCTATCGCATCCACCTTCATGTATGTCACGAGCGCCAGGGCCATGGCTGCCGAGCCAAGCGTCCACAAGCCCTTCTTGCGCATGAACACCAGCATAAAGAATATGGCGATCAGGGAGTAGGTCAGCGTCGGCAGATCAGAGTTGGTCGGCATGGTCCAGAGCAGCAAAACAGGCGCCAGCATGATCAGTGCCGAAGACAAGAACGCAGCCGTCCTCTCCCTGAATAGCATGAGCGCATCCAGGAACGTGAACGCCACGGACAAAGCGCCGAGCAGCACCCCTGTGCCATACGCAACTCCCCTGCTTGTCCCAAATATAAGGAACCCCATGGCCAGATTGAAAGACTCGCCTATGGGCTCATGCAGTATCGCGCCGCTATAGCAGTATGTTGGCGTGCCATAGTTGCACATCCATGCCTGCCCAGTATGCACGAGATCCTGCGCCATTGCAAGGTATATGTCATCGTCAAAGAATATCTGCTGCGTCGGGTGCACCACTAATGCCTCTATGGCTATGAATGCAAGTACGGAAATCACAAGCATGGCCGCGGCTTTCCTGCCAAATCCGCTATCCTTCAGGGCTTCTGAAATCCGCCTCCTTGAAAGGAATGCGGATACTATGAGCCCCAGGAAGGCAATCAATATGCCTGCCGTGAACATGTACTCTTCCAATGATAAGGAAAGCGATAAGTCTGCCATCTCAAGCCCTCATGCGCCCTTTCTATTGGTCAAGAAGAATCCGTTCATGAACATATACTTTGTCTTTGTCAGCTTCATCGTGTTGATCGCATCATCCGGCGACATAACTATTGGCATCCCGTGCAGGTTGAAGCTGGTGTTCAGCATGATGCCATTGCCCTTAATGCGCTTTATGTTGTTAAGGATGTCCTCGTACATCCTGTTCTCGGCGCCCACCATCTGCGGCCTCGCCGAGCCGTCCACGTTTACCACTGATTTCACCGCGTCCCTGAAATCCCTCTTCACGAAGTAGCCCATGGTCATTAGCTTGTCAAGCCCCTTGCCATCGTATTCTAGCATCCTGGGCACTTCGCTGTCAAGCATCGCAGGTGCGAATGGCTGGAACCATTCCCTCCTCTTCACGTACATGTTGAGCTTGTCCTTCACTTCCTCGGAATCGCTTGGGGCGAGTATGCTCCTGTCACCCAGCGCCCTCGGCCCGTACTCCATGCGCCCTTGGAACCACATTATGTAATTGCCATCGGCTATCAACTCGGCTGCGTGCTTCGCCTGCTCGTGCGGGGCCTCCTTCTCGTGCCTGAGCCATCCCTCCTTCTTTATCGCATGCTCGGTTTGCTCCTGGTCGTATTCCTCGCCCAGGTATGCGCAGAAGTCATAATGGCTCTTCCCTGTGAGCGCATAGCTCGTATAAAGTGCGCTGCCGAGCGCTATGCCCCCGTCTCCCATGTGCGGGAATACGTACCAGTGCTTTACCGTGTCAAGCGCCCTTATCCTCATGTTCGCCTTTATGTTGGAAAAGAGCCCTCCCGCGAATGCGACGTTGCTGATGTTGAACCTGTCGACCGCGTTGCTCACCATCTTCACGGTCACGCTTTCAAGGAGCTGTTGCGCCATGTAGGAGAACTGCTCCCTGGGCATCTGCCACCCCATCCTCTGCAGCATGTCGAACTGCTTCAGCGGTCCGTACTTGGCAGTTATCATAGTGCCTTCAACCTTGAAGAAATCCTTGAACCTGTTCTCCTCGAAGCTGAAAGGGTACGAATAGTCGGCCATCGCCATGACCTTGCCTTCGTCCTCAAGTTCCCTCATGCCCACGAGATTGGTGACCTGCTCATAGAAAATGCCTATAGAGTCCCTTGCGTTTATCTTGACATGCCTGGACAGTTTGCCGTTCTCGAGCACGCTTATTGATCCTGAAAGCCCGTCCCCAAGCCCGTCCATCGTAATTACCAGTGATTTCTTCTCCGGTCTGGTGAACGCCGCCGTGGCTGCATGGGCCATGTGGTGCTCAACTACATGCAATTTGAAGTTCCTGAAACCCATATGCCTGAGCTGCCTGGCTATAATCATCCTGCTTATGGCGGTTGAGGCGGGCACTATCCCAACGCTCGTCATGCCGTACTTTAGCTTATGCCTGAAGTTCTCGAAACGCGGCTTCAGTATCCTCCTTCGCCTGAACTTGTAATAGCTCTCCTTCATCCCTGGGAAGACCCGTTCCAGAGTCTTAGTGAATTCCGTCGTAGTGAACGCCACGTGCTCAATATCCGTGGGCCTTATCCTTGCGTATGCAAGTGCTGCGGCTATGGAATTGTACGGGAACTTCACCTCAAGCTTCCTTTTGGTGAACCGTTCTTCGTTCGCAGCATACAATACCTTATCATCTTCGATCAGCGCAGCGCCAGCGTCATGGCCGTCCCAGAGCCCAAGTACGTACATCAAAATACCGATTATCCAAGTGATTTGTAATCTCATTGTTTAAATCATTTCTCACGCAGCAAAGCAGCTGTTTGTGGTTGCAGTACCAACGAAAAGCTTATAAATAGGTGTATATAAATAAGTACTTATTTAATGGCTTTACCTATTAAACATTAAATGCTAAACGTGGTTTTGATGCAAGGAAGTATAAAAGAAAAATTATATGCAGGATCGATCGGATTGGTACAGCACTCGGCTCTTATACGCGCACTATACATGCTCATGATATTCGGTTCTTTCATGTCATTCACGGCTGCACAGTCATATCAATACTCAGCGGCATATAACGCCCTATGGGGACTTTGCTCTGTGTACAATACTGTGGTTGGCATAATATTCATACTGGCTCTGGTGCTGGTAGTGGTCGGAGGCGCGCTCTTTGCCGGCTCTAACATGCTGCCTGCGCAGACGAAGGGTCAGATACAAAGCTACGGGATGTCTATGGTAATAGGCGGCGTGGTCGGTATAGTGATATACTTGATAGCTCCGTTCATACTGCAGGTACTTGGGGCAGGCACGCAACAGATATCCACATGCAATGGCTGGACCGCATATAACAACGGCGGCCCGACAGTTGCACCATGATTTCTTAGTTTCTAGGGACCATTTTTATGGTCTTATGTTTTACTTTGCTTAGCGTAAGCTTGGGGGCCGCCCGACCGGCGACTCTCCCATATTTATTTTTTACCATACAAACGTACAACTGGGGTGACCGGATGGCAGACTTGCTGCATAACGCTATTGAAACGTACACGAACCACATCCAGTTGCTGCTGGTGTCATCCATATCGTTCGTCATAGCCGTATTCATACCGCTGTTCGCATCCTTCCCGACATTCACCGACTTGGGCGGCATCAACATAAGGACGGCCAGCATCTTCACTAACTTGGACATAATAAACACGGCAGTCATAGTCGCGTCCATATTCTTCTCTCTACTGTTCCTGAGCTTCGCAATAGTGGCCGTCAACATAATAGTAAAACACAGCAGGACATACGCCAAGATAAGGCAGGAGGTATTCAGGGGCCTTGAGAAATATACCAGCAGGGTCTTCGTCGTCCTGTTGATAATGGAAGCCATAATAGTATTGGTGGATGCGCTAAGCTTCGCAATCACGGGTTCCATAAGCTACTCCGGCGCGATAACCGCAATAGCTGGCCTCATAATAACGCCATTCTTCTTCTATGCTCCCGCATCAATAATAATAGATGAAAATAAGACCCTGAGGGCATTCTCATCCAGTTTCAGGTTCTTCCTCAAAAAGTTCGACTACTTCCTGATGTGGCTCATCGTAGCGATAGCCTTCGTGACTTTGACTGACTTCATATTCATCGGCATAGGCACTGCAACTGGCTTCCCCTACCAGTTCTTCATAATAGAGCTGATAGTGGACACGGTCTTCATCCTGCCGTTCCTAATAGTGCTCCAGAGCGAATCGTACATGAAAAGGTTCGCGATGTTAAAACACTAACATTCTAATAGTTTTTTGCCTTTATCCTATCATGCTAAGTAGGGTCCCATTGCGCCTTCGCGTAATGCTTATTCTTGCATCCTTCCTTCTCGTTTGCATTGCGCCTGCAATCACGGAAGCCGCGGCACCCCTAAGCAGCGTGGCTTGCATAATAACAGGCACGGACATATCGATAGGGGCCTGCATAGCATCTTCTGCGCCGTTCTGGGCGATAGGCATAATGCTGTCGTTCGCTCTCGTAGGGTTCTCCTACATGCTGGGGGAGATATTCCAGCTGGGCTCGCTCAGGGGATGGTACAGGAATGAGCTTTGGGAGAGCGTAAAAACCATACTCATGATATCCGCGATATTCTCCCTCCTTGTCATATTCAGTTCCATGGCATCATCTCTTGCCGGAACCGGCAGCGCCCCTGCGTCCGCGGGGTTCAGCGGCCAGGTCTCCCAGAATCTCGGCGGCCTTTACTATGTTGCTAACAGTTACCTATCCTCATCATCAGGGTATGCCCAGAACTCGCTCATAACCTTATTCGGCACAGCGTCTGGCGTAGACTTTATAAAGAGCTTAAGGTACAGCATCTGGTTCCCATATCCTCCAGTACCGACCCTTCCCCCAGAAGGAACCATAAATGCGCACTTCGGGTCCAGCGGCCCGCTCTTCCTGAGCAACATAATAGACTCGGATTACTCTGGGGGCTCGTCTTCCATGCTCGGCACTGCAACCACGTTCATAGTCCTACCGTCGCTTATACTGCTCCAGATAATGTCCGACCTGTTCACCAATATAGTCGCGCTAGGTTTCGGACTCCTGATACCAATAGGCTTGGTGTTCAGGGCAATACCATTCCTCAGGGGCTTCGGCGGAACTTTCATAGCAATAGGCATAGGGGTATCATTGGTATTCCCTATGTTATTTGTCGTAATTAACATACCTATCAGCGATTTTGTTCTTGGACAGCAGGTCTATTGCGGCGGCAACGTCCAGACGCAATGTACGTTCCTCGGTTATTCCACTTCGTCTTCGACCCCGACCCTATGGACTGGTGTTACCAGCGTGCTGAGCGGGGCGGTGTCAGCGTTGGCAAAGTTTCTGGTATCATCAATACCTACCGTTGGCGCATCACAGCAGTTCAATACAGGATACTACGCTGGTATAGATACTTTCCTGTCGACTTCCATATACCCTGCAGCTGACCTGATCACTTCAGTGATCCTCAACTCCATGCTCCAGTTTATGCTGTTAATAATAGATTTTATAGTGGGCTATACAATAACAAAGACAATAGCCACGAACTTGGGCGGCACCATAAGGATTGGATTCGGGAAGATGAAGTTGGCATAGTGATGCAATGGAGACGAAGCATAGTAGTGGCATGCACGCAGCTTTCTTATTGTTCGCAGTGTTGCTCCTGTCAATTGCAGCCACAACCCCAGCCGCATCCACTGCATCGTCGGGCTCTGCATGCCCCATAACGACCAACCCGTACAATACACAATGGCTCCCGATAAACATCATAGTGATAATGCTAAGCTTCGCCGTGATAGCGGTAATATACATACTGAGTAACGTCATGCCGGTATCGATGAGCGCTAAGCTGAAGGCTCTTGTGCACACCGAGATAAACCAGAACCTCGTCAGCGTGCTGATCATATTGGTGCTGTTGGGTTCTACCATAATGGTGACTGAATTTACGGCGCAGCTAGGCTCTACCAGCACCTTCCACTGCAATCCGTTTGCCGCTTCTGACTTCTATGTGGGCAACCTGACCTTCAATACGGGCCTCAAGCTTCTAAACAACATATACGCCGCATCCATAGGCTACGCGATAGACGCCAGGCTTTACACCGGCGTAGGGCAGAACGTTTATTCATCCGTAGTTGCGCCTAACGTAGCGTCATACATAGCAAAGACCTTCCTCAGCTTCGGCTTCTTCAGCATAACCCCTGTCTTCGCTGGCGATCTCGGCATATCCTACGCCATAATGAGCGACCTGCTGACAAGCGTCTTTACACCAATAATGATGATAGCAATGGGCAGCATGTTCCTCCAGTACCTTTTGATACCGTTCATAAAAGGCGCCGCGTTCCTCATAATACTGCCGATAGCGCTTATAATGCGCTCTTTCACATTCACCGGAGCGGGTTTGAGGACAGCGGCCAACTCGGTGCTGGCTTTGGCCGTAGCGATGTACATAATATACCCGACAATGGTGGCGTACAATCCGATGATAATATCATGGATATTCACTCCATGCCCCAACGCTACTAACTGGTGCAACCCGTCATTCTTGTACCTTGGTACGGCGTACGCGATACCCAACATACCCGCATCCACGTTCTTCACCACAACCACTGCGCAGCAGGGCACGGTAAGCCTGTCCGGCATATCGATAACATCTTTGAGCATGGGTGAATACGCCCAGATACTGTCTGCAGCGATAGACCCGGCTACAGTAATAAGCAACGTGCTCGGCATGGCGGACCAAGTCGCGCAGTTCCTATTTACATCAGTGATGCTTTTTGCATTGGACATGACAGTAACAATGGGGTTCGGAGTCGGCCTGGCGAAGGCGCTTACAAGCGGCCTGGATGGGGCGTCGGCATTCTGGAGCAACGTATAGTGGGTTCATGTTAGTACTACCGAATTTAATATTGCAAAGCGCCATCGGCTCATGCGCGCAAGAGGCTGCCGCATCAGTGCCCACGAGCGCCTGCGCGGCGCAGACAAGCCTGGCCGCATTCATAATAATAGCAATACTGCTTGACGCGCTAATAGTCGCAGTCTGGTACATGCTTGGCTACATATTGAACGATCAGAGGATAAAGGCCAACGCACGCGGCGAGTTCGTCCAGTTGATCGGCACAACGATATTGGTCGCTATAATAGTCGGGATCCTGGCATTTTTCGCATCTTTGTACATGTCATCTTACGGATCAGGGGTAATGAGCCCCAAGGCCATGTATTATACCTGCAATAACATAGCGTCAGGATCGAAGCTCACACTCTTCTCCGGCAATATGATCTCCACAACTGCGGGCTCTCCTCCGCTTCCCTTAAACTCGCAATCCAACCTGCTTGAGGGTTCGCCTTCGTTCCCGGGCATATGTGCCATGGTAGCTAAACCGGCCTCATTCACGCAGCAGATAGACTATCCATTGGCGGCTTCGGACGTGCTTATAGCGAACTTGACAAACCAGACGCTTGTAAATCTAAACGCGCTCTTCACAATAGACACGTACCTTGGCTTCCTTGACAGCTTCACCCCTTTCGTCGAGCCGGCATGCTGGTCTAACCTGGAAGCCTGCCTCCTGCCCGGTTTGGGCACCATAAACTTTGACATGAAGATATCATTCCAACCATTCGCTGGCTACGATCTCATATTCAATTCATACGGCCCTCTCGGAGACCTCCTTGCTCTCGCTTTCGAGTCATATGTCGCCCAGTTCGTTTTCCTGGTCGTGATGCTGTTTGTATGGCCTTACATGCTATTCATCGGTGTGGTACTCAGAGCCACTCCATTCACAAGGAAGATAGGGGGCCTATTCATAGCGATAGCAATAGGTGCCGTCATATTCCTTCCGGTGATGTACGCTATAGAGTACACGAACCTCTGCGCAGGGGTGCCGTACTATGTGCAAGGCGCCTCGGGCCAGCCGCTGTTCACCACCCCAGTTGGATGCACTCAGGTTAATCCGTCATCGTCTGCTGCACGCCAGCAAAGCACCGCTGCATTCGCTTTCAACTCGTTCGCATACGGTTACAACGGCATAACTACGCTTCCTGCGAATTCGCCAACAACGGGCAACTACTATGATATAAACTTCTTCGTCATGCCCAACATGACATACATCGGTACGCATACGTACGACAGCAACAATGCCGCCTGTTGGCCCAGCGGCGGCATAGCCGCGTCAGAGCTTTCCGCGATGGGCTATTCGTTGTTACCGACGGCATTCGCATCCGCATTGCTTGGGGCATCCCCATCCGCGGTGTTGTCTTCATTCAACATAAACATATTCTGTTCGCAGCAGTCAGCGTTAAGTCTGCTCTACAACCTATTCCAGTCATACGGGGTAGTGGGCGTAAGCGCATACTTCATGCCACTCATAAACATGCTCGTTGTCATATCGGCAGTCATAGGTCTTTCCGGCCTGCTTGGCGGTGACACTGAGCTGGCTGGGCTTGCAAAGTTAGTGTAAGTGGAACGATGTCAAATAAAAGAGCGTTAATGTTATGCGTCGTCATCGCATTGTTTGTCGGTGCGCTTCAGATGCAATTAGCATCCGCCGCTGCGTCTCCAACTACTCCGACTACCCTATCTGAAGAATGCGTAGGCATAATCCCGCCACCCGGCACGCAGAGCCCAACAATAGTGAACATTGCAAGCTTCAGTTCGCTGATAGGCATATCAATGCTGATAATACTTTTGATGACGGTCATAATAGCCATAGCCTATTCGCTGGGCCACGCGTTCGGCATAGACAAGCTCACAACTTTTGCAAAGACGGAGGCAGGCGAAATAGCAATAACCATAATCATTGTTGGCATATTCCTTGGCACATTCACGGCAACCAGTGCAATTGCGAATTCAAATCTGTTTGCGGCTGCAGGAAATTCGTTCAACAGCAACATCTTCCTTGACGATTGCAATGCGGTGATGAGCTCGTCTGCGGCCCTGATATCCCCGGAACTGGCATTTGTGCTTGATACCGGATTCATAAGCATGGCTTCTGGCGCATCAGTCAACCTTCAGTTCTCATCATTCGGGATATCCTTCCAGCCTTATGCCGGGGACCAGTTTCTTAGCTCCATAATGCAGACACTGGAGAACATCGGCGGCATCATGACCGGCCTGCTGTTCGGCATGGGCATATTCCTCGCAGTGATATACGGCCTATTCCCATTGTTCCTTTTCGCCGGCATAGTGCTAAGGACCCTGCCGATTACTAGACCTGCCGGCGGCGCGATGCTGGGCCTATTTGCAGCATTTTACATACTTCTGCCCATAATGCTCCACTTCTTCCTATTCTATAACAGCAACTACATAACAGACAGCACGATAACTGCACAGGGATTATGCCCAGTAAATGGGTTATCGACATCTACTACGCCTCCTCCGCCCACCTCAACCTCGTCTACATCGCCGGTTCCGTGCAACACTGCGGGATTCTTCAGCGGCATAATTCCCCAGATTACAAAATTATCCACTGGCGCGCTTAGCGCAGCTATAGGCTTAGGTTCTACAGGAGCGAGTTCGCTGTCGATAATAGGCGCGCTGCTGAATGGCAACATAGTGCAGCTTTTCGTGCAGGACATAATAGAGCCAGTGTTCTATACGATGGTGGCTTTCATACTATCGCTTGTTATGGCGTATGACTTCATGGAAGCTGTCGGCGACCTGCTCGGCGCGCCAAGCCTGAATGCGAGCACCATGCTGAAAAATGTGATATGAATATGTCAAATGCAAAATTTGCAATAGCCTTGATGTGCGCCTTTATGTTGGCAGCGTGCGCAGTGGGCGATGCATCCGCAGGCGATCTGCATTACGCGTCCGCGCCCCAATACCTGATGAACGGCCCCACGTTGATGGCAGCTTCATCCCTGCCACTTGCATTGACGAGTTGGGAGGGCATAGCAGTAATAGCGGTGCTCCTGATAATAGCTATAGCTGCAATAGTCTACATGCTGGCAGGCGCAACAGGAAGCGCCACGGCAAGGACATGGTCGAAGATGCAGATATACGAAGCATTCGTTTCGATATTGCTAATCGGCATATTCGGGGCACTGTCATACATGTTCTTCCTGAACCCACAGGGCGCCTTCGCCGGCGCCGGGCTATTGCCCGGCAACGTCATAACGCATACCGGATGCTATGCCAGCAACGTAAATAACATATACAACTTATCCGCTTGCGACATGGGGGCGTTCATGGTGAACGCTACAAACTATTTCGCCACAATATACTACGTAGGTTTCATAGCTGCCGCCACTGTGCCTGGCGTAATAATAAACGCAACTCCCTTCACCGTGATAGGCCAAGGGACAGTGTCATTCCAGCTGGGCACCCCAAGCTTCCTTCCGTCATCGCTTGAGTCCATGTTCGAGACGGGCGCCTCGGGCCTGCTTTTCCTAATACTGCTTAACCAGATACAAATGATACTGATATCTGGCTCCCTCCTATTCCTGTCGCTGTTCATGGTGCTTGGTCTGGTGGCAAGATGCTTCGGATTCACGCGGACATTCGGCGGTTCGCTGATCGCGTTGGGCCTCGGCCTCGGCCTGGTATATCCAATGTTGATCAGCATGACCTACGGTTTCATAGATGTCCAACTCCAGTCGGCCAGCTGGGTCACTCTAGCAGGCGCCATATTCAGCACTCTGTATACGATGGTGCTGGGCACAGGGGTATCATGCACGGTCAATGTGGCCCAGGCAGCTGTCCAGTCATCAACGTGCGGATATCTTGATACTGCGGTGCTCACCACGGGATATCTTATAGTGGGATTGCTGATAATACCTCTGCTTAACTTCGCCATACTGGATGCATTCATCGTTGACTTCTCAAGGGCCATGGGAGAGCGCGTAGACTTCATGTCGATGATAGGTAGTGTGATATGACATACGGCAAACTTTTACCTAAAGCCGCGGTGCTCCTTGCCGCGTTGCTCATAGTCGCAGCTCTGCCTCTTCCGGTCAATGCCGCCACATCAGGCAGCTGCAGTTCATATCCATCCAGCCTGGCAGGCCAACTAAGTGCAGAGCCATGGTACTGCCCGATAAACCAGCAGATATCATCGGAATGGGCCGCAGACCTGCCATTCGTGTTCATCGCGGTCCTGTTGTCGTTCGCTGTCGCAACGCTGATAATAATGATAGGGGTGGCAGCGAAGAGCGACGCCGTTAGGAACTTCGGGATAGGCGAGCTTTACGAGGCCGTGGCAAGCGCCATAATAGTGCTCTTGTTCATCTACATATGCGCAACGCTGTTTGGCCTGCTTCCAGGGGAGATAGTGGGCCCGATAAATCCGTACGGCACTTCCCTCGGATTGATAAGCAATACGATAAACTCAGCGGAGACAATGTACACCAGCCTGTACAACGCCTATAGCGGCGCGGCTTACGCTGCTTCCGTGAATTTCTACATCGAGTTCCCAGAATCCACATTCTTCTCCTCATTCGCCACATTCGTGAACGCGGTAAAAGAAGAAGGTCTTCAGATAACCGTCATGGAACCGGTGCAAGTCATAGCAGGGGTCATCAGCAATGCCATCCTGGTGCTATGGTCCGAGTATTATCTCATAGTATTCTTTTCCGTTGCGGCCATACCAGTGTTCCTTATACCGGGGGTCCTGTTCAGGACGTTCCTGCCGACGCGGCCTTTCGGCGGCATGCTCATAGCGCTTGGCATAGGGTTCTACCTTGTAATGCCGACGCTCTTCGCCGTAGCGTTCTACTTCACCACGCCAGGGGTGGTGAGTACGCTAAATTCCGTCAGCTCAAACCTGAACGTGCTGGGTGCGGGCAGCGGCGTGATCAACAACGGTCAGCCCGGCGGCCCGATACAATACCAATTGCAGCAGGTCGAGCCGGAGATGAGCTCATTCTGGCTGATGATACTGTTCTTCCCTGGCCTGATAATAGCGCTCACATACTCTTTCGTAACGCAGTTGGCGAACTTCATAGGCGGCGTGTCATACACCGGAAGCAGGCTGAGGTCGTTCATATGATGGCAAGTATGTCATGCGGAAGGCTTGGCGGATGGCACAGCAAAGTTAATAAAGATTAAGTGATAAGGTAGATGCGCGATAATCTAGGGTTGGGGTCCGATGCAGATCAAAATATTTGTGCTCATGGCCTTCCTTGGCATGTCCATATTCTTCATAGCCCTTGCGGCAGCCCTCCCGCCCGGCATAATGTTCGACATCCTTAAGATATTATTGCTCGCCATAGGCCTCATGTTCGATGTCATAGCTTTCGCATCAAGATTCTACACATACCTATTGATACCTGCCGTGAAGCAGAGGAGCAGGAATATAGTCCTAAGCGATGAGGAGCCTTACAACATATCCCCGTCCGCAGATTCCATAATGCACAAGGAGGGCTCAGAGTTCGTAGCTACGGTGTACGTTGCCATACCTTTGTACCGCTCGGCCACCGAGATGAGCGACGAGGAGAAGATGGACTTCACCAAGCAGGTGAGCAGGCTGGTGGGGGTCTCGAAGGACACCGTGCGCTTCACCTCTGAACTTTACGTGATGAACAAGGATGCGTACATACAGACGCTTAAGGATACGATAAATTCATTGGAGAACGAGGCCGTCGAGCTGACTAACAAGAAGGACAAGGCGAAGGAGCTGGACCGCACGAAAGGAAAGCTGGCGATGTGGCACAACATGCTTGATAACATAGAGAAAGCGCAGTCGCTTGAGCTGATAACGTATGCAGCCATATCCGCCAAAGGGACAAAAGAGTTCGAGGCCGTTAGCATAGCACAGCAGAGGGCCAGGGAGATGATGGCAGGCGTGGGCTCCGTATTCGGGGTGACGCCGAGCGTAGTCATCGGCCAGGAACTTCTCAAGTTCATAGAGCCGGAGTACCTAATACCGTTCTCCACTGTGAGCGAGCAGCTCAGCAAGAACATACAACAGGTGATGTGATGGATGAAGAGGCAATAATGTACCTTATATTGACATTCCTCATAGCGCTAATAGTATTCCTCGTGCTGCCATCGTTCGGCGGCGGGATATTCAGCATAATAGCAATAATACTGACGCTCATCGCCATTGTCTTAATAGTGATGTTGAACTGGGCCGACTTCATAATATTCCCATTGGTGACCAACGCACTAGGCATCACGTTCCAGCCGGCAAGGAACTACAAGATAGTCAAGAGCCAGGACGCCATAGTGAAGAACGTGAACGGCCTCTATTATGCCACAGGATACGTGACCGGAAACCTGTTCCCCTATGTGTTCAAGCTGGAATCCAGGCAGGAAGAGGAGGACAGGAAGATGCTCGCTGCACCGGACATATGGGAACGCGCGATAATGAATATAGGTTTCCCTTTCAAGTTCCATGTGCTTTCATCAGGCCTTGACATACAGAACGTCAGGGACGAGCTTGAGGGCAGGCGGTCCTATCAGGAGTTCCAGCTGTCAAGGGCGCAGCAAGGCAACGCCAATGAGATGGCAGTCACGGAGCTTAGGAGGAAGATAAGCGTGCTGCAGACGAAGATAGACAGGATATCGCAAGGAGAGAAGCCCATCGCCACGGTGATGTACTTCGAAACGACGGCCGTGGACGTATCCGAGAAGGCAGCAGCGGACAGGCTCAATGCCCAGATAAAGAGCCTCCAGGTGGCCTTCAGCGGCATGGACCTGCAGTTGTCCAAGGTCGTAGGCAGGGAGCTGTACACGCTGTTCTCATTCAACTTCTCGATGCCGACAAGCCTCGAGGAGCTTTCAGCATTTTTCGATAGGCAATCATGATGTTTTACACGGTGGTATAAGTGACATTACTTAAGTTGCAGAGCATAATGAGCAATGAGGTGGCCAAGCGGGCTTTCTTCTCCAGGCCGCCGGAGCCTCCGGTAAGCGCGCTAATGACGGACCCTTTCAAGTCGCTGTATGTCGGCACCACAAAGATATTCAAGGTTCCGTTCACGTGGTCTTTCCTAAATCTGACCAACCCTCACATAGCAGTTGTCGGTATAACGGGTTCAGGTAAGTCATATTTCGTCAAGACGCTCCTGATAAGGGCCAGTTACGTATGGGACAGCAATGCCGTCATAATAGACTGGGCCGGGGAGTACAAGGCATGGGTGAAGCAGAGCGGCGGGATAGTGGTATCATTAGCCAAGGGTGACTACATAAACATAATGGACCTGTCGGGCATGAAGCCGCTGGATAGGACCAAGCAGATAATGAATTCGCTAGACATACTTACCGACATATCACAGTTCCCAGAGCAGAAGAGGCTGACAGAGGAAGCCATAGAGCAGTCGTACGCCAACTTAGGTTTCATAGTATCGGAGAAACCGCAGGAAGACAAGGAGGCGCCTACACTGAAAGACACGATATCGCTGTTGGAGGAGAAGCTGCAGGAAGGCACCTACGAGTACCCTGCGGAGCTGGAGAATACGATATACAGGCTCAGGCAGTTCGCGAGGGAGGGAGAGGACTATTTCGCAAGGAAGAGCACCATAGATCTTGGCAAGCTGACCGGATCTGGCTTGGTCGACATAGACCTGTCCGGCTTGCCTGATGAGAAGTTCAGGGCCCTGGCCGGTCTTTTCATACTTCAGACTATGAAGGAACGCATGAGGAGCGAGGGATGGAGCGAGAACAAGGGTCTGAAGACCATCGTGGTGCTGGACGAGGCCTGGAAGATAGCTAGCGACGAGAAGAGCGACGCGATAATGATAGTTAGGGAGGGCAGGAAGTACCAGTTCGGGTTGATAGTTGCATCACAGAACCCGACCGACATAAACGAGGCCATATTCTCCAACGTCGGCACGACGTTCATACTTAGGATAAAATTCGAGAAGTTCCTGAACTACCTGCAAGGCTCGCTGAATTTTTCCGGCTTCATACGCAACGAGATAGGGAAGTTCGGCGTCGGCCAGGCAGCCGTGGAGATGGCATTCCAGACAGCGATAAGGTTCCCAGAGACGTTCATACTCGAGAAAATACACGGCGAGGAACCGCTTTACGTATACACGATAGACATGTCCGACGTGCTAACGCAGGCCGAGGTGGCCGCCGGCGTGATGACGCGCGACTACCAGTTCGAGAAGGAGGAGCTTAAGGACAGGCTGGTGGACTACAACATCACAAGCGAAGGCATAAACAGTATATTGTCTGCGTTCGACAGCAGCGGCAGGAGCATGAAGATGCTTGACATGCTGCGCATGGCTAAGGACATAGGCGGAGTGTCAAACGAGAACATGGTGTCCTTCCTGAAGTCGCTGAGCATAGAAGACCTGCTCATAACAAGGATAATAAGCATGATCGGTGTGTGAAGGATGGCCGATAACGCTGAAACGTTCACGATAAGCAGGCCCGAGCTCAGGCGCATGCTAACGGCTTTCGGGGTGACTGAGAAGAACATGGCCGCGCTGTTCAGCTCCATGGAGAAGGCCCACAGGCACATAAACATAATAGCTTTCGTAAGCATGCTTGAAAAGGCCGGGTTGGACAGGGACGAGGCAAGCAACTTATTCAGGAGGCTCAACATGGGCGACATAACGATAAAGAGGGCTTTCGACCTGGTAGACGAGGAGCGCATAAACTCCGAAACGGGCAGGCTTTACGATGTGACGGTGGACGTAAGTTGATTGGCCATGGAAAGTAAAAAGGCAAAAACGAATCGAACGATCGCAGGGTCGCGATGCGTAATCTGCGGTCAGAAGAAGGACGGCCTTGAGGTCAAGGAAGACATGGTAATAAAATCCATAAGATACTTGAAGCAGAACGTCACCAAGGACGCAAAGAATTACAAGCTAGTGGTCTGCAGGGGATGCTACCCGAAATACGATAAATCCCGCAGCGCTTATGTCAGGAAGCAGATATCATACGTCACCATAGCGGTGGTATTCACAGTGCTTCTTGTTATAGTGTCAGGTGCGCAACCGGGCGCATTCGCGTTTGGCATACTACTCATAGCTGCGATGTATGCACTATCACTACTGAGCTATGCCCCGGCAGTCAAGATGCCGTTCATTGCTAAGAAGAAAATTGACGGCAAGGCCGCCGCATGATCCGCAACCTGCTAATCCGGCAGTTAAAATGCCCGGCAGTTAAAATGCAGACATTGCAAATATATTTATAGAATTAAGGCCGAATAAGTATTGCGCTTTTGACCGTGGTTGAGTTGGCTGATGAAAACGTCATTTTAGAACCGAAAGTTGACTCGCTCTCAATAGGCGGCTCATTGCAAGGTTCATTCGAAGCTATGGCAGACAGGCTATCCCAATTGCAGGTATTCTCTGTGAAAGTCGCCCCGGACTCGCTCTCCGTCTTGAGGGTGGAAAGCAGGGACATACAGAAAAGGCCGTTCCTTTTTTTCCTGATGACATTCAACAGGGACAAGATAACCATAGAATACTCTATGGGCCAGGACTCCAGCTCTAAGCTGCGCAAGCTCTATGTGCTTAGGAACCTCCTAAGCGTGCTATCCCTAACGCTTGACATATACCAGCCCAACCCTACTGAGCTTTTTCAGGTCCTAAGCGCTTCGACAGACGACGCGTTGGGCTCCCTCAATCAGAACTACAGCGTATTGGTTAACAACTACGACTCTCTCTTCAATGAGTACAGGGAGCTGAAGAGGATGAGCACCCAGTTGATGAGTTCCAACAAAAGCCTTACAGTGCAGGCGTCACAGTTGTCAAACGAGAACGACGAACTGAAGGCAAGGCTGAAGTCGCTCGAGGCCTACTCGGACGAGTCTCTCATGTCAATGATAGAAGGCTGGATACAGGCGCACGACAACACCATAGACATAGACGAGTTCGCAAAGAACTACAAGATAGTCGCACCCAGGGTGGAGCAGATGCTGAACAAGATGGTCTCATTGGGGTACATAGAGTTCAGGGGCTAGTGGTAGGATGCGGTACAACGTCAGGGTCAAGAAGCGCTCTAGGAACGTCAGAGTATACACTATAGTTAAGAAGGCAGGTTCCGAGGAGAACTTCATAACCAAGCTGTTCATGAAGGTATTTTCAAAGGCTAACAAGGGCGCACAGTCAGGCGACAAGTGACATTTGTAAATCGGTGTGCGATGGATGAAGGGCAGCACTAGGAAGAAAATAATAATAGTCATCGTGTTGCTAGTCGCGCTGATTGGCGGATTCGCATTATACATAAATACTGCATTATCGGCATTCAATTCCGTCAACTCCGCCCCTTCGGGCCCGCTTGCGGTTCCATCGCTGTCCGCCCATCTGGTGAACCAGAGTTTCCTTTCTGGTGCTTCTGGCTCAAAGCTGATACCATATGCTCTTCTTAACCTGCAGTCATTCAACACGTCTACCGTAAACGTGTATGCAAGCATACTGCAGCGCCCAACTCCGCAGAACATATACATATTCAACACGACTAACGAGTGCTATTCGTGCGGCAACGTGTCACAGGCTACTAGCGCCATAGTGGAGGGCCTATTGAGGTATGGGGCCATAAAATACGCAGGCGCAGTCTCCTTCGTATCCGCTTCCGAGCTGCAGGACATATCCAGCAATTCGGTGCTTATAGTTCTGAATGGCTATATACCGCAGGCTTTCCTGGCCCCTTATAACGGCACGCATAACACAACCATGGAGTACCTTCTGCGCAAGGGAACCAGCATAATATACGTTGGCGCGGACTTCTCCCACATGCTTCAACAGGGCTCAATAATAGTGCCGTCCGGTACGTTGCCCGACTTTCTCCAGTCCGTGTTTTTCAACTCAAGCAGCGTTAACGCCAGCACGTACGGCATATTCGGCAATTTCTCTTTCGACAAGCCCACATTCGCCATTTCAGCAAGCCATTTCTATGGCCCCATAAGTTACATAAACACGATGGGCGGATCTCTAATCGCATTCTCAAACTACGGGAATTCATGGGAGAACTCGACTTATGAGGGAAGGGACATAGCCAAGGCGATAGCCACGCTGTTCTGGATACCTACATTAGCATCCGGCAGCGGGTCATATAGCATAAGCAACTTCAAGAATTTCAGCGGAAGGGTAGGCGTAATAATGAACATGAGCGGGCTGCAGTACAACAACGCAACTGCCGCTTTGCTAAGCAGGTACTACGGCCATATAATACTGTATACCAACAGCAGCTTCAATGCTACCGCACCTGACAGCGCATACGGCTCTGTCGACTATGTTCCGTATTCCAGCTTCAACGGATCGATAGCGACGCCTAGCTACATAATCCCGGGTCAGCTTACTCCATTCAACATAGAGATATACACGCATTCGTCCACGCCTGTTTCATTGCTGCCGCACCTCCAGATATACGACCAAAATATGTCAGAAGTAGAAGGCATAGCGCTTCCTTCAATACCAGAGGCACAGGGCAACTTCTCATTCGTGAAATACCTGCAGCTATCGCTGCCTGCAGGGAAATACATAGTGGCATTAGACAACTTCTCAAACGCGCCTTATGCATATGGCTTTTTCAACGTTAACGTGTCAATCGTGCTTCAAAACACGAACTTCTCATCTGGGCGATTCACTTTTCTGGCAACGTCGGCAGGCCAGCCGCTTACAGGGATAAACTACTCAATATCATTATACAATCCACATGCAAAGTATGCATATCCGACTGAGAACGGCACCCTGCAGAACGGCATGATGGTATACACGCTGCAGAGCGGGCTGGCCACCCCATACTACACGTCAAATTTCACCGTTAACATACTGTCCACAAACTTCAAGTTTTTCAGATACAACCCGCCTCCCGTAATACCGATAACGACGCAGGACATAGAGATAGTGGTGGTGCTTGCAGTGCTTGGCCTTATGGTCGTCTTTGTCAGGGCGCCAAACAGGGATGAGTTTTACATAGACGTGCCGCACATGCCGCCAAAGAACAAAACCCAGGTGAAGGTGAAGGCCGCAGAGATAGTGGGTATATTCGACAAGCTCAATCTCTATTACCACTGGAACCATATGCCACTGTCTAAGGGCGAGATAAAGCTGGGCATGTCCAAGTACATGAACTTTATGGGAATGCCTCTCAACTTGACATTCAATAACATAGACAGGATACTAGATGCGCTGGTGGAGTCGGGCAAATTGGTCACGATAGACGGCCTCTATGCGCCCCAGTCGTGGGTCGGCGTAGGTCAGCACGACATCTCATACCTAGCTACCTTCAAGAAACTCAGGGTGTTCTTCGTATCTCACGGCTATGTGTTCACTGACATGGGCGCAAGCAATGTCGCTGACATAGTGGCCACGCAACACGGGGAGCATGCTTACATAGTGATATACTCGAAGACAAGCAGGTTCGCTAACATGCCGATTTTCCAGAATGCAAAGACATATCTTGCATTCATAAATTCCGAGAGCATGTATGAATTCAAGGATAATCTTTACAACGCAACGACCAATGAGGCCGAAATGCTAAAATTATACATAGCGTCTGGCGAGGTGGAGCTCATCGATGCGGACAACCAGCAGCCAATACTGACGTGATGTACGCGCTTACTCCTGTTCTTCTGCTTCCTCTCCATCGTCTGGTGCATTTTCCGCCGTTACTTCACCATCCTCATCCTCACCCTGTATCATGGCTTTCGGATAGTGCTTCGTGACAAGCTTGGCCAGGCTCTTGTCTATCCTTGCCTTGTCTTCGCCCGTAAGGTCTGCCAGGTCCTTGGCCAGTTGTTCAGTGTACCTAGTTATGGTCTTGTACTTGTTAGTCTCATGATTTATATGCATCTTACCGCTTATGTAGCGCTGCACGCCCCTCGCCGCTTCCATTATGGCTAGCTTTATCTCATCGATTATCTCATCCTCTTGCGAGATCGCTTCCTTCCCGACTCCTGAGTATGGGATGTAAACCGAAGAGACGTTTATGAAAACGCTTATGGGCTGATTTTCTATATCTATGTTGTACCTCTTCCAGTCGACCGTCTTTGCGGCTGCGGTTATTGCACATGTCCCGCTGTCAAACAATAACGGAACGCGGTTCGCGAATCTGAGTATGTTGCCCTCATAGCCTTCACTGGTCTTCTTGCCTGCATTTCCTCCATAAGCCACCGCTGCCTCAACTATGAACGGGACTCCGCCCCTGAATACCCTCGGCTTCCTCTCAACGACGTTCATGAATTCGGGGTTCAATATGTTCTTTATCGCTACTTTGACTTGCTCTTCCCCTATCGGAATAACTGATGTGGCATCAGGAGAGATCCATTTAACCTGCTTGAATGCCTTGACCAGCGCCTCTGCGTCAGCCCAGCTTATATCCTTGGGTGCCTTTGATAAGTCGACGTCCTTCGCTATCCCTCCTATCTCGTTTGCTTTATCCTGCGAAAACCTGGAAAATGTGTCCACCAAAAACGATGACAGCTTCCTACTGTCGCTAACCTGTGCGAAGTCTATCAGGTCGTTTACAGTTAAGCCTAGCGGATGCGGCTTTATCGGCTTGGGCCTTAGCGGCATGGTATCTATGGCCCTCAGGAATGCGAACTCCTGGCCTGAAGGATCCACCAACTTTATCTGCGCGTGAGGATTAGAAAGGGCCGTCCTCCTAAGGTACTCATAAATGCCATGATCGCTGTTCTCATATTTCACGTCTGCGAACTCCCCCTCAACCATAAGCCCCCTCCGTGCGCCATCAACTTCTTTGTACTCCGATATTACTGGCTTGTTGTGTACAGTGTCAAGCGATACATTGCAGGAGTAGCCATTCCCGGTTCCGGTGGCAGAGACCGCTTTTATGGGCTTGCCGGTGGTTATCTGCGAAAAAAGCGTACATCCGGAAGCGCCTATGCCCTGCTGACCGCGCTGCTGCATGTATCTGTGGAACTTTGTCCCTGCCAATATAGTGGCAAGCACCTTTCCTATGTAATTTTTCGGTATGCCCGGCCCATTGTCACCTACGCTAAGCCTATACTTGTTCTCATCAGTTCCCTCTACTTTGACCATTATATCCGGAAGGATTCCGGCTTCCTCGCATGCGTCGAGCGAGTTTGTCACGTATTCGTGCACTATGGTGACTAACGACCTCGTCATTCCTGAGTAGCCAAGCATTTGCCTGTTCTTCTTGAAGAATTCGGCTACGGAATGCTGCTTAAACTCCTTGAAAATCTCCTCAGCTTTTAGTTCCACCACATGAATCACCCTAGAAGCCCGGATTATGCAGCTCCTCCTTGTTCTTCCTATGCATAAATTCCATCTTATTATACGCGGTCTTGTGCGTCCTTCCCTCGATCAATGCATCAACTGCCGCCTCCGCCTCGGCTACTGCCTCATTGCTGCCTATGAAAGACACAGTATCTCCATAAACGCTAACCTTCGAGCCGGTTACCTGCTCCATGTACTTCTTGGTTCTGCCTTTTTCGCCTATTACCCTGGCCTTTATCTGCTTTATCCTCTTGCTGTTCCCGAAAGACTGCCTCAGGTCTATCGATGCGAAATAGGTCCCTTCCCCTAGCAGCTTCTCAGCATCTATCATATCAAAGCCCCGCCCATACGCGTATATCACGTTCTTTGCCATGAATTCACCGTACGCGTCCCCTTCTATCACAACTACATCTTCATCTATCGAAATAGAGCACTTGCAAAGTTCCTCGACCCTCTTAATGGCTTTCGCGTCCTCATTGAGGCTCTTGGTGCGTTCTTTTGTGATATAGACTTGCTGCATTAAAACATCCTTAAAGGGTGAGGCATAGGTTTTTATATCTAATATAGCTATAATTTACGACGTAAATTAGCCAAAAAACCAAAGCAACATTAGTTTACTCTAAGAAAACATTTAAATTTGTTACGCGTGCAAATATCATCATAAATACACTGTTGGGTTTTCAAGGAAATGCTTTTTGATACAAAGCACCTAATTTGCGCTCTCAGTACCGCCAATACATATGTATTCGGCTGTAAATAAAACTTATGTTAAAAAATTGGTGAATTAAATGGCAGACAAACCACATATGAATTTGATTTTCATAGGGCACGTAGACCACGGCAAGTCAACAACCGTAGGCAGGCTCCTGTACGAGACCGGAGCCATAAGTGACAGGGATATGGACAGGTTCAAGGAGATTGCAAAGGAGGTAAACAGGCCGACATTCGAGTTCGCTTTCGTAATGGACTCTCTTAAAGAGGAGAGGGAGCGTGGCATAACCATAGACATAGCGCACAGAGACTTCCAGACGCAGAAGTTCTACTTCACTATAATAGACGCACCTGGTCACAGGGACTTCGTCAAGAACATGATTACGGGTGCAAGCCAGGCTGACGCAGCAGTGCTGGTAGTCAGCGGAAAAGAAGGCGTCATGGCACAGACGAGGGAGCACGCCATACTGGCCAGCGTACTTGGCATACCACAATTAATAGTGGGCATAAACAAGTTGGACGCAATAAACTATTCACAGGCTGATTTCGAGAAGGCCAAGAAGGCAGTTTACGATCTGCTAAAGACATTGGGCTTCAAGGTAGACACGATACCATTCATACCATACTCTGCGCTGGACGGCACTAACGTAGCCAAGAAGTCAGACAAGACCGCTTGGTACACTGGTCCGACATTGCTCGAGTCTCTTGACGCTTTGAAGGTGCCGAACAAGCCGCTAGATAAGGCGCTGAGGCTGCCTGTCCAGGACGTATTCAGCATATCAGGATTCGGTACAGTGCCGGTTGGCAGGGTTGAGACCGGGGTCATGAAGGTCGGCGATTCTGTAATAATAATGCCTGGCGGCGTTAAGACCGAAGTGAAGAGCATAGAAATGCACCACCAGCAATTGCAGAAGGCTGAGCCTGGTGACAACGTAGGGTTCAACATAAAAGGCGTAGAGAAGAAGGACATAAAGCGTGGAGACGTAGTCGGTCCTTCCAGCAATCCGCCTACAGTGGCAGCCGAGTTCACCGCACAGGTGATAGTACTGCACCACCAGAACGTGATTGCAAAGGGTTACACCCCTGTGTTTCACATACACACCGCGCAGATAGCATGCACATTCTCGGAGTTGCTTGAGAAGAAGGATCCAAAGACCGGTCAGACGCTTGAGAAGAATCCGGAGACGCTGAAGACTGGCGATGTGGCAATAGTGAAGATAAAGCCCACGAAGCCGATAGCACTAGAAAAGTACAGCGACTTCCCGCAGCTTGGCAGGTTCGCCATAAGGGACATGGGAGAGACGATAGGTGCAGGCATAATATTGGATGTTGTGCCCAGAACTCTCTAAAGATGGTTTGAATGAGCATAGCTGTAATAAAACTGGTCAGCACAAAGAAAGACGATGTCAATTCCATAGCTAGCCAGATAAAGACTATAGCTAACTCCATGAACGTCAAGTGCAATGGCCCTGTGCCTCTGCCTACTCATACGTTGTCCCAGACCGTAAGGAAGACACCTTGCGGCGACGGGAGCCACACATATGAACGGTGGGAGCTCAGGTTCCATAAGAGGCTTATACAAATAGATGTCAGCGAACAGGCGCTGCGCCAGATAATGAGGATACCAGTGCCTGACACGGTCCAGATAGAGATAAGCCTTAGCTAATCCTGATTTTTCTTTTTAATTCAATCTTCTTCTTTTATTTAACAAAGTGAGCGGGAAATCCCACACCATTCATGGGTGGGAGGATGTCACAAGTCAAAAAAGCTGCAAAGAAAATGAGATGTGCAAGTGGGCTGTACGCTTCTCAGACCTTTGGTATCGCATAGCCTCCTTTGTTCTTGACTTCCTTGTTTTTATCAACATGTTGGACATCTGGACGCGATTGCGAATGTTGTTCGGGTGCTTTTTCCACCGGATTTGGCTGCACTGCTGGACCTACAGGGGCGGCAGCATGCACCTGGGGCGCAGGGGTCGAAGCCTTGGTGTTTTGAGGGGCCTGCATAGCGGTACTCTGAGCGATTGGTGCTTCTATCGGTGGTGCTTCAGGGGCCATGCTTTCCCATGCCTGTGTCTGGAACTTCCTGCGTCTTGGCCTGTACATGAACGCATTCCCCCACTGATCCTTGGATTTCATGCGTGTTGGCCTTATCTTAGTGAATCGCGTCAATCCAAAAGCATCTTTATCCGGCTCATCTGTCATCATGGGCCCTTGTTTTGGGTAATAGTCAGGCTCCGCCTGGGTTTCTATTATATCTATGCACGAAACGGGGCACTCTTCGGGGCATATCTGGCAGCCTATGCACTTATTTACTTGAATAGGATACTCAGTCATATCGCTGCTAAGGTCTGCTTTGCCCTCATCGTCTTCCACATTATTGTGCCTTGGCCTTGTGAAGTCAAGCGCATTGACAGGGCACGAGTCACCACATATGCCACATTGTATGCATAGCTCCTTATCAAATGTGAATTTGAAGGACATCGAGCATCATCTTACATCGCAGGTGGTTTTGGCGCAGCGCTTCCTATCGTAGGCGAAGCGGCAGCGTGTTCAGCGGGCTGCGGTGCAGTAGCGGATGGCATCGCAGCTACCTTTGGTGTGGGGTTCGGCACGGTCTTCGGCTTTGCCCCGGTGGGGTTGAACGACCATTTTATGGCGTATAAGCCCGCTATAACGAGCAATGCAAATGTTACGTAGAACGAATATATCTCGAGCGCTGGGTTGCTTACGGAGCTGAAGTAGGTATAGAAGAAGCCCCACGGGTTGCTTGTGCTCATCGATACTGTGCCCGGCAGGGTTGACAACTGCACTGCACTTTCGGTAACCGCTATTGTGCCTATCATGTACAGCGCAGTTCCTGCAGCAAGCAGTGTTGTAACAAGCGTGTCATAGTGGCCATTTTCGTCCGTTTCCTTAACTAGTATGAGTACCAGTGCGAATGCATACAAGTCTATGCCAAGCGGCATGAATGGTACTGCTACCGGGTATACGAGCGCCGCGGACGGCAGGAACAACACGAATCCCAAGAACAGCACAAGGAACACAGTCAGGTCTCTCAAAAGTATGTATATGAGCCACCACAGATCTGCAGTAAGGCGAAGTGTGAATTTCTTAAGTATCCTGAGGAAGTAACCCCTTGCCAGCTGCAATGATATGGCCAGTACCATAAGTAGTAATATGACTACGGTTAGCGTTTCTTCAACGAAAACCGCCAAGCCTGCATCTATTGCTTTTGGTGCTATTATGGCAGCCGTGCTGTTGGTCAAGTTGTATATATGCGTAAGATTGGCCTGAGCCGCCTGCAACATCATCGGTAATAGTTCTAGCATCATTACACCTTCACTACTTCATTTTGGGCTGCACTGCGCTTGCTGGGCCGGAACTTTTCTTCTTGCCTAGCAAGCCCATTATAGAGCTCATCGGAGTAAGGCCCCACTGGTCATACGACCATTTGACTGCCCTGCCTCCCGCAGCTGCCAATATTATGAGCGTTATATAGAATGAATATATGGCTATGGTCGGTGAGTTCAGCGAATCAAAGTATGTATACATGAAGCCCCAGAAGTTGCTTGGGCTTGTGGATACAGTAGGCACGCTGATGCCCGTTATCTGCGCTGGATTATACGTTACGAATATGGTCCCGAAGAGAATCAACGCAGTGCCTATAGCTATGAAAACCGTAAGGAGCGCGTTTGCTTTTGCGTCCTCGTGCGTGTCCTTGAGCAACAGAAGCACTAGGGCGAACGTGAAGAAGTCTATACCCAGCGGCTGGAATGGCATCGCCACGGCATAATCCTGGAATGTGCCTGGCCAGAATAATGTTATGCCAAGGAATAGCACAAGGAATATGCCGGCGTCTCTTAGCAGGATGGCTACTAGCCACCATACGTCTGCGGCCAACCTCAATGTGAACTTCCTAAGTATCCTGAGGAAGTAACCCCTTGCCAGCTGCATAGACAGTGCCAATATCGCCAAAAGCGATATCAGCAGCGTTATTATCTGCTCTACAAGTACCGAGCCAGCAGACACCCAGTTAGTAGCTGGTGTAGACAGCTGGAAAATCAATCCAAAGTCAGATAACACTAACTCAACCCACAGCTTAGGTGCAGCTTAAAATACTGCATCGAAAAGACCCCACAAGCACTTGTTTGCCAAAAGCACATACTAAAAAAGTGCATGAAACTTTATGTGGAATCCGTATGCTTATAGATTCCATGAACAAGAAATAAATACCTTGTGGGACTATTTGAAACTATAGCTATAGGAGCCATGGGAAAAGCAAAGCGGATTCGGATATAACCAAAAGCCGCGGATATGCTACCTAATTGTATACTATGTAAATTACCACAGAATACGCGTTATCCCAGCTTCACAAATGAATCCGTAACCACTAATTTAGTCAGCTTGCTGCCGTCATACATGCTTATGCCGCTGACCACGAAAAGCCGCGCGCTTTTCTTCTGGAATAGCAATGGCAAGAGCCTCTGCACCATACTGCTATCATAAAGGTCAGACACCTCCGCAGGGCTTTCAAGCAAGCCATTATTGCCCTTGATGTATACTACGTTCGCCTTCTTTGACCCGATGTCATATCCAACCGCTGCGATTCCAGGCTGGAGTTGTATCCCGTATAAAGTTATCTGCGATACCGCACTTCCCGGTGAATCAAAAGATGCGCGTATAGTGTTCATGGATGATATAAGTTTTGTCTGTTCGCTGTTGTCAAGCTCTACTTCGTACACATTAACATCAAATTCCGTAAACTTTGAAACGCTAGGCATCTGATCACCAAACCGACTTAACCTTTAATCCATCAAAACTTAAACTTTTCTTCCAAATACTTTTCCTTTAATGATTCGAATTATTACACGGTTATGAGACAACATCAATAACGCAAACAAATCGGAAAAGTTTTTAAAGTAGTATTACATAATTATCCTCTCGCAACTCGTCAGTAAAATTTGCGTTGTTGCAGGCAAACAAAACAGTGATATCATGGAAGAAGAGCAATTCAATGGCGAAAGGAAGATGGAGAACATCGTGTACATAGGCAGGAAGCCTACTATGAATTATGTCTTGGCAGTGGTTACGCAGTTCAATAGCGGAATGCAGGAAGTAACAATAAAGGCCAGAGGCAATGCAATAGCAAGGGCCGTGGACGTTGCAGAAATAGTAAAAAACAGGTTCATGCCTGATTTGAACGGGCCAACGAATCAAAACATAAAAATAGGCTCGGAGGAATTGCTGAATGAGGACGGCACGAAGTCAAAGGTAAGTTTCATACAGATAGCTGCAAATTCCGTTTCCCAAGATGCCGTGGACGCTGAGGCTTCGGCACCCACAGACAACATAATATACATCGGCAAAAAGCCAACCATGAACTATGTTCTTGCAGTGGTCACCCAGATGAACAATGGGAAGCCGTTTGTGGCAGTCAAGGCTCGCGGCAACGCGATAGCAAAGGCGGTTGACGTTGTAGAAATAACGCGCAATAGGTTCATAAAAGAGATAAAGGATCCGAGCAGCGATGGTTTAACTATAACATCCGAGGAAGTGCAAAACGAGGACGGTACGAATTCGAAAGTTAGCTCAATACAGATAACGCTGAAAAAGTAAGCCAAGCCACGCGGCGACGCATTTCAAAGTGCGAGCGGTTCGTTTGGCTTTGCCTGCAAAAATTCTTATAAATAAGGTACATATTGTACCTGTATCAGTACTAGCGCTGTACTGCTATAAGCGGTTTGCTTTATAACCGGTTTTGAGAATGCTACGAACCAATTGGATAAACCAACTCACGAAGGATATGGCGGAGAAAGAAGTCAGCCTATGCGGATGGGTGCACGAAGTACGCGAACTTGGCAAATTGACGTTTCTACTGCTAAGGGACAGCACCGGCATAGTTCAGGTAACGGCCAAGGCCGGGGTTACAGAGCCAAAAATTATCGAAAGCATGTCACTGCCCAAGGAAAGCGTCGTCAGGATAACCGGCACGGTAAAGCTCAATTCGCAGGCAAGGGCGGGATTCGAAATAATCCCTACTAAAATAGAAGATCTGAACCCATTGTCAACTCGCATACCATTCGAAGTCACCGGCAAGGTTCCAGCCGACTTGGATGTCAGGTTAAATTACAGGTACATAGACATAAGGCGCCTGGAAACCGCGGCAGTTTTCAATATACAGTCTGCAATACTATCTAGCTTCAGGAATACGCTAATCAAGGAAGGCTTCAAAGAGATCAGGACACCATCAATAGTTGCGGAAGCCACAGAGGGCGGCGCGGAGTTATTCCCAGTGCAATATTTCGAGAATAATGCTTATCTGGCCCAGTCGCCGCAACTCTACAAGCAGCTTGCCATAATAGGGGGCATGGACCGCGTTTTCATAATAACCCCGGTATTCAGGGCGGAAAAGTCGAATACGACGGCACACCTGACCGAATCAACTCAGATGGATGTAGAGATGGGCTTCGCAACTGCAGACGACGCGGTCTCGCTCTTATCTACAGTGGTAAGCAATATAGTGGCCGACGTGAAGGATAATAATAAAAAAGACCTTGAAACGCTAGGTGTAACTGATCTGGATGTCCCGCACGCTAAGGTCATTGCGTATGGCGAGCTGATAAAGGCATTGCAGGCAAAAGGCGACGGCATAAAGATGGGCGATGATATATCGCGCGAGCACGAGGAAGCGTTATACGAGCTATACGGCGATGCCGTAATAGTGCGCGACTACCCATCCGATATAAGGGCATTCTATTCTATGCCAAAGGCAGACAATCCTGAACTATCAGAAAGTTACGATTTCATATACAAGGGGCTGGAGATATCTAGCGGTGCGCAGAGAATACACGATCCAGGCATGCTTACCGAAGCCATAAAGAAGAGGGGCATGGATCCAAAGAATTTCGAGTTTTATATAAACGCTTTCAGGTGCGGTGCGCCTCCGCATGCAGGGTGGAGCATCGGTTTGGAACGCATCACAATGAAAATATGTGGCCTTGGCAACATAAGGGAGTCATCCCTATTCCCGCGTGACAGGAAACGTATAGCACCATGAGTGGTAGAAATGGTAGTAGTAAAAATAGGCAAATTACCCGAGATAAAAGGCAACGTGTATGTGATAACGCATAGGAGGGATTTCGATGGCATATCAAGCGCGGCTCAATTGGTACGTAGGTACAGTAAGTCAGTGAAGAAAATACACTTCGCTAATTACGATGACATGGCATTCAGGTCAGCGATGGGCGCGCTTATGCATGATAAGCCCAAGAATTCTACTATAGTGATAACAGATTTATCCGCCCAGGATTCCAGGATCGAGGCAATAACTGGCATGCTCAAGAGGTTGCGCAGGGCCGGCAATAACGTGGTATGGCTAGACCACCATCCATGGAGCTGGAACGCGATGGAGAGCATATCAAAATACGCCGATTTCGTTGTGGCCGGGGAGAACAAGGACCATTGCGCCTCAGAGCTCGTCTTTATGGAGATATGCAATGGCGATAAGACATGCAGGCGGCTTTCACAACTGGCCCACATAACAGACTTCAATCTCGTCCCGCGCAGCGTGCCTGAAGATTCCATGCTAAGAAGGATTTCCTCAGTTATAACGTATCTTGACACCGAATCAACCAGCGCATACACCAAGATGCTGCAAGTAACAAAGGAGGTTGCGGATGGCAAGCTGAACGGCAGGCAGATAAAGCGTGTATATGGGGAATACAAGAATTCCGAGCGCGCGAATATGGGCACTTTGAGGGAGACGATGTGTGCATTGGCGAGCAAGAAGTTCAAGATAGGAATGGCATTCGCGGATAACCTGCAGACAAATTTCGCAAGCTCCGAAATATCTAAGTTGACGGGCTCCAAAATACAGATATTCGTCACTACAAAAGATGGATCTGCCCATCTGCGCAGCTTTTACGGAGTTGACTGCTCATTGCTTTCCAAGGCGCTCGGCGGAAACGGACACCCGCAGGCATCTGGTTTCCAGGCAAGCAAGACTAGGTTCTCAAATTTCAACAAGCAGGGCCGCATGAGGTACGCAGAAATGGTGAGACGTGCAGCTTCGCGGGTTTACAAGATGAAATTCACGCGGATATGACACTATTACCTGAATGCGTTCACGTCGACGCAATGTTTATAAAAGTTTACGCCAAATAGTTACTCACTGCTTTTCCCGCAGTCACTGCATTTTGCAGGAGGGATAAAGATGGAAACGGAAGCATTCAACAAATTCAACACGTTTATCGAAGAGAATAAGGGCAAGAGGAAGTTCACACAGAGCATAGAGCTTTCTATGAACTTCGCAAACATAGACTTCAACAAACAAGACAACAGGCTCAATCTCGAGATAAAGCTGCCTAATGGGAGGGGCAAGTCAAGCAGCATAATCGTATTCGCTGATGACAAAACGATGTCCGATAAGGCCGCTCAGAATGGCGCCAAGATAATACAAAGCAAAGAGTTGGCCACCGTAGCGAGCGACAAGGCCAGGCTGAGCGAGTTGCTCGACTGCGACCTGTTGGCGCAGCCAAACATGATGCCCCAAATCGCCAAAGCGCTTGGACAGTTCTTGGGTCCGAGGGGCAAGATGCCGAAGCCCGTCATAGGGTCTGACGTGTCAACTCTTATATCCAATGCAGCCAAGTCAATAACGTTAAAGAGCAAGGGGAAGTACCTGCCGACCATAAATTGCATGGTGGGCAATGAGAAGATGGCGCCGGCAGAACTGGCCGCCAACATAGACGAGGTTCTTGGATCGGTCACAAGGAAGGTGGGCAAGCAGAACATAAAGTCCGTCTACGTCAAGATGACCATGAGCAAGCCTTTGCGCCTGATATGAGTGTGATATAATGCTTACAAAAGAACAGAAGATAAAGTTCGTGGAAGAGCACACAAAGCTGCTCGACAAGTACTCTGTCGTAGGTATAGTCCCATTGAGCAACATACCTGACAGGCTGCTCCAAAAGTCCAAGAACCAGATGAGATCTGATGTCAAGTTCATACTCGGCAGACGGACTCTGCTCACTAAGATACTTGAGAGTAAGAAGGAGCTTAAGCCGTTGATTCAGGAGATGAGCGCAACAAGCGCAATAATACTAAGCAACGGAGACCCATTCGAAATATATAACAATTTCAAGGCAAACACCCTGAAACTTGCCGCAAAGCCAAACCAGATAGCTAGCGATGACATAGAGATAAAGAGCGGCGAAACATCCATACAGCCCGGGCAGGCGGTAACAGAGCTGAAACAGGCAGGCATAGATGTAAAGATAGACAAGGGCAAGGTAGTCATATCGAAGGACAAGGTGCTGGTTGCCAAGGGGGCGGTGATAGCAACTAACGTGGCCAAGGCTCTCAGGACGCTGGGAGTGATGCCATTTACCGCATACATACTGCCTTCCGTGATAACTGATAAGAAGCTGATGTTCAAGCGCGAGGTGCTTTCCATAGACGCGGCCTCAAGCCTCCAGGACTTGATGCAGGGATTCAACAAGGCGCTGGCGCTCAGCTTGTCATCAAAGATAATAAATAAATATACGATAAGCCACTTCATATCCGAGGCATACACTCAGGCCGAATACTTGGGTATCACAAGCAAGGTGTACGACACTGGGATAGCCGACAAGCTTATAGCCAACGCTGCATCCCACGCCGCCGCACTTGACGGTGCCGTGCAAAAGTGAATTGAAAAAATAATCATGCTAAAGTAAAAAGGTGAAATGTATGGAATATGTCTACGCTGCATTGCTTCTCGATGCGGCAGGAAAGGAAATCAACGAACAGAACGTCATAGACGTAGTAAAAGCGGCAGGATTCTCGCCTGATGAGGCCAGGGCAAAAGCTGTTGTTTCGTCCCTAAAGGGCGTCAACATAAAAGACGTCATAAAGAACGCACAGGCAGCGCAGGTCCAGGCCACAGCGGCGCCAGCCCAAGCTCAGGGAGCTCAGCCTAAGAAGGAAGAAAAGAAGGAGGAGAAGAAGAGCGAAGAGGAGGCTGCAGGAGGTTTGGCAGGTCTGTTTGGCTAATGATACAAAAATGGCTGCCGATTTGGATTATTAAGTTGTCGGCAGCCGTGCCACAGTTCGTGTATGTGTCGTAATGCGTAAAATAGCAAACAATAAATAGGTTAATACAAATTTGTACTATAAATTGAGTTGATTTGATGAAGGTATGGGTTAACAAACCGAAATGCACTGGATGTGCTCACTGTTTTGATGTGTGCCCTGTGGCCGTATTCCAGATGAAGGATAGGTCAGGAGCAGAGGCAAATGCCGACGTAGCACCGGAAGAGCAGCAATGGAAGGGACAGAGCGATCCTGCGGTGAAGGCCAAGTGGGAGTCCGTACAGGACGGCCATAAGCACTTCGCTGATAAGTATGAAGACAGGAGCGGAGGTCTGTCAGTCGCCGTAAGCGGCGATGCTTGCATACTGTGCCAAGCGTGCTTAGTCGAGTGCGAAGGCGAATGCATCACTATAACCGATGACAACGGCCAGACGTACCAGTCGATATACAAGTAGCCATAACTGTTTATTTTTACTTTTTACTTTCTATTCCTTATTTTTTACGTGACGCTTAGCACAGCCAATCGCCGGTTTAGAAATCCGACGCCAAATAGTTCCGTATAAATATTTCGTATGCATAATGCTATGCACCAAAGCCAGAATTCAGGATGATATGCAATGATAAATTATTCAGACAAGCCTTTTAGCGAAGGGGAGAGCCTCGGCTCGCTGAACGAGTATGTGCGCAAGTGGTTCCGAAATAACTTCGATGAACTCACCCCGCCGCAGAGATACTCATTCAAGCTGATAAGCGAGAACATGAACGTGCTGATAACCGCGCCTACCGGCAGCGGAAAGACGTTGTCCGCATTCCTGTCCATAATAAGCAAGCTTTTCGACATATCTCTTCAGGGCAAGCTCGAAAACAAGGTATACTGCATATACATATCGCCGTTGAGGGCTCTAAACAACGACGTTTATAGGAACTTATCCAGGCCTCTTGATTCGATCTACGAACTGATAAAGAAGGCCAAGGGCACTGACATAATAAAGCAGAACATAAGGAACGTGACGATAGGGATCAGGACCGGGGACACGAGCCAGAAGGAGAGGCACGCGCAGCTTGTCAAGCCGCCTAACATACTGGTCACCACACCAGAGAGCCTGGCTATAATGCTCAACTCCCCAAAATTCGTCGAGAACCTGAACGAGGTCGGCTACGTTATAGTGGACGAGATACACGAGCTCGCTAACAACAAGCGCGGCGTGCATTTATCGCTATCCATCGAACGGCTTGTGGACATAATAGGGAAGGATTTCGTCAGGGTGGGCATGGGAGCGACCCTTTACCCAATGGAGGAGGCAGCCAAATTCCTTGTCGGATTCGATGGCGATGAACTCCGCGATTGCACCATAGTGGACGCCTCGTGGAGCAAGAAACTCGACATAAAGGTGCTGAGCCCGGTAAAAGACATGATAAACACGGACGATAAGGAAATAGAAGACGCGATGTACGAAGAGTTGAACAGCGTGATAAAGAGGAGCAAGACTACGCTGATATTCACAAACACCAGGAGCGGAACTGAGCGTGTCGTCTTCAATCTGAAGCATAGGTTCAAGTATGGCGAGGATGTGGCCGCCCATCACGGCTCACTGTCCAGGGAGTCAAGGTTGGAAGTGGAGGAACTCCTGAAGAAAGGGTCCCTTAAGTGCGCAGTGTCATCCACAAGCCTTGAGCTCGGGATAGACGTGGGTGCGATAGACGACGTTGTGCAGCTAGGCTCGCCTAAAAGCGTGACAAGGTCCGTGCAGAGGATAGGCCGTTCCGGCCACTCATTCAGGTCCACCGCGAAAGGGGAGACGATAGTACTGAACAGGGATGACCTGATAGAATGCTCTATAATGCTAGACGCAATGCTCAAGCACCACCTCGACTCGTTCATAGTGCCAAAGAACGCACTGGACGTGCTCGCCCAGCACATAGTCGGTATGTCGTTCACCAAGAAATGGGATATTGATGAAGCGTACGCCTTGATCAAGAATGTCTACGCATATCATACGCTCTCCAAATCGGATTTCATGTCGCTTATAAATTACCTGTCAGGAGCATATGTCGGGCTGGAGAGCAGGCACGTATACGGCAAGATATGGTACGACGCTAAAGAGAACATGTTCGGCAAGCGCGGCAAGTACACAAAAGTAATATACATGCTGAATCTAGGGACAATACCTGATGAGGTATCCGTAAACGTGTTCCTGACAGGTACCGCCAGGTGGATAGGCAACATAGAGGAGGAGTTCCTTTCAAGGATGAAGCAAGGCGACATATTCAGCTTGGGCGGCAGGCTTTACAGGTTTGAGTACGCAAGAGGCATGAAGTGTTACGTTAGCGATGCAAAGAGCAGCTCGCCCACAATACCTCCATGGTTTTCCGAGCAGTTGCCGCTGAGCTACGAGCTGGCAAACGAGATAGGCGCCTTCAGGCGTGAATTTGCGGCTCTGGTAAGCTCGCAGATAAAGAAGAGCCGGATAAGTAGGATAACCAAAACGACCAGGATGCCCAATTCGATCAACGAATACCTGGGCAAGCTGCCAGTGGATTCGAATTCAAGGGCCGCGATATACGGGTATTTCCTGGAGCAGTTGCTATTCGCGCATGCAGTGCCTAACGACAAGCTAATCCTCATAGAGCAGGTAGAAGACACCGGCGGCCAGGATCTCAGGTACATAGTGTTCCATTCGCTTTTCGGAAGAAGGGTGAATGACGCTTTGTCAAGGCTATTCGCAATAGAGCTCAGGGAGGTCACCGACAATGACATAGGCGTGATGGTCAATGACAACGGTTTCGTTCTCTCCATGCCAAAGGAGGAGCGCCTGAATTCTAAGATGCTTGACGGCATTATCGCAGATCTCACCGCCGGTGATATGGCATCAATGCTAAGGCTCAACATCAGGAACACGGAGATGATGAAACGAAGGTTCAGGCATGTTGCTGCAAGGAGCTTCATGGTGCTCAAGAACTACAAGGGGTGGAAGATAAGCGTAGGGAGGCAGCAGGTCAGTGCGCAACTGCTCCTGAAGGCAGCAGAAGGCATAGACCCAAATTTCCCGATAATAAAGGAAACGTACAGGGAGATATTCGAGGACGTAATGGACATGCCAAGGACCAACGAGGTGCTTTCAAAGATCAAGTCAGGCAAGATGCGCTACAAGTTGATAAACACCCCCGTCCCATCCCCATTCGCCCAACTCATGATAACTTTCGGCCAGGCTGACGCCATACTCATGAAGGAGAGGCACGAGTACCTGAAGCATCTTCACGATCTTGTCATCAAGAGGATAAACGGGTGATAGGATGATGCTAAATGACGATGTGGAGCTCGTGGACGGGCTGCCGATAGCATTCATAAGGAGCCTGAATGCGCTTGTGATAGCCGACCCGCATCTGGGTTACGAGGGCGTTATGGCCAAGCATGGCACCTTAATACCAAAAATAAACCTCAAAAGAATCACTGAATCGCTTTCCACCGCAATAAGGCTTACTAAGGCAGACAAGATAATAGTGGATGGCGACATCAAGAACGAGTTCTCAAAAGTGGACCAGGAGGAATTCAACGAGCTGTATGATTTCATAGACTTCACAAAGTCTAGCTGCGCGGAGCTCATACTGATAAAAGGCAATCACGACAATTTCGTCGAGCGATACAAGGAGCCGTTTAAGCTTAAGATATATGGACAGGAAGCATTGCTCGGCAAGTACCTGTTCTTCCATGGCGAGGAGTTGCCGATCAATCCGGATGGCGCATCAATGCTGATAATGGGCCATGAGCATCCCGCCATAAGCGTTTACAACGATATAGGGAGGATGGAGAAACTGCGATGCTTCCTTTTCGGTACCTACAACAAAGTCCCGCTCCTGGTCATCCCAGCAATCAACTACTTCGCCGGAGGCACAGATGTGATAACAGAGCCGGATGATGATCTACTATCGCCGGTCCTGCGAGCCTCCAAAATAAGCGAGATGCACGCCATAGCGATAGGATTCGGATCTACCATGGACTTCGGAACGATAGCGAACCTCCGCAAAGCGGCCTATAAATAGTTGGCAACCAAAGGCGCCACCCCAAGCAGAAGCCCAACTATGACTATGAGCGATAACGCCGTAACTATCCTTCCGTTCTTTATGTTGGCCTTGTATATCCTCCAGCCGTCAAAGCCCGGTATCGGGAGGTAATTCACAACTGCGACAAGGAAGTTCAGCATGAATAGGAATGCCATTGTTGCATAGAGATTGAAACCCAGCTGGTCAAGAAACCCGCTCTTTGGCGCTATCTGCTTGTATATTACGCTTATCCCAACAATCCATTTGGAGCTGTTTGATCCGTACTGCACTTCCTTTAGCGTGTAATTGCCTTTGTCAGTGCCCAATACTACTGTAGCGTTGGGCCTTTCACTTGCTATGGCGAAATCCTCAAATGCGGTTATGTTGGTTACGTTATGCCCATTCCATGAGATTATCCTGCTGCCCGGCTGGACCCCGCTTATCGCAGCCGGATAGCCATTCAGTGTATTGTTTATGTAGACTCCGGGCGTAGAAACGAGCGGGAGCAGGTACATCAGGGAAAGCATGAAAGGGATAAAGAATATGACGGCAAATATGAAGTTCGCAGAAACCCCGGCTGCGAATATCTTGCTCTGCTTGAGGCTGTCCAATTTGTTTACCTTTTTCTCATCTGGCTCCACGTATGCGCCCATCGGTATGACCCCGAAGAGCAGCATGCCTATCGATTTTATCTTAATGCCATATACGCGTGAAAGCACGCCATGGGAGAATTCGTGCACTACCAATAGGAAAGCCAAGGCGATTATGCCAGGTATCAGCGGTATGTCTATGCCTGGGAGCAAGGGAGCCACGCTTGGAACCTGCTGTGTAACGTGGGATATCTGGGGCGCGCCCTGCGCCACGCTCAGCATGAAAGCGGCTATCCCGGATCCTATGTATACTGCATTTGACAGTATGGCTATTATGACGTATCCTGAGAAGCCCAGCACAGCACTTACTGCGGTCTCTATTATCTCCGCTCCCATAACTGCCGGCGTACCTTGCGCTGCGGAAGCAGAACTTACGACGTTTTGGAGTTGTGGCAGCTGTATCAACTGCAGGGCAGGCAGCATGTTTGGCAGCAGCACCGCAACGAAAACTATTATGCTGAATATGCCGAACAGGTATATCCTTTTGTCCAGGCGCCCCTTGAGCAGTGGGTATGTCAAGAGCCCGAAGCCCAGCACCAGGCCCCACATCGCCATCGCGTTCCAGAATCGCCTATGCCTCCTGGACAGGCGATCTATGAACTTTATCCCGCTGCGTCCGCCTATCATGTACGCTCCGAACGCCCCGTTTAGCGACTTTATGCGTGTTATCGCTATGCCTATGGCAACCATAGATATTATTGCAAGGCCGAACTGGTACAATGCGGTCAACTGGGCCGATATGTAGCTTATGTAAACCATGGCTATGCCCAAGACGATGAGCGTGGCCACGCCAACATCTCCGTATACGCCATAGCCCTTCTTCACGCTACCTTTCGAGGCCGTAGAGCACCACCGTTAAGTCATTGCCGGAAAACTATATAACACTTAGCGGGTCATGGCGTAAATCATGGAAAGGTATTTGTTGTTATACCGCGAATTTACTATTGTTTGGTGAGGGAATGGAGGACTGCGAGATGTGCGGCAAGCAGATGACCGACGTTTTCATAATAGCGGTGGATCCTGCGCAACTTCGTGTATGCAAAAAATGCGCTAAGGGCGCAAAGGTGATAGGCAGGGATAGTACCATGCCGATCAGCTCACGGCCAGCGCCCCAACAGTCACGAGGTAACGCAGAAGAGGACATGGAGCTCATAGAAAATTACGGCGCTGCGATCCGCAATGCGAGGGAGGCGATGAAGCTTCCGCTGAAAGTGCTGGCCGAGATGCTTAACGAAAAGGAGACGCTACTACTCAGGGTGGAGGAGGAGAAGACGAAGCCGCCGATTCAACTCACGAAAAAGCTGGAGAGAGCGCTCAACATACGGCTGGCTGCACCTAGCAAGCCTGAGGACTCGTATCATGGCAAGAGGGGAGACAAGGCTACGCTGGGCGACTTCATCGTCAAGCGCTAGGTTTTTCTGATGTCTGTTGATTTGAGCAAGCTCATCTCGAAGAGGAAGATAAGCCTCACAGAACTTAACAACAAGACCATAGCGATAGATGCGTACAACGCCATATACCAGTTCCTTTCAATAATAAGGCAGCAGGATGGCACCCCGCTCACCGATCCACATGGCAACCTCACCAGCCACCTTTCCGGGCTGTTCTACAGGACTTCCGAGCTTTTCGAATATGGGATAACCCCTATATACGTTTTCGACGGCATACCTTCTATGCTTAAGCAGAAGACCATAATGGCGAGGATGCAGAGGCGAAAGGCCGCATATGCTGCCTGGCAGGAAGCGAAGGACGCGGGGGAGGTCGAAGCCGCGAGGGTGCATGCCCAGGCGAGCACAAGGATAGACAAGAACGTGGTCGAGAGCTCGAAGCGCCTTCTTGGACTGATGGGTGTGCAGTGCGTAAACGCGCCAAGCGAAGGCGAAGCGCAGGCCAGCTACATGTGCAGCAAGGGACTCATATACGCGGCTGCCAGCCAGGATTACGACACGATGCTTTTCGGCTCGCCCAAGGTCGTCAGGAACCTGTCGATAAGCGGGAGGAGGAAGCTCCCAAGGAAGAACATATACGTGACAGTGGAGCCGGAGCTTGTCAGCCTTGAAGACACCCTGAGCAATCTCGGCGTCAGCAGGGAGCAGCTGATATGGATCGGCATAATGCTTGGCACGGATTTCAACGAGGGCATAAAGGGGGTGGGCCCGAAGACCGCGCTCAAGTTCGCCAAGCTGTCGAGTTCGATCTCTGATGTAAAGCGTATCGTTAAGGAAAAGTTCAATGCAGAGTTCGAGCTGGACATAAGCGAGGTAGTTTCACTATTCGAGAAGCCAGAGGTGGTGGATGTCGGGGAAGACTTTGTGCGCGACGCTGCGAAGCTGCAACCGGACAAAGAAGGCATATTGAGGTTCATGTGCGACGAACATGACTTCTCTAATGAACGCATAGAGAAGATAGTTAACAGGACAATGGAGACCAGGACAAAGGCGCATCAGCCGAGCATTGACAACTGGTTTAAGTAGCATTTAACAAAGTGAGCTGGAAATCCAACACCATTCACGGGTGGGAGGATGTCACAAAAGTATAAATCCTTTAAACCAGATATTAAGGATTACGGTGATGAAGTGCCAAAAGGTAGGAAAAAGAAAGGTGCAAATGACGAACAGCCAGAGAGCTACACCGAACTTAATGCTTTCATGGCGAAATTCATAAAGGACGTCACCAAGAGCATAGAGGATATGGGAGGGTCAAAGCAGCCGATGATATACGGGTTCAACATAAGGATTGACCAGAATGGCGTACCTATGATGGACAGGTTCGGCAACATCAACAGGCAGACTATGACTTCCATACCGCGCAAGGCGGCGGAGCGCGAACCTCTGGTGGACATAATGGAAGTGGGCGGCGGCATAACTGTAATAGTGGAGCTTCCTGGCGTCTCGAAGGAGCAGATAAAGCTCGAATCTTCGGAATCAAGGCTAAAGATAGATGCCAAAAGCATAAATAGGAGCTATCATAAAGAGATACTGCTACCTAAAGGCGTAAATCCTGAAACTGCAAAGGCCAAATACAATAACGGCGTTCTGGAAGTATCGTTCGAGAAGGGCAGCGGCGAGGCAAACGCGATAATGATAAGCTAATGTTCGATTAGTGATATTATGCAGAGAACCGTATCAAAATCAAAAAAGAAGATAGGCCACAAGTATAGAATGCAGAAACTGAAGAGGTTGCGCAAAGCGCATCGCAAGAAGTTCAAGTCCTCTGCACGCTGAATACGCAAAACAAATCAGCTTATGTCTACATACATCTTGTCATTGAATTCATAGGCAGTTGAATCGTCGTCTATAGCAACATAACCCTTCAGTTCTTCAAAATTGGCAAATTCAGCAGCGCCCTTATTGAATTCAAAGGCGCGCAGCTTGCCTGCAAGTTCGTAATATACGAGTATCCTCTGGACTCCGTCCTTCACTACTGCAAGCACTTTTGCAGACGGGTTCCCAAGGCTTATCAAAACGCTGCATAGCAGTATGTTCTTGTCCATCACATCCCCTACCATGAAAGTAAGCACCTCCTCTACGCTAAGCCAGAACTGCAGCGGCAGTACTATGTTCTCAACATTATCCTTAACGAATGAGAACACCTTCATGCTCGCCTCACCGAAGTCCCTGTCGTATTCATACTGGGGGAAAGAGTGCATTATCTCCTCGGCCAGCCTTGCAACCAGCCTGTCCTTCGGCGTTATTAGGATTGGCAGTTCCGCTACCGAGATGCTCTCCTTGTCCTCTATGTAATCGGTGTACCTGGATATAATCGCAAGGTATACCCGGCTAAGTTTTTCCAGCCTCTCGTAATCCTTCTGGATGTCCTGCTCACGCGGTTTTCCGGCTCCTTCGTCTTCAGGCATATATAAATATAGAAGCAAAGTGATAAAATATCGACTAAGATACTAACGGTCGGTCGGGCTGGGCAGCATGAGCAACAAGATATTGGCTGACATATTCGATGAGATAGCAGACCTAATCAGCGTCGATGAGACACCTGACTCAAGGTTCGAGGTCAGGGCGTACAAGAAGGCCGCTTTGGCTATAGGGGCGCTGCAGGAGCCGATAGAGCAGATGTACGCCGCTGGCGGCCATGATGCACTAATGACGATTCCCGGCGTTGGCAAGGGCCTGGCTGATAAGATAGAGGAATACGTAAATACAGGCAAGATATCTAGGCTCGAAAAGCTCAAGCTCAAATATCCAATACAGATGGCAGATCTGACTTCGGTGCAGGGGCTTGGCCCTAAAACTGCAGTCGCGCTGTACAGGGCCCTTGGCGTAAGGAACATAGAGGACCTTAAGAAGGCCGTGCAATCCCATAAAGTAAGGGATCTGCCTGGATTCGGGGCCAAACGCGAGGAACTGCTTGAGGCTGGGCTACAAATGAGGGAGTCAAGCAAAGGAAGGCTGCTCCTGGGCGACGCCGTGCCAGAGGCAGAAGGGATAGTAAGCGCGCTGTCAAAAAGCGGACTTGTGGACAAAGTGCTTATAGCGGGCTCCGCAAGGCGCATGAGGGATACCGTAGGCGACATAGACATATTGGCTACGTCAAACGCTCCATCCAAGGTGATGGACTTCTTCGCCAAGCTGCCTGCAGTAGAGCGCATAATAGTGAGCGGCCCAACAAAGACCACCGTCTGGCTTAAGGTGGGGTTGAGCTGCGACCTCAGGGTGATAGAGCCGGATAGCTTCGGGGCTGCCCTGCAATACTTCACTGGAAGCAAAGACCACAATGTGCAGGTCAGGCAGATAGCGGTGAAGAAGGGATACAAGCTCAATGAATACGGCCTATTCGATAAGAAAGACAAGCTCGTATCAAGCAAGGACGAGGCGGACATATACGAAGCGCTTGGCATGCAATTGGTCCCTCCAGAAATGCGGGAAGCGAGGGGCGAAGTGAAGCTTGCGTTGGAGCACAAGATACCTACTATTGTAGAGTTAGATGACATATTTGGCGATATGCACACGCATACGAAGGAGACCGATGGCACCAACACCATGGAGGAAATGGCTACCGCAGCCATAAAAGCACATCTCCAATACATTGCGGTTACAAATCACACGAAGAGCCTCAAAGTGGCGCACGGAATGAACGACAAGCAGTTCATCAGCTTCTTCAAGAAAGTTGACGAGATGAATGAGAAATTGGATGGCAAGCTCAGGATATTCAAAGGCGGTGAGGTGGACATACTGAAGGATGGTTCATTGGACCTGCAGCCTTCTACCATAAGGCAGATGGACTGCGTGATAGGTTCTGTGCACTCGCTTTTTAAGATGCCGGAGACTGAGATGACCAAGCGCATAACAACGGCTTTGGGCACGGGCCTTGTAACAATTCTGGGCCATCCTACCGGCAGAGAGGTAAACGGCAGGGAGCCGTATCAGCTGAATCTCGATAAAGTTGCAGAATCCGCAGAGGACAATGGTGTTGCGCTGGAGATCGATGCATTTCCTGGCAGGCTCGACCTGAATGACACCAACATAATGTCCGCTTCAAAATACAAGGTGAAATTCTCGGTAGATTCTGATTCGCACAGCACAATGCATTTCGGGTTCCTTAAGTATGGCGTTGGCATGGCAAGGAGAGGGTGGCTGACTAAGGATAGGGTATTCAATTCGGTAGATGCAAGGCGTATGGAAAAAATGCTCGCCTCACGCAAATAAAAGGCAAGCATAATTTATTAGAAGGGCTGCCGAGCATTACCTGCTGTTCTTGCTCAGCTTCTTTTCGTGCTCATGCTTCTCGCCGGTGTTCCTAACGAACGTCTTTATCTGGGCCGTATCCTCAGTTTTTTCCTCTTTTTTCAGCTTCTCGGCAACGAACGCCCTAATCGAATCGAAATTCCTGTTGTAAAGCACTTTGGAATCATTCTCGCTAACTACCAGATTGGTCTGGCCGTTTTTGCTCACGGCTTCCATTCTTATAGGTGCACCAACTTGGAATATGTAAGCCTTACCTGCCATCGTCCTTTCTGGAAGTTTCTTGTTTATATAAATGTTCTCCAGCATAATGCCGATCGCCATCGCATCTTCCAGGGTCCTGTCAGAGCGTTTTGGTGCATGCGCCTTTATCAATTCCTTGAGCGCGTCTTTTTCATTGCTAGGCACACCGATTGCACATCCAACATCATCGAAGTTTTTGCCTTTTGCCGAATATATCTCTACATTGTCGGAATCAAGCATTATCATGAGCGGTTCGATTTTTCCATTCGTCCTATTTACGGCGCATAACATGCCTGCCTTATAATATGCCCATGCATAGCCATAGCTGTCGTTTATATGCTGCACCATAGAAACAAGGTCGTCCCTAAGTGTCTTTATGTCACCCTCTTCAAGATTTGCTGCATTGTCAATGACCATCCTTGCGGCCATGCCTGCAACATCTATTGAGGTGCCTGCCATTGATACAACAACATTGCCATCTTTAGAGACGAAGCTCTTTCTTACCTGTTTAGTGTAAACCTCGCTTTCGAATTCATCTACGTTGCTGTATTTTGCAGGATAGTAATTGCACATACTGTCTGATACGGATAGTATGCCATCTTTATACGGTATCAATGCTATTAGCGTCATATGCAATACCCATAAGCTATCAAATTCAACATATTTAATCCTTATTAGAAGTGCAGAAAGCCGTGTAAATGCTGCATCTGAAGCATATGGCCGTAGTTCACATGAACTTTGATAGGTTGAACTGCTTTGTGCCAAACTCGCCAACGCTGCCAAGCCCGCCAAAAATTTGTTCTATCTCGTCTTTCAGCAAAGCAAGCCTCTGCTTTATATACGGCTCGACATCATACCTGTCTCCCAAGTTTATTGCCATTCCGAGGTACTTCTCTATGCCGCCCTTGTTTATCGTCAATAATAACTTCCCTTTGCACTTCGTGCACTTTCCTATGAGAGGCACCCTCCTGTACTTCGCATTGCATGATACGCATCTGAATGTCTGTTTTGAGTAGGAATGAAGGTTGCCCATCAAATCCGGTATGAAGTGGCTCAATATAAGCCTTCTGGCAGTGTCAGTTTTGTTCACGCATGCAAGCTTGTCTGCCAGCTTGAACTGCATGTCTACTTTCTCGTGCATTGTCTTCAGTTTAGTGTACGTGCTTTTTTTGGGTGCATCACCCAGAACAGTCGGGCTGCTTGCATGGGTGAACCCTACGTCATAAAAGATGTTCTCCTTGTTGAGCCTATCGGAAACTAGCTCTATGGAAACTTCTCCCGGCGAGGCGTAACTCATCGTCTTCTTGTAAAATTCAAGGCCATATTTTCGTACAACTTCCATGCTGTGCACTTCATCGTCGACTTCCTCGGGCGCAACATGTACAGTAAGTATCAATGGTGCATCCATAGTGCCGCCAACTGTTGTCGGGAGATACCTCCTAGAGAAGTTTATCAGCATATCCAGAAGCAGCATAACCGTATCCTCATCACCGTCGCAGTTTCTTCTCCTGGCACATATAACGTAAGGATGTGCCAACCCGATGTTCGCATCGGTGAAGCCTATTATCCTGCCCAAGACCCCTGCAGAAGTGTGCGGGGATAGCGAAACCACAAAATGCCCTACAAGGCCATCTATGGAATCAACGCCGTAAAATGGCTTCATTTTGTAATAGCGGATCAAGAGCGCGTCGATGAACTTTGCGACATTGAGCATGTAGGCCGCGCCGCCCCTATTGATTATGGTGTCCTGGTGCTTGAGTTCGACGAGTTGGTCGTCTCGTTCAAGCGGCTTGCCATAGCAATCCGTGGTATACCCAAGTTCCCGCAACTTCTCCACGCTCGTTCCGATCTCTATAGGGTAAAAATGCGTTATCGGCGCGTCAGTGGCATCGAATCTTGCTGTGCCGTCTTTGAATATATAGACGCCAAACATCCCTCTGAGTATGCCTTTCTCAAGCGCCTCAGGGAGCTTGTCTAGGCTGGAAAGCCCTTTCACCCCCTTGAATGTCTTCGGCAGGCTTTGCACCCCCAAATTACTTAGCGCCCTTTCAATGCTTGCCACCAAGTCTACCTTCTTTGGTTCGTGGCCGGATGTCTTGCCGCCGCAACTTTCGCATATCTCCGCCCAACCCTTCCTGTTGCATGTCTTGCAAATCCTCTCGATCCTTGCCCTGCAGTTGTGCGTGGGGCAGAAGACCAACTCGGTCGCTTCGCCGCCTACTTGGCACACGTATCGCGGCATGTCCGCCTCTATCTTGGGCACTCCGAAGCGCTTTCTGTCCTCAACGTATGCCTTGTAAATGCTGCGCTCCTTGCCACCGAACTCGCCTACAGGGAATAGTATGTGCGGCGCGGGTTTCATCAGCCTTTCCCTGGCCTTTTCCGGCCTGCCTATCCTGCCACCCACCCTTGTTGACCTTCTCCTGATGCTGAACGGAGAAACTTTGTTTATGGCTTCGATGGTATCCAATGCAGAGTTGTAACCTTCCAATGCCTTGTCACTTCCTATAAAATCCCCATTTGCGTCCAACAGTCCCAATGTCATCACGAGGCTCCTGGCGCAATCACCCTTTACCAATATGCTTTGTCCGTTGTCAAAATGAGGTATGCAAAGGCGCTCTATAGGCGCCCTTATCTTTTCAATACCACCTTCCATTGGTCCGAGCTCCAGCGATTCTAGCGAAGCTACATTCTTAACCTTCGAAGCGCTTTTTGCAGCTTCTTTCGCTATGGCGCCCAATTCCCCAATGCTTACGTCCTGATATTCGTAAGTGAAAAGCGGGTGCATTGGTATGCCATAAGATTTAGACAGCTCCAACGCCTGCCCGAAAGTATTGACCTCTGGCATATCCCCTTTATAACCTGCTGCAAGCAGTTCTTCGAACCAGTATTCCTCTACGTAACTTGTGGGTTGCAGCGGCGTGTTGGTTTTCTTGAAGTCACCATACGTGACCAGTATGTCGCCCACTGCCAATATCTTAGCTATGTCATCCTTTATCTCGATTGCCTTGGCTGCCGTGTTTACCCTGAATGCCTCGCCAGAAACGAGCTTGACGAACGGGCCTTCTATAGAATCAACGGGCATGCCGATGCAGCCCTTCCCGGGCTTCTCTACTTTTAGCTGTGTGCCGGAAGCTATGAACCCTTCTAGCAACAGCATGGTGGCCGGGCTGAATCCCTTTGCGGCTATCCCTGTCAGCCTTGACCTTCCATACCTGAGCCTGAAGCTGCCAGGATAATCAGGATATGCAAGCACCGGTCTTCCGGCTACGAGCTCCTGTAAGAATACTGCTTCCTTCTTTGATTCCACCCTATCGATGGTAGAAGGCATCTTGTCCACTTTTATCAGGTTATTCAACCATGTCCAGTTCAAGTCCACTGCCTTCGTGTACTTCAGTACGCTCTTCGCCTTTTGGGCTATTCCCTCGCAAAGCACCAGGCCGACACCTCCGCGTATCTTATTAGTTATCATTTGGGGCTTCCCATTAGCGTCCAAGCGCTTCACATTCCTGTGTATGCCTATTTCCATGTCTTCTGTCGGAACCCCGTCCACGCATACCGGGCAGTTTTGCAGTATTACGCGTATATCATCCTCGCTTGGAAGGTATTGCAGCCTGGCTACCCTAGAATGGTAAAGCATTATCTCTTCAAGATAGCGTTCTATCTCCGTCTGCTGCGCCTTGTAAACCCCTATGCCAAGTATCTTCCTTGCATGGTCAGCCAGGGCCACAGAAAGCGCTGCACTCGTGCCGCCCGCACCCCTTATGGGTCCAGCATACATAACCGATATATAATCAGAACCATCCTGATTCTTGTGGAGCTCTATGCCCTGCATTCCTTCTGTGGGCGCAACCAGTATGCCCTCGGTAAGGACGGACAGCCCTACCCTTACGGCCAATGTCAGCCTTGCCTTTATATTCATATCAAAGCGCGCGTTGGTGCATACCTCTTTAACCATTGCGAATGAGAGCTCCTGCCTGGACTTGGCATTTTTTGTCCGTATCAAGTCTGCAAGTCCGCTTATGCCTATTATACCTTCTACCCTTGTCGCCAAATCTGGCGCAGGTTTCACCTCGACATGCAATTCCGGGTCATAACCCTTGCTCCTGGCTTCCTCGGCTACCTTGTAAGCATCGTCAAATTTTTCCGACAGCAGCGCAAAGTATTCCTTATTATCCATAAAACACAACCTATAACCCTTCACCGAAGTTTATCGAATTGAATCTATGTGCCTTCATCTCGAATATCGGCATAATGCAGGGCGATGGGATGTGCCCCTGCCTTATCTGGAAGTCGGTCCTGCCTTGCCATGTGCCGCTGTTTACGACGTCCACGCCATGGTACTCGGTAAGCCCATTCTTATGTATGTGGCCCATGTGCAGTATGTCGGGCACCTTCTCTATCACCATGTTGTCCTTTTTGCTGGGCACTACTACATTGCCTCCATATATAGGTGACAAGTGCCTGCGCTTCAAAAGCTCTACCATGGCCTTTTCCGGCTGCGCATAGCTGTTGTTCGGTATGGCGCTTATTACCGAATCCAAGGATGTACCGTGATATGAAAGCACATCGAATCCACCTAGCTTCATGTACGCAGGATTTGAAACTATGTGTATGTTGTCCTTCTTGAAGTCCCCTATTATGTCAGCGCCAAGCGGCGGCTGCGGCTCCGCCCTCTGGACTGCGTCATGATTGCCTGGCAAAACAAAAACATGCACGTAATCAGGGACTGCATCCAGGAGATTGAAAAGTAGTTTGTATTGTGCATAGACGTCTTGTATGGCAAGATCCCTATCCTGGTTGGGATAAACCCCTATGCCATCTGCAGCATCACCCGCTATTATCATGTACTTTATTTTTCCTGCGAGATCCGCGTATTTGTCTACGCTGCCGTTAAGCCACCGCAGCATATAAGAGAAGCTCTTATCCAAGAAAAGTTTGCTGCCAACGTGCACGTCCGACATGAACGCAATCGCGGTATCTTTTTCAGAAAACTTCTTCTCCTTTATCGGTATGTCCGGCCATACTATCTCGCTGGCCATTATGAATACATTCGATACCTTGCCCTTTACCGCTATTACCTCATCATTCGCTATATGCCCCGCTTTCTCAAAAAGCTCCTTCGATCTGGGATTCGAGCCATTCATGAATATTACTTTGACCTCGCCAGTCTCGTCCTCCATTATCACCATTATGTTGCCGTTTTTTGTGACTATCCTGCTTGTCACAATGCCAACTAGTACTACTTCCCTTCCATTGGTGAAGCTTTTAGTGGACTCCAGGGTCTTTACAAAACCGTAGACCTTGTTCCTGTTGGTTTCCAGTATCGCGCGCATTTTTTCAAGTCTGTCCTTAAAATAATCGACAAAATCGTTCAGGTTACCGCTGGTCTGTTCTGGATTTATAACGTTTATTGCATACTCGGCATCGAACTCCGCGGCCAAAGGGGAAAACCCGGGTTTCCGCACGACCTCTATCTGCTCAGGGTTCTTTTCACTCATTATGGCTTTCACTACCTCCTTTATTTCATCGGAATCAATGAAGACAGCACCCTGCGCAGTCTTGTGGCTCTCTATTATCTTGGACACTAATAGGTCTACGTCTATCCCATCAGCCATGGCTCCCTTTGCATCTCCAGAAAGGAATATTCGCGCTTGGGACAGTTTTGTAGTGAGCTCCTTGAAGTATGTTTCATCGGACATCTAATCCTTTATAGACTCAAGCATGCTCAATATGTTCCACAGCATCGTTCGCGCTTGCGGCGGCAAGTTTATGTCGTTGCTCACAACATCTATGCTATAAATAGCACCAGCCACCCTGATCGTATACTCCCCTCCTTCGTTCAGCTTCTTCCTGGCTTCTCCTACGGCGCCCCTTACATTTTTTGGTACCGTGGTGTCACCTATGAGAGAATCCATCTGTCGCGTTATCTGATCTATTAGGGCAGCAACCTTCTTTTCATCGTCCATACATGCACCCCCTGAATAACTAGTAGACTTACTTAATTCTATACTTATTTAGCCCTATCCTAAATCCCCTTTACCAAATTTATTAACGCCAAAATACGAAATGTGTACATGCTATTTATTCGTTGTTGCCCGTATACTCCTGAGCAGATGGCAGATACTGATGACGTTGTAAACCAATTCTCAGGAATGATATCGAGAGAGCATGCATCAAGGATTGCGAGAAACCGTAGCGAGCATGCAGCGATTGACGGCAATGGGGCGTACAAAAGCGTAGCAGCGGTAAAGGAAGTGCTAAGCTTCATCGAATCGGTAAAAAAATCAAAACTTGGTGCTGGGGGATCATTCAAGGCGCCGAGATACGTGGTAGACGTTCAGGATATCGTATACAGGGTATTCAATCAAGAGGCGTATGCAGTCAAGGGGAAGCACAGCCCTAAGAGGGTTGCAGTGTTGGGTACGGCGGGCAATGCGATGAAGCTCAACCTCCTGGGCAAAGCTGCAATCGATGTTGACTCCAAGCTGATAGAGCGCGGCTCCGTGGTCCTTGTGACTAACGCAGCAATAGACATCGCTTCTGAAGAGCTGGACAGTTCAAGGTCGACATACATAAGCGTGATATCGCCTCCGCATGGCGTGATAAGCGATTTTTCACTTCTTAAAGGCGGCGATAGCAAGGTGGACCTGGTCGGCAGGGTGGTAGAGATATCCAAAGCAAAAAGCATCGCGAGGGAGGCGGGCAGCGTCCTTGCATGCACATGCATACTATCAGATGAGAAGAATAAAAAAATAACCGTATCGCTTTTTGGTTCATGCGCGCTGGCCATGGAGAAAATAGGGACGCAAAGCGTCATAAAACTGGAATTCTGCTCGGTTAGGGATGCAGATGGCGCGCTTAGGGTCAATGCGGGCGACACATCCCGCGTATTTCGGATGCATCCCGGCGGCATGAAAGAGTGCTAACGCTCCCCATATTTCTGCAGGAAACTAAGATAGTTGCTGACAACCTGCTCCGGTGCCGATGGCTTGGTGGTCTTAAGCACGTCCTCTATCATCTTCATGCTTATATTTACGTCAACCGAAGTTTCAACAGTTTTCTCCAATGCCTTTGTCTTGGCTTCCCTGCATACATTGGCTATGTCTGCCCCTGTGAAACCTCTGGTCTGGCCGGCTAGCTTTTCAAAGTCGATGTCTTCGGACAGAGGCGCTTGCATGAGGTAATGCTGGAAAAGCTCCTTTCTTTGTGCGACAGCGGGCGGCTTCACGAATATTATTTTGTCAAACCTGCCTGGCCTTAGTAATGCAGGGTCAAGCACCTCCGGGTTGTTGGTTGCGCCGACTATGAGTACGTTGGATAGCTTGCCAACTCCGTCTATTTCCTGGAGTATCTGGCTTACCCTTTGCACTACGGCTTCGCTTGCGCCCTCCCTCCTAGGGAAGAGGCCGTCTATCTCATCTATGAGGATTACTGCTGGGGCATTCTCCCTCGCCCTGTTGAAAATCTCCTTTATGGTGTTCACTGCGTTATCGCTTCCCATCTGCATGAGGACGGACCCGTTTACTTCGACTATGTTTACCCCTGTGAGCTCGCTTATCATGGCTTTCATGAGGAGCGTCTTGCCAGTTCCCGGCGGCCCGAACAGCAGTATGCCATTTATGTTCTTGATATCATACTTTTTCAGCAGTTCTGGCCTCAAGAGCGGTATCTCTATCGCATCCGCGATCGCCTTCTTCGCATCGGGGAGTCCTATGACCTCATCAATCCCGACCTTCTCGCCCACCTGCTCTTCCGCTTCCCCTGTGCTTCTGCGCTGGAAGTCCATCTTGAAGTTCGTGTACTCCTCAAGCTGTGCAATGGAAGTTGACGGTTTGGTGTTGCTTAGCGCATTGAGCAGCTCCTTCATTCCTATGCTCAGTACCTTCCTCTCGCTTGCCGCCTCCTGTGCCATCTGCTGTGCCACGTTTTCGCACAGCGCCTTAATATCCGCCCCGGAGAATCTCTCGGTCTTATACGCGAGCTGGTCATAATTGATGTTTTTGGCTATCGGCAATTTTGTCAGGTAGATATTGAATATCTCCTTCCTTGCTTTCGCGTCCGGCAGCGGCATGTATATGATTTTGTCAAACCTGCCTGGCCTGATTATCGCAGGGTCCAAAATGTTTGGGGCATTTGTTGCGCCCACTATTATAACATTTTCAACCTTGCTGAATCCGTCCATCTCCTGCAATAGCTGCGAAAGCGCGTTTGTCTGTGTATCGGATTCCGGGCTCTGGCTTCTCGTGCGCGCAATCGCGTCTATTTCATCGAAGAAGAGCACGCACGGCGCATGCTTGGCTGCGGTTTCAAACACTTTCGCTATCATCCTCTCTGTCTCCCCAGGATAAGCTGATATCAGGTTAGATGCCTTGACAACGTAAAAGCCCGCGTGCATCTCATTCGACAGCGCACGCATCATCATCGTTTTTCCAGTGCCGGGCGGCCCGAAGAACAACACGCCCTTGGTTGGCTTTACATTATAAGCCTTGGAGACGCCGCGCTGTTCTATGGGGGCGAGTATGGCGTCATGAAGCTCCTTCTTCGTGGCTTCATAGCCCCCTATGTCCTTAAACGTCTCTTTGGTCGCACCGCGGCCCAATGATTCAAAAGCCTCCCCAAACTCCATCCGTATGTCCTTCTTCCTTACCTCCTGTACTTTTATTATGTCAATCCCTTTCAACTGCATCACGTACATGAGCACGGGTGCCACCGCAAAGCTGACAAGCGGAAATATCGCGCCATAGCCAAGCCCGCCTATCGAAGACAGCGCAATCGCTATCATCGGGTACGCCACTCCTGGCAGCGACGCTATCACACCTTTCATCTCCGATCTGTTGGAACCCCCTATCCATGCTATCACCCAGATTGTGCCCAGCAGCACTATGAGCATAGCCATGTAATATTGCGGCTCGAATCCCAGCGAACTAATCATAGTGAATATCATACCCGGAAGGACGCTGATAGTGGTTGAATTTGTCACACCAGAAAGTGCAGTCGAGAGCCCGCTTCCGAAATTGCCAAGGGACAGCCCTGCCTTTCCTCCAAGTGCGCCTGCAGACCCTGCCAGTACTGCTAGTTTTGCGTGCGCTGCGTAGGCGTTGTAAGCAATGTATCCTGTGTTCTGCATCCCTGTTGCTGCGGAAAGCGCGACCACGCTTATTATTGTAACGGCTATCACAACCATGGACCGTTTCCAGTCCAGTACAAGAACTGACATGATAAAGGCAGGTATCTCAAATATCAGCCCTAAGGGCGAGAAAGCAAGCCCCACGAGTATGTAAGCGAAGGCGAGCGAACGGTAATAAAGATAGCCGGCGATTAGCGATGCGCTTACGATGAAAAGAAACAGCAGTGCCAACCCCGGTACCTGGTAAGCTATTGCCGGGAATATGACTATCATAAGGAATATGAGCCCCAGGAACGGATAGAAAATGGCCAGCGCTATCAGCGCTATGAGTATGAGCAATAATATTGCAGCAGGATAGAACGGCAAGGCAGTGGCTATAGCTATGAATGCAATCGCAATCAGGGCGGCATCGAACGCGCTATCCTTGGAAGTCACCCTAGCAATCGCGTCCTTTAGCGTATATAGCTGAAATGTCAGGTCGCTCTCTTTGCCCTGCGATGCTTTGACTATCTCACCATCATCCGTAACCGGGTTGTCTTCCCTTCCTTCGTCTGGTTCGTCCACCGGCTCGTTCTTCGAAATCATAAAAATCATATTACATTCCGATAATCGGCATCCACCTAAACGTTTTGATTACACATTTTATAATGTTTGCTCACGGGGCTGCCTTACCAAAGAAAGTGATTTAAATTAGGTTGTAAAATAGTGTATGTTCCCGTTGTAGCTCAATGGCAGAGCGGCCGGCTGTAGCTTGTTGGCTTCTTGGACTTACAAGGAGATACCGGCAGGTTAGGTGTTCGACTCACCTCAACGGGAAATAACGCTGCCATGTTGGCGGCGATAATGCTGCACGGTTGTGATTTGATGCTAAAGTTTTCACATATAAAACAGGCAGAGCAGAGCGTGGACAAGGAAGTTACCATAGCGGGCTGGGTCCATAGGAAAAGGCAGAGCGGCGGCGTCGCATTCATAATAATGCGTGACAGCACAGGCACAATGCAAATAGCAGTAAAGAAGGACAAGGTGGATGCAGCATCATGGAAGGCCGTTACCGATACAACGATAGAATCCAGCATAATCGCAGAGGGCATCGTTAAGGAAGACAAGAGGGCCCCAACGGGCTTCGAGCTAGAAGCCGCCAATTTTTCCAATACCGGCATATCTGAACCTTTTCCGATCACGGAATTCCAAAGTACTGAACTGCTGTTGGACAAGAGGCATCTGTGGCTGAGGAGCCAAAAGATGACCGGCATATTGAAGGCAAGGGCTTACCTATTCAAGTACTTGCGCGACTTCTTATCAGAAAAGCAATTCTGGGAGGTCACGCCGCCTATCATAACGAAGGCAGGGGGCGAGGGCGGAGCCGATATGTTTGCCATAGATTTCTTCGGCACAAAGGCATACTTGACGCAGTCATCGCAATTGTATCTTGAGGCTCTCGTGCCGGTGTTGGAACATGTGTACGACCTTGTCCCTTCTTTCAGGGCGGAAAAGTCGCGCACAGTAAAGCATCTCGCAGAGTATTGGCATCTTGAAGTTGAGGCAGGCTATTACTCCCAGGAAGACAACATGAAGCTGCAGGAGGACATGATAGAATACGTATGCCAGAGATTCGTAAAGGAGCAGGGTTCACTCCTGCAATCGCTAAACGTTGATGCGAATAGGCTTTCAGTGGTCAAGGCGCCTTTCAAGAGGCTCACATATGACGAGGCCCTTAAGCAGCTGAAACAAAATGGGATCAAAAAGGAATGGCTGGATGACATAGGCGCGGAGGATGAGAAGGTGCTGACCGAAAAGGAGGAGAAGCCGATTTTCATATACAAGTGGCCATTGAAGATAAAGGCTTTCTACATGCGCGAGGATCCAGACAATCCTGAGTTCGCGTTATGCTCTGACATGCAGGCGCCTCACGGTCACGGCGAGATAGTTGGGAGCAGCGAGAGGGTATATGATTACAAGGAAATGGCGGACCGCCTGAACAAATACGGCCTGCAGGAGAAGGATTACTACTGGTACACTGACATAAGGAAGTATGGCACGATACCACACAGCGGTTTCGGCCTTGGCGTCGAGCGTCTCTTGAAATGGATGCTAGACCTGGATCACATAAGAGACGCAATACCGTTCCCAAGGATGGCGAACAGGGTAGAGCCCTGATTCCATAGTTGCTCCAGTCATCTCCCAACGGCTTTCAGCGTGGCCTTAAGGTCCATTATTATATCATCCGCATTCTCAAGCCCTACGGAAAGCCGTATCAAAGCCTCACTTATGCCAAGCTCCTCTCTGGCCTTTCTGGGTATCTCGGAATGCGTCATCGATGCTGGGTGTTCTGCCAAGGACTTCACGCCACCCAGATCTTCCGCAAGGCTTACCAGCCTCAGCGATTCCAAGAACTTCATAGCGGCGCGCCGCCCGCCCTTGACTTCGAATGTTATCATCCCGCCAAAACCGTTCATCTGTCTCTTGGCCAGTTCATGCTGTGGATGGCTCTCTAACCCAGGATAGCGCACTTTGGACACTGCGCTTTGCGATTCCAAGAATTCTGCGACCTTCACCGCATTTAATCCATGCTCGCGCATCCTTAGCGGTAGGGTCTTTATCCCGCGCATTACAAGATAGCTGTCAAATGCCGAAAGGAGCGTCCCGGCAGCGTTCTGCAGGAATTTTATTTTTTCATAAAGGGTTTCATCCGAAAGCATTATCGCGCCGCCTATCGAATCGCTATGGCCGTTTATGTATTTCGTTGTGCTGTACACAGATACGTCTGCAGACAGCTCAAGCGGCCTCTGGAAGTAAGGCGTAGCAAAAGTGTTGTCCACGCCAACGACCGCGCCGTGTTCGTGCGCTATGGAAGATATGGCGCGTATGTCACACAACTTTAGCAAAGGGTTCGTAGGTGTTTCCAGCCATACCAGCCGCGTGTTCTTGCGCATTGCTTTCCTAACGTTAGATGAGTTTGTTGCATCAACGTACGTAACCGATACGCCGAATTTTGCCATAACCTTGTCCAGCAGCCTCTTCGTGCCGCCATAAAGGTCATCAAATGCGACTATGTTGTCGCCTGCCTTAAGTAGTGCAAGGAACAGGGACGTTTCGGCAGCTAGGCCGGAAGAAAATGCTATGCCATGCTTGGCACCTTCTATGGCAGCAAGCTTGGACTCTAGCGCATGGCGCGTAGGATTATCTGTTCTGGAGTAAGCGTAGCCGCCTGTTGGCTTGTCAACTTCGCGCCTGGCGAAAGTCGATGACAGATGTATCGGGGTATTGATGTCCCCAGTGCCGCCCACTTCAAGATTTGGCTCATCCCCAACATGTATAGCTTCAGTTTCGAATTCCATAATTTCACCAAAAGTTTCACATAAACCCATTGCTTTTCATCCAGTCATCATTGAATATAGTGCTTAAATAGTTCCTGCCTGTATCCGGCAGCAATACTACAATGGTACCGCTTTTCAAGTTCTTCACCAGCTTCTTGGCTGCCAAGACCGCAGCGCCAGAGGAACCGCCGACAAAAAGCCCTTCCTTCCTGACAAGTTCACGCGCCATCAGGAACGCTCCTTTGTCACTCACTTTTATCATTTCGTCCATCGCGTTCATATCCGTCGTCTCAGGTATGAAGTCTTCTCCTATGCCTTCCAGCTTATAAGTGTGGAAGTGCTCCTTCTTGTGGTAAAACCGGTCATAGAATATGGAGCCTTCAGGGTCCACGCCTATGATCTTCACGCCCTTCTTTTTGCCCTTCAAGAATCTTCCTGTGCCGCTTACTGTGCCGCCTGTCCCGAGGCATGCAACGAAATGGGTGATCTTACCATCGGTGTCTCGCCATATCTCAGGCCCCGTGGTCTCAAAATGCGCCATTGGATTGTACTTGTTGGCATACTGGTTTGGCCTGAAAGCCCCTTTCTTCTCCTTCGCTATGCGCTCAGATACCTTGTAATTGCTTCTAGGATCCTCCGGGCCTGCCTCTGTGGGGGTCCTTATTACATCCGCGCCATAGGCGCGCAGCAACAGCTCCTTCTCCTTGCTCATCTTTTCCGGCATTACGAAGATGGATTTGTAGCCTCTGACCGCCGCTACCTGGGCCAATCCCACTCCTGTATTCCCGGATGTCGGCTCTACTATTGTAGCTGATGGCTTTATGAGGCCCATTTTCTCGGCCTTGTCTATCATGCCTACCCCGACCCTATCCTTTACGCTGCCTCCTGGATTCATGCATTCGAGTTTGGCCAGCACGGTAACATTCTTCTTCTTTATGACTTTGTTAAGCCTTATGAGTGGTGTATTGCCTATCGCTTCTAGGACGTTGTTATAATACCTCATGTCATACACGCAGATAAGGTTGCACTTTGTATATTTTATAGCTTGTCATTATAAATATTTTAGACAAATACGGCTGATTTATTTGAAGCGCGGAACTTACCTGAGATATGCAGACCTTACGAAAATCCAGCGCAAGCTTCTTGATTCGGCGAAGGATGCTGCTGATACCTCATACGCGCCTTACTCAAAGTTTTATGTAGGGGCTGCACTTCTGACTTCTAATGGCAAGATAATAACCGCTTCCAATGTAGAAAATTCCGCTTATGGGAGCACTTTATGTGCAGAACGATCGGCCATAGTCAGGGCAAACGCGATGGGCTACAGGTCGTTTAAGGCGATAGCAATCATAGCAAAGAGCGCCAAGGGCGGCACCAAAGAACCCACGGCTCCGTGCGGGGCTTGCAGGCAGATGCTATATGAATCATCATGCATTTCGAAAAGCAGCATGGAAGTCATCTTTTCAAACACCAGAATGGACAAGGTTGTAATAAGCGATATCGATGCTCTCCTGCCATTCGGTTTTGGTCCGGAAAGCCTAACAAAATAGGATGTTCCAAAGCATATCAGCAAATTAATCTCCGATCCAATCGCGACCATCATTCATCTATGTCCCTTGCCGACATGCGTGTTCTTTAGCTCAATCTCTATTGTTGCGTGTTCTATATTAAATCCGGCCTTTAGCATTTTCTTCACATCCGCAACAGTCCTTGCGCATTCATCCATGCCTTTTGCGCGTATTACAAGATGGCAGCTCAGTGCTGCATATTGGGACGAAATGGACCATATGTGGAGGTCATGAACCTCGCTTACGGATTTATTATTCCGTATGGACTCTCTAACCGCGCTGACGCTTACCCATTTGGGAGACCCCTCGAGCAGTATCTGGAATGACTCTTCCAAAATCTTCCACGCGCCTAATATCATGAGTACTCCTATCATAATGCTGATTAGAGGGTCAAATATCGTCTGGCCTGTTAATAGTATTATTATGCCTGCGAGCAGGGTGCCTATGTACGCTACTGCATCGTAGCTCATGTGCAGCGATACGCTGCGCACGTTCAGGTCGCTGTTATGCTTCCTCAAAATGGCCGTAACCCCTCCGCTAATCAGTATGCCGAACAAGGCTGTTGCGACAATGGGGAGCCCACCAACAGGTGTAGGGTGGAGTATCCTCTGGTAAGCTTCGGCGAATATGAATACTGCAAACAATATGAGCAGAACGCTGTTTATCAAAGCGGCTATTATAGTGATTCTGCCATAGCCGTAAGTCTTCTTATCGCTGGCACCGCGCATCGAAACCTTTGCAGCTATGAACGATATAACTAGGCTTAGCGCATCTGTGAGCCCGTGGCCGCCGTTCGATATCAGAGCCAAGCTTCCTGACATTATGCCTACCGCAAATTGTATGATAGAAAAAGCGACGTCCGCAAGTATGCCTATCTTGAGCCTGCGCTTCAAATCCGCTTCATTGAACTGTTTGGGCATGAAACCATCCAGACGCTCTACAAGAAAAAGTCAATCCTGTAATCTATATAAATGTTAAACATTTAAACTGTATGACTTAGCTTATGCAGCTGCACCTCGTGTACGGCGTGCTTGCTATGGTCTGCGCCTTGGTAGTGTAGTGGTCTAGCATACGAGCCTGTCACGCTTGTGACCCGGGTTCGAATCCCGGCCAAGGCGTTTTTCTATTTAACCAGTATCCGCATTTCGCAAATCCATCAAATCTAACGCATCCTTTATCCGCTTTTTGCATATTGCGATTAGATGATGCAGAATTCCTAGGCGCTCAAAGTTATCCTGTCAAAGCCCTTGTACTTGTACACCGCCATTGCTATTACCCATGAGAAGACAAAGAGCCCTATGACCCAGTAACCCAGCGTCTCAAAATCAAGGGTTGCAAACCAACCCCAGAAAACTCCCCCGAGCCCTAGCTCCGATGCGAATACCTGCAGCAATTCTATGGTCCCGACCGCGAGCGCCACCAGTATCGATATTATGGTTATCGTAAGGTTGTAGTATATCTTGCGTATCGGCTTTATGAAAGCCCAGCCATAAGCCAGGTTCATCATGACGCCGTCTGTGGTGTCTACCAGCACCATCCCACAGGTAAACATGAGCGGCAATATAAGCGGCATCCATAAAGGCACTGCAGAAGTTACGCCAACGCCTACGCTTATAGCCATAAGCCCGACCTCCGTCGCGGTATCGAATCCTAATCCGAAGAGCACTCCTACTGGATACATCTGCCACGGTTCATTTATGGTTTTGAACAATCCGCCTAGATATCTGCTCAGGAAGCCGCGGTTTTCTAACAGCCCGTCTATGTCCGCATCCCTGCCTTTTGACTGCGTCTGCTTGAAGGCTCTGTACAAATCAAATACGACCGCCACATTTATCAGCCCTATCACCCAGAGGAACCCTCCGGACACCGCAGTCCCTATGATGGAGCCTGCGTTCTGCAATGCAGGTATGGAGCCTGAAACAAGCCTGGTCGCAAGTATAAGCGCCACTATCATTACCATTACTATGGTGGAGTGTCCAAGCGAGAACCAGGTGCCCACGCTGATTGGATTTTTCCCATCGTGCATAAGCTTCCTCGTAGTGTTGTCTATCGCAGCTATGTGGTCCGCATCCACACCATGCCTCAACCCGAAGACATATGCCACTATGCCAAGCCCTGCTAGTACAATGTAACGCTGCCCTATGAATGACGAAAGTGCGAAGCCCAGCAGCGTAGCTGCTATTATAATCCCATATATAATAACTAGCTTTAAATTGCCCCTAATGTGCCGCATAAAAACCCACCATTGCCCTAAATCCAAAACACAGATGTTTTCGATCCTGCCGGCAACTTCGCCATTGCGCCCCAAAATGCATCGCAATGTAATCGAATGCGATAACGCGATGGAGAATATTCTAAGCTTATACAAAGATATTTATTTACTATAATAACAATACCGTTTCAGTTAATGGTGCTAATTAATGCCTAGGGAAGACTCTAAGAAGATGCTGGCGAGGTCTATAACGCTTAACGTGATATTGGGCGCAGCAGTTCTGCTTCTTGTCGCTATTGTGGCATATCAAGGCATAACCAAGCCCCAGTACATAATCCAGCAGCAGACGCCCAAGAATACAACTTCGATACAGCCAACACAGAACGGCACCCTTGCTGGAATAAACGATCCGTTAAACAGCTCCGCCCTGGGCGTAATAAACAACGAGCCCCTGAGCTATTATGAGATAGCGGGCGAGAAGTTGCTGAACGGCACGTTGGTGAATGAGGTGCTGGTAGCCAACACGCCACAATACGGCCCGTTCATGATAAACGGCAAGCCCAGCGTCATATACATCGGCGCCACTACGTGCCCGTACTGCGGCGAGAACAGGTGGGCGATGGCTTTGGCTCTCGCGCGCTTCGGCAGTTTCTCCAAGCTATACAAGGGCTACAGCGCACTACAAGATGGCGACGTCCCTACGATCTACTGGGTGCAGGCAAACACCACTACGCCAGCAGGCGCGGACTTCGGCAATTACTACTCCAGTAACAGTATAAACTTCATTTCCGCTGAGTACGAATCGCCCATAACCGGGCACTTCGAGATACAGCCTCTTCCGTTCTTCCTGTCCCATGCTCCAAATGCCACCTATTACAACGCAATAGATTTCATGAACGGCACGGGAAAATTTGAAGGCACCCCATTCAGCCTATGGGGCAGTTCACTCGTCAGCGGCGCGGATGCGGTGGTACTCGGCAACAATGCAACTACTACCAACTGGCAGTACATAGCAAAGATGACCCATTCAGACATATTGAATCAATTGGCCAGCTTCAATGACCAGTTCTCATGGAGCGAATATGCAGCAGCAGACTTATACATAGCCGAGATATGTCCATCGATAAACAACAATGCTTCAGTATGCTCTCTGCCTGCGATAAAGACCATCGGCAGCCAGCTGGGTCTTTCCGCAGCGGCCTAAGCGTCGCTGCCCGTTTTAAATCCACGGTTTGGCGCACAAGTCCCTAAATGTAGCCTTATTAAAGCTGTTTTTACTAAATCAATACAGCGTGTGTTAAAATGGATGAAGGCGAACTGCGTAAAAAGATAAAGATAATCGAGAAACGCAAGGAGGAGGGGATAACTCTCTGCCTTGACAAGCCCGTCCAGAGCAGGAAGGCCACAACTTTATTTGAGGATGTGCGCCTGTTCAACGATGCTTTGCCCGAGGTTAATTTTGAAGACATAGACACGTCAGTGAGTTTCCTTGGTCACAGGTTCAAGGCCCCTGTTTTCATAGGCGCGATGACCGGAGGCGCCGAACTAGCGAAAAAGGTGAATAGGAATCTGGCGGAAGCTGCCCAGGAACTCGGCATAGGTATGGCAGTGGGGAGCCAGAGGGCAGGCTTGCTGTCAAAGTCGTTGGCAGAAACGTATGCGATAACTAGGAAGGTCGCGCCAGACATATTCATAGGGTCCAACATAGGCGGCGCGCAGCTTTCAAACGGTTTCAAGGTCTCGGATGCCAAGAAGCTGATAGAGATGCTCGACGCGAATGCGCTTTATGTGCATCTGAATCCACTTCAGGAAGTCATACAGCCCGAGGGCGAGGCGGAATTCAGCAATGTCCTTTCACGCATAAAGGAGATGACATCGGATCTTGGGAAGCCCGTAGTGGCAAAGGAGGTTGGCGCAGGCATATCCGACACTGTGGCAAAGCGCCTAGCCAAGGCAGGGGTAAGCGCCATAGAGATTGCCGGGCTGGGCGGCACAAGTTGGTCGGGCGTGGAATCTTACCGCGCCAAGGAAGCAAACAACACGGTGAAGTTCAAGGCCGGGAACATATTCTGGGACTGGGGCATACCTACTGCTGCAGCGCTTTATGGGGTAAAGAATGCAGTTAAGCTGCCGGTAGTAGCTTCGGGGGGCATAAGGACAGGGCTTGAGATGGCAAAAGCGATTTCAATGGGCGCGAGCCTGTGCGCCATGGCGTGGCCGCTGCTCAGGCCAGCTACGGTTTCGAGCGATAAAGTGATAGAGTACCTTGAAGAAACAATATTCGCGCTTAAGACAGCGATGTTCGTAAGCGGATGCAGGAACATAAATGAACTTGCCAAATCAAGGCACGTAATAACAGGGGAGCTTAAGGACTGGTGCCAGGCTTTCGATAAAAGCAGCGGCTAATCATGTAATAAAAAGTAAAAAAGAAACAGGGGCTGCCCATGCAGCCCAAATGATCCTCAGTACCATCCGCGTGCTTTCATGGCCTTGGCCACTCTGTCCACCGCTATCACATAAGCCGCCATCCTCTCATTTATCTTAACCTTCTTGGCAGCATACGCCTTTTGCGTGGCTACTGTGTCCCTGAATGATTTCGTTATTATCTTATCCAATTCGGTGTGGAATTTGTTGGTGTCCCAGTAGTAGCCGCTTATGTTCTGCACCCATTCAAAGTAGGAGCCTATGACTCCGCCGCTGTTGACAAGGAAGTCCGGCAGGTCCATGGCCCTCTTCTCAAAAAGTATGTCTGTCGCATCTGGCGTGATCGGGCCGTTAGCCAATTCCAGTATGAGCTTCGCCTTTATATCGTCCGCGTTGTCCTTCCTTATCTGATTCTCTATGGCTGCGGGTATCAGCACGTCTACGTCCAGTTCAAGCAGCTTCTCGTTAGTTATGGCCTTGGCATTCTTGCTCTTGTAATTCTTAACGCTACCAGTCTCGGCCTTTGCCTCCTCCAATTTCTGCAAATCCAGGCCATCGGGATCGTACACTCCGCCCTCCGAATCGCTTATGGCGACGACTTTCGAGCCGAACATCTTCTTAGATAGCGTGTAAGCGAACTTGCCAGCGTTGCCGAATCCCTGTACCGCTACGGTAGACTTCTTCAGGTTCATCTTAAGGGACTTCGCAGCTTCGCGCATCACGAACATGCCTCCCAATGCGGTGGAATCCATGCGGCCTTCAGAGCCCCATACCTCCACCGGCTTTCCTGTTATAGTGCCGAAGTCATTGTGGCCGACCACCCTTGTATACTCGTCAAGCATCCACGCCATTATCTGCGGCGTGGTGTAAACGTCCGGCGCAGGTATGTCCTTGTCCGGTCCTACGAAGCTGGCTATCGCCCTCATGTAAGCCCTCGCCAGGTTTTCCAGCTCGGTCTCGTTAAACTTCTTCGGGTCGCATATTACCCCGCCCTTTCCTCCTCCCAAAGGTATGTCAGCAAGCGAGCATTTCCATGTCATCCATGCGGATAAGGCCTTTACCGTATCTATAGTCTCGGCAGGATGGAACCTTATGCCGCCCTTGGCCGGCCCTCTCGCATCGTTGTATTGCACCCTGAATCCGGTGAACGTCTCAGTGTGGCCGTCCCTCATCTTAACTGGCAGGTTAACTATAAGGGTGCGCCTAGGCTCCCTGAGTATAGCATGTGCCTGCTTGTCCAGTCCCATTATCTCGGCAGCCTTGTCGAGCTGCTCTTGCGCTATCTTGAAAGGATTCAATTCCTCTGCCATATCACCACCAATCAGCGTTTTAATTATGACTTATAACCTTTTATTCATTTTGAAACCTTTTGGGGAGTTGAAATAAACACAATATCTAGATTTTGTTGCGTCATTGCATCCTGCGATGCCGCACATATATCGCGCTCTTATTATCCCCTAATTTTTATTACCCTGTTATACTATTTCACCATCGATTAAAATCATAATATAAAAAAATTTGAATATAAGGTAGGGTATTTATATCTTGTGAGAGTTTATTACAATCATAGGGGGTACCTATGATACACAAAAATAATACGCTAAAGGGACAGAGCGCTATGGAGTATCTGATGACCTACGGATGGGCCATCTTGATAATAGCAGTGGTTCTGGCAGCGCTGTTCGAGCTGGGAGTGTTCGGCACAGGAGGAACACCGCAGGCTTGCATAGCACAGTCCGGATTCATCTGCGCAAGTCCAACGTTCAGCGCAGGAGCAAGTGGTGGGGCATTCATAGACTTCTCGTTCGGCCAGAACACCGGGTTGACATTCTACTCGGTCAATGTCTTCGTCGCACAGGAGGGGTCTGCTCTAAGCACTAACGGAGTGATTGGTGTGCCGGTAAACATGACTACGTCGGGCGGTACTAAACCAGCCAACACGGTCCAGATCGGCACGCTGCAGTCTGGCCAGATATACGCAGTAGCATTCGGCAATGATTCATCTGTCAATGAGGTTCCTGCTGGCGGAATACCAAGCGCTCCAGTGATTGGAACGCCGTTCTATGGATACGTGTGGATAAGCTACTGCACAACAGGTCCATGCCCGATAACAGGTCCTACGAACTGGGCCAAGGTAGCTACATTGGCTATAAAGTCCACTCACTGAGCGCGTAGTTCAGTTCTTTTTCTTTTTTCTTCTTCTTTTTGTTTTCTGTTTTTTCATTTACTTCTTGATGCGCTAGCGCAGCGTTTGCGCTGCGCCCCTATCCTAATTAAAATGCCAGCAGTATCCGCGCGGCTATGCTGTGTTGTACATATAAAACGCCTACATAGCTATGTATAAAAAATTAGCTGACCTCCTTGAGCTCGGCCTTAATCTTAAGAACCTCCATAAGCTCGTTCGCCCCGATCAGCGGCTTGCCTATCCTGACAGGGTCATCTATTGATATCCTGGGGCATGCGGTGTTCACGAAAGCGTCGAATTCCATCATGTTGCCCATAGACTGGAAGTCAAAAGTGTTTGCCACCAATATGGCGGCGTCAAGCCCTGCTCCCTCGATCTTCATCTTTATGACTTCCGCCAGCCTCATGTTGTGCTGCCCGTTCTTGGTGCTTACTAGTATGCCGAAACGCTTAGCGTTTAGCGCCGAAAGCACCTTGCCCCTGCTCCTCTTCCTGTAGACTTCGCGCTGCCCATCTATAAAGTCCACCCTGTTCTCGAATGGCTCTACCACAAGGAATGGCTTCTTGGTTGCCAGCGCTGCGCCAAGCGGATGGAACATCCCGCCCCCGAAATACACGTGCGCGTCGACTTCCCTGTCTATCGTAGCCGCGCTGCCTATATCGCAGCCCAATATCTGCCCATCCCTCTTTGCGAAGCCGTATGGTTTGCCTATTATAACGGTCTTCCCGCTGGCCTCGTAGAATGCCTTTATGGCATCCATCTGGTGTATGTGCTGTATTGTCGTGACCAGCCCTATCTTATCATAACCGGATAGCTTCTCAAGCGATTGCTTCAATATGTCCAGAGGCGCGTCTATGCTGTACTCCACATATTCTACATTGAAGTCCACATGGTGGAATTCTGCATGCCCGAAGTGCACCAGCTTGTCCGCCTTAAGCGATCGCGCTTCGTCTAGCGCCAGGTCGCATGCGCCAAAAGTAGGTGATGCTGACACGAATACCTCATTGCCTTCTGCCTCCAGCTTCTTGGAATACTTCAATGCGTATTGTTTTAGGCCTTCGGGAAACTGTAATAGGATTCTCATCTAGATGCACTGTACCTGTTTGACTTGAAGAAGGCTTATCTGGCTTTTATCCTTGCCTTGTAGGTGCCTGATAGCTTGGACGCGGCCCTCCTGAACGCCTCGTCGACCACCTGCCTGTTCTTGGAGCTGGTCTTTACGAGGAATATGGGCTGATCCTCCCTTACCCTTGCTGCGATCGATATCGGCCTGCCGAATGCCAGGCTCATACCCTGGGATATCCTGTCTGCCCCTGCGCCTGTAGCCATCTTGTGCTCCCTTATAACGTTATGCGGATAGACGAGCACCTTGAAGAAGTAGCCCTGCGGTATGGTCGTTTCCAGGTACCTGTTGGCCACCTGCCTCGCGGCCTCGAGCGCGTTCGACCTAAGCTGTATGTCGCGCTGCGGATTTAGCGTCATCTGCATATCGTATGAGTCGTTGTCGACTCCCATGTTGAATATCAGCAGGCTGGTGTGCGGCAGTGCCCTTACATAGTTCTTTCTGGGCTTCTTAAGCGAATACCTGGCCCATGCCTGTGAGTTAGGATAGCGCATCGTACGTGCAGGTCTTAGTCTTGCCATTTAATCAGATAAGCTCTATGACATCAAATCAAGAAAAGCTCATAACTTATTACACGAAAAGCTATAAAAAGATGTAGCAGCGAAGCCGCATATTACGGCGCAAAATCATAACCGCTTAGGATGCGTCCTGTTGGCGCGCTTTCCGTGCCTCGCATCATTGCGTGCCGCTTCGTTGCGCCCTATTATGCTTTTGAAGCCGGCCGCTTCCTTGTTCAGCCTATCGGCCACCATATGCGTGAATATGTTGGTCTGGCTCCTCTTGTCCTCAACGGTGGATATCACAGCCATAGAGATCAGTATGAGAACTATCGACACCACTATGTCATCGTTTATGACGCCTATAAAGATCGAGTACAATATCGATATGAACACCACGTCCATTTCGCTTAGAAGGAACAGCACATTGGTGCCCACGAACCGCATGACGTTCTTGTAGTTGGCAAGGTACTTGTAGCTGTATACCATGCTGGATATGCCTGCGAATAAGAGCAGCCCGCCGACCATGGAGTAGTTTATTATCGCCCTCTGTATGTCTATGCCAGTACCAAATAGAGCGAATGCAAGCGTGCTAATGACGAACCCTGTCAGCATTATCCAGAAGATGAAGTTCTCCTCGTTGATCACCCTTTTGCTGTTGTATGAGAACAGGTAGTTGGTAAGCCCAAATAGGAGCACCAGAAGGAACGCCACGCCGAAGTCGGACTGGCTTAACGCGTTGAATCCCGTGTTCTGATTGAATCCATATATTATGTCGACCGCGGCTATTATGAGTAGTGACGATAGGATTACCCTGAATGCTATGTGCCTGTTCAGCACCTCCTTATGCATCACTATGTTGATTATCGTGAATATTATTATGTTCAGGGTTATGAGTGCAGAAAGCATCACTATGTTCCGGCTGTTCACTATAGAGATGAATAAGAGCGACTCTATGGAAAACACCGCCCCGTTAAGCAGCGTCCTGAATTTCGGTTGCCTTACGTGCTTCTTCCTGAATGCTTGGAATATGAGCAATGAAACGAATGCGAAGAACGACATCAGCATGTAGTAGTCTACCGGCCTGTATGACTGAATCGCCACCATTGATAGTATGAGCCATCCGCCCAGCAACAGCGAGGAGAAAAGCGATAGCAATATCGACCTTATGAACCCCTTATCCATAAGTCACCATCCTTCCCCGTGCCGCAAGAAATCTAAGTAATAGACTGAAATGTTCCGGCAATGTGCTTCCAAAATCTGCTTCTGACATAAATCGCTATAGTCCCCGCTCCACATGAGCAGTGATAAACCAAATACTATTATTATAGAATACCATTTTATAGCTTTTTTGTTATTATCTCTAACGTGGTATAATGGACATACTATCTAGCGCGCTTACAAACAACTCGAATGATGACGAATTCTTCAAGGCAAGGATCGCGGTCTGCGGAGTCGGCGGCGGCGGCAGCAACACCGTCCAGAGGCTGAGCAGGACAGGGATAAAAGGCGCATCGCTGATAGCTGTGAACACCGATGCGAAGCACTTAAACGGCCTTGACCCGTCAATAAACCGCCTTCTCATAGGTGACGTGCTGACCAGAGGACTGGGCGCAGGCGGATTCCCTCAGGTAGGTTCCAGGGCCGCAGAGTTCTCCCGCACTAAGATAGAGAGCGCATTGAATGGTTATAACCTGGTATTTGTGGCTGCAGGCATGGGAGGAGGCACCGGCACTGGTGCGGCTCCCGTCGTCGCGGACGTGGCAAAGAGGTCCGGCGCAATCGTCATAGGGATAGTGACGTTCCCTTTCAGGCTCGAAGGCGTCAGGATAGCGACTGCAAAGAAGGGCATAGAAGAGCTGAGGAAGAACGTCGATACGCTGATAGTGATAGACAACCAGAAGCTCGTCAACCTGTATCCCAACGTGGCGATAGAGGAAGCATTCAGGATAGCCGATGAGATAACTACTAGGGCCGTGCGCGGCATAGCCGAAACCATAAACACCCCAAGCCTGATAAACCTTGATTTCGCGGACTTGCGCACTATAATGTCGAACGGCGGCCTGGCCATGATAAGCGTCGGCGAGGCTTCCGGCAATGACAGGGTCGAAAAGGTGGTTAGCAATACCCTCCAGAACAAGCTGCTGGACGTTGATTACGAAGGCGCGACCGGAATACTGCTTCACATAACCGGAGGAACTGACCTGACATTAGGGGATGCGAACGACATAGGGAATAAGCTTACCGGCCTTACGGCTCCTAACGCCAACGTGCTCTGGGGCGCAAGGATAGACCCGTCATATATCGGAAAGGTCGAGGTGATAGCGGTTTTTACCGGCGTGCAAAGCGATTCGATAATAGGATCCCCGCGCCAGCCCCAGCATTCCGACGGCGGCCTTGGGTTAGACCTTCTATAAAGCGTCAAAGTTCCGATACGGTTGTCGGGCCGTCCACGGACTTGTCCCTGTCGAGCGTGTAGACTATCGCGGAGCCTATCTGCTTCATGCTCTCCTCATGTGTTATTACGAATATCTGGTCGACTACCTTAGGTAGATTCTCCCCAAGGACATTTATGAGCCTTGATATGCCGTTGGAATCAAGGTTGTGCGTCGGTTCGTCAAGTATTATCCACTTCAGGTTTGGCACTATTACCATGGACATTGCCACCCTCATCGCGAGGCACGCTATGGTCCTCTCGCCTCCGCTTGCTACTGCATCGACCGACGCCCAGTACTCTGCGCCTCCTCTGCCCAGGTCTGCTTCCAGCAGGTAATCGTCCTTTTTGCTTGTCAACCGTATCCGTCTATAATCGCCATAAGGGTATAGCTCCGGCCAAAGCCCGTTCATGAGGCTGTTTATGGAAGAGACGAGCATGTTCCTGAGGAGCGCCTCTGTTTCCATAAGCGCACTCTTGAACTTGTTGAGGTTTCCAATGTGATCCCTCCGCTTCGCTATCCTGGCTTCTATCACCTCAAAGTTTGCCACCTGCTTTGCCTTCTCGTCTATCTGCGATCTCAGGCTCTCGGTGTACTTGATGCTGGAGCTCAGCCTGGCGCGCGCGCCGCTCAATTCCGCAGCCTTGCCCTCGAGGTCGCCCCGCATGGCATCAACCAATTTGTCATCGACAGCTATTGCTTTCATCTCGTCTGTTTTGCGTTTCACTATGGTGCCGGCCCTGGCCAACTCGTCAACGTACGCTGCTTTTCTCTTTGTTGATTCCATGTCCGCATTCAGCTTGTTTATCGACTCGGAGAACGCATCCCGCTCCAGCCCCTTCGCTTTGATGTCCTTCTCCAGCGCGGAACATTTTGGTTTTATGGCAGCGAGTTCCGTTCTGTCCTTCGCGATGGCGTTTTCAATCCCTTCATAATCCTTCAGCTTGCTGGTATATACTGCGACTCTCACTGCTTCCTCCTTTGCAGCTTTTAGTCCCGCCTCGGCTTCCGGTATGCGCTTGCCGAGTTCGGACAGCTCCTTGTCTATGCCGCCCATCAGCGCGCTCTTGTCCTTCAACAGCTTCTCCTTAAGCGCGCCGTCAAGCTCGCGTTCGCAGAGCGGGCACTTGCCTATGTGCTTCTTAAGCTCTTCTAGCCAAGCCGCCACCTCCTTTCCAAGGGCCCTGTTGCGTGCCATGGAATCATTGAGCTCCCTTAGCGATATCTCGCATTTCTTGACGCGCTCATTGGACGCATCGACAGTCTTACCTTTGATTTTAGCGAGTATGGCATCCCTGTCCTTGGCCTTCTTTTCATTTGATTCTATCGCGGTAGAGAGTGATGCGGCCTTAGACGTGGCATCCTTAAGGTCCGTCCCGAGCTTGTCCAATGCAGTCTCGACAGCTGCCTTGGACTCCTTTGCTGCCTTGAGGCCGGCTTTCACCGACTCACTGTCTATATTGAGCTTGTTTATCTTGGCAATCTCATCCTCCATAGCCGCGGTCTTTCCGTTTATGGCGGCGATCTCCTTCTCCAGCACGGCCTTCTTGGACTGCAGCGCCTTGGCTTCATCCAACTTCTTCCTTATGGAATCAACATCCGCTGCGGTCTTCTTCTCCGTCGCCTTGAGCGAGATCTGCTCCTTTTCCATCCCGGCTAATTCCTCCCCTAATTTCCCCAGCTGCGCCTTGTAAGATTTCATATCGATTTGCGCCAGCGTGCTTTCCTCGTCTCCTATCATAGACTTTATGCTGTTTATCAGAGACGTGGCGTTGTCCTCTGCAGCGGCGAACTGGTCCAGCCCAAGCATGCCGTCTATCTGCTTCTTCCTGTCGCTCTTGGTCAGTTCAAGGAAATAGTCAAGGTTGTTTTGCTCTGCGTATATCGCGCGCGAGAACGTCTCATAGTCCGTCTTGAGCAGGTGCCCTATCTCCTCGTTCACCCTCTCTGCCTGCGTCTGCAGGTACTCGCCGTTCCTTTCAAGCTTTGCCGTGCTGCTGCTGCGCAAGTTTATTGTCCTTAATACGGCATACACGTTGCCGTCGACTTCAAATTCTAACCTGACCTTTGCTTCCTGTTCCTCCTCCGGCCTGTTGGTTATGAGATCGTTCGACGCGATCTTCCTGCTCTTCAGTGCAGGGAAAGTGCCGAAAAGCGCGAACGATATGGCATCTAGCACGGAGCTTTTCCCCGCGCCCATTATGCCTATTAGCACGTTCACACCATTCTTGAAGTCCAGTTTGGTGTTCCTGTGGGTTTTCCAGTTGATAAGCTCTATGGATCTTATCATGCAATTAGCACCATACGATAAGCAGACAGAGATATTTAGATGATGTCTATTAAATAGTATGCGAGAAACTGGCGTTTCACGATGGTAAAAGGCCATATACTCGCAGACGTTATGCTTGCAAAGACCTCGCGATGGCTCGGGCTCGCAGGCATAGCAGCAATGGACGTGCCCGTGCAAGGCGATGACCAGATACTAAAGGTTTCGAAGAGGGCCGGCGCGGTGCTATTGACGTCCGATGTGCAGCTCTCGCTGAGGGCAAAGAAGCGCGGCATAGAGGTATTGCTCGTTGGCCAGAAGGACCTGAACGGGCAGCTAGCTTTCATAATAAAATCGCTCAACCTTAACAAAGTGAGCGGGAAATCCCACACCATTCATGGGTGGGATGAAAGCGAACCGTAGTAAGGCGTATAGATATGGATGGAAATATAGGTTGCATGGGACTGACAAGAGCCTACAAGTTCAGAATCCACCCCGACGCTACAAGGCAGGGAGAGATAGACGAAAGGCTGATTATTGCACAACAGTTCTACAACAAGATTCTTGAGAAGTCAATCGAGTCCTATAAAAATGGAAAGACCAAGGTTTCGATGGCTCAATTCAACAGATTCGTAAAAGAGGCAATCCAAGATGACAAGAGATACCTGAAACTCTATTCGCAGACAAGATGCGAGATAGAATTCAGGCTTCTAAAAGCATACCAGAACTTCTTCAGAAGGATCAAGGAAGGAAACAGAAAGGCAGGATTCCCGAGATTCAGGTCACGGGACAGATACAAGTCAATAACATATCC
>DAHVQB010000005.1 GCA_027317945.1 Microcaldota archaeon
GTAGCGTCAGGGTAGATTCTGAACTTGTAGGCTCTTGTCAGTTCCATGCAACCTATATTTCCATCCATATTTATACGCCTTACTACGGTTCGCTTTCATCCCACCCATGAATGGTGTGGGATTTCCCGCTCACTTTGTTAAGCCATGGGCGAGCGATGCTTAGTCCCTCATGTCCAATGGGTTGTTAGGGAACGTCCTGTTATACGCGTTGTTGCCTATGGTCAGCAGGAATACCGGGGAGAAGCACGTGTCCCCAAGTTGTACGAGATAGCTACCCCTGGCTGCGCCGTATCTCGCTGCCACGCTCATCCTTACGGTGTAAGTGTTGTTTGGCATAGTGACTTCCGATATGGGGGTCACGTAAAAGCTTATCCCTGCGCTGTCCAGCGTCTGCGTGCCGTTCACCTGCTGCAAGCTGTATATACCAGGGTAGTTCGATATGTTGATCGGGTTGTTTATGGTGACGTTGAAGTTGCCCACCCTATAACTCGCTATCGGCCTTGTCACATTGTAGTACAGAGTGCCTGCCTTGCCCGGCGCTATGACGTAGTCGTACGGCTCGAAATTCTGGTAGAGCGTGTCAGGTATCTTGTAAAGCCTGAACCCCGAGGCGTTGTATACGCTGTAGCTTATGCGCGAAAGCGGGGGCGAGCAGTCCAGGATGAGCGTGGGCGCGTCAAGTATCACGGTATTTGACGGCAACGTTACGGTATTGGCAGTCATGGGCACGCTGGGATAACCCTGGATTATGAAATCAGCGGCCGCGCCCAGCACTATTACTACTGCAAGTATGATAAGTATGAAGCCGCCTCCAGTGTTTCGGGTCGCCATAGCAAGCACGCTCGCATAAAGTTTACATAAATTACTGCATGCTCACGCGCCGGTCAGCCGTGTGGCTGCACATTTTTCATAAGATTAACTAATCATCACGCAAAGAAACTCTTTGCAACATTCCATGTCTTCTCATCGAGGAATTTCTTCTTGGACCCCTCGGTCAACGGCACTTCCACCACGCTTGTCCCATGCACTGCGACCATCACACCGCTGTTCCCGGAGTGCAGCGCTTCAACTGCGCGGAAGCCCAAAAGCGTCGTCATTATCCTGTCATACGAGTTTGGCGTCGTGCCCCTTATGCTGTGCCCCAGGACCGTCGCCCTAGTCTCAACGCCCGTCTTCTGCTCTATGTAACGCGCCAGGAACGAGGCATTGTTTTCGCCCGCGGCCTTGGCCACTAGCGCATGCCCGAACTCATCTTTTTCGATGTCGCTCTTGTAGCCAAAGCTTACCCCTTCCGCAACAACTATAACTGAACTATTCTTGCCGCTTGCCGCGCGCGACTTTACTAATTCGACCACGCTGTCAAGGCTCGTCTCGAATTCCGGCACTATTATCATGTTGGCGCCTGCCGCCATCCCTGCGAAGGATGCTATCCATCCTGCATCCCTGCCCATGACCTCCACTACCATGACCCTTTCGTGCGACCTGCCGGTGGTGGCCAGGCTTTCTATGAGCTTGGCCGCTTCGTCCACTGCGGTAAAGAATCCAAAAGAATAATCTGTGCCTGCCAGATCGTTGTCTATCGTCTTCGGCACGCCCACGACCCTGACCCCTAGCTCCGCGAGTTTCGATGCCACGCCCAAGGTGTCATCCCCGCCTACGGCTATGAGCGCATCTATACCAGCTTTTTTCATGTTCGCCTCTATAGTCTCGAGCCCGTGCTCCTTTTTCAGCGGGTTTGTCCTGGACGTGGTAAGCATAGTTCCGCCGCTGCCTATGGCGTTCTCAAAGTCAGAATATCTCAGCTCCTTGAAGCGCCCCTCAAGCAATCCGGCCCATCCTGCGAGTATGCCTATTACCGTGTATCCATTGAGCTCCGCAGCCCTAAGCACCGCGCGCGTCACAGAGTTCAGGCCTGCGCAATCCCCTCCTCCATTAAGAATGCCGATTTTCGTCCAATCACTTTATGGCCAAAGCCTCGTCCAGCGTCTTGTTCTGTATTACTATCGCATTGAGCCTCCTTGCCGTTCTTAGCGGGTCGTCGCTTTGCCATGCGTTCCTGCCTACGGCCACGCCTGCCGCGCCAGCCTTCATGCAGTCGCTTACGTGCTTCAGAAATTCATCCTCTGTTGCGGTCTTGGGTCCCCCGGCCATGTAAACCGGCGTCTTGCCCGCAGCCTTGACCGCCCAAGAGAAGCTCTCTACGTCGCCCGAATACTTTATCTTGACAGCATCCGCACCGAGCTCCATCCCTGTCCTGGCTGCGTATGCTACCATATCCCTAGACGCGTCCTCCCTTACGAATTCGCCCCTAGGGTATATCCAGAGTATCGCTGGCATGCCGTGCTCGTGGGCCTGCTCCTGTATCCTGCCAAACTCGGCCATCATCTCGCCCTCGTGCGCACTGCCAATGTAAATAGTATATCCTACGGCCGCCGCCCCAAGCTTCACCGCGTAATCCACTGAGCAGTTCTGCCTCGCAATCGGCTCCTTCTTGTATATGGCAGTCTTGCCGTTTAGCTTGATGAGCAGAGGCACCTTCTCGCCGGAATAGAAGTTCTCGGCGATTCCCTTCTGTGAAACGAACGCATCGAATCCACCCTCTCTGGCTATCTTGACTACGTAAGCAGGGTCAACATTCCTGTCATCAAAATCCGTCGGTCCGTGCTCAATTCCCTGGTCATAAGCGAGTATCAGCGACCTCCCGTTCCGCATTAGCTTGTCCATCCTATTCATATTATCAGCGCTTTTAACAGTAAAAAATAAGGAGGCCAAATAGAATATAGGCTTTAATCGTGTCCCATGACCTCAGATACGCCTAAACTATGGGCGTATGATTACTCCTTTTCGGCCTTCTTTTCCGTTATCTTGGTTGTGCTTATCATGAGCGGCGGTATGAGTCCGAGCGAGTAAGCCACGAGGGTGCCAGTTGCACTGCACCTGAAATTCAGGTCGTTTATTATTTCCTCTGCAAGGTCTACCGGCAGCGAGTGGTCACCGTTCCACTTCTTCATCACTGCATCAGTCGCTTCCTTGCTGTCGCTTACTTCTATGGATCCGCCCAGCTTTATCTGGCCGACGCTCTTGGCGTCCTTGCCCACGCCGTCGAAGTAATCCGCTACGAAAGTATAATTCACGTTGACCTTGTCCTTCTCCCCTGATACCTCGTCTATGTTTATGTTAAGCCTCGGGAACCTCTGCTTCGAAAGTGTCTCAACAGAATCTATCTTCCCCTCTACTTTTGATATCGTGATTCCAGTTATCATACAATCACTATTTTTATTCGCTAATAAAGTATTTAAACCTGTGTTGGCCTGCCGTGCCAAGCGAATAAATCGATGGAGCGATGCATCTTGCCAAAAGCCGCCGCAGGCTTTTGTGCTGCGCTTTAGCGAATTGAATCGGATGATGGTTCGGCGTCCTTGTCGCCGGATCCCAGCCCCTCTCCGAGCCCCTTAAGAAACCCTCCCATGGCGATCATGCTCTTTGCAAGCTGCAGCTCTGACTCCATCTGGAGTACCGACTGCCTTACGGCTATCTCAGTTTCCGCCACCTGTACCATATCAAGCTCGTACTGCGTGAATTCCTTGCTCTTCTTAAGAACTGCTATATCCACGCCATTTTCTTCAGATACCGAACCTAGGACCTTAATGCAGACCTTCTTGGCCCTATCCAGGACTTCGTCCATGGCCCGCTTCAACTGGAACCTCTTCTCTATGGTCATCCCGTTGAACAGCTCATCGCTCTTCTTTACATAATTCTTTACGATTCCGAGGCACGTCTCGAGGGCTTCTATATCCATTGCAGTGATTTCACCTTCCTCTTCACCAGCTCTCTTTTCCTCGTAATACTTGCCTGCAATCTCAAAATCATCCATCGTCTTTACGCCGAGCGCGTATAGCTGATCCACTACGTCCTTCGTCTTCGGTGCTGCTTCTCTAGTCTTCTGCATGAAACCACTCAAAATTACTTTCATATGTCATATATTTAATACCTTTTAAGCAGGATCCGGCCGTTTGCCCAGGTCGCTGCAATCGATTCAAAATCAAATTTCGCCGTCGGTCTGAGCAATAACTTTATAATTTACTATGGCTCAATATAAATGTCAACAAAGGCGACTTAATGAGGGCAATTGCTTTAGTGGCTGCGCTTTTAGTCATCGCCTACGCAGTGGGGACGTCCACGGCTGCGTACACGGTTACGAACCTCAACGTCACTGTCAAGTTGAACACCAACACAAGCGCGCAGGTCACTGAGCTTCTAACTGTATACATATCCAACGCTTCGCTGAGCCAGTACTCCACAGACAGGCTGGCGCTGAACCTTACGCTCAGCAACTGGGAGTCGCTGGTAGGCCCGCTGCTGGTGCAGCACATACTCAATACGAAGAGCGGGGTCTACAACTTCAAGCTGCTGCCAGGAGCCGTAACCAACGAGGGCGACGGCGGCTATACCTACATACTGCTTTCCTACTCAGTGCATAACGTGACCACGGTGAACCAGACGGGCCCGAGGAAATTCTCATACTCGTTCAATTCAAGCATTTTCAACTTCCAGCACGGCCTTAGCGGCGAGATACTAACGCCCAATACCACGCTTACAATAATACCGCCGCCCGGGTTCAAGATAACCAACGTATACCCGCTTCCGGACAGCCCCACGACCGGCTTTACCAACAACTACGTCAACGCTACATCGCTCTCATGGTCCCAGCAGGAGCCGCTTTCCAAGTTCGTCTTTAAATATACGATAACGGAAAGCCTGCAGAGCGAGGTCACCAGCTTCTTCACCTCGATATACAGCGCCTTGGGGGTATTCACTTTCGTGATAATAGCGCTTGCGATTGCGCTTTTCATCCTATACGCCTATTTTAGGTCATAGACAAGGTGCCATATTGCATCCATACGAAGCCAAATTGCTCAAAGCACTCGGCGGCGCGAGCGCAAGCTCGCTGGACGAGCTGGGCAAGAAGCTCGATATGGGGAAAGACCCCATGCTGTGGGCGATAGAGAATCTGTCGAAGCAGGGCGCGATAAAGGTGGAGCGCAGGAAGGAGTACGCCGCAACGCTCACGGAAGAGGGGTCGAGAGACCTCGAGATATTTCCCGAGGAGGAACTGGTCAGGTCTCTGCTTAAGTCCGGCGGCCGCGCGGAAATAAAATCGATAAGGAACGGAATAGGATTTATCTGGGCCAAGAAGTTAGGATGGGTAGCCGTTTCCGGCGACTCCATATCGCTTACCGATGAGGGTGCTGATGTTGCGCGCGGTTCGAAACAATTCCCGCACAAGACGCTCCTTGCGAGCATATCCAAGGATCCATCGATAGCATCCGAGCGCGTAGCCTCGCATGACGAGCAGTTCGATAGCCTTGTGAAGAGGAAGCTCATAGTCGTAAAGGAAAGGCAGGTAATAGACAGCATAGCAATAACGGAGGCAGGCAAGCGCATGCTGGCAGCCCCATCGGATGAAAGCAACCTGATAAACTCCGTGAGCCGCGATGTCATAACCGGCAGGAAATGGGAGACGCAGGGATTCAAGCCATACGACCCTAACGAGGAAGCGGAACCAGTGTATCCGGCCAGGCTGCACCCCATGCACGAGATGATAGACCAGGTGCGCGACATATGGCTGGACATGGGATTCATAGAGGTTTCGGGTCCCATAATCGAATCCGCGTTCTGGAACTTCGATACTCTTTTCTCACCTCAAGACCATCCTACCAGGGACATGCATGACACGTTCTTCCTTTCAAATCCGTCACAGATCGACATAGATAACATAGCGCTGCTTAACAGGGTGCGCGCAATGCACAAGAAGGGATGGGGCGGGCAATGGCGAGAAGAGCTGGCGAGGAAGGCGCTGCTTAGGACGCACACGACTTCTGTGTCGGCGCACTACATGAAGAAGCTGTCCAAAGAGCTGGAGAGCAGCTACCCTATAAAGATATTTTCTGTAGGCAAGGTGTTCAGGAACGAGACGATCGACTTCAAGCACGTCGCCGAGTTGTACCAGGCGGACGGCATAATAATAGGCAACAACCTGACGCTGGCGAATCTCAAGTACGTGCTTACAAGGTTCTATTCGAAACTCGGCCTAAAAACGTTATTCAAGCCGTCGTATTTCCCATTCGTGGAGCCGGGCCTTGAAGTATACCACTACGATGAGCAGCGCAAGTCCTTCATAGAGCTGGGCGGCGGCGGCATAATACGCAAGGAGATAACCAAGGCGATGGGCACATCAAAGAGCATACTGGCATGGGGCCTCGGGGTTGACAGGCTCATGTTCAATTTCATGGATCTCAATTCCCTTATGGACATGTACAAAAACGAGGTGGACTGGCTCCGGAAGAGGAAAGGACTGAAACTATAGTTGGTTAAAATGGCAATCGTTACGTTCTCGCTAAAAGACTTCGCCTCCGACGGTTTGGATGCAGACACGCTCACCGAAGTAATACCGAAAATAGGCATGGAAGTGGAAGCCATCTCCGGCGAAGAGATCGCGATAGACATAACGCCAAACAGGCCTGATATGTTGGATTTCGTAGGTCTTGTGCGCGCAATCAGGCTCTTCCTGAACAAGCGGTCTCCCAAGGAGAAAGAGTATGTCATACCTGCCAATCCAGAGACAGAGATAACGGTCACAAAAAGGGTAAAGGGCATCAGGCCGTTCATAGCCGGGCTTTCCGCGAGGGGCGTAGACCTGTCGGGCGAGAAGCTAAAGTACCTGATAAACTTCACGGAGAAGCTGAGCGACACATACGGCCGCAAGAGGGCCAAATTCTCAATGGGGATATACGACCTTGATAAGATTGTCGGCCCGCTAACTTATGATGCGGCTGATGACGGGAAGTTCATCCCGCTCGGCTTCGATAAGGAGATGGGCTTTTCTGAAATTCTCAAAACGCATCCCAAGGGCCTGGCGTACGGTTCTGTCGTATCCGGTCGGCGCACAAAGCACGGCATGATACCGTTCCTGCGCTGCATGGAAGGCATCCTGTCGCTGGTACCGATAACCAACTCTGAAGGCACCAAGGTAACAACCGATACAAGGAACATATTCGTCGACATAACTGGCACCTCCGCCACAACCGTCATGCAGGTTGTGAATATGGTGGCATGCTCACTCATGGATTCCGGCGCCACGGTGTCGCCATGCCGGATAAAATACGAGGACAAAGAGGTCGTATCACCGCAGCTTTCCTCCATGGAGGTGCAGATAAAGCATAGCCACATAGCAAAGACGCTGGGAGTGGATATCGACCTTAACGGCGCGCTCTCACTTGCAATGCGCGCCGGCTATTTCTCTGCAAAATACGGAAATGCGATACTGGTTTACGTCCCTCCGTACAGGATGGACGTGCTGAATGAGCAGGACGTGATAGAGGATATAGCTATCTCTTACGGATACGATAAGATACAAGCCATCCCGGTCATAGGATTCTCGGACGGCCTTGCAGAGGACAGCAAGGAATTCGCCAACAGGGCGTCGTTGCACATGATAGGGATCGGGTTTTCAGAAGCGATAAACACATACCTGACAAACGAAAAGACCAATTTCGACAACATGAGGCGCAAATACGACAAGAATGACGTCGTCTCTGTGGCCTATTCAAAGACAGAGAACATAACCGTACTCAGGACTTCTGTGCTGCCCGGCCTGCTAAGGAGCCTCGGTTACTCCTCGCACGAGCGCATGCCGCAGCGGCTGTTCGAGTACGGCAGCGTCTTCCGCGTTGATAAGTCCAAGCTCGCGGAATCGGCCCACCTCGCTTTCGTCAGCGAGCACTCCAAAGCATATTTCTCCGAAGCAAAAAGCGTAATGATGTCGATCCTTGAGCATTTGGACATAACCGATTATGAAATAAAGGCATTCGAAGATCCGGCGTTCATAGAGGGGAGATGCGCGCAAGTGCTATCAAAAGGCAAGCACATAGCGGTGTTCGGCGAGCTGCATCCTGCTGTGTTATCAAATTTCGGGCTGGAGGAGCCAACGATAGGCGGAGAGATAACGCTTATAGACAAAATAGATTACAAGTTCTGAAGCAGCTGCAGATCATGCGGCTATTTGACTGCATCCATTATCGACTGCTTGTCCCCAAGGCTCGTAACTACGATCTTTGCCCCTGCGCTGCTCAGATCCGTTGCGGAAGATTTGCCGACCGCAACTCCTATGGGGGTCAAGCCTGCGGTCTTGGCCGCAGAAAGAACTGCCTGGGAACTGCTCACCACGAATATCGACTCCCTGCCTATCTTCTGTTCCTTGGAAAGGCTTTCCACAGCCACTTTAATTATGTCGGACATCGTCTTGCCTGCGTTGCCGTAAAATTCAAACTTGAACTGCGAGGAATCTATCCCAGACCTTTCAAACATATTAGTGACCATCCCCTTTGCTGCCCCTGTTATCAAGCCCAGGCCCAAGCTCGCGCCGCCCAGGGCCTTGAGCAGCTCTTTGGCCCCATCAATCGTTACAATAGGGTCATGCCCGGCGAAGTTGTAATACGAATAAGGCAACTCCTCCATGATCCTGGACAAGTTTGACTTTATGTAATCATTGTCAACGTTGTTTCTGAGCAATATGGTCTCCACTGCCTCTTGGAAACCAACGCCATCGTAATCGCTCTCCTTAACTTCCACAGAGAATCCGTATATGCCCTTTATGGCTTCGGCAAGGAAGGCAGATTCGTCCTTAACCTCCTTTACCAGCGTGTTAACTACATCAAACAGCACAACTTTTTCAGTCACGTAAACACATCACTAAATAAATCGCACAATGCTTAATAAATTTGCTTCTGCCCTATCAAACTCCATGGAACCAGAAGCCCTTGTCATCCTTGCTTCCTTTCTTCTTCGTCCCTAAAAGCTTTTTGATGAGCGACTTGTTCTGCGGCCCCTGCGGCGGCTTCCAACCCTCCACTATCTTTCCTGCCATGTCGGGGTGCTCTATAAGGTACTGATTCTGGTAAGCGTGGAACTTCTCAAGCTTCTTCCTCTCCCCTTCCTTCATGTTTGCCTCCCACTCCTGCTTCATCCCCTTCCATTCCTCATCGGTGTAAGCGTATGGCGGGTGCTCCCTTATGCGCGAAGGCTGGTACGCGTAAGAATAGAAATCATGGTAGTAATCGTAGTCAGTGTCCTCTATGCTGCTCTTTTCTGGGTGTATGCCCTGGGCGGAAAGCACCTCAAGAAGATCGTCAAGATTCATCTTCTCCTTGTTGTTCTTGGCGGTCTTGGGATTGTAAAGCACTATTATCCTGCCACGGGCGAAGTCTACGCGCGCCTTGAGTATCGGATCAAGCAGCATCAGCCTGTACTGCAGCCTCGCAGCATGCGGTATGTCAATCAGCTCCTTTCTGCTCACGTTGGAGAACACGGCCTTCCTTATTATCCTGTATGGCAGCCTGTACTTCTTTCCATCCTCCTCGACGTACTGGTCAAAATCGGCATCCGCCTGTTTCTCCTGTTCCTGTCCGACTGAAGCCGTAAAATTGCCATGATCCATTCAACAGCACCCAATTAACTTTTCAACGCCAATATATTTATTGGCCGCCACATCCGCAAGAATCGCCCGCGGACTCTCCATCCTTTCCGCAGGAGCATGAACCGCCACATCCGCATGAGCCACCATCTCCCTCGTGCGAGTGCTGCTCGCCCGCAGCGCTTACATGCGCAGGCTGCACCTGTGCGAACGTCTCGTTCGCGAAATTCTTGACCCCCTTGCCGCCGTTGACCGGCATGCCGAAGTAATCCACCAGCGTTCCATAAGTCTTCTTGTAGACTGCGGACGACTCAAGCTCTTTCACGTTCCTGATGTACTTGTCCTTGCCGTAGTCCCACGCAGCATGAGTCCCCTGCCACTCGCTCGCAGGTATGCTGTACTGCTTCTGCACCTTGTCCCTGTACACCTCCGGGAAGACGTTGAATGTGCAGAACGGCAGCACCTCTCCGTCAGGCATCGCGTAGTGTATGTCGCACTTCTCGACCCTGTGTATGTCGTAAGTGTACTCGTCCTGGAAGTGCATCATGCCCAGGAACAGCGTTTTCATCTGGAACTTGCCCATGGAAGCGAAGTCGCGCTTGAGCAGCACCGACATCATCATCTTCGTGAAGTTCACGCTCTTCGGCTGGTTCTCTGCATCAACGAACTTCTTGAATCCGGCAAGGGTCTTCACGGCTATCGCCTTCCTCGCCAGCTTGCTCTTGCCATCCATCTCATTGACTGCCCTCTGTAGGTGCTCGACCAGTCCGTTCACGTCTACGAACCTCGTTATCGGTATCACCCTGTTGTCGCTGTCAAGGAATATGTATGTGCCAGCGCCGCATGCGAAGTGTATCGACAAATCGTACTTGTACTCGCCGCTCAGCGCCTCTATGAACTTGTTTATCCCGCCGACATATGGCACTGAGAACCAGTCCTCCTTTGCCACAACGCCGTTGGTCTGCTCCTCTATGAGCTTTATCGCGCCCGGTATCGTTATGCGCTGCTTCTCCCTCAGGCGCGTGGGCATCCTCCCTACCAGCGACACAGGCTGGAAGTTGACCGCCCTTATGACGTCAGTGTTGTTTAGCGCGAAATTTATCATGGCTCCGAGCTCGTGGTCGTTTATCGTCCTTATGACCGTCGGCACGAGCACCGCGCTCATCCCTGACTTCCTCAGTGCATCGAGCGTGAGCGGCACCTCCCAGTGGTTCTTGGGGTTGGCGCGCTTGCTTACTCCGTCGAAGCTCATGTAAAGCGTGCTGGTTCCCGCGTGCCTGACCTTGTACGCGAGTTCAGGATTGAGTCCTATGTTTATGCCTGTAGTGTTAAGCTGTATCTGGTCAAAGCCGGACTCCTTCGCAGCCTGTATTATCTCGACTATGCGCGGGTGCATCGTCGGCTCTCCGCCGGTTATCTGCAGCGCATTTGCCGGTATCGGCTTCTGGCTCCTCAAGTTATGGAATATGTGCTTTAGCTCGTCAAGGCTCGGCTCGTAAATGGGCTCTCCCTCCTTGGCGTAGAAGAAGCAGTACCAGCAGCTCAGGTGGCACCTGTTAGTCACGACTACATTGGCAAGGCCCGTGTGGGACTTGTGCCTTTCGCACATGCCGCAGTCGAACGGGCAGTTCGCGCCCTTCGTCTCCGTTATATAGTTGGGGTTGTCAAAGCCCCTGCCGAAATAATTGTAACGCCTCATCTTCATGTACATGTCGTAATCTTCCCAGTACTTCTCTATGGTCCACTGGTGCTCCGGGCAGTACTTCCTTATCATTACGTTGTCCGCGTCCTTGTAGATCATACCATCGACTATGAGCTTGCACTCCGGGCACACGGTCTTGGTGGTCTCTATGATCGGCAGCTTCTCTATCTCTTCCATAGTCCTGTGGTAGGGCGCAAGCACCTTGTTCGATTGCTCCTCTACCATCATCTGCACGGCATTTGAATCATGACTATTGTCTTTTGCCATCTCTACACCCATAATTTAAAATAATTTGGATGGTTCTAATGTATTTAAAGTTTTCCTTTTTCCCATTTACCTAGCTTCAAATTTTGCAAGCTGTCAGGCAGGCAGCAACTTGCGCCGGCATGCCTCGCAGAAGTTGCCAAGGGTTTTAAAACTTGAATCTAAAACATGATGATTATGGAAGGAGAGGCCGTACCCGAGCAAAATGTGCAGAAGGACAAGGCGATTGTGAAGCAGGCCACAACGCCTCCAGCGGAAACCAAACCGCAGGCCGGCGTCAGCGAGAGCGAGATGAAAGGGATGCTCTCCAAGGTAGAAGTGAGCCTGGTCCTGGACACGTATGATGACATATTCTCCGACTTCGATCCCAGGCCGTACAACAAGCGCACATTGTCCGAGGACTTCCTGGTTGCGGCGCGCCGGTTCGCCAGAGACAAGGACGAGGGCATAGAATTGAGGTTGCTCATACCCAAGGCGTTGCACAGCACTACCAGCGAGGACCTCATAAAGCAGCGCCTGAAGGAGCATTTCAGGAGGCACTACAAAGCCTCGAAGAAGGCGAGGATCAAATACAGGCAGCAGGCGATAATGCTGGTTATAGCAGGAGTGATAATAGGCATGGTGGACGCACTTCTGCTATCAAACCTTAACCTTGACACCATACTCAGTGACGCAATAGGCATAATATTCACACCTGCCAGCTGGTTCACCATATGGACGGGCTTTGAACACCTGGTGATACCGCCTGAACACCTGGCCGTGGACGAGGCCTTCAACAAGAAGTTCGAGAGCGCAAAGATAACATTCACTACTTACTGAAAGTTCATGCTCATTGACTCCCTGCCATTCGCGCTATTACATTACTATATAGATGCGTAGGCTAAACTGCGAATGCGCCGCATGATTTCTAAGAAAACTATAAAAATCAGTTAATACAAATTAATCTCCTGCATAATCGCCATCCCAGGGTGGTATGATGAATCGCACTAAACGCAAGGCAGTCAAGCCCAAGATCATCGGGCTGCACGTATTCGGGAATCTTTACGGCATAAGCAGGGCCAAGCTCACTAACAAAGGGTTGCTTTCCAGGGCCGTGCTGGAGGCCGTCAAGAAGGCCGACATGAAGCTAGTAGAGCAGCGGACATGGTCGTTCGGGGGGAGCAAGGGTGGCATATCAGTGATAGCATTGGTGAGCGAAAGCCACATGACGCTGCATACGTGGGTGGAATACGGTTACGCCACTATAGACATATACACGTGCGGCGACCAGGGCAAGCCTTATGCGGCATTCGATTACCTGGTTTCAACGCTCAAGCCCAAGAGCCACAAGGTGTTCCATGCTGACCGCAGCAGCCTTTAATATTCATCCTAGCGGAAGACGGCTTTTGGTCAGCTTCAGATGTGGTTTGCAACATTTGGCAGTTCAAATTTGACGTCGAAAATTCCACTTTTTTGCATGTTCTTCCGTTAGAAGGTATTAAATATCTAATTATGGTTCAATATCTAACGGTGAAACAAATGAAAACGGGTCAACCTGAAGGCATTGTTACTCAGGTAGATACTTCTGACGAAGCTTACAAAGCAAAGATAAGGATTTCTTCTGAGCAGAAAAAGAAGGCAGTCAGCATACTGGTAATAGGAGAACTTGGCGCTGGCTCTGACGAGTTCAGCGAGGACTCGGTCATAGGCCTGGCGGAGGAGCTGCGGCAGAGAAAGGAGCGCGGCGACAGCCCTGACATAGTGGTCATAAACGACGTTCTGCCGTTCATACCGAAGTTCAGCACCGCCTCTAACGATAACAAGCTTACCACCCTTAAGGGGGGCATAGAAAACCTCTCGGACGCGAGCGCGATGATAAAGCCGCACATCCAGAGGATACTGGACAATCTTCCGGCCAATTCGCAGGTGTTCTACACATACGGAGAGGATGACTGGAGGAACGTGGGCGCGATAGAGAAGGACCTGCGCTACGAGTACGCTTATCCGTCAAAGAAGCTTGAGGAGACATATTACCTTCACCTGAAGGAAGTAGTCGACAGGGAAGAGATAATGAAGGCCCAGAAGCTGGCGATAAACAAGGCGGAGAAGGAGCTCAAGACCGCAAAGGCAAACTACGGCAAGAAGTCGCAGCAATACCTGAACAAGCTTAACGCGCTCACGGAGCGCGAGAAGGATCTCGGCAGGACCAAGTCAGAAGTGCAGGAGCTTAAGACCATAATATCGCTTTTCAATGATCTGCAGACCATGCGCACTGCAAGCACAGATACGAATGCGCTGAGCAAGATGGCGATAGAGTCAAGGAAGGAGCTACAGGAGGCCCGTGAGGAGATGAGCAGCCTGCAGAAGGACGGCAGGGATGCCGAGCCTGAATTCGAGCTGCTTGAGGCTAAGGCCAAGGCGATAAGCACTAGGCTGAGGGCGATATCAAAGCGCCTGGGAGACGCCGGCGAAAAGGCTAAGTCCGATGAGTTCAAGAAGACTCCGGGCGCACGCCTAGGCACTACCATACCTGTAGACCCTGAAGCCGCGAAGAAGATAGATCAGCTCGGCGAGGCGCTGTATGCGCGCGCCCTGGGAGACGCTTTCGGCAGGAGGAGCAACGTCAAGGTAATGGAGCTGAATGCGAACAAGATTACCGTTTCAAAGCAGGACATGAACCTGAACCTCCTGATATCCCACAAGCTTACCAACACGTCATCCAACTTCTCGAAGCAGAGCAGCGGTAGCGTGGCGCGCATGGTATCTAACATGCTGCAGAACCTGAACTTCGAGCCAAACATAGTCATAACCGCGCACAACTCGGCTACGACGTTCGGCGTGAAGCCGCTTGAGCACAACTCAAAGAAGGTAATGTACGTGCTCAACCAGGGACCGCTATGGGATGTCAACAAGATATTCAACGAGGCCAATGCCGGAAGGAAGACTGAGAAGACCGAGGCGCAGGTCCGTGGAAGCATGGATTCCGGAGTGAGCGTACTGACCTACGACAAGGACGGCCAGGTCACGAGGGAGGCGCTGACCCACAAGTATCTACTGCGCAAGCGTGCAGAGAACGACGAGAGGGAGGCTAACTTCGTGCCAAACGTGGAAAAGGCCATGGCCAAATCGTCAGGCTTGAACGGCGATGTCTCAATAGACGTCACCAAGGCAGTCCTGAACGAGGCGATAGCCACTGCGAAGAGGCCGTCAGAGCTGAATTCAACCGACATAGCCAGCATAACCAAGGAGGATCTTGCGCAGTTCATAAAGTACAAGACAGGGGCCAAGGGCCTTGGCGAGACCGACAGCTTCAGGCTCGGAGTGTTCAGCGACGTCCACTACGGCAGCGACTGCGACGTGCCTCTGCTAGAGGCTGCGGTCAAGGACGCAATGAACAAGAAGATAAACCTCCTTGTCATGGATGGCGATATGATAGAGGGAGCGCTTGGCTACTTCAAGCGTGAGCTCAGGGAGAACAAGAGGCCGGAGATAGCCGATGCGTACAAGAAGTTCCTTGAAGGCAAAGGCCTGAGCGAGGCTGTGATCTCCAAGGAGATGAACAAGTTCTACAATACTTACATAAACAACCTCTCCAGGAACACTGAGGAGCAGGCGTACGGGCTGATAAAGAGGATGATACCTGTCATACAGGACGTCATAAGCAGGGGCGGCTCTATAATAGTGGTATCAGGAAACCACTACAACAAGACCGGCCGCGACAACGAGAATGACGAGGCCGAGAGGCTGTCATCCGTGATAAAGCCGTTCTTCATGGGCATGGAGGCCGCTAAGCCGGGCTCGGTGCCGAAAGACTGGGAGAGCCACATAAAGGTGATACACGGTGGCGAAACTGGGGCCGGGGAGATGTCCATAGGCAAGACCAACATATTCGCGGCGCACAAGCCGGTCAACGTGGAGAGGCAGGACAACCATGCTGACATATTGGTCGTGGGCCACGAGCATGACTACGAGGAGCGCCAGGTCGGGTCCAGCTTCATACTGAAGATGTTCCACATGCAGAAGTCCGAGAGCTCATACGTGCAGACGTTCGGAGTGCCGATAGGCAAGGGGCTCAACGGATGGGGCTACTTCGATATTGAGAGGGATGACAAGGGCAAGGTCATCAAGGTGGACTCGCACCCGGTGTTGAGGCAGACGCTCATAAACAGGGGGATGTTGGAGGACAACCCGCTCTACAACGAGTTCTGGGAGCAGTACAACAACGTCCCATTGGCATCTGACAAGAAGAAGTCCAAGAGCTCCTGAGTCCATCTCGGGAGTCTCTTTTTTTCTTTTTTATTGAATGTTCTGTTAGCCGCAGCAGTGCAAATGGTGTTACCATACTTCTGCGCATTGCCCGCAATCGTTATTGAAAGCGGCAAGCACAAAGGGATTTAAGCATTGATTCTAATTAATTCAAGGGTAATGATTAACATGGCACACGCCGCGCCAAGGGGGCCTAACGCACAGTCGTCCGTGGAGTACATACTCAGCTACGGATGGGCGATACTCGCAGTCGCGGTCGCAGCCGGCCTTCTTTTCGCTCTAGGCCTGTTCGGCCAGTCATCGTCAAGCACGCCTGCAGGCTGCATAGCCCAGCCGAACTTCAGCTGCTCCAATCCTGTTTACACTACCAACGGCATATCGGTCACCATAGGGCAGAATTCAGGCCAGGACTATTACGCATCGTGGGCGTTCGTCACTTCTGTCAGCGAGCGCATCGGCAGCTCGGGGCTGCCAGTGAACTTCTCTGAGTCCAACACGGTCAACATGGTCTCCCTGGGCCTCATGACCCCGGGCCAGAGCGTCTCATTCGTATTCAAGAACACCTCTGCAGGCGCAATACCCACGGGCAACGTCCCGGTCGGTGCCCCGTTCGATGGTTACGTATGGCTTGCATACTGCACTTCAATAAATTGCACCAGCCCGACCAGCTTCGCGAAGATCGGGTCAATCAGCGTGAAGGCCACCGGAAACGCATTCGCGGGCGGATCTACGTCTACAATAACGTCGACATCCACCACGTCAACTTCATCCACCACAACATCTACCACCACTTCTACGACAAGCACTACGACGATATACACTAACCAGTACTATTGCAACCTGTGCACCGGTGACGTGCAATTCACCGCAACAGGAACGCTTACCGGCAATGTGATAACCACTGGCAATGTTGTGATAAACAGCGGGGTCACGCTGACCACTGACGGCTACATGATAATATCAGGCAACACGTTCAACAATTTAGGCACGATAGATACTGGCATACAGTCCAACGGCGGCGCAGCGGTCAGCAGCGGCGGTCAGTCCTCAGGTGCAGGCGGTGGAGGCGCATACGGGATTTATATTCAAGCAAACAAGCTTATCGCAGGTACAATAAGCGCGAACGGGCAGAACGGCGGCACAGGCTATACCGGCGGCAGCTCTGGAGGCAGCGGACATTGCCCAGGAAACGCTGCTGGTGGCAGCACCCTCGCGCCTGGCGGCAACTCCCCCGGAGGCCTTACTAACGGAGGCACCGGCGGCAATGGGCAGACCCCAAGCGCGCCAACTCTATCTATCTCAAACATACAGAACACTTGGTATCCTGGAGGATTCCAGAACTACTACGATGCTGCGGGCGGCGGCTCTGGCGCTGTATCTGACACTGGTGCAACGGGCAATGCAGGAGGCAGCGTCACGAATTCGTATGCAGGCTCCGGCGCAGGCGGCGGATACACATGCAGCCAGACTTGGGACAATGGCGGCGGTGGGGGCGGCGGCGCAATATTTTTGGCTTACGGTGCCGGAGGTTACCTTGGCGGCACGTATACAGAATCAGGGGGCAACGGCGGTACCCCGCAGGTGGGCGGCTTAGGCGGCGTAGGCGGCGCAGGGCAGGTTCCCACGCCATTGAATTACGGCAGCACACCCCCAATAACCCCATGAATCTGCGCGCTATGCGATCGCGCATGGCATAAATGCAGCGCATCCTAGATTCCAATCGGGCTTTGCTCCGATGCTATCCCTACAATTAGCTTTTTATCTCTTGTTGATGATATATAAATCGCGACCAGGTGACCATATGACCGAAGAGTTGACTCCAGACGATGAGGAGATCCTAAGATTTATTGAAAGCGCAAAGCCCAAGATATACGTTGTAGGAACGGGAGGCAGCGGCAGCAACACGATAACCCGCCTGTCCAGCATAGGAGTACAGGGGGCCACAACCGTCGCAATGAATACCGATGCGCCGCACCTCGTAAAGACGAAGGCGGAGCGTAAGCTGCTCCTCGGCAAGCACGCCACGAAGGGCATGGGCGCAGGGAGCGACATGAAGCTCGGCGAGGAAGCCGCGCTTGAAAGCAAGGAGGAGATAAAGCACATGCTCGCAGACGCACAGCTGGTTTTCATAACATGCGGCCTCGGTGGAGGGACAGGCACGGGCACGGTCAGCGTGATAGCGCACGAGGCGAGGGAGGCCGGCGCGCTCACTGTCGCGATAGTCACTTTGCCGTTCACGAGCGAGGGCAAGGCGAGGATGAAGACTGCGCTTGAAGGATTGGCCAAGCTAAGAAAAGTCGCAGATACCGTAATAATAATTCATAACGACAAGCTTCTCGCTGTCGCATCGGATCTTCCGCTGAACATGGCGTTCAGGGTTTCGGACGAGGTGCTTGCAGGCGCAGCGAAGGGCATAGTGGAGATGGTGACCAAGCCGGGCATGGTGAACATAGACTTCGCCGACCTGCGCACCGTGCTGAAGGAGGGCGGTTACGCAGTGATAGGTTCCGGCGAGGGCATCAACTCGAACGACGGCACAAGCAGGTCGCTCATAGCGCTCGAGAACGCGATAAAGAGCCCTATGCTAGATGCAGACCTTGCGACCGCAAGGAAGGCGCTCGTCAACATAGTCGGCGGCGACAGCCTCACTCTGAGGGAAGCGGAGTCGGTGTTCCAGGAAGTGGCAGGCAGGATAAACAAGGACGCGCTGCTGAAGTGGGGGGCGAGGATAGAGTCCGACATGCAGAAGGATTCTCTCAAGGTCATAATAGTGGTGAGCGGGGTCGAGTTCCCCGAATACACCGAGACAGGGATAGCAAAGAAGATAAAGGAGAACGAGCACCTGGATCTTGACGAGATATTCGAGGAGGAGGCGGCGGTGAAGGGTTAAGCCGCTTCCGTACTTGCAGCCCCGACCGGATTCAGCCAGATGATAATGTTGCAATCAAATGGTTATGCTCAGGCGTCTGAAATTTCTTTGAAGATGCTAGCGGCTATGGCCATCTTGGTCTTCAAATCCGCTCTAGCAAATTTTCCGTTCGCTGTGGTCATATGGCCATCTTCATCGAGCGCGTATCTGTTCATATCCTCAAAATTAGCTGCATGCGCAAATGCATCTTTTATAAACGACTCGGTGGGAATGGAACTTGTGCGCCAAGCCTTGGCCGCGCCCACGCGCGGGTATTCATAAACTATAACGGTTTCCCAGTCGGAATTGACACGACGCTCTAATTCTAGCGCTTCCAATTTATTGTAGGTGTCTAACTTGTGCATAATATTATCGTATAGCTCCGCAGCCCTACCTATATTGCTTTTTGTACGCTCCAGCATGAATGCAGAAAGAGATGCGTTATCTGTTGGCAAATCTCTTAGTACTTGTGAGACATAAATCCCAACGGCTTGGGCTATGCTTTCGTGCACCTTCCGACCGTTTTCGTTTATGGATCGGTCTTTATTCCTATAAGGCAGATAAAAAGGAAACCCCTGTGGGTCTTTTGCTATAATATCATGCTCTATACTATCGAGCAATGCGTGCCCCAGTTCGTGCCCTATTGTTATATCTAGGCTCAGCCTGGCCTTTTCGTACATTTTGTTATTCCGTTCTGATTCGAACTTCTTCATTGCAGAGAACAGTTTATACGCATCTGGGCAGAACGTTATCGAATTATCATAATAATTGTCGTAATATGCCAACATTCTAAAATTATCTGCGTTGTCCAAGTCTTCAAAATCGGTGTTTAGAGACCTAAGATTTTTCTTTGCACCTTCCGGCCCGATAAATTCTTTATATATCTTTTTGCAAAGCGTATTTACATGGTAGAATATTTTTTCTGTTTCGACTTTCATGAATTTCTGGTACTCGTCATGTGACCTTTTGTTTATATCTTGCTGTTCAAAATCCGATTGGGTGGGTTTTGTTTTTTGTGTAATCTCAGCCATCCTCCACACCTTTTTAAATCTGCCCTCCGGTTGCAAAGCTAGGGGCCAATTCTATTATGCGCACTTTTACAACGTCCCCCACCTTAAGCTTCGCTTTGTTCTCATTCTGTTCAACAAAAACGCCGTAGGTTTTGCCGATTAGACCAAATCCCTCCCCTTTCGCAGTAATCTTTTCGATCTTTATCTCTACCTCGTCTCCTACGTCTACCGGACCACTCAAATCGATTTTATGCCCACGTCCGTCCATCCCAGCACCGTATTCAGTTATCAATCCAACTATTTAATACCCCCTAAAAACCGCACCCGGCACATTCATCTTTTGCCATGTTCAAACTTCACATGGAGCTGACGATCCACGGCGAGTCACTCAAATTCACTTCTGGGCTTTTCGCTTTGCCTTATTATGTGCTGGATAACGAACAGTGTAACCTCGTTATGGTGTGGTACCCATGTTGTTAAGACCCGGCCATCTTGCGTCGTCTTCTTGAACGTTATGTGGCTTTCGGATCTTACCTGCACGAAGCCGTTGTCCAATAAGATTTTTATGACTTTTTTCTGCGGCAACGGTCTTAGCCTTCCCATGACACCACTCACACTGTTATTGGTACAGTAGTAAGTGAGAGCGACATCAGCGATTTTATGTTAGGCTTCTTTGTATCTGGGTCTTTCATATATTCCTTGATAAGCGCCCTTATGTTCCTTTTTACTTCTTTCTCATCTTTGCCCTGCGTGGCTATATCTAATAGGGGGCAGGCTGCAACATACCATTTCCCTTCTTTAGCCATGATTATTGGTAAAGCGTATTCCATTTTATCATCAGTATAATCACTACATCCAAAATATAAATAGCATGTCCCTTGCAACTCCCCAAGGCTGCGCACAGAGATAGTTAGTATATTTCCATTAACCTATCCTATTTCACTTAGCCCCGACCTGATTCGAACCGATGTACGCGGGCCCAAAGCCCGCGGTCCTTGGCCTAAATACTTATGGGCTTAATGCCTTTTTTAGAGCTTTCTCGTAATCTGTTAGCAACCTTGACATCAGTATACAGCAAAGGACATTCTGTTCTTCGCCGTTTCCGACGTCCATGCTGTTATGCTGGACAATAGACCATAGTACCCAGTTGTCGGCATCTGCATCGTGTCCGTAGCCATGAGTATGGAACTTGGCCTTTATATCATCAGGCACATCGTATATATTCTTGGAATTTACGGCCTCGTCCACAAGTTTATTTGCTCTGTCCATGAAAGCCTTGTCTTTCAGTAGCGCGTTGTATGCATTCACTGAAGATTCGCTGGCTTTGGCAGCGCAGTCTGCAAAGGCGTGCTGATTGAACCGCTGAACCACGCTAAGGCGCTCCCGCATATTATCGATTCCCCCGCTAGGGCGACTGCCACCCGAAGGCATGCCGCCTTCTGGCTTCACAAGATCGCGATACGCTTCATATGCTTCGTCGTAATACTTATCAGCAAAATCGCGCGCGGCGCCGAACTTTTCGGTTCTCCGCTGTTCCCTGGCGTCCCTTGCAGCTTCCGCGGCTGCCTCTGCGTCCAGTCCCTTTTTTATAGACGTCTCAAGATTCATGAACAGCTGTGAATAGAAAATTGCTTGGACCGCCAGCTTCTCGTCTTCGCTCATTCCCTTGGCATTCATGCGATCCATAAGTCCATGAATCATATAATCGTTTACCTCATCATCCACCCATTTTTCCCTGCCAATGCCGTATTGTTTCAAATTTCTTTGGGCGTCTTTGGGCAGGTTGGCCGGATTCATGGCTTCACCTATAAGACCGCTCGATTTTTTCATAAAAGCCTCGTCTGCCAGAAGCGCGTTGTACGCTTTTACTGCGCCATCACCCGCCTTTTTTGCACAGGTCCCAAAGGCATTCAGATTGAATTTCGCTATCATCTGAATGCGGTACTCTTCTCTATAGTCGGACATCTCTTTTATCAGACTGGCTGCTTCATCGGCAAACATGCCGGTAAGGCCGCGTGCAGCGGTGAAATTTTTAGCTTTCTCGCTTATATACGACCTATTTTCCGCCGCGTCATCGTGCCTTTCCAATCCCTTGTCTGCGACCTCCTCTCTCCGCGCCCATGCCTTCTTCGCATCAATAGTGCTTTCGTCATCCATCGCGTTTCTACCCTGCCATTTAATCATTAAGCTCCAGTTATATTTAATTGTTTGGAATGCCTGATGCCTAGAAAATCCGGATTAGCCCCGACCTGATTCGAACCGATGTAAACGGGTCCATACAAAATTCAATGGCGCTGCCTGACGTAGCGATTAAGATTATAAAAGTGCTGCGTTCGCTGCAGCCAAAAAAAAAGAATATTCGCAGGCCAGTTACTTTGCACTCGCCGTCTCTGTCGCAACTGCTTCGGCCTTGCCCTTCTGCCTCAGCTCCTTGCGGTTGAAGGTCTTGCGCATTATGACGTCGTTCCTGTAGCATCTCTTGGAGCAGTAGAACTTTATGCTGCCTGCCTTGTAGACGAACATCATCCCTGTCCCGAACGGTATCGTCTCAGTACAATAAGAGCACTTGCGCGCCATAAGAATCATTACTTTACTTTTATCTCCCTTGCTTCCCTGCTCGTGTCAGGCAGCCTTATGACATCCCCTATCTTCGCCGGGCCCAGCATGTTCCTCCTTATTATCCTGCCCTTGTCCTTCCCTTCGAGTATCCTGCACGACACTAGATAGATCTCCCCGGAGATTCCAGTCTTGACCTGTGTGTTTACCTCGACTATCTCTGCCAGGAAGCCTGAAAATTGCCTCTGCTGCTCATCCGCCATCCGTTACACCATCATTACTTCGGCTTTTCCTGCTTTGCAGGCTCCTTCTTTTCCTTCTTCTCCTCTTTCTCCTTCGGCGCCTGTGGTGCAGCCTGCGGTTTCGGGGCCACGCCGCTTACCTTAGATATGACCTCCTTTATCGCTCCGGAAGCATTGCCCTGGTTCTCGACTGCTATGGCGGTGCACGGCACCGTCATGCCTATAGATTTGCCTAGCTCGAGTTTGCTTGGCACGAAAGAATAAGCAACGCCCTTCTGTTCGCACAGCATGGGTATATGCATTACAACTTCCTCAGGATCAACATCCCCTGCAACGACAACGAAAGAGGCGAGCCCGCGCTCTATGCTTTTCGTTACCTCGTTCGCACCCTTCTTCACGGCTCCTGACTGCTTAGCAAGCTGCAGGGCCTCGTATGTCTTTGCTACTACCTCATTGGGCACTTCGAATTTCACATAAGATTTTGTCATATATACACCGTCGGTATTATACTTCATCCAGTACTCAGATAATTTATAAGGAAACCTATTTAAGCATTCGGCTCAATCCATGAATTGCTCCGGTTTCGGTGGCTCTGGAGGCTGTCCCTTCCTCTTCCTTATTTCGGTCACGACCTTCGTCTGCAGGTCCTTGGGCAGCTGCTCGTATCCGGAGAACTCCTGGTACCATATCGCCCTGCCCTGCGTTGCGCTCCTGAGGTCGTTGGAGAATCCTTTTATGACCTCTGCGACCGGCAGCTTCACGCTTATGTTCATCTGCTCCCTGTCCTGCGTTATCTCCCCCATCTGCCCCCTCTTGCTCTGCAGCATGGTTATTACGCCTGACATGTACTCCTGCGGTATCGAAATCGTGAAAGTCTGCTTCGGCTCTACGAGCACTACTCCTGCGGTAAGCATGGCTGCGTATACTGCCCTCCTTATCGCAGGTATTATCTGCGCCGGTCCCCTGTGGACAGGGTCCTCGTGAATCACTGCGTCGACTATGCTCACGAGCACGCCAGTGCACTTCTCCCTTGCCATGGGCCCGTCCTTCACGGCCTCCTCGAATCCGTCAATCAAGAGCTCCATCACCTCGTTGAGGTACTGCACTCCGTGCGTAGCGTCCACGAGCATGCAATGGTCCGCTATGTCGACCACGCCCTTCGCGACCGGCCTGTCCAGCCCCAATTTTATCAGGGTTTCAATGGCGGCCTGGCCCTTCGGCTTCCCTTCCCTTATCGTGCCGTCGTCTATGGCCTTCACTATCGCGTCATTGAGCGGTTCAACAGTAACATAAAACTTGGAGTGCTTGTTCGGAGACTTGCCCTCAATAGGGCCTGCGCCGTTGGCTATGGTCTCATGGTAAACGACTATCGGCTCGCTGGTGACTATGGGAACCTTGAATTCGTCCCTGAGCTTAGTCTCCACTATCTCGAGGTGCAGCTCTCCCATTCCACTGACAAGGTGCTCCCCCGTGTCCTGGTTTATCTCGACCTTGAGCGTCGGGTCCTGCTTCGCAAGTTCGCTTAATGCGGTTATGAGTTTCGTAGTATCCCTGGAGTCCTTGGGCTCGACCGCCTTCGTGACTACCGGAGGAGAATAGTGCTTTATCTGTTCGAACGGCTCTATCTGCTCTTCGCTGAGCGTGTCCCCTATAGATATGTCCTTCATCCCTATGAGCGCTGCTATGTTGCCTGCCGGTATGGACTCCACCAGGACCTTCTCGGGTCCCATATAGACGCCGACCTGCTGCACCTTCTGCGTGCCGTTCTTGCCGGAAACGTAGAATTCCGTGCCTTTCCTGACCACTCCTGAGAAGATCCTGCCGACGGCCACCTCGCCGCTGTGCTGATCATACGTGAGATTGAACACTACTATGTTTGCCTTATCCTTCGCATCTACCGAAGTCATGGCCTTGCCCGCTGGGCTCTCAAGGTCGCCGTGCCATATCTGCGGTATCCTGTATACCTGCGCCTGCCTTGGCGTAGGCAGATGGTCAACTATCATCTGCAGCACTGACTCGTCTATGGGGGCTATCTCCTGCAGCTTCGGTATGTCGTTCTTTTCCGTAAGCTCGAATATGTCCTTGAAAGATATCCTGTTCTTGTCCGCCAGCGGCTTCGATATTGCCCACTTCTCGTAAGCCGATCCTATGCATACGCTGCCGTTGTCCACGCTGACCCTCCACTTGCCGACGAACTGTTCCGGCGCGTACTGGTCTATCAGCTTGTTCACGCTGTTTATGAGCTCCAGCAGCCTCTCGAACGTCTGCTGCGGCGTGAGCCTGAGCTCTGTCAGCAGCCTGTCCACCTTGTTTATGAATAGCACGGGCTTGGCCCTCTCCTTCATGGCCTGCCTCAAAACCGTCTCTGTCTGCGGCATGACACCCTCTACGGGGTCTACGACCAGCACGACTCCGTCAACCGCCCTCATGGACCTGGTGACGTGGCCTCCGAAGTCGACGTGGCCAGGAGTGTCTATCAGGTTAATTATGTAATCCTTGTCGTTGTAAGTGAAGCCCAGCGATATGTCGGCGGACTTTATCGTTATCCTCCTGTCCTTCTCTATTGTCTCGAAGTTGGTGTACAAGGCGTCGCCTGCGACTGCCTTTGATATGAGCCCTGCCCTCGCTAGAAGCGAGTCGGTCAGCGTAGTCTTTCCGTGGTGTACGTGCGCTATTATAGCCACGTTCCTTATCGCCTCAAGGTCGCCCATGATCTTGGATATCTCTTCAACAACGAACTCCTTCCTTGCCATAAAAACCTACCGATTACTTGGCGCTCCTTGCCATGCGCTCTACTTCGTTCTTCCTCTTTATTGCATAGCTGTTCACGTCATTGTTTGCGGCTAGAATGAGTTCATTAGCTAACGCGTCTACCATGCTCTTCTTGTTTGCAAACGCGCCTATGACGGTGGCCATCGCCATGTTTCTTAACGCTATATCGAGCCTCCTGCTCGCACTTATATCAACCGCAACGTTCGACACTATGCCTCCGTACCTTACGCGAGTCGTATCCTCTATCGGCGCGCTGTTCTCAAGCGCCATCACGAGGACCTGAAGCGGATTCTTGCCGGTAGACTTGCTTACCTTGTCGAATGCCTGTTCCATTATATGCATCGTCTTTAGTTTCTTGCCCTGCAGCCTGCCTTCCGTCCTTATCACTCTGCCGGAAACCTTCCCTCCTGTGCCGCCCCTCATCAATGAGTTCTCGAGCCTTTCGACTATGTTGATGTTCGCCTTTGAGAACTTCTTCTGGCTGAAGTGCCTGTAGGTCTGCGGGTACGCCTTTGGCGTAAGGTTTATGTAGTTCTTCAGGCTCAGGTCAGCGACTTCGACTTCGTATGGGTATTTGTCGAATAGCAGTATCTTATCATATATGAATTGCGCGCCGGTCTGCTGTGCAGCTGCGGCTGAAGCGGACTTGGAACGCCTCTTCGACGCGGCCTTCCTGACTTCGGGCTCTGCCTGCTTCCGCTCTTCGGCCAGCTCCTCCTTTATCTCCTGCTTTATCGCTGCGTTATCTTCAGGCATTAAATCATCTCTTCGGCTTTTCCTTCCTGCCCTTTATTATCTCTACCATGTTGGTGCCGTTTACCTCGACTACCTTGTATTTCAATCCGGGTATGCATCCCATCTGCCCCCTCTGCGATCCTCCGAGTCCCTCTATCGTTACCTCGTCGTGCTCGTCTATGTAGTTGACCGCACCGTCGCCAGGGCAGAATGCACCTACAACCTTCCCGTTCTTTATGAGTTGCACCCTTACGCACTTGAGCTGGCCCGAGTGCGGCTGCTTCTGCTCCACAGCGTACTTCTGCAGGACCAACGCCCTTGCCCTCGGCACTGTGCCGACAGGGTCGTACTTCTGCTTAAGCTTAAACTTCCTCCTCTTGAGCCATTTCTTCAGAAGCCTCTGGTGCTTCCTTTGGCGCACCAGTTTTCTAGCAGCAAATTCACCGTTAGGCATATTATCTCCTTGTAATTCACTTATCCAATTTGTTAAGTATCTCAGAGTTACCTGCTTCTATTATAGAGATGGCCGCGACGGAATACGGCTTGCCGCATACCGCGCCCAACCTCATCGAATCGCCATCAAACTTGATTACCTCTATGTCCGCCACCTTAGCCAGGTGCGCAATCTCCTGCAGTTCCTCCGGCTTGCTCTTCGATGTAATTATGATAAGCTTTGCAGAGTTCTCCTTTATCGAATCCAGCACGCTGTTTATGCCTATGGCTGTCTTACCGCTGTCCACAGCTAAACGTATATTGTTTGTTAAGTCCGCCATTAACCCACTTGCCGGATGATGACAAAACGCGTTATTAATTAGATGGCAAAGGTATAAAAAGAATACAGAAGAAAAATCGCGATTTCGGGGCACGTGCCCGCATTCAGCGCCTCAGCAGCTTCGTAAGCAGTATCCTCTCAGCCTCGTCCCAGTCCTTTATCGGCGTGACGTTCTTTGGCTTGTGCAGCTTTATGAGCGCCTCGTTCCATGGCTGCCTTATGAGCAGGCATCTCTTCCCCTTTGCGGAAACCCCTACAGCTACTATATAATCGTCGTCTATGAAGATGTCGGCGTTGTAGTTCTTTTTGTCGGTGGGAAGCTTAACGTGCACGTACTTGTCATACGGTATGCCTTTGTCCGCCAGCCACTTCCTCACTGTGGCTTCATCGCCCATCGTCGCGGTTACTATATGTATCTCGTACTCCTTGTGAAGTTCTTTCAGCACCTTTGGTATGTCGCTGTCGACCAGCGGTATGTTGTCCGGGTCGTCCCATATGAATCCGAGCAACTGCTTCATCTGCTCTTGCTGCATATCGGACATCCCATCCATATTCAGCCCGTTCAGGTCATCTTCCGCCAACGCATCCGCGCGCTTTTTCTTTACCAGCGAAAGCAACGGGGCGTATATGTCAGCGAGAGTGCTGTCGACGTCGACCGCGAGTATGGGTTTATGAGCTTCTTTAACCGAAGCTTTCTCCCTTGTAATATCAGCCATCCTAATGCCTGCGTGCCTGCAACGGTTAAGGCCAAGGCCATCCTTTGTAGATTGATAACGCATGAATTATTTGTATAGCGCATTAAAGGTATTTAAGGACTCACCTCAAGATTTCCCCTAATTTAACACTATGAGCGGGAAATCCCACATGCTTTAGCTGTGGGATGAGAGCGAACCGTAGTAAGGCGTATAAATATGGATGGAAATATAGGTTGCATGGAACTGACAAGAGCCTACAAGTTCAGAATCTATCCTGACACCACAAGGCAGGGAGAGATAGATGAAAGGCTGATTATTGCACAACAGTTCTACAA
>DAHVQB010000006.1 GCA_027317945.1 Microcaldota archaeon
GTAGCGTCAGGGTAGATTCTGAACTTGTAGGCTCTTGTCAGTTCCATGCAACCTATATTTCCATCCATATTTATACGCCTTACTACGGTTCGCTTTCATCCCACCCATGAATGGTGTGGGATTTCCCGCTCACTTTGTTAAAACCCTCTTGCCGTTTGCTTTACCAAAATTTGCACGAATAATAGTCGGCGGCGCAGGCATTGCGATTTGAAGAACGTGGCGTCAGGGTTGATGCCCACATGATAATCTGCCGTCAGCCTGCCCAACTCGAAAACACCGCCCTCAGTGGTTGTTAGAACGAGCGTAATATGAGACGGATATGATTATGATGCCTATGATAACTAAAACCGAACCCCCATAGATTAGATCGACAATCGAAGCATCAAGGCAGCATGGGACTACGGGTTGCCCCACTATTTGTGCAGGGCAATTGCAAATCCTGTTTGAGTATGACATAAAACCCAGGATTGCGATAATTGACCCTACGATAATTAGCGCTAATCCGGGATTTCTCAATCTTTCCGTTTTCTTTTGCATGCACTGCCTTTTGTTTCCGATGAAACCCGATTTTGTCAGCCAATGTTTACTTCTTTGCGCTAGGCCATCGAGGGTACATGTTATGGCTTATTGACATGGCGTCCAGTGCCTTTCCGACCACGAAATCGATCATGTCTTCGACGCTCTTTGGATGCGAATAAAAAGCGGGCGATGCGGGCAATATTATGCCGCCTGCCCTTGTTATGCGCAGCGCGTTCTCGAGCTCTATCATGCCAAGCGGAGCCTCCCTTACGACCACGACCAGCCTCTTCCTGCTCCTCAGCATGTTAAGCGCAGACCTGCTTATGAGGTTGGACGCTATTCCGGACGCCACCTCCGCCATGGTCTTTATGCTGCATGGTATTATAATCATGCCGTAGACATCGAAGCTGGAGCTGGAGATATCCGCGCCGAGGGCGTCCTCATCGTAGACTTTCTTGGAATATTTCTTTAGTCCTGAAGCGAAGGCAGGGTATCCTTCCGCGGCTGCTGTCTTCTTGGCCCAGTCCGACACTACGGTGTGCACATCGAAGCCCAGACCGGAAAGCACTTCTGCTGCCCTTACCCCGTATTGCAGCCCGCTGGCCCCCGTAATGCCGATTATAACGCGCCCTTTCGCCATTGCATCAATTTTATTTTAGGTATAGATTCTATATATGCTACTATGAAGCGCGGCTATGCGCCGCGTCAAGGAATGAAACTTTATGCGAATCTATTACATGAAAGAATAAAATAATGCGCAGGAATTGCACCCGCGCAAAGTCCTTATTGTATGCTTTGTATGCTTCGGACGCTCACGGAGGGGATACCAAGTGTCCGGCAACGGCAGTCGCACCGGCGTACATGCCGCCCAGACCCGCGAAAATGAACGCGAGCCAGCATATGACCAGGAGGGCATGCCAACCTCCCCAGACGCTCTTCTGGTAACCAGGGAGCCGGTCCATCACTATTGTTGCGGGATAAGAGAATATGCCCGCCACGCCGAACAGTGTGAACAGCATCAAGAGCTCGAACGGATCCTGCGTGAGTTGCAGCACATAACCGTTGTAGCCGTACCATATGGCCATGACGCCTATCAGCAGGGCGAGTAGCCCGACGAACTGCAGCTGGATGCCGCGGCGTATCGCCATTGCAAAAGCGAGCAGCACTATGCCGAACGAGACGTACGGATCCATGAACAGTATGTTATACGGTGACGTAATTCCCAGCGGCCACAGGAACTGGTCCACTATGCCAGAGACGAGCATATAACCGCCCAATACTGCGAGGGGCACTGCTGCGGCTTTTAGCCCTCCCGTTATATCCTTCGCTCTTTTGCGGTACTGCATATACACGTACGACATCAGGTACGCTATCAGCAATGCTGCGAATCCTATGACAAAAAGCTGGTAAGCCAGGTTGTCCACGAAAGCCAATTCCATCACCGCTTCATACTTCTATTTAACAATTTAAATAGGCAGCGCTATAGGGCAGTATAGTTGGCGCGAGCTGCGTCCTTGCGGCTGCCTATGCCGGCGCCTGGAGCCGGCCGCTCTGTCGGCTAATGCACTATCAGAATATATAGTTTGCAACTTATAAAGCGGGGAAATCCCAACCGTATTGGGCAGGATCGCGAAACAGTGAAAAACCTAAATGCAGTGATATTATGAAAACTCAAAAAAAGGATGGATGCCCTACCCTGAACCTTATACACGTAGTGGGCAAGAGGTGGACCATACCTATAATTGAGGAGGCGTATTTCTCGGAAGGCAGCGTATCATTCAACGAGCTACAGCGCTCACTCTACGGAATAACGCCCAGGATGTTGAGCAATAGCCTTGATGAGCTGCAGGAATATTCGCTCCTGGAGAGGAGGGAGAACAACTCGGGCAATGCCACGCACACGCAGTACTCGCTCACGGACAAAGGGCACGAAGTCGCCAACCTGATAAGGGAGATAAAGGAGCTTGGCAGGTGCTTCTACACGTATGACACCAATGCGGCGTGCAAGAACATGAAATGCAGCGCATGCGGACTTCTGGACAGGTAAGCGCGGAGCGCCTTGCATGGGCGATTTTCCAGATGCCTTGAGCTTATGCCCCTTATTCTGATTATATGAATATATGAATAGGCAGCCGATGCCAGCAACGCTGGCCATTCGGACATGGCCGGAGCCCATCTATATATTTAAACGATGCAGTATGCATCATGATAGCCTTGCATCGTTACGGCTATTAGAAAAAGGATTAAATAGGCTACATGCAAAATATTATTGTGATTTCATGATGCTGATGGTAAGCGTGCAGAACCTTGCTGAGGCAAGGGAAGCAGTGGAAGGAAATGCAGACATAGTGGACGTCAAGAACCTGGATGAGATATTCATAGGAGCTAATTATCCCCCTGTAATCAAGGAGGTCAGGGAGGCATTCCCCAAGGAAAGGCACGTCAGCGTGACCCTGGGATCGGTTCCTGAAGCTGTCGGCACAGTTGCCCTTGCAGTGTACGGCGCGGCCGTGCTGAAGGCCACGTCAGTCAAGGTGGGATTCGTGAACATGTCCTACGATACGGCGCTGAGGACGCTCAAGGAGTGCAAGAAGGCGCTCAAGGGCTTCGACACGAAGCTGATAGCCGCAACTTTCGCGGACAGCCACCTCTACAATGGGATAGACCCGAAGCTCGTGGTGAAGCTTGCCAAGGAGAGCGAGAGCGACGGCATACTTATAGACACGCTCACGAAGGACGGGAGGAACCTGTTCGACTTCATGGACGAGCCCACGCTTAAGAGCCTGACCGACGAGGCCAAGGATCTGGGCATGAGCACCGCACTGTCAGGCGCGCTCAAGATAAGCAACTTCGACACTCTTGTCAGGATAAACCCGGACATAGTCGGGGTTAGGGGCGCGGTGTGCAAGGGCGAGGACAGGTACAATGGAAGGGTTGACGCCAAGGCAGTTGCCAACGTGAAGAACGAGCTGGACATGAGGGTAGAAGGCAAGATAGAGGTATTCAACAATACCAAGTAGTAGCAGGCAAAGTGACCGGAATGCTTATAGATGCCACGAAGAAGAACTGCAAGGGCGTAATAACCGAACTGGAGAAGGCCATGGCAGGGCTGAAGTCCGGGGATAATGTTGAGACCATAGTCTACGGCATACCAAACAAGATGGACGTCTACGCCTGGGCAAGGAGGAAAGGCCACAGGATAGAGAGCGAGCAGAGGGATGGCGCCAATTTCAGGATTACCGTAAGCAAGGGGACACCTACCTCCTAAGACTGCAAATCTTCTGTTTAACAAATTAGGTTGGTTCAATGGACTATTCGAAAAGGGATTCTAAGCAATGGGCGCGCCAGAATTTGACAGGGCAATGGACCACTATGGTGACGCCGTTCACAAAGGACGACCGGCTGGACGAGGAAGGGCTGAAGCGCAACATAGAGCACGTACTTTCGCTCGGCACAAAGGGCATGGGATTTTCCTGGAACATGGGGGAGTTCTGGAGCCTGACAAAGGAAGAGAGGCTCAGGCTGATGGAGATTGCGCCGGACCTCATAAGGAAGCGCGCCATGGCAGCGTTCCAAGTTACTGACACCTCGATAAAGGATGTGATTGGGATGGCGAACAAGGCCGAGCAGTACGGCTACGATTTCGTCATACTCGGGCCGCCGTACATGGTCACGAAGACCGAGGACCAGGTGGTGAATTTCGTGGGCAAAGTAGCCGAAAAGACCAACATAGGCATAGCGTTCTACAACTCGCCCCAGTTCGGGATCGTGCTCAACGTGAAGGGGTTGACGAGGATATCTGAAATCGAGAACGTCATAGCGATAAAGGAGGCCAGCTTCAACACGCAGATAGGCATAGACACGCACCTTATGGCAGGCAAGAACGCGGTGGTGAGCGTGCCAGACGAGGAGATATTCTTTTATGAGCAGTATTACAACTTCCACCAGCAGGCCATGTTCGCTAACACGAGCGACTGGAGGTTCGACACCAAGACGAAGCACGATTACGTTAATTTCATAGACCTTGCCACATCGGGCCAGATGGACAAGGCGCGCGAGGCGTACAAGGCGGTCTACCCTGTAAAGAGCGTCTCCAGGAAATGGTGGCCTCGGATAGTGGCCAGGACGGGAGGCTCGCTGCCCGTGCAGATGGCGAAGTACTGGGGAGAACTCATGGGCATGGCTGGAGGCCACGTAAGACCGCCAGTGCTGGAGCTTACGCAGGATGAGAGGGACGGCATAAAGAAGGATCTTATAGGGCTTGGGCTCATACCTGCTGAATAGGCGCGCTTTATGATAAAGGATCTACGGGCTTACCTGGATTATCTCCGTTCGAAATCCAGGCTGGCCGTTGTCAAGGATGAGGTAGGCACAGAATTGGAGATAACGGCGCTTACTGATACCGCCAACAGGGCGCGGAAGTATGACAGCAAGACGTTGATGTTCTCAAACGTACAGGGCTACGACATGCCGGTAGTCACAAGCCTATTCGGGTCCTCGAACACGCTCAGTGAGCTTCTGGGCAGCTTCTCGATATCCGACACTGTGATGAGCATACTGCATCCGCAGCAGGCCGGAGGCGCAGGGTCCATGCTGAAGGGAGCCAAGGCGTTCATTGATTCCAAGCCGAAGGTCGAAAGCTTCAGCGCAAATGGTTACAGGAAGCTGGGCGGGCTTGATGAGCTGCCCGTTCTCAAATCATGGCCCAACGACGCGGGGAAGTTCATAACGCTGCCGATTGTTGTCACGAACAGCTATGACGACGGTTCGCTTAACGCCGGAGTTTACAGGATGCAGGTCTTCGACGATGTCACCACAGGGATGCACTGGCAGGCGCAGAAGGGCGGCGCATTGCATGCATATGAGGCGGCGAAGCGCGGCAAGGCACTCAAAGTTTCGGTCGCGATAGGCACAGATCCGTTCAACATACTTTCAGCTGCGACCCCTCTGCCTCAGGGCATAAACGAATTCGCGTTCGCAGGCATGGCGAGAGGCTCAAGGACTACTTTGGTGAAGGATGGCGACTATCCTCCAGTGCCTGCCAATTCCGAGATAATCATAAACGGCTACGTGGAGCCGGATGAGCGCAGGATGGAAGGGCCGTTCGGCGACCACACAGGATATTACTCCATACCAGAACCCGCCAACGTGCTGCACATAGACAAGATATACGCAAAGAAGGATGCAGTCTATCCGGCCAGCGTGGTGGGCTTCCCATGGAATGAGGACGCGGTCATAGGGCTCTTCATGATGCAGTACCTCAAGCCGATGATAAGCCTTGTGAACGACAGCATAATCGACATATACCTTCCGCCGGAGGGGCTTTTCACTGACGTGTGCTTCATAAAGGTGAAGAAGCGGTTCCCGGGCGAGGCCAAGAAGGCCATGTTCTCAGTGCTTGGGCTGGGACAGCTCTCATTCATAAAGATGATAGTGGCGATGGACGACGACATCGACATAACCGACCTGGGCCGCGTACTCTGGGCCATGGCGACAAGGGTGGAGCCGGAGAGGGACGTCCAGATAATAAAGGGCACGCCCACGGACACGCTCGACCACACGGCCAACACTGTGGCGTACGGCTCCAAGATGCTGATAGATGCCACGAAGAAGAGCAGGGGCGAAGGCTACGGCAGGGACTGGCCAGATACCATATCGCTGCCGAAGGGCGTCATGGACGACGCGGTGAAGAGATGGCAAAAGCTGAAATAAGCAGGATACTCGCGTCACTTTTCAATCCATGGCTCATAATATACAACATATGCTTCGTTTACATAGGCATGCTGCTTGCGCCCAACTTCGGCCTCTTTTCCTTCGCGTTCATAACAATCGCCTTCATGGCTGCCAGGCTTGCCGCACTGCTGATGAACAAGTACCTGGGCAGGGAGATAGACGTCAAGAACAAGAAGAAGCTGGAATCCGACCCCAGCCTCGCGGTGCCGAAGAACCTGCTGCTCGCAAGCTTCATCATACTCACTGCAATATTCATTTTCAGCGCTTACATGCTAAACACCCTGGCATTGCTGCTTTCGCCTTTGGTCATACTGCTATTCGTGGTGGACCCGAAACTCAAGAAGCGCAGCGCCAGCAGGCATTTCAGCGTTGGCACGATAGAGAGCATAGACGTGCTGGCTGGCTACATAGGGGTCGCAGGATCTTTCCCGTACACCGCCGGGCCGTACATACTGGTGCTGAGCATGATACTGGTCGGCAGCGGATTCGACATACTGTATTCAGTCATACACATGGATTTCGACAAAAGGCATGGGCTGAAGACCTACCCTGTCAAGTACGGCGCGAAAAAGGCGGTCAGGATATCTTCCATGCTGCACTACTCCGCATCCGCACTGATACTGGTTTTCGCTGTAATGAGCGGCTATGCAGTGGTAATCGTCGGGGCAGTGGTTGCTGCGGTTGCACTGATGCTGCAGCACGTGGGGCTTGATGTGAAAAACGATGCGAGCATAGCGATGAGGATAAAGATATACAACGCCCTGTTCGCCGCCATACTGCTAGTATCCATAGCCATTGCGAGGCTTGCCTGAAGCGCCATGGCTGAGGAGCATTCAAAAAGGAATGGCGCTTGACGGGATTCATTCCGTATCGTCATAGTACGCGTCATCGGCGGTCACGCCGGTGAGCGACTCCAGGATCTTGTCCCTCATTGCGTGGGACCATTCGGTCTTGTCGGACATTATCCTGAGCTTATAGCCCTCTTCCTTGTCCGCGGTAAATAACCCTGTCTTCTTGTTGTACCTCTCTATTTCCGCTATTATCCTCTTTACGCCGTTCACGTCGCCGCTGGATAGTTGGTTGCCGTTGTCCCTTACTTCCTGCACCGACCTTATGAAGAACATGCCCATCTTTAGAATGTTGTCCGTGTCAAGTCCATATCCTATGGTGCTTACATCGGTTATGCCAAGAACCTTGGCCATGGACGCCATCTTGGCACTCAGGCCCTGCATCGTCTGCTCAAGACTTTCCTTCTGCGATTCCACCATTCAATCATCCGTATAATAGAATGCGCCATTCTGCATATATAACTGTTCTTATGCAGGTTACTGCCGGTAATCCACGCCGGGCGAATTGTTTATATAGGTGTTATATAAGAATATTCTGAATTGTACTGGTGTTACAATGATAGTATTCAGCTCGGCTACGGCCGGCTCCAATAGGACCAAGCTTGAGTCGGAGACAGTGGCCATGGCAAAGAGCAAGGGCAAGAAGCTAATAATAGTGAATCTGGTAGACGAGATGATAAAGGCTGCATCGGAGCTCAACAAGGACCTAGACCCGTCCACATTGCCAAACCTGGACAAGAAGGTGCTGGACGTGCTCAAGGAGGATGCGCTGCACGCAATAAACGACATGATAAAGGATAATCCCGGTACTGACTACATAATAGACGGCCATACGTCGTTCTGGTGGAAGAGCGGGCCGATAAGCCTCATGGACATAGACGATTTCAAGGAGCTCAAGCCGGATATCTTCATAACCATAGTATCCCCGCCGGGCGAGCTGGCAGAGTCGCTAAAGAAAAAGAGCGAGTGGTCGAACAAGAAGGTGGACCTTTACGAGGTGCTGCTATGGTCGGAGGTGGAGCTTTACACCACGGACCTTATAAGCAAGACGCTCGACAAGACCAACTATACCATCGGCGTGTCCGAGGATCCCATAACGCTTTTCAACCTGATATACCACCCGAAAATGCTCAAGATATACGCAAGCTATTCCATGGAGCACAGGGACGTCAGCTACAACAACGTCTCGAGGTTCGTGGCGCAGCTCAGGAAGATGGCCATAGTGTTCGACCCGAGGAGCGTGGACCTTGGCGCTTACAGGTACTCATACGACAAGAAGCTCAAGGAGATAGTATTCAACCAAACGGTCAGGAGGGACTACCACATGATAGACCAGGCTGACATGGTGGTAATACACTTATCAAGGCTCGTCTATTCCAGCGGAGTTGACAGCGAAAGGATGCATGCGCACAGCACCGGAAAGAAGGTGTTCCTGTACTTCCCATTCAGCAAGTACAGCCCGTTCACTCCTTACTTCGTTGACAAAATGTTCAACAAGGAGGCGGAGCTGCTAAAATCGCTGAAGGAGGTATCTGCAATGAAGGAGAAGGGCAGACGCGGCAGCAACGACTAATGATACAATCGTTATTGCTCCTCTATGTCTTCTATGTCAAGGTCGTGGTCTTCCCCGCCGCCTGATGCACCGGTTCCCGAACCGGTAAAATCCCCAATATTGAGCGGAGCGGCGCCATCGTCTTTCTTGCCCTCCTGTTTGGGTCCCTGTTCGCCGCCAGTTTCTTCTGGTGCAGCTTGAATTGAAGGCGACCTGGTGCTCCTGCCCGTTATGGTTTCTTTCCTCCTTATTATGTGCTCGATTTCCGCCTTCAGGAACTCAAGTTCGGCGTAGCCCACAAGCTCGCCTATATTGGACCCCTTGTAAAATATCTTCAGGGTAGGTGTAGAGTCTATCCCGTACTTCAGCGCGAGGGACATGTTGGAATCGCTCTTGTCTATCACTATGTTAAGTAGCTTGGCTTCCTTGTATTCCATGGAAAGCTTCTCGTATATGGGCTCCAGCCTCTTGCACCAGACGCAATGCGATCCGCTGAACTTTACTATCACCGGCTTCTCCTCCGGCGCCATGACTTCCCTATTCCAATCCTCGGCCTCTATTTCCTTTATCATTCGAATACCTCGATACGATGAGTGGGGGTCAGCTTACTCCTGTAGCAAGTATGTTGGAGTCTCCCATCTTGCTTTTCTTGGCGTAATAGTCCACTACATCCTTTATCTCGTCGGACTCTATAGACTTTAGGGCGTCTTCCAGTGTGAACCACTTGCACTCTTCCACGTGATCCGGCTTGGCGAATCCTCCCGAGCCAAAGCACAAGACATCGAAGTATATCGAGTGGTCGGCTTTGCCATCGCCACTCTTGGACGGTATCAGCTGCTTCACCGCAAGAGTGCCTATTGGATGCACGTTTATTCCTGCATGCTCCTTCGCTTTCCTCTTCGCCGCGTCAAGCACGCTCTCGCCGAACTGCACCGAGCCATAGGGAACGACCCATTTCATGCCGCCCTCTTGCTGCTTTATCAACAGAATCTTGTTCTCATTATCCAGAATATAGGCGCGTGTAACGACTTCTGGAAGTCGCTGCGCAATTCCGTGGTTCATAAAGGTCACCAGTATTTACTGGCGTGGGCGCTTATAAATCTTTTTATTTTAGCGGAAGTTTCGGTCGGCACTTTCGGCACTTTTGCGTCGACACAATCATTTCTGCTTTGCTGCAGTTACGATCTTTATCACGTCATTGTCCTTCAGCACATAATCCTTTGCGATCCTCATCTTCTTCTTCACATCTATCGCGTAAAGCATCCCTTTCGCGATGTCGGTGTGTATCTTCGCTGCAAGATCGTACGCCGTGGAGCCCTCATGGATGAGTATTGCATCCGGAAGCACGTTTCCGAAATGGTCCGAATACTTGTTCTCATCCTCCACTGGATATGCCACTATGTCATCCAGCAATCCGAAGACTGCGCGGTCTATCACTGCCTGCACGTTGGTGCCCTCCTTTTCTATGAACGCCCTCATGTACTCCAGGGCTTTCTTCTGCTCTTCGCTTACGTCCTCTTTTTTTATCTCGAAAGACCTGTTCCCGGAAGTGTACGCTATCACGCCCTGCCGGACGGCTTTGCGCAGCGCAAGCTCTACCGCGGCCGAACAGCCTATCACGTTGGCATCGCCGAATTTGGCTTTCAGATCCGATATGTGGCGAGGCGCTTCCTTGGAATCGGACTTGTTTGCCACTATTAGTATCGGCTTTGACACGGAGAGCAGGTTATCCGCGAATACATCTATGTCGTTGTCGGCCCAGTTTATGTTGCTGGATGTCAGGAAGCTCTTCTCTATCGCCGCTGATATCTGGTCCTTTGTCACTTTCAGCCCCGCAAGAACGGAGTGCAAAGCCTCGGCGGCGTCGGGATTCCTCGAAATCGTATTCATGTGGTTCCTAACTATGCCTGAAAGCCACGAGACCAGCTCCTTCTTTACCATGATGACGTCCTGCACCGGATCGTTGTTTTCCTGGCCGGACTGCAGACCTGCGGAATCGGTCTTGCCGCTTGCATCCACGACCAGCAGGTAAGCATCGGCTCCTGCCAGGTCATTGAGGAATTGGTTGCCCATGCCCTTGCCCTCGTGTGCGCCCTCGACGAGACCTGCGACGTCCATTATGTTTATCGGAAGCATGCGCATACCGTCAATGCAGAGCGAGTTCCTGGCCCTGCACTTCACGGATAGTTCCTTCTCGACGCACCGGGCCACCGCATACGCCACGCCGACGTTAGGATTTATCGTGGTGAACGGATAGTCGGCTATTGGCACCTCGTTCATCGTCAGCGCGGAGAAGAGCGTGCTCTTTCCCTTGTTCGGTGCGCCTATTATGCCTATCTGCATCCAATCACGCTCACTTGAACAGCTTTATCCTGACAACCTTCTTTTCCTTCATCTCGCGCAGCGCGTAATACGCGACTATGAGCGCAAGTATCGATACGATGCCTATAAGCAGGGACTCCTGCGGCATGCCGTACATCAACAGCATCAGCGCGACTATGCTTACCACCGATACATAAGGATAGAACGGGGAAACGAAAGCGCCCTTCATGTGCAGCCTCCTGAAGTGTATCAGGGAGAAGGATGACATTATATATGAGAATATCAGCCCGAAGTTTGCGATGGCGGCTATTATGTAAATGTTGCCGGTGAAGAGCATCACAGCGCCTATCAACGCAGATATGAGCACGGCGTTGGTGGCTACATCCCTGCGTTTGTTGAACGACCTGAATAGCACGGGAAGCAATTTGTCCTCGCTTATCTGAAATGCTATCCTTGATGCGCTGAGTATCATGGCCAGCGCTGCGGAAGCCGTTGCAATCAGCGCGCCTATGTCCACTATGATAAACAGGTAGCCCGGGGCGTGTGATGCATTGAGCGCGAACGACATCGGATCCGCAGCTATCTTATAGCTGGATGAGGGCGCCAGCAGCATCAGCGAGAATACCACAATTACATATACCACCATGCTTATCGACACGGCGGCCAATATCGCCTTCGCCGCGCCCAGTCCGCCGCCTTTTATTTTAGAAGTGAACGTGCTGATTGACTGGAATCCGGAATAGGCAAAAAGTATTACCACGCTTGCTGCGAATATGGGGCCTATGCCGCTGGTGGATGGCATGATCGAGAAGTTAGATGCGCTGAAAGGCCCTTTGACGAATGCTATCCAGAACGCGAATGCTATGAATGCAATCAGTATGGACAGCTTCACCAGCACCAGCACGAAATCGGTCTTTGCTGCCTTGGATATGCCGAGTATGTTAACGATTGTAAGCACGAATATCAGGAGCAGGGCGAAATAGGCGGTCATCGAGGCCTGCAGCCCGAGTATATTGGACAGGTAGGCGCCGAAACCAAGCGCGACGACGGATATGGAAGTCGCATAGCTGAAGTACAGCAGTATGCCGGTCACGAATCCCATCTCGCTGCCGAGGGCCTTGTACACGTATGAGTAGCTGGCGCCCTTTGCGTTTGGTACAATCGAGCCAAGCTCGCCGAACTGCAGCGCCATCAACAGGACCACTATGCCCACTATCAGGAACGCTATCAGCGCTTCAGGGCCCGCGAGAGCTATGGCCGTGCCGCTAAGTACGAATATGCCGGCCCCTATTATGGCGCCTAGGCCCACCGAAGCTGCGACAGGCACGCTTATACTGCCCTTTGACATAAGTCAGATATTGTAGCTACATCCTTTTAGTGTTAAGCCGCGGATGCGGTGTCCGCAATCCACACGTTGCGTGGCAATCCGTTCTATCATGCATGGAACGTTATACACGTCTGAAGCGGATGGATGCCATAAAAGGAGGAAGGACTGAAACTGGGCGATGATCCTACGTAAGATTTATATGCTAAAATGAAAGATTATAGATACGCGCAGGGGTAGCAAAGACTGGTCAAATGTGACGGGTTCAGGGCTCGTTCCCATAGCGGGTTCGTGAGTTCAAATCTCACCCCCTGCAAATTCGATTTACGCCGTCAAAGCGGTTATGACATTCCAAGAACAAATCCTCGAAGACCGAGCGCAGTGAAGAATGAATGAGTTGCGCTAATGGTCAGCGTTATTCCTTATTTCCATACGGGTAGATTTTCCGGATAGACTTGCGCAGCCTGCCGTTGAGCAGCAGGAATGTCTCGGATAGCTTCTGATAATGCGTGATGAGCAGTATTTCCAGGAAAAGCGCAAGGGATACCATCACTATCGCGGTAAGTGCGTAGCTCAGCAGCTCTATTATCTCGTTCACGCTGCTGAAACTGTTTATCTGCAACGACACCAATGTTGTCAGCGATATCAATATGTCTATTATGAGCGACCCGTATGCTATGCGCTCTAGGGCCTTCCGTGCCTTCTGCACACGCCTCATCGATCTTATTGATTGCGCCTTCATCCCGATCATTCATTTGGTTAATTATTCTTTATCGAACCGCTAGCGAGCTTGAACACGAGCTCTGACAGCTCGCTCTTTACATGCGCTTCGTTTTTCACTGCCACATTAATTTGCACGTCGATGCCATAATTGGAAACTCCGATATCTGTTATATTTACCTTGACATTCCCTTTCGCGCTTATCCCCAACTTTTTATTCCTGGCGATTCCGCGCTGCAACGCCCCCTTGAACTTAAAGAAGTCGACACTTATGGGAAGTTCCACCCGGAACTCTACGTTTATGGTGTCCGACGCAGAGTAGTTTACGACGGCGGCCTGGTTCATGACCCCGTTCGGCACAACTAGAACCCTGCCATCGTCAAGCACTAGCTTTGTATACATGAGGCCTATATTTTTTATAATCCCGGAATACCCTGGCGTTATTACCCTGTGCGCATATGACGGGGGCATCAGCCCATACTGCCACGTGGTGAATGTAACCCTTTCGCCCACGGCAAACGGCTTCGCAGCCATCATGGATACGCCGGCGAAGAGGTTGCCAAGGGTGGCCTGCGATGCCAAGCCTATGACTATGCCAAGGAAGCCGGCACTTACCAGCAAACCGGTCAGGTTTACCCCGAAAACCGCCAGTATCGCAAGGAATACTATCGTATACCCAAGCATCTTGACGACTCTGGTAAGCTGTACTTCGTCTATGGTTGGCCTGAATTTCCCATACGACAGTATGGCATTTGACAATGCGCTTATGGCCAAGTAACCGAACACCAACCCTGCCAAGGCAGCTGCAATTTGGTAGTATATCGGCACCGCGGGAATGTAAAACAGCGAGGGTTCATACGGCAATAGGATGCACAGTGCGGAGCCGATTATGGTAAATAGAACGAACTCCAGTACATACTTATAATGAGACTTCATGTCATACACCGCTATTTGCATTACAACATACTTGCAATTGACAGGCATGCCGCCGGCCATGCATGGATTTTAGTCCGATTATTTGGGGCACGTTGTTTTTTTAATTGTATCTGAATGCCAATTTATAGTGCAAACAAAATCCACCGTTTTACTTTACAGTGACTAGCTTGCGATTCTTGCTCGCAAGCTGTGCAACGAGATTTGATTAGTAAGCGCAGCGCCGAAAGCTCCGATTTGCTTTATGCAAAAAATAGCGGTTGGATGCAATATCCAACCGCAGTTTCAAAAACGCAGGATGCGATTACGCTTCCTGTATTGCTGCCTTCATCTTTGATAGCATAGCCTCGTCAGCCTCTGCCATCCCGTGTGCAGTCTTTGCATGCTCCTTTGCCTGTGTTAATAGAGCCTCTTCAGTTTCTGCCGTAGCCTCGAAATTGCATTCGAGACCCATGTTCTTGCATGCGAATTTTTTTGCCATTCGATTCACCTTAATATCTTTTTTTGTATCTTACATTAAAAACAGTTTTTATGGCGTTCCACAATTGTGGAACATTAGACAATTGTGGAAAGAAATTCATTTCCGGATCCAATGAAAAAATCGCAGATACAAGATACAATTAGCTTAAATATATGAATAAATCTAAAGACTCTGTATAGTGCTGGCAGTGGTGTTTTATGGAGGATTATGCAGCCAAAGGTTTGGTTGAAGGTAAGTTTTCCGCAAATGAATTGATAGACGACAACATAAACCTGATAAAGAATTTCGGCGCCTCGCACATAAGCAGCCTGGCTGACATGCCGGATTTCTACACGTTTAGGAACGGCCTGATATATTCGCACAGGGACTTCGGGCAGTTCTACGAAAAGATTAAGAAGGGCGAGAAGGCGGCCATAGTTTCGGGTTTAAACGCAAGCGGCTCCATACATATGGGCCACATAACCGTATTCGACACGAACCTATTCTTCCAGCAGAAATACGGCATGGACGTATTCATACCCATATCGGATGATGAAAGCTATGTGTCGCTCAAGGTAAAGACGCAGGAGGAGGGGCTCAAGAACTCGCTCAGGCTTGCCAGAAGCCTGATCGCTTACGGATTTGACACTTCAAAAACCAAGCTGGTCATAGACCAGCTGTACACTGAAGTTTACAACACCGCGATAAAGCTGTCGCGCGGCATAAACGTATCTGAGATAAGGGCCACGTACGGCTACAAGAGCGAACAGAACATAGGGCTGCATTTTTATCCCGCAGTCCAAGCCGCGCACATAGTCCTGCCGCAGCTGGGCGGCACACGCAATGTGCTTGTGCCCATAGGGCCGGATGAGGACACGCACCTCAGGATATGCAGGGACGTGGCCGAGAAATACGGATACACGAAGCCCGCGGTATTGCATACGGTATATCTGCCCGGGCTTGACGGGACGAAGATGTCCAAGTCGAAGGGAAACGCCATATTCCTGCTGGACAGGAAGGAGAGCATAAAGAAGAACATAATGTCGGCATTCAGCGGCGGCCAGGCCAGCATTGAGGAGCACAGGAGGCTGGGCGGAAATCCGGATATCGATGTGGCCTACATATACCTTAAGAGCTATTTCCTGAAGCCGGATGAATCTGCTGCGCTCTACGATGATTACAAGAGGGGGAAACTGCTGAGCGGGGAGATGAAGGCCATGCTGTTGGATCGCGTCATGAAGCGTGTGGATGAGTTCAGGGAGAGGTATGATAAGGTAAGCGTAAAGGATCTAGAAGCCGTGGTTCTCAGGGATGGGGATGTAGACCTGGCTTCAGTGGTGGAGATGAGCGGAGTGCTGGAGGAATGAGGCGCGCTTTACAATGATATTACTGGGTTTTTCGATTTCGATATTAGGGCCCGGCTCAATTCGTAGAACAGGTAAACATCGAGGGCGAAAGGCAGGTATCCCAAGTAGCCCACAAGCGGCATCTCGAAAAGTTTAAGCATAGGCATGCCCAACGGTATGTTGTATATCCATTTTGGGTAGGCCATGTAATTCCAGAATTCCCAGAACAGGCCCATTATTATACCTGCGAAGAACAGCTGCAGCATGCGGTTGCCCTTGCCCCTGCTGCACCATAGCACTATGCTGTCCCTTCCAAGAATGTAGTTTATCGGATCCAGAAGCAGGAAGAGGCCTATCCATACGAACGGGAACCCTACGTAAGGCGCGAATAGGGGCAGGAACACGGCTATTACCCCCAATATCATGAGAGGCATTGCAGCAAGGTACACATGGCTTTTGGGGCTCCTGTCCCTCCGTTTCCTGGAAAGCGATGGGAATTCCAACTTTATGCCGCTGAAGACCTCAAGCGCCATGACCAAAGTGAATGTTTCAAGAACTGCGGGCATTATCGTAGTGAAATCCACTATGTGCACGTACCAGATGTAGTTGATGTACGTCCAATTGTTGGTAAAGACGTTGTAAATCTCGAATATGAGCCAGAATGGCACCGACACCAATGCCATGAATGCGAATTCCTTGGCGTGATTGCTCATCAGCGACCTGCCCTTCATGTAGTATACGATGCTGTCGATGAACATTATGTAGCCGAACCATACTATCGGTATGTACCATTCCGCCAGTGGCTGTATCACAAGTATGAAATTTATATTGGCCAGCATCAGGAGCGCAAGACCCAGATATCCATACCATTTCAACATTCCAACACCAAGACACATTTTGGAGGGCGAGCAAGCTGCCTGATGTAAGCAATAATTTATTGGGGCGCCGACCTTTGGGCGTGCGATTCTCTCAAATTTTTAGGGCAATCCCAACGCGCAGCATAAACAATATTCTTTCTGTTGAAAAGGATTAAATAGCGTTGGCATCCTATAAATCATGGTAGTTTCATGGCAGATCGCAGCACGCTTGGAACCAACGTTGTGCCAAGCCATTATGTAATAGACATAGAGCCGGATATGAAGCAGTTCACTTATAAGGGGTCTGAAGTAATAGACGCGCACGTCTCGAGATCTGCCAAGGTCATAAAGCTGAACGCAAAGGAGCTGTCCGTCACGAACGCGAAGGTAATGGTAAACGGGGTTGAGCAGGATGCAGGAGTATCCTATGACAAGAAGAACCAGCAGGTCATACTTACGCTTCCCAAGGCGGTGCATGGGGACGCCAGGATAAAGCTGGATTTCGTAGGGGAGAACAACGACAGGATGTATGGATTCTATAGGAGCGAGGTCAAGGACGGGGCCAGCACCAGTTACATGCTTACATCGCAGTTCGAGGCTGCAGATGCGAGGGCCGCCTTCCCATGCTTCGACGAACCTGCGCTGAAGGCAACTTATGACCTCTCGCTTAAGGTCGACAAGGGGCTGGATGCCATTTCCAATATGCCGGTGAAGGAGAAGCGCGCAGAAGGCAACAAGCAGGTCTTCACTTTTGAGACTTCCCCAAAGATGTCAAGCTACCTGCTGTATATGGGGGTCGGCAAGTTCGATTATGTTGAGGACAAGGTCGGGAGCACTGTGATAAGGCTGGTTACGCCGCCCGGAAGGCAGGGCTATGCGGACCTGCCGTTGGAATACGCGAAGAAGGCAGTTGAGTTTTACCAGAGCTATTTCGGGATAGATTATCCTCTGCCAAAGATAGACTTCATAGCGGTGCCGGACTTCGCCGCCGGCGCGATGGAGAACTGGGGCGCGATAACTTTCAGGGAGAGGGCGCTGCTCTGCAACAACAGCTCGTCCGCGTCCACGAAAGAGAGCGTGGCGTCCACTATAGCCCACGAACTGGCGCACCAGTGGTTCGGCGACTTAGTTACCATGAAGTGGTGGGACGACCTGTGGCTTAACGAAAGCTTCGCCACGTACATGAGCTACAAGGCATTGGATAGCGCTTACCCAGAATGGAACGTCATGCTGCAGTATGCAAGCGAGGTGCAGGGCACGGCATTGGGCGCCGATCAGCTTAAGTCGACGCATCCGATAAACGTGCCTGTCGGGAGCCCGGCAGAAGCAGACGAGATATTCGATGAGATAAGCTACGAGAAGGGCGGCAGCGTACTGCACATGCTGGAAAGCTACGTGGGGGAAGCAGCATTCAGGAAGGGGCTGCACGAGTACCTGGCGAGCCATGCATACGGGAATGCCAGCAAGGCCGACCTTTGGAAGGCCATACAGGATGCGAGCGGGGACAAGAACGTATCGCGCATAATGAAGAAATGGCTGGACATGCCAGGGTATCCTCTGGTCGAGGTAAGGAAGGTCAGTGATGGTTTTGAGCTCAGGCAGAAGAAATTCACGCTGATAGGGGAGAAGAGCAACAGCGTATGGCCCATACCGGTGACGTTCTCAACTGAAGGAGGCGAAGGCAAAGTCCTCATGGACAAAGAGAGGATCGTCATAAAAACCAAGAGCCCTTGGATAAAGATAAACACCAAGCAGGCAGGCATATACAGAACCTCTTACGACAAGGATACGCTTTCTGAGCTGGGCGCGTTGCTGCAGTCAGGAAAGCTTGGGGGCCTTGATGCATGGGGCATAGAGAATGATCTTTTCGCCTTGGCAAGAGCCGGGAAAATAAATGTGAATGATTATCTGGACTTCGTGGATAGGTATTGCACAAATGCTGATTATCCGATGAACGAGAACGTGATAGGCAACCTGGATTGGCTGTCGACCATGTTCTATGGCAAGCCGGTTTCGGATCGGATAAATGAGTCCATAATAAAGGTAGGCGAACCCCTGCTGGACAGGCTCGGATGGGCGGTCAAGGGTGGGGAAAAGGACATCGACACCATGCTAAGGGGCGCGGTGATTTCAGCGCTGGGACAGGCAGGTTATGCGCCTGTTGTAAGCATGGCGGAAGCCATTTTCAGGGACTCGTTCGCACAGGGCCAGATAGACAGCAACCTCAGGGGTGCGATATATTCCATAGTCGCGTGGAACGGCGATGCGAATACGTTTGACACTTTCGTGAAGCGCTATGAGACTGAGACCGACCCTGCCGAGAAGATAAGGCTGCTCAAGGCGCTAGGCATGTTCAAGGATCCGCAGCTGATAGAGCGCGCGTTAGGCATGTTCTCATCCGATACGATAAGGCTCCAGGACTCGCACGTAATACCGTCCGTGATAAGCGGCAACCCTGTCGGCAAGGACATGATATGGGAGTGGACGAAGGCCAATTGGAAGACTTTCATGGCGAAGTATGGCAGCGGAACGCACATGCTGGCCGATTTCGTGGAAAACCTTGGGCTGGGCAATGGCGACAAGATGCTTGATGAGGTGAAGGACTTCTTCGCCAAGGGGTCGAACATGCGGGATGACATAAGCATGAGCGTCAAGCAGGTGATGGAGCGCATAGCCATAAACACTCGCTTCATGGAGGAGAACGCCCAGGAGAAGAAGGACGGGGACAGGGCAAGGCGGAAGTCCGCATCGTTCTGAAATCAGCGTTTGAGCAGCGGCAGCACATTTTCCCTTATGGACTTTATGAGCTCGCCGTTCGGCATGGCCATGCCGTTATGCTGCACTATGAAAAAAAGTGCCTCATCGAACCCGGAAATCTTTGAGAGATTGACCAGTACTTCTTCTATCCGTTTATTCGGATTTATTGTTACTACCTGCGTTAGTTTCATACCTTATCCCATTGTTGTTCTTGTATTATATTTGCCTAAAACTTATATGCCCGTTTCTTTTCGCATTCATCCCCTATCTCAAGGATAGGGGCTTTCTGCTATGCATTCTGTAAAACAGGTAAACGGGCTTACGGCCAGACTTTATCGCCTCATCTATCCGCTTTATTATTTCAATGAACCTTTCAGGAGGGTTTGCGCCATCATTGCTTATCCCGCAATCCACCACTTCATAATCCATATGCGCGCTGCCCAAGTACACTACCGTTTTTATGCCTGCGGCGGCTAGATCTTCTGCAGTAGTTATGCCTCCGAAGTATACGTCTTCGGTCAATTTTTTCATTTGGAACGCCGTGCCGTATTTCAGGTAGAAATTTATAGAAAGGTATTTATAAGCAATTATTTATAAAGGAGTTCGGAATGTCTTTGTCGGAATGCGGTTTATGCATTCTGCTGACATAGAAAGAGTGGTAAAATGAAGATACTCGAAAGAGGCATACTATCAGCTGCTGAAGAGGACGACGATGATGACATGGACGAGGAAGACGACATGGACGAGGATGAAGAGGACGACGACGACATGGACGAATCATGATGGCGCACAGGTTTCATTCACCATTTCTTAATCATTTATCCTTTTTATTGTGCCAGCACCGATGGCACTTGTTAATTTGCTTTTTAGTACAGCGAAAGCAAAGCAAAAGTATAATAATAGTAAATCGACATAATTTAATCTCGTATGAAGGCCGGTGCATATTCGTTAGCCGACCGACGTTACAAATAGTGATTGATTGGCTGAGGGCATAGAGTTGACCGTTGCAGGCGCGCTTGTCACTGATGATGGCAGGGGCATGGCCAGGATTGACTCTAAGGCGAGAAAACTGCTGAACGTAATGGCAGGCGACATAATAGAGGTAAAGGGCAAGAGGAGGTCTACTGCCGCAGTTGTCTGGCCGGCCCACCAGCAGGACGAGGGCCTTGATTTCATAAGGATTGACGGTTACATAAGGCAGAACATCGGAGTCGGGATAGGGGATAAGGTTTTCGTTGCAAAGGCAGAGGTGAAGAATGCGGAGAAGGTCGTACTTGCCCCGCCGCCCAACCAGCGCACCCCGATATCGCCGGATTTCTCGGAATACGCAAAGAATAAGCTTGAGGACAAGCCATTGGTAAAGGGTGACGTAGTGCCTGTCGCCATGTTCGGTTACGTTTTCAATTTCGTAGTCGCCCAGGTTACACCGCACGGAGTCGTGCGTGTCGTAAAGGAGACCCAAGTGGATGTGAGGACCGAGCCGGTATCTGAATCTATGGTGCGCATAGGAGAAGTGCACTACGAGGATATCGGGGGGCTGAAGACTGAGATACGGAAGATAAGGGAGATGGTAGAGCTGCCGATAAGATATCCGGAGCTTTTCGAGAGGCTGGGCATAGAGCCGCCAAAGGGCGTGCTATTGTACGGATCTCCAGGTACTGGCAAGACGCTGCTTGCAAAGGCGGTGGCTAACGAAAGCGACGCCCATTTCATAGACATATCCGGGCCTGAACTGGTCAGCAAGTTCGTAGGGGAGAGCGAGGAAAAGCTAAGACAGATATTCAACGAGGCGAAGGACAAGGCCCCCACAATAATATTCATGGATGAGATAGACGCCATAGCCCCGAAAAGGGAGGAGGCCACGAACGAGGTGGAGAGGCGCATGGTATCGCAACTGCTGGCCCTTATGGACGGAATGAACTCCAGAGGCCAGGTCATCGTGATAGGCGCTACGAACAGGCCGAATGCGATAGACCCTGCACTTAGGAGGCCGGGCAGGTTCGACAGGGAAATAGAGATAGGCGTACCGGACAGGAATGCAAGAAAGGAGATACTGCAGATACACACCAGGAACATGCCGCTTGCGAAGGACGTCAACTTGGACGAGCTTGCGGATATGACGCACGGTTACACTGGAGCGGACCTGACATCGCTTGCCAGGGAATCAGCCATGGTATCACTGAGGCACATTCTGCCCAAGATAATCGACAAGAAATCAGTACCTAACGAGGTGCTGATGAGCCTTAATGTTTCAAGAAACGATTTCAGGGACGCTTTCACCATGATACAGCCAAGCGCACTCAGGGAAGTTTTCGTCGAGAGGCCGAACGTCCATTGGGATGACGTGGGAGACCTCGAGGAGGTGAAGGCGCAGCTGAAGGAGGCGGTAGAGCTGCCGATAAAGAACCCGGAGGCTTTCGAGAGGATGGGAATAAGGCCTGTCCGCGGAATCCTTCTAGTTGGGGCGCCTGGCACTGGAAAGACGCTGCTTGCAAAGGCGGTGGCGACTGAGCGCGAATCCAATTTCATATCCATAAAGGGGCCTGAACTGATGAGCAAGTATGTAGGGGAGAGCGAGAAGGCGGTCAGGGAGGTCTTTAGGAAGGCTAGGCAGGCGGCCCCGTGCATAATATTCATAGACGAGATAGATTCGATAGCTTACTCCAGGAACGGGGATGACATGGGCGATTCGATGGTGACGGAAAGGGTCGTCGACACACTGCTGACAGAGATGGATGGGCTGCAGGAGATGAAGAACGTCATAGTGCTTGCCGCTACGAACAGGCCTGACATAATAGATACTGCTTTGCTTAGGCCAGGCAGGTTCGACAAGATAATAGAGATACCTATGCCGAACAACACGGCGAGGCTTGCCATTTTCAAAGTCCACACCAAGCGCATGCCGCTTTCTAAGGACGTCGACCTGGAGGAGCTGGCGAAGATTACCGAAAATTACACTGGAGCAGAGATAGAAAATGTATGCAGGGAAGCCGGAATGCAGGCGATAAGGACCAACAGGACGGTTGTATCGAAGGAGGACTTCGCGCGGGCCATGCAGGAGATCAAGCCCGCAATACCGAAGGAGCTGCAGGACCGCATAGCGAGGTTCAAGGATGAACCCGAAAACATGTATAGATGATTAATGGAGTGATTTGTTGAAACTAGTATATTCTGATACGAAGACAGGAAGGACCGGCAACAGCGAGCTGGATACCAACAAGGCAGCGGTGCTCATAGGAATGAAGGTCGGGGAGACGGTGGAAGGTTCTGTCTTCGATCTGCCCGGTTACAAGCTAAAGATAACAGGCGGCAGCGACAAGAGCGGGTTCCCTCTCGTGCCCTCAATAAGCGGGTCGATAAAGACAAGCATGTTTGCACTACGCGCGAAGTCAGGAGCCAATAAGGGGCAGTACGAAAGGACCACGGTCAGGGGGAATACAGTGGCTGCGGACACGATGCAGGTAAACACCGTCATAGTGGAGTATGGAAGCAAGCCCATAGACGAGATCCTGCCGCCTAAGGCCAAGGAGGGAGCAAAGGCGGATTCTGGCGAGGGTAAAAAGTAAGCTTAAGGTGTGATTTTGAGTTTTGAGCAAAGCGTAATCAACATAGGTACTTTGGGCCACATAGACCATGGCAAGACATCGCTCACAAGAGCGATAACCGGCACGTGGACTGACAGACACAGCGAGAGTCTGAAGAGGAACATGACCATAAAGCTTGGTTACGCCGATGCAGTGATAAAGAAATGCGAAAACTGCTCAGGGGCGTCCGCTTACACTACGGGAGACAAATGCAAGGGATGCGATGGCGAGCCGCGGCCGTTCATCAGGATATCCATGCTTGATGCACCCGGCCACGAGACCCTTATGGCAACTGCCATAGCGGGATCCAGCGTGATAGACGGCATACTTTTCGTGATAGCGGCCAACGAACCGTGCCCCATGCAGCAGACCAAGGAGCACCTCATGATAATAAACATACTGGGGCTCAAGAACGTGGTAGTCATACAGAGCAAGGTGGACCTGGTCGGCAAGGAGGGAGCGATCAAGCACTACAACCAGATGAAGGAGTTCCTGAGGGGCAGCAGCATAGAGAATGCGCCGATAATACCGGTAATGACAAACCAGAACATAAACGTCGATGCAGTGCTCGAGAAGATAGCCAACATGAGCATACCGAAGAGGGATGCGCAGGCAAATCCGCTCATGTACGTAGTCAGGTCGTTCGATGTCAACAAGCCAAGCATGGACGCGTCTGAGCTAGTTGGCGGCATAATAGGGGGAGCAGTGGTGCAGGGGGCATTCAAGGTAGGCGATGAGATAGAGATAAGGCCGGGCATAAAGATGGAGGAACGCGCGAAGAGGGAGAATTATACTCCGATAATAACCACCATAACAGGCATGAGCACAGGCACCGGCCAGATCGAGCAGGCCGTGCCCGGAGGGCTGATCGGCGTATCTACTGAAGTGGATCCAGCCTTCACCAAGGCTGACGGTCTCATGGGCAATGTGGTGGGCCACGTCGGCAAACTGCCGGATACTGTGACAAGCCTTGTGCTAACTTACTTCAAGCTTAACAGGAATGATATACCGGAGCAGGGGATGAAGGAGAACGACCCACTTATACTAGGCATTGGAACTGCCACATCGGTAGGCTATGTCAAGAAAGCGAAAAAGGACAGGCTTGAACTTGAGCTCAGGCACCCTGCCTGCGTTGCCAAGAACACCAAAGTGGCCATAATGAGGAATCTGGGCCAACGATGGAGGCTGACTGGCTACGGCATAATAAACTAGGCGTGCCCGCATTCAGCCGCGCTTAGTGCCTGAAATCTTTATTATTTTCTTTACCTCTTCCTCTACGTCGAATTTCGCCCCCATTCCCTGCAGGTCATAAAGCGGATACGCTATCGATATGTCCCTGAGCAACTTTGCCTCTGTTAGTATATCGGCTTCATCTGCGAGGGGCAACTCGGCGTTTATGGATCTGCATGTCATCGAAAGTATATTCTCAGCCAGCGATATGATGCCGTCATTGCTCACCAGGCCCTCGCTTATTATCCTCCTTGACTCCTCCATCCCCCATTTGTTTTCGCGGCCCATGTCCACGAACGCCTTGCCAAAGGAGCGCATGAACTCCGCGGCAACCGGATAGAATACCTTGTAGAATATGAAGCCGAACGGCTTGGCGTATGCATCCCTCAGTATCACATTAAGCGCTATGAGCCTTTCGTATGGATTGCGTATTTCGCTTATGACCCGGAAGACATCGACCAGTTCCTCTGGAGGGACCCCTACCTTGTAGTTAAGCCCTTCTATAAGGTTCTTTATCGCCCTCATCCTGGACGCGTTCAGGTCGGCCATTTCGACCAGATACTCCTTGTACCCGGGCAGGCCATCGTTAAACCAATCCACGGCCCACTGCGCCCTTATCTCGGATATCCTGCTCTCGCAGTAATAGAATATGCTGAGCAGGCGCACGACGGAGCCCATCTTTATTGTTAGACCGTTAGGCAGCCTGATGCACTTGTCGGTGACCTCTCCTTTCTTCCTTTTGACCTCTATGAAACTCATGGCGCGCTTTATTGCCTTGGCAGGGCTTCCCCTCACGTACTTGTACAGGTACGGCCCCATCCAGTTTGGCAAGCCGTATTTCTGCAGAACGCCGTCTATCAGTCCGCTATTGTGGTCCATTGCCGCACCGATCCATGCGATGAATAGATCGCTTTACGCAACGGCAACCGCAAAAGCAGTCCGTTGCAGATAAAATATAACTGAGTAATAATTTATACTTTACGCTTATGCCTTCAGGCCCGTTAGTGCCATTCCAGGTCCATTGCCGTGGCATTGAATCGGCATTGCGACAGCTAGTATTACAATGCAAATACGGATAGCATTAAGTAGCGCGCTTTGAGCCGGCATGTTTGCCATGCCCTGCGCAACCGCCCTACGTGCCTAGGCATGGGTAGCTTTATGAAACTGCCCGGAACCTGCACTGCGGCCGCCTGAGGCCGGTAAAATCATATGTCGCCCCTCTCCGAAGTGTACAGGAACATCTCATTGTAGGTTCTTGATACCTGGCCTGCCCTTATGCCATATATCGCCTTGACGTTTTTCCTGTATGCCACCTCTATGAGCCTTTGCGTTATTATGCCGTCGAATACTATTGCGTGTATCCCCTTGTTGAAGCTCTGCACCGTTTGTATGAGCTCCCTTATTGGTACCTCGGTAAAATTGCCCTCCGCATCGTATATCCTGCCCCTTAGCGTGTCATGTAGCTCTCCGAGAGCCGAAGCGAGGTTTTCGTCCATCGAAGCCTTCTGCTTCTCCTGATCCTGCTGGGGTGGGCTTTCGTCTATCGATTGTATGTCAAGCTGCTCGGCAGTTGGCTTATTGGGCGCTGCGTTGGGCTGTTTGGCGGATACGACCTGTTCCACCGCTGCCTGTGGCCTCTCCACATCCGGCTCCGTCTTGTCCTTAGACATCAGCCTTGAGGATATCTCGGATGGGCTTGGGACGCCTGTGCGCGATGGGGCAGATGACCTCTGCTGCATCGGCTCCTGCCTCTGCTGCGGCGCGGACGCAGGCAGGCGATGGCCTGGCTGGCTGCCCTCCTCCCTCTGCTGCCTGTCGCCCTTGTTCTTTAGGTTGTGGAATATCTGCTCCGTCGGAACCCTTGACCTCAAAGACTTTATTATCTCCTTCCTTGTGAGTTCCTCCACTTCCTTACCGTCTGGCGCTTTAGCTATGAAGTCTATTTCAGCTGCATTCACTATGCCCCTCGCTATTATGTCTCCTCCCCTGTCGCCGTCCACGAAGAGCGTCGTCTCCTTGGCAGCTGCGAGGTTTATTATCGTCTTCGATATCGTGCCTGCCGCTCCGCCCACGGCTACGCAGTTGGTTATGTCGTTCCTGAGCAGGTTGACCACGTCGGCCCTGCCTTCCACCAGTATCAGGTCCTCGCTCTTGTCTATCTCGGGCCCTGACGGCAGCTGGTCGGCGCCATAAGTCGTTACCACGCTGGACTTTACGTCCGCTTCGACTAGGTCGCTTATCTCCTTGCTGTCAGGCATCTCAGTGGTTATCAATGTCTTGACCAACTCCTTGGCCCTGTCTATGATCTTCTTCCTCTTCTCGTTCCTCGTATCCTCTATCTTGTTAATCTTGAATGTAGTCTCGAACGGGCCTACCCTGTCTACGGATTCTATGGCCGCGCCCAGTATGCACGTCTCGACCCTGCCGAGCGATGATGGAAGGAATAGCTTGCCAAGCGTCCTGTTGCCCGAAGTGGCGGCTTCTATCTCTATCCTGCCTATCTTGCCGTTCTTCTGCAGCTCCCTCAAGTCGAGGTCGCCGCCCAGCAGCCCTTCTGTCTGTCCGAAAACAGCGCCTATTATGTCAGGCTTGTCTACCATGCCAGATATCTCGAATCTGGCTTCTACCATGTATTTTACTATGTCTATGTATGTTTTTGCCATGCTGATCATCTTTTCGTGAAACACCAAATGGCATAGTCACGGAGGATCCTATTCGGTAGCAGGAATAGCGCTTACGCTTCAGGCCGTTTACCGGTCAAAGGCGCGGCTAGAAAGCTAACCGTGCGAAGAATAGTAAAGCATGAAACATAATTCACTATTTAACCACCGAAACCTCAATGACTATACGATACTATTATAATACAGGCAATATTTAAATGTGCCTATTGGGCAATTTCTGATGTCATAAGGCAGTAAAATCTGCAGATTTGACGCCTAGTCGGGATAGGATATTACAGGATGGATATATACGGCGAAAGTAGCCAAAAGGCAAGAAAAGTGCATGAAATGCATGCCGCATCGCTGAACCTTTCCTACAGCGGTCAGACAAACATGGTTAGGCTATCTCTACCTCCACTTCAGAATCCTCTTCATTGGACATAGAGTCTTCAGCGATTGAGGCTGACCCGTCATCCAGCGCCAGACCCTCGCTCAGTATCGCCTCCAGCGTCCTTGATATCTCAAGCGCGGTCTTCCGCGTCACGGTATAGTTCTTCTCCGCCAGCCTGAGTTCGCCAAGCCTTATGAAAAACCAGCCCTTGCCGCTCATGCGCCATGCTATGAAGGTGTCCATGCCTGTGTTCTTCTCCCACTCAACCAAGACCTCGTACTTGTCCGGCTCAATTGAGAGGCTGGTATTGTCCCATGCCTTGCACTCGAAAGCGAAGCCCTTCCTGCCCTTCATGGCTATTATGTCCGGGCTTATCGCATTAACGCCGCTTCCCGCACTCCTCATAACCGAGTACTTTCTCGTGTAGAACTCGTTCAAGAGTTCCCTCTCGCCTCTAGCACCCTTTGCATACCTAGTCACTGAATCGCCGTAAATATATCGATTGCAATGATTTTTAATGTTTTCCTATGGCGAGGCTTTGCTACCAAAGTACGAGAATAAGGCTACTTTAGGAGCAGATTTGTAACTTTAGGAGCAAGCATTAGCTCGTTTATCTAAGCTATAATTGGTCAATACTTCTTTTCATATAATCCCGCACTTCTTCTGGTGTAGGTCCTTCCGTTGAAGAGAAGGTAATTGGTGCCCAATGTGGTGTTTTGTATTGCTTTCGGGGATCTTTTGCTATTGGAAGGGTTAATGCTTTGCCATCAATCAAATAGCATAAAGTGGCCATTTCACCTGCTCCAGTAACGTGTATCTTTTTTTCTTCAGTTAGGGCAGCGTATGCTGCCAAAACAAGGGCATTTTTTGTTGCCCAGAGGATAACATTTTCATTATTTGGAAGTGCCTGTGTAACATTACCATAACTTTCATCTACAAATCTATTAGCCGTCATGAACTTTTCTAATTCTACAAAGCTAGTACCTTGATGAAACTTTATATATTCATATGCCTTATCCTTAATTACTCCAAAGTTCTTATGTGCGTTCGCAATATCCTGCATCGTAGTCATACTCGTTCACTAAGCATATCAATCTTCATAAGAGATATAATAACATTTGGATTAAAGTGGCTCTTTACCTAAAAACAAAAATTACGAATAATAAAAATGCAAGTTAATGATTAATATTGCAAAGTACTATGGCGATGTGAGAATCATGTCCGGATATGCCATGAGCAAACCGTTCACTGCGCACATAGGCTACATGCAAACTAAATTTATAATTATCCTGATAAATCAATTACGTGGATTTAATCAAACGAGGTAGTTAGATGGAAAAACTTTTCCGACATGATATAGATGACCTTGGGGCCTTCTACCATTTCTCCGATGAGGAACTGAAGGTGCTGGACAACGTTGACAAGGCAGTTGAGGAGCTTTCGGTATCAGAAATGGAATGCTACCTTGACCACAAGGTCAATGTGGAAGGGCCAAGGATAGCAAAGAAGTACGGGCTGCAGCGCATACCGATAAAAAAGGAGTATGGCGGCTTGGGCATGGCGCCGCTCGTTTCCGCGCTTGCAAAGATGAGGTGCGGGCAGATAGGGCTGGGCTTCTCCAGTTATCTCAACGTACAGCTTTTCCTCACCGAGCTAACCTTGCAGAGGTGGGGAAGCGACGAGCAGAAATCCAAGTACCTGAAACCCGCAGTCAATGGCGATTCAATACTGGCATTCGGGCTCACGGAACCGGAGGTAGGCAGCAACCCTGCGTCGATGAAGACAACGTTCGAGAGCAAGGGAGGCAAGTATGTAATCAACGGGTCCAAGTACCTGATTACCAACGGGCAGCGTGCGGACCACGCGATAGTGTTTGCAAGGGAGAAAGGCAATACCGAACCCAACGGCGGCATAACGGCGTTCCTTGTAGACACGAAGAGCGCAGGCTTCAGCGTGGCGCTGGAGCTGAGGGAGAAGATAGGCCTATTCACCTCCGATACGGCAATGCTAGAGTTCAAGGATCTTGAGGTTTCCGAGGAGGACATCATCGGGCCGAAGGGCAAAGGGCTTCCGGTAGCGTACTCTGCACTGCTCAACGGAAGGGTAGGCATAGCATCCGGATGCGTAGGCATAATAGAGGGCTGCATGTCTGCAGTGATAGAAAGGGCGAAGGAGAGGGTGCAGTTCGGCAAGCCGATAGGCAAGCACCAGCTCATACAAAAGCACATCGCCGAGATAAGGCAGAACCTGGAGATGGCCCGCTGGCCAACATACGTAGCAGCGATGAAGAAGGCGGAGTACGAGAAGGATCCGAGCAACAAGCAGCTGCTCGAGGAGACTGACTTGCGCGCATCGCTCGCGAAGAAGATAGCCTCCAGGCTTGCTTTCGACTCTGCGGATCATGCCGTGCAGATATTCGGCGGGTTCGGATACTCTCTCCTGTCCCCCGTAGGCAGACTATTCTGCGACAGCAGGGTCACTAGGATATACGAGGGTTCGGATGAGATACAGGAGCTGAAGATAGCGTCGATTATGCTCGGGAAGGGATTCGAAGCGTTTGAATAGAACCGGATTTTGGTTAAAGAGGTGACATCCTCCCACCCGTGAACGGTGTGGGATTTCCCGCTCACTTTGTTAAAGGGTTAAGGGCCGCTGCCCTGCGTTGGCCTTCCTGGCGGAGTAGCTTGAGGCGGCCATGGTGGCCTTTATCCTCATGAGTATGTCGCGCATCCTCTTCTCCCTCATCCTTGAGACCAACAGGTACATCTCGTCCTTTGTGCCCTTGGTCACCATTGTTATGACTTCGCCGAACTTCATGCGGCCTGCCCGGCCTTTGCGCTGTATGCTCCTTATCTCGCTCGGCACCGGCTCATAGAATACGACGGCATCCACGCTGGGTATGTCAAGCCCTTCCTCGCCTATGGACGTGGCGACCAGTATCCTGAACTTGCCCTGCCTGAAATCCTCTATCGCCTGCTGCTGCTGGGATTGGGTAATGCCTTCCTTCTTGCCGACGAATATCATGGAATTAAGCATGTTCTTTAGCAGCATTTCTGATATCATCTTTGCGGTGGAACGGTATTGCGCGAACACTATGACGCTCTTGTCGCTGAGCTGCCCCTTGAGCAGCTCTATGAGGGCGAACACCTTCTGGTGCTCCTGGCCGTTCGCAACTGCCGCCTGAACCATCGAGAGAGCGCTGTTGACCTCCTTGTTGTTCAGTATGCTCTTGACAACCCTGCTCTTCAGCTCCTTGCCCTGCAGCGACTCGAAGTACTTGACGAACGGGGTGAGGCCCTCCGTACTTATTAAGTCATACGCGTGGACCAGGTCGAGAACGTAAACGTAGTTGAACAGAGCATTGAACTTGTAATTGCTGGCCTGTATCTTGTCTATGTTCCTGCCTATGTCGATGAGCCTGCCCTTCGGCATGTTCTCGAATTTGCTGAAAGGGCTCAGCCCGGTCCTGTAAAGGTTGCCAAGATGCAGGTCTATTATCGGCTTAAGCATGCCAAGTACCGAATCGATGAGCTGGCTCTTCTTGACATACAACACGCTCATCTCTTTGTCCATGACGTACGGTTCCACATCCGGGTCGATTGAGACCCTCAGCTCTATGTTCTCGACGCCCAACGCCCCTACCAGCGCGTCTATCTTCTTCTTGTTGCTGCCCGGAGACGCGGTCAGGCCGAGTAGCTGCACGCCCTTCAGCTTCGCTTCGTCCGCTATGTACGTGTAGGCGTACTTGCCCACCGCCTTGTGGCATTCATCGAATATTATTATGCCGAATTCGTCAAGCGAGAGCGCACCGGACTTGAGGTCGTTCGCTATCGTCTGCGGCGTAGCCGCAATGACCCTGGCACTGGCGTTCTGCTCCTTCCTTGCTGCGCGTGCGGACGCTCCGGTCAGCAGCGCTATCGAAGTGGGCTCGATGTTGAGCATCCTCACCAATGAATTGTAGTGCTGCTCGCTTAGGGGCTTTGTAGGGGCCATGAGCATTGCGCGCTTTCCCTCGCTCAGCGCCCTTGCTATGGAGAGTATCGCTATTAGCGTCTTGCCAAGGCCCGTAGGCAGTACAACCAGGGTATTCTTGCCTGCGCCTATGCTAGAAGCTATGTTTATCTGGTAGCTCCTAGGCTCTACCAGTTCTGTATGCACTAGCTTTGTGCAGTCGCCCAGCTCATCCCATAATGGGGCCATAACAAAGGATTATGATTCAAACAATTTATAATGTTAGTAAGGAAGTGAGCGGATTAAGCGATTGTTATTTAAATTTTAAACCATAAGACATTGTTGGCGCTGCAATAGCTCAGTGGGAGAGCGCCCCGCTGAAGACGGGGCGGTCGCAGGTTCAAATCCTGCTTGCGGCAATCATTTTTCTTGGGCAGCATGGTGCGTTTGCCGCGCCGTGGGCCCGGTCAAAACATCTTTGACAGCCAGTGCTATGTCAAGATATGTTTGGTGGGCCAGTTCCGCTTTGGCTCTGCACGAAGATGACACGGCGCAGCAAGCAAGAGGGTCAATTGCCCTCCTTTAGCAATGCAGGTATGTCCTGCGGATACTGCGCCACTTTCACGCCTGCGGCATTAAGCGCCTTTATCTTGGAATCGGCAGTGCCCTTGCCCCTGCTTATTATGGCCCCGGCGTGTCCCATCCTTTTTCCTGGAGGCGCGCTCCGGCCGGCTATGTAGGCAACGACCTTTTTCTTGAAGCCCTGCTTTATGTATTCGGCGGCGTCCTCTTCTGCAGTGCCGCCTATCTCTCCGACAAGCACCACAGAATTCGTATCCTTGTCGTCCTTCAGAGCCTTAAGCATGTCAAGGAAACTCAACCCTACAACCGCGTCACCGCCCAGACCAAGCACGGTGCTCTGTCCCATTCCGGCATCGGTAAGCGCCTTTACTATCTCGTAGGTAAGGGTGCCGCTCCTGGACACTACTGCGACATCGCCCTTCTTGAATATGTGATTGGGCATTATGCCCATCTTTGACTCGAATGGCACGGTTAGGCCGGGGCCGTTGGGCCCTATCAGGGTGATGCCGTTCCTCTTCGCGTTAGCGTACATCTCCATCTCGTCGTGCTTTGGTACGTGCTCTGTTAGTATGTATATGAGCTTTATGCCGCCTGCCATGGCCTCGAAGAATGCGTCCTTCACGAATGGCGCGGGCACGCTTATCATGCTGGCGTCAGGCTTGAGGTGCATGCACTCTGCAACAGTATCGAAAACCGGAATCCCGTTCACTGCGGTGCCGCCCTTGCCGGGGGTTATGCCCGCTACCACGTTAGCTCCGAACCTGACCATCTCCGCGCTATGGAAGGAACCCTGATGCCCTGTTATGCCCTGCACTATTATCTTGCTATTTTTATCTATGAATACCATTTGAACACCTACTTGGACAGTTCCGCCACCTTCTTGACGCCGTCGGTCATGTTCGGGAACGCATGTATGCCATTCTGCTCAAGTATCTTGCGGCCCTCCTCCTCGTGGACACCTGACAGCCTCACGACAAGCGGTATGCTTATCTTGAACTCGTTCTTGGCAGCCACTATTCCCTGCGCTACGGTGTCGCACTTTGTCACGCCGCCGAATATGTTGACGAATATGGATTTTGGATTCGCCTTTAGTATAAGAGGGAATGCGTCCTTCACTATGTCGCTGTTGTCCGTTCCGCCCAGGTCGAGGAAGTTCCTCGGCTTCAGGCCGTGGAGAAGCAGTGTGTCGAGCGTGGCCATTGTGAGGCCTGCCCCGTTTGCCACGACTCCTATCGTGCCGTCAAGCTCCACGAATGAATAGCCCTTGAGCCTGGCCTCGTTCTCCAGCTCGGTCAAGTCATCGTATGAGCCCTTGATGTCTGGATGCCTGAATAGGGAATCCTGGTCCATGCTGACCTTTGAATCTGCGGCCACTAATTTGCCGTCGTTTGTTATCACAAGCGGGTTTATCTCGACCAGCTCTGCATCATACTGCTTGAAGAGCCTGTAAAGCCCGGACAGCATCTTGGAGAATTGCTTGGATAGATCGGCATTCAAACCTAGCGCCTTTGAAGCTGCAGTCGCCATGTATGGGCTGAATCCCACGAATGGGTCGATCTGCTGCATGAATATGTCGGAATCGCTTACGCTTTCTATATCGACGCCGCCCTTCTGGCTCACCATTATGATGGGCTGCTTCCTGGACGTGTCTATCGCTATTGAAACGTAAAGCTCCTTTTCTATGCTGAGCTTGCCCTCTACCAGCAGGTTATTGACCTTGAGGCCTTTGAGGCGCGCAGCGAAAAGCTCCTTCGCTATTGCCTTGGCCGAATCAAGATTGTCGGCAAATTTTATTCCGCCTGCCTTGCCCCTTCCGCCAACTAGGACTTGGGATTTTATGGCCACGGGCCACTGCATCTGCCTGCCGTCAAGCTCCCCATCGTTCGATATTACAAAACCATCAGGCACAGGTATGCCGAATTTCCTGAAAAGCTCCTTCCCCTGGAATTCGAAAAGATTCATTCACGCGCCCACTAAAGTTTAAACATTAAGGCAAGGAGAAACCGTTATCTTGCCCGAGGACTTAATTTGGTGGCAAAGTTAATATTCGTTTGCAATGAGGATTGCGCAATTCGCTTGAATTTTGTTTGTTTGCGCTTAAGACAGAACTAGCTGCACTGCATATTAACTTTTATTAATGTTGCTGCCGAAATTTATGAGTGGTAGGCGATCGTAGTCTAGCCTGGTAGGACGCAGGCTTGCCAAGTCTGCAACCCGGGTTCAAATCCCGGCGATCGCAAATTCTATTTGCGAGAGCAAGCTAGGGTTCAGATATAAGCAGACTAGAAAATCGGGTTCGACTATAGCTCATTTCTGAACCTCGTTGAAGAAAACGCCGCACTGCTCACGCGCCACCGGCTCGAAGAGCTTAAATCGCGGCTGCACCACATCTACAAAAGGCGTTACGGGAGGTCAGGCGCAGTAAAGTACGGCTTGATGAGCAAAGGCTTCACCGAACTTGAGCTTCAGCACTTCCTAAGAAGCGTAAAGAACGAAAAGTTCGGCCTTCGTTTCAGGTACCATGCTTACCTCGGCTTGCGCATAGGCGAAGTCTGCAAGTTGCAGGTAGGCAACATCGACTTCGACAAGCGCGAGCTCGCCATAAAGAGCGAGAATTCTGGGAAGATGGACTCGTTGCTCATCCCGTTGGACTTGTTCAAAGAAACGGTATAATACATAGCTAATAACGCAGACGCGATAAAGGCTGCGAACGGCCGTGTATTCTACAAGAACAATGACAACAACCATAATAAAGTGGCACGCGTAGACCAGAATTACGTAAGAAAGGTGTTCAGAGAGGCGATAAGAGCATGAAACCTCGATGCTACTTATGGTGTTTCAGATGAAAGTTCAGGCCGCAAAGAACGCACGCTACACTGACTTACGACTCGCAGCCTGCGCCTTACGCTTTGCGCTATGACGCGCTTCGCCAAATCCACCAACGGAAACGTAGTTTTAGCTTCCAGGTTCGACAGGCACTCTAATCCTTCCACAACAATGCGGTACATAGCGAAGGACAACGGAGGATCATACAAGAACATAGACTTCGCCTTCGGCGCAAAGAAAATAGACGCGATAAAGCAACTAGCAACAGGCAAGAGCGTTACAACGGGATAGACGCCGCCTTTTTGTTGGCAGGGCCGCGTCCTTGAAGCGAAACCACGTTGCGTAACAGTGCAATATTATTACGAGACGACAGGATAGCATGCCGCTGCAAATGCCGCACGGCCGTACTCGAATTGCCTCTCGGTAAGGATATTGAACAGGACTTGCATGCCAAAAAAAATTTTAGGCCTGACGACGGTAACAATTATGAACTCTTACGGATTCGCGCGAAGCTATAAAAATGCTCCCACTCTCAATAGTGATGATACGATGCCGAGCATCACGATGAAGAGGCGGCATGAGCGGAGGGCCCAGTCGGCGATGGAGTACCTGATGACGTATGGATGGGCCATATTGGTCATTGCGATCATAGTCTCTTTATTGTTTGCACTCGGTCTGTTCAGCGGTGGGAGCGGCACGCCAAGCGGATGCGTGCCGCAGTCCGGATTCTCATGCACGAATCCGTCGTACGGTACCAACGGGATA